>JBIKWM010000062.1:0-7793 GCA_044356305.1 Flavobacteriales bacterium
CTCTATCCAGCTGAGCTAAGGGACCAGAATTTGGGGCTGCAAATATCAGCTACACAATTGGATCCGGACCGATGACCTTCCCGCTTTACAAGCGGGATGCTCTATCCAGCTGAGCTAAGGGACCATCATGTCAAAGGGTTCAAGGCCCTGTTCATCGTGAGACTTTGAACATCAAACCTTGAACCCCTTAAGTTGTCGGGGTAGCAGGATTCGAACCTACGACCCTCTGCTCCCAAAGCAGATGCGCTACCGGACTGCGCTATACCCCGAAAAAGCCTCGGCTCCATTATCAGGAGCCGTTCTGCGGTGAGGGGGGGATTCGAACCCCCGGTACCGGTTTCCCAGTACGACAGTTTAGCAAACTGTTGGTTTCAGCCACTCACCCACCTCACCGTGAGAAGGGGTGCAAAAGTAACATTTGCATCGATGCGTGCAACCTCCTTGTGCAAAGTCTGCATCTTTGGGGCATGAAGCGCATGGCCGAGTGGATACTTATCGCCCCCGTGCGGCTTTATCAGGGGGTCATATCGCCCTATCTGCCCAATGCCTGCCGCTACAGCCCCACGTGCAGCGAGTACATGGTGCAGGCCATCCGTATCTGGGGGCCGTTGCGCGGCACGTGGCTGGGCATCAGGCGTATAGGGCGGTGCCATCCGTGGGGCGGCCATGGGCATGACCCGGTTCCACTGCCTCCGCAGCCATGATAGCGGTGTTGCGTGGTAAGTGGCATGTCCTGGCCTGTGTGCTCATCTGCACCTTGGCCGCATCCAATATCCGCTGGCCCCACCGACACATCAACGACCTTCTGCAGGCCGATGCGCGTGGCTACTACGCCTATCTGCCCGGCATGGTGTTCTTCAACACACTGTCAGTCGATTCGGTGTTCGGGCACGAGGCGCAGCACCTGTCCGAGCTTCAGCACGTTTACGACTACCGCCATGTGGCACCAAAGGGCACGGTGAACAAGTATTTTGCCGGCACAGCGGTGTGCGAAGCCCCGTTTTTCCTAGTTGCCTATGGCATTGCCACGGCCACCGCTGACCATTCAATGGGTTACGGTAGGCCCTATATGCTCGCCATTTCTGTGGCAGGTCTTTCGTTCCTGCTGTTGGGGCTCTGGTGCTGCGATGCCTTGCTCGTGCGTCTGGGTATCGGGCTGTGGCCCCGGGTGGTGGCCATTGTCTCCATGTGTTTCGGCACCAACCTCTTCTATTATGCTGCCATCGAACCGGGCATGTCGCACGTGTTCTCGTTCGGTTTGGTGTCGTTGTTCCTTCTGCTCGGCCTCCGATGGATACCAGATGGTAAAAGGAGCCTCACCTTGGGGCTCATATTGGGCCTCATCATCCTCATCCGCCCCATAAACATCCTTGTGTTGGCGGGGCTTCCGTTCATTTTTATACTGGGTGATGTCAGGCTCAGATTCCCCGACCGCAGCTATCTGCTCCGATTCGCACTCGCAGCCACAGTGGTAGTGATGGTCCAGTCCATCATTTACATCCTACAGACCGGCAGCCCGTGGGTGTACAGCTATGGCGACCAGACCCTCGACCTGTTGCGGCCGCACCTCATCCATTTCCTATTCAGTTTCAAAAAAGGGTTCCTGCTATATACCCCATGGGCTGTTCTGGCCATCGCGGGCTTTTATGCTGTTTTTCGGGCCAATGGCAGGGCCGGATGGGCAGGGCTGGTCTTCATCATCGGGCTGATGTATGTGCTCAGTTCGTGGGAGGTGTGGTGGTACGGTGGCAGTTTCTCGGCCCGGCCCATGGTGGAGTATCTGCCTTTCCTGGTGGTCCCGTTCGCACACCTGATGCTGCATATTTGGCCGGGCAGATGGCGCTGGCCCGCGCTGGTGCTCATTTTCGTGCTGATAGGCCTGTGTCAGTTCCAGACCTACCAGTACAGATACTACCGCATACACTGGGAGGATACCGACCGTGCGCTGTACCTGCACAGTTTCACCTCGGTTGGGCCCGAATGACGCACCTTTGAAGCGGTGAGCCGACCCATTGACCCATCGGAACTGTTTGACCGCCTCCGCACAGGCGACCGCGTGGCCCTTGCCCGCGCTGTGACGCTGGTTGAGAGCACCTTGCCGGCCCACCGTGCCGCAGCCGATACGCTTGTGGCCCTCTGTTCCACCATCACCCACGAGACGAGGCGTATAGCCATCAGCGGAGTGCCGGGTGTGGGCAAGAGCACCTTCATCGATGCATTCGGAAGCCTGCTTACCTCAGCGGGCGAGCGGGTGGCCGTGCTGGCCATCGACCCTTCCAGCGAAATGGGCGGGGGCAGCATCCTGGGCGATAAGACCCGCATGGAGCGCCTCGCCATTGACCCACTGGCCTTTGTACGCCCAAGCCCATCAGGTGGAAATCTGGGCGGTGTGGCACGCAGCACCCGCGAGACCATCCTGCTGTGCGAGGCGGCCGGCTACACCACCACACTGATTGAGACCGTGGGGGTAGGACAGAGCGAGACCATGGCGCATGGCATGACCGACATGTTCGTGCTGCTTGTGCTGGCCGGTGCAGGAGACGAGCTGCAGGGCATCAAACGCGGCATCATGGAAATGGCCGATATGGTGGTGATAAACAAGGACGATGGCTCGCAGGCCCCGCTGACCGGGCCAGCCCGCGGTTCCTACACCAATGCGCTCCACCTGTTTCCGGCCCGCCCCGATGATTGGGTGGTGCCCGTTACCGCATGTTCGTCAGTCGAAGGGCGCGGCATCACCGATGTGGCGGCAGAGGTAGAGCGGTTTTTCGTGCACATGCGCACCAACGGTGGTCTTGCGGCACGCAGGCGGGCGCAGTCCCTGCATTGGTTCGATGCTCAGCTGCACGAGGGCATCCTTGAGGCCATCCTCATCGACCCGAACCTGAGTCCGCTCTTTGCCTCACTTCGCGAAGCGGTGAGAAACGGCAGCGCTGAGGTGCCCGAGGCCATCGGTCGGGCCATTGCGGCCCTGCATCAGCGGTTGGGCTGAGGCTCTGTGCCCTCAGGTGTGGGCACCAGCTCCTCTTCCTGCTTGGGCAGCGCGGCCGGTTGGGGCTTTGTTCTCTTTTTGAACAGGTCGGCTATGCGGTCAAAATCCTTGCGGTACGATACGCCCAGCCCCTGCGTGTAGGGCACGTTCTGGGTGAGGAGACTCTGGTCGTTGGTCTTGTTGAAGGCCCGGATGCGCAACCTCCCATCCCGTGTTATCTTGTATTCCACGTTCACATCGCCCACTATGTTGCTGGCGTTCGACTGGCGGTTCGATACGCCCACGTTGCCGTCCAGCAGCAGGCGGTTGTTGAAGAGCTGGGTGCTCAGGGCCACCTCCAGTTCATCGCTGGTTATGCTGTTGCCCGGGCGATAATTGACCCCCACATCAAAGTCGTTGCTGATCTTGGAGAGCCAATTGCTCAACTGATTGCTGATCATCTCGGTGCTGCTGCTGCTCAGGAAACCGCTGCCCTCGGCCACTCCGAGGTTCGAGGGTGGCAGAAAGTTGTTGAGCACCAGCAGCCCGAACACCTGCTGATTCAGCTCCTGGTCATTGCTGAGGCCTATCTTGTTCATCACCTGGGTGCGCAGGGCATCATCGGCATTGGGCAGTTCAATCCCGAACTGGATGTTAGGTGACATCAGCCTCTCTTTCATGGTCAGCAGCACATTCACCAGCATCCGTTTCTTGTACAGTTCGCTGTTGGCATCGGTGCTGTCGGCTGCCATCAGGTTCGAGAGGGACGTGCGCACCGCATAGGCCGCCTGAATATCGACTTGCGCATCGTAGGGGCTGCCGCTCCACACAATGGTGCCACCCTGTCTGAGCAGGAATTTCTTGTTGATGATGTTCTGGAGCGTGAAGAGGTATTCACCTTCCTTGATCACAAAATCACCGAACATCTTAAACTCGCCCTGCCGTGTCAGTTCAAGCCGCAGGTCGCCATCGCCACGGCCTTTAAGGATGTCGCCCACTTTGGGGTCGAACAGGATCTGCACCTCCGCATCGTTGGTCACCTCCACGTTCAGGTCGATGGCCAGATTCGAGAATTTGACCTGGGGCACCGTGCGCTGATCGGACAGCACAGCCTTTCCGTCCTTGAATTTGACGAACGAGATGAAATCCTGCGCATCGATGGAGCGGGTGCCGTTGAGGGGAAGGCTGAACCGGGTGCCGCGCTCGGTCTTGGCGGCCACGGTCAGGTTCATCTCCTGCGGGGTGCCGAAGAAGCGTACCACCCCGCTGGCGAATGCCTTTCCGTAGTACATCGGGTTGTGGGCCGAGTTGGTATTGAGCGCCATGAGGTTGTTCATGGTCACGCTCGCATCAAAACTGAAGTCCTTGAAGCCCTTGTGCCTCACAGCCCCGTCAATGCGGCCGGTCTTGCCCCGCTCATCGGTGATCTTCACCTTGTTCAGGTAGAACCCATCGGGCCTCACCGTCACCACATCGTTCACCTGCAGGTTCACATTCAGGTAAGTGAAGAGCAGCCCCACCGTATCGAGCCGCACAGTGCCATCCAGCCGCGGGGCCTTCAACGGCCCTTTCAGGGTCAGGTCGGCCCCGAGGGTGCCGGTCAGGTCGGTCATCACCTTGGCCACATAGCGCTCGGCCGCGCTCACAGGCAGTCCGTCCAGCAGCACTTTCAGGTCAAAGTTCTCCTTTCCCGTCCCGGGCACAAAATGCCCCTGCACATCGATGGTCTTGCGGCCCTTCTCGGCCATCTGGGCGTTGATGGCCAGTTTCTCCTGACGTGCCAGCCACGTGCTGTTGATGTGGCCGCTGCCCAGCGCCTGACCGTTCAGCCCCAGCGACTCCACCATGAGCTGGCTGCGGAACAGCGGAACAGCGTAGAGCGATGAGACATGGGCCGTGCCATTGACCTGCCCGCTGAAATCGAGCCCGTGGCGCGAGGTGAAGATGTTGAGCATGGCCACATCGAACCGTTCGAGACCTATGGAGAGTTCCTTGCGCGGGTCCTTGCTTATCTCACCGTTCACCTTCACCCACCGGGGCCCTTCGTTGAATGCCAGGTTGCTGAATGTGAATGTGGTGCTGTCGATGGTGATGAGGTTGTTCGGGTCTGACGTCCATTTCATGTCGTCTATCACCACGTGGCCGGGCAGCAGGCGCACCTTTATCTGCTGATTGCGCGGAAACGAGGCGCTCAGCGCCAGATCGGCACGGTAGGCGGGGCTCTTGAAGTTGTCCCAGCGCAGGTTGAGCGCCATCGAATCGTTGTCGGTAAGGGCGGTGATGCTCACATTGCGCAGGCTGGCGCTGTCGGTAAGGAAAATGGCACGCGATGTCACCTCCATGCGCAGCAGCCGCCCCGGATTGGTGGCGCGCAGCTCTATATCGGTGAACCGCTGTTGGCCCACCGTGAGCAGCGGGATGCTGCCAGAGAGCTGTACCTCGTCATTGTCCGAATAGAAACTGCCCAGCACATTGGCGCCCGGGCCCAGGCCCAGCGTAGGTGCGAACAGATGGCTGATGAGCGAGATGTCCTTTGGGGTGATGCTGAAGTTCAGGTCAATGGACTCATCGGCCCCGAGCACCTTGAAATCGCCCGCGTAGCTGGGCAGATGCTTGCGCACCAGGTTATTTATCGCCTTCGGGATGGCCTTGAACTTGAACCGGCCCTTGAAATCGGCATCGGCCACAGACGATATCAGCCCGAGGGTGCGCACCTCGCCATTCTGACTGATCTTCAGATCCAGGTCGTTGACCCTGAACGTCTTTTCCGATGAATCGGTGTAGGCCACATCCGACAGTTGCACACGGCCCACCATGTTGTCAATGTCATCGCCCACAAAGTCGGCTATGACCGAACCGCTCACTGCGGCATCGCGCTTGGTGCCCGGCACCCGCAGCGCATAGATCCCGGCCCGGTCAAGGTCGGCTTCGAAACGGAACACGGGCAGCTTCCCGGTCAGGTCCACCTTGCCCTTGAAATCGAGCACCAGATTGGTGTCGTTGGCATTCAGCTGCCCTTCGAAACGGTTGTCGGCAAAGCGGCCGTTCAGCGTAATGCCGTGATAGTCGTATCCGTTGAAACCGAAGGAACTCACGCTACCGTTCAGTTGGGCATCGATGTCCTTGCGCGTCACCCCGCTGCCGTCTATCTTGGCATTGAGCGACACGGCCCCGAGCCTGTTCACCCCAAAGAACTGCCCGGCCTCAAAGGCTGTGCTCGTGATGTTGCCCGAATAGCGCAGCCTGCCATCATCCTGCTTCAGCGACACGTCACTGCTCAGCTCGCCTATGGCCGTGCGCAGCCGCCCGTAGGCCACAAAATCATTCAGAAATCCGGTGAAACTGCCCGAGAACATCATCTTGCCCAGACGCTCCACATTCTCTGGTATCGCCAGCGATTTCCCAGAGTTGAACGGTGGCATGGGCAGGGTGCCCAGGTCGCGGTAGTCGGTTATCAGCTGCTTCAGCTTCAGGTGAATGAAAGTCTCGTTGATGTCGGGCAGGCCGTCCATGTCCATGTCGCCCTCCAACAGGGTCGATTCGCCATAGCCGATGCGCAGTTTGCGGCCGCGCATCCTTCCCAGCTTGCCGTTCACCTTGCCCTCCACCCTGAAACTCGATGTCACCCCGTGCAGCCCGCGGGCAAAGAAGCTCAGGTCGCCTATGTCAATCACCGATGGGCGCAGATCGTAGTTCATCTCCACCTTGTTCACAAAGTCCTTGTAGTCGCTCCAGCGTTCGTAGTTGAAGCGCAGGTCGAGGCTCAGGTAGGTGCACGGGGTGTTTATCACCAGCCCCTTCACATCCAGCATGTCCGAGCTCACCTTGGCCTTGCCCGACAGCTGATTGACCGTGAACCCGTGCTCCTCCTGGAAGGCGAGCCTCCGCACATCGCCCCTCACCGTGTCGCCCTCTATGCTGATGTCGGCAATGTGCAGGTTGATGCGCCTCACCTCCAGGTCGGTGTAGTCAATGGCATTGGCCACGCGCGTCCTGTTGCGGTCATCGTAGCGGAAGGCCGCATTGTCAATGGTCAGCTCCTCAAAGTTGAAGGTGGGCGCCTTGCTCTTGGCAGTGTCGGCACTCTTCAGGTTATCGATGATGAACTGCAGGTTCAGGTCGTCCTCGCCCGCATATTTCCGCAGAAAGAAGCTCACGTCCTTAAGCCCCACCCTGCCGAGCCGCACATGCCGCTTGCTGATGGAGTACCCCTTCAGGCCGAGGCTCAGGCGGTCAATGAAGGCCAGCGTATCGGTATGCTGGTCCTCCACATAGAGCTGCTCAATGACCAGGTAGTTTGGAAAATCGACATCCACACCCCCCACCTCTACCCGTGTGGCCAGCTGGTCAGAGAGCACAGCGGCCAGCGCCTGGGTGAGACGCGTCTGTATCTGCGCACTGCGGAAGATGAGGTAGGCCGCTATGAGAAGGAAGACAGAGAACGTGGCGATACCGAGTGCTGAATACCCGGCCACCTTCTTCACCCTACGGGCGCGCGTACCTTTGGCCTTCATCAAACCCGCGTCAGAATTGGCAAATGTAGGCAACAACCCTGCCAGCATCGGGCGGCTCATACTGGCCATCGAGAGCAGTTGCGATGACACCTCGGCAGCCGTGCTGCGCGGCCCCGTGGTGCTGTCAAACATCGTGGCGGGGCAGCAGGTACATGCCCGCTACGGGGGGGTGGTGCCCGAGCTGGCATCCAGGGCCCATCAGGAAAACATTGTGCCCGTGGTACATGCCGCCCTCAGCGGGGCGGGTGTCCCCATCCATGCCATAGAGGCCATTGCGTTCACCCAGGGGCCCGGGCTCATGGGCAGCC
>JBIKWM010000042.1:0-25908 GCA_044356305.1 Flavobacteriales bacterium
TCGGTCTCGCCACGAGAATCCTCTCAAAATTGGCCGCAATGACCATGATTCAACTTGATAATGCACTGAGCGGAAGACCATTAGGCCAAATCAAAAATGTTCGCTTCGCCCAATAGCACAACGGGTGTCGTAGAAGTCTTTCTTCGCTCCCCGATTGGTCAGAGCGTTGAGCTTCATGGTGGCGATATCGCGCAGGTCGAGCATACGGATGCCATCCACCTCTATGGTGTCGAAATTCGGGGCATACGGGTATCTGATCAGATCGACCTTTATGCCATTGACATGAAACTGAAGCATGAACTCGGTCTGTTCATTGAACTCGGGCCTCAAACGCTGTATGAGTTCATGTTCAATCCTTCTCCCGTCAAACTGGGAGAAACAGAACATGTCGATATCCACCGAGTGCCGATGTCCTAACTGAAGGGCCAGTGCGGTACCACCTACCAACTTGAACTCGCTCAGCGAATCAAAAGCCATAAGTTGCCTCAATAGGGCCAGAAGTTCTGGTCTGACTGATTCTGTGCGTAGCATCTGAAGTCTGATTCCGGTATCTGAAGTAAGTTGGCGAAGAGGGCCAGTGTCCTCTTGTCCAGGGAGCGTTCATCCAGTAGCGCATCGGCTATCGCTTTTGCCCCATAGAACCTGAATAGGGCGCGGATATCGGCCACATTGCCACGTTGGGCCACTCGGGCCACCACCATTTGCGCATGTCGTTGAGGGTCGATGGCATCGACATCAAATTCCCAGAATAGCTCTTTCCGGATGAATGATGGCCGTTCGGGCTGCATGGGCATGAAGGTACCGGTTTCCCTGCTGTCAGCGCCTGTCGATGAATATGTTGGGCTTCCTGCGGTTCTCGTTCAGTTTGAGGCGGTTCACGGCATCGTTGGTCATCAGTTCTATGTCGGGCCGCACCCGCAGCTTGGCGGCCAGGTGGTCGCTCACCTTCTGGCGCAGGGCTGGGTCGGGCAGGGTGAGTCGCAGCAGCACGCGGTCGAGGCCGTACTCATCGCGCAGGGCCTCTACCACAAAGTTGCGCACCTCGGGCAGTGCGTTCAGCTCCTCGATGATGGCCGTGGGGTACACCGATGTGCCCTTAAGCTTGAGCAACTGCTGCTTGCGGCCCACCACAGGCCCCAGGCGCGGGGTGGTGCGCCCACAGGCACATGGGGCGGTGTAGAGGTGGCAGATGTCGCCCGTGCGGTAGCGCAGCAGGGGCATGCCCTCCACACCCAAGGGGGTCACCACAACTTCGCCCGCCTCGCCATCGCGCACCGGCTGTCCGTTGGCGTCAATCACTTCTAGGATGACAAGATCGGGCTGCACGTGCGCACCCGTGCCATGGCCACATTCGGTAAAGGCCGTGGCCATCTCGGTGCTGGCGTAGGTGGAATGAAGACGCACATCCCATTGGGCCGTGATGCGCTGCGCCAGGTGGTTGGGGCTCAGGTCGGCATGGCGCACGGGCTCGCCTATGCAGATGATGCGCCTCACGGAGGTCGAATTGACATCGATGCCCATCTCCTTGCCGTGGGCTATGAGGCGGGGCACGAACGAGGGCACGGCAATGAGCACCGTGGGGCCGAAACGCAGGATGCTCTCCCATTGCAGCTCGAGGGCCCCGGGGCCGCTGCGGATGATGGTGGCGCCCAGCTCGCGCACCCCGAGGAAATAGGCTAGCCCGGCCATGAAACGCTTGTCGAGGGTGGTGAGGAGCTGGAACACATCGGCCTCGGTGCAGCCTGCTATGCGGTAAGACCCGGCCTCGTTGCGGGCCAGCCGCTGCAGGTCGGCCTCGGTGAGGTGGTAGGCCACCGGCTCGCCAAGGGTGCCGCTGGTGGTGGCAATGTCCACCACGGCCTGCGGTGGCACGGCCAGAAACTCGGCATTGTGAGCGGCCAGCTCGTCTTTGGTGGTGAAGGGCAGATCTTGCAGCGCAGCGACCGTACCCAGCGCCAGAGGCTGGGGCAACCGTTGACGGTAATAGGGCGAACGGTGAAGCAGCATCTCGAGGTGCTGGTTCAGCAGCTTGGTCTGTACCCGCAGGCGCAGTGCACCATCGGTCTCAAGGGTGGTCAGTCCTCCTTCAGGCATTCGTCTATGCGTTGTCTTATGCTCTGTTCCTCGCTCAGCGAGGCAACAGACAGGGTCAGGCTCTTGCTGTAATGGGCCATGGCCGCTCGCCTGTCGCCTTTGGCGCGGTGCAGGTCGCCAAGGTACAGGTAGGTGAGATAGCTGTTGGGATTTGAGCGGATGAAGGCCGCCTCTTGGTCGGCATCCCAGTCAAGGTCCTGTCCCAAAAGTGTATACCCGATGATGCGCTGGCGCACCTCGCGGAAGTGGGCATAGCCGGCAAAGGCCACGCTCTCGGCAAAGGGGTCGCTGGGTATGGTCAATGAATCAGCCGCAACCGGTCCGTTCACATCGGCCCTTCGGCCACCGAACACCCTGTTCAGGTCGTAGCACACCATGGGGCCCAACTGGTACGGCTGGGTGCTCACCCACATCATTCTTTTTTCGGGTCTGAATATGACCGCGTGGTGAGCGATAAGTTGGTTGATGCTGCGCGGATTGCCCAGCCCGATGTCGGTGCCGTTCGCATCGGTGCGGGTGCGGAGAATGAGTGCGGCCGATGCGGCACTGACCGGGCCGATGGAGTCGAGCAGGCCGTTCATGCGGGCAAAGCGGTAAGGGCTGTCGCTCATCCGCCCAAACTGGGCATTGGCGCTGTCGTTCGAGAATGCCTCCGATTGGAAATGATTGGCACACACCATCCTGTTCCCATCGGGCTGAAACACCCCAATACGTTCAGGAGATTTCTCAATGATCACAGCCCGGCCATCGGCAGCCGACCCTATGAGGATGCTCTCGGAGACGAAGGTCTCGCGCCTCTGTGCAATGGCCACTGCCTCGCTGATGTTGCCGGCATACTGCAATATCTCGCGGGCCAGCATGGATATGGGGGTCTTCGACCCTGTGGGCACGCTCGACTTGGCCGCGTTGAGCGTCACGGTGAGCCCCATCTCGTTCATTCCGCTCACCACGCCCATGAATCCCGCCCAGGTGATGCTGGCAAAGGCATGTCCGCTGTCGGGCCGCACAAACAGCACCATCTTGTCGCGGGCAAAGTCCTCACCCATGTAAAAATCGAAGTTGCGGCCAATGATGAGGCTGCTGTCGGCACTGGCGCTGCCCCATGCCGCAAACGAGGTGCAGCCCACGATGCTCAGATCCTGCAGGGCGTGGCCTATGTCGTGGGCCGCATGGTAGTTCATCACACGGGCATAGGGCGGGCCTATCCAGTCATTCTTTGGGTCAAAGGCGCGGCTCATGCCCCATATCTCGCGCTGGAACTCAAAAGGCACGTGGCGGTTGAGGTCGCGGTTGAACCACGCCACCCCGTACCGCAGGCTCCGCAACAGCAGAGTGCCGGGCACTAGCCTGCGGATCTGGGCCACAAAGTGCTCCTCCTGCTCGCGCACCTGGGCCATGGCCAGTTGACCGAGTTCTAGCCCGCGCTGGTACGGTTCGCCTTCAATGTAGGCTTCCCATAGCCCCGAAGGATGCCGTTGGTACCAGCCATGGGCACTCTGCCGCACATTGCCCGAGGGGTTCACGGCCACAGTGGCGGCATCGGCATCGAGCGCTGGAGGCTCAGGCACAGTGAGGCGAAACACGGCCTCGGCCCCGAGCCAGAGCAGCAGCGGCAGCAACAGTGCTATAGCCAATGTCCGCCACACCCATCGCATGGGGCGCGAAGGTAGCCGAGGGGTGCTCCAAGGCTCGGTCAACTCAAAAATTGTGACCCGTTATCTGGGAATCAGGGAAGTCTGCCCACAGAGCAGTTTCCAACCGTCTGCGCGTCTGATCAAGGTGCCTGTCTCCACAAGATGGATGTCGGTCACATTTCCAGCGGTGTCGGTCATCTCAGCATGCAACCTGCCCGAATACGTGGCCGTCTGCGGTCCGGTGAGGTGTACGGCCACGGTGTCGAAACCTATTTCAATATGCCGCCACTGATTTGCATTGCGCCTTATGGCCGAGGCCACGCTATCGAAACCTATGGCCGCGGTGTATCCTGGCGGCACCCAGAAAAATGCCTCTGAACTGTCAAGGTAAGCGAACTCGGCCATCAGACCATCTCTGCTCACCGCGGCATAGTAGTCATTCAAAGCCTTTTCGGCCCCTTCGGCTGTGTGAAGTTCCGCAGGCGGGCAATTGGCCCGTGGCGAGCATGCCAGGGTGCAGGCGATGATCAGGGGTATGAGTGCCTTTGCCATCGCCAGCTGGTTTCCGTCTATCCTTAATTCAAAATGTGTGCATCGATGAACTCCCGCACGCAGCCGGCCCCACCGTTTCGGGTCATGACGTGTGTCACCGCCTGCTTCACGGCTGCCACGGCATCAGCAGGACAGCCCGAAAGGCCCACCGCGCCTATGCAGGCCAGGTCGTTCACATCATCGCCCATATAGGCCACCTCATTCAGGGCCATATCCGATTCAGCACACCAGCGCTTGAGTATGTCGAGTTTATCGCCCTTTCCGGCATAAACGAGAGGCACATCCAATGTGGCGGCCCTGTCGCAGATGATGCCCGTATTGGTGCCCGAACTCAGGAAAGCCACCCGTATGCCCTGCTGCATGACCAGTTTAATGCCCATGCCGTCCTTGCTGTCAAATTTCTTGAACTGGTCGCCAGACTCGGTGTAATACATGCCGCCATCGGTCATCACACCGTCCACATCGAGCACCAGCATTTTTATGGCCCGTGTCATCTCTGTTGGATTTAGTTGGTATTGAAATTTCAAACAATTTTCCGTCCCACGGCCGCGGCCACGGGGTGCAGGGTCCTTAGCAGTGCCCTGAAGGCATCGTGGTCAATCTGCTGGCTGGCATCGCTCTTCGCAGTGGCCGGTGTAGGGTGCACCTCTATAAGAAGTCCATCTACACCCATGGCGGTGCAGGCCCGCGAGAGGTCGGCCACACCGTAGGCATAACCTATGGCGTGCGAAGGGTCGAGAATGATGGGCAGGTTGGTGTGTTCCTTGAGGTACGCCACCCCACACAGGTCGAGGGTGAATCGGGTCTTGGTCTCAAACGTTCGGATTCCGCGCTCGCACAGTATCACATCGGGGTTACCGCCCGAAAGGATGAACTCGGCCGCCTGCACAAACTCCTGTAGCGTGCTGCCGAACCCGCGCTTGAGCAGCACTGGTTTGCGGGCCTTGCCGCATTTGCGCAAAATGCCCTGATCGTACATGGCCTTGGCCCCGATCTGCACTATGTCGGCATGATCAATCACCTCGTCCACCTGCGATGCATCGCGCACCTCTGTAATGATGCTCAGACCATGCTCCTGGCGCATCCTGCCCAGCAGCAGCAGACCTTCGAGGCCCATGCCCTGAAAGCTGTATGGCGATGTGCGCGGCTTGTAGCATCCGGCCCGCAAGGTGCCTATTCCCAACTCGTTGAGCAGTGCGGCACTCTGCCGTATCTGACTCTCGCTCTCTACAGAGCACGGTCCGGCTATAACTACCGTATTGCCGCTGCTGCCGCCGATCACCGTATTTCCGAAACGCACCGTGCGTGTCTGGTCGCGGTATTTGCGCGAACTGAGCTGCATGTCGTCAGCAAACACATACACGGCCTCAGTTTCGGCCTCCAGTCCTTGGGGCAGTTCCTTCACCCCCGATCCGTTTATCAGCACATGCCGTTCGCCATCATGTATCAGGAATGCCCGCGCCACTTGGGCAAGTTCCTCGGCCCGGACCCGGCCCACATCTTTTTTCAGGTCAATGATCATCTCGTTCCTTTTGAATCTCAGGCCCGTTCAGGCCTCTCCTTTTATCAGGTCGTTAAATGTGAGGCATCCTACCAGCACACCTTTATCATCCGTTACAGGCAGGTAATTGATGGGAATGGGCTGCCTGCGGATATGGCTCAGCAGTTCCTTCACGGTGAGTTTTTCACTCACAGCTATCGGATTGCGGTTGATCAGATGTTCCGGGCTCAGCGCCCTCAGGTCGTTGATGTGGTTCAACATGCCACGCCTCAGGTCGGCATTGCTCGCCATGCCTGTCAGGGTTCCATGCCTATCAACGATCAGGGTGAAACCGAGGCGCTTATCTTCAATGCTGCGAAGTATGCGCTCGGTGGTGATGTCTTCGGTCCGCAGGTGGGGGGTCTCGTCCATCGTGCGCATGAAATCACGCACGCAGAAATGCGATTCGGTCATTCCGCTCTTCAACTTGAGCATTGCACCGCCCAGAGTGGCCTCCTTAAATAGGTATGAGCCGCTGACCGCGCACCACACACCCATGTTGCGCAGGATAAAGGATACCTCGGCATTCACCCCGCCATCAACATGCAGTCTGCGGCCGGGGTAGAGACGCGCAAATTCGCGCACAGTGCGGAAACTGGTGGTCTGAAAAACCCCTCCGCTCACACCCGGGGTGGTGGCCATGATGAGCACAAAATCGCACTGATTTGCAAAAGGTGAAAAGGCAGCGGGCTCGGTGCCTTCAGAAAATGCCATGCCCAAGTGCCGGTGCCCTTGGGTGGGCAGCTCTGCATCAGAGGCCAGCGTCTCGTATTGGATGGTGAGGTAGTCGACAGGGGTATGGCGCAACAGATCGCCAAATAGCTGTGGGCGGGGGACTATGAGATGCAGGTCGATAGGCAACTCAGTGATACTGCGTACGGTGCGGATGTCCTCAAAGATCTTAGGCTCGCCATGGCAGTCTATGTGAAGCATATCTGCACCATGGGCCTCCAGATCGCGCACCGTGGCTACAAGGTTCTTGCGCTGGTCGGCATATACACTTGCAGATATCTTCATTTGCGGCCTGCGCAAAGATAGGCCTGCGGTATGGGGTGCAATTATTCACTGTCCCTCGCAGCCTTGCCATCCGGATTTTGCAGGAGCTATGTGATAGGCATTGACTCTCGGGCCCATCGTGTTCTCAATCATCATTTTGAACTTGAGAAGTTTTGGGCCGATGCTGCCTACGATGCAGGTCGATGACCGGCCGCCACGGTATTTTTGCACCAGATGGAAACCACTTTATCCGATTTTCTCAAGGGCCTCAACACCCCACAACGTCAGGCCGTTGAGACCACTGAAGGCCCCGTGATGATCATTGCCGGTGCAGGATCGGGCAAGACCCGTGTACTCACCTATCGCGTTGCTCACCTGGTGAACAGAGGGGTCGATTCATTCAACATCCTCGCCCTCACTTTCACCAACAAGGCTGCCCGCGAGATGCGCGAACGCATACATACCATAGTGGGCGGCACCGAGGCGAAGAATATCTGGATGGGCACATTCCACAGCGTGTTTGCCCGCATACTGAGGCAGGAGGCAGAGAAATTGGGTTTCCCCAAGGATTTCACGATTTACGACACCAACGATTCGCGCAATCTCCTCAAGGCCATCATCAAGGAAGAGAATCTTGACGACAAGGTGTACAAACCGAGCATAGTGCATGCCCGCATCAGCAGCGCCAAGAACAACCTCATATCGGCCAACGAGTACCTCCAAAATGATGAGATATTCTCTGAGGACCGCCAGCAGATGAAACCCAAGCTGGGCATCGTCTTCAAGAAATACGCTGACCGCTGCTTCAAAGCAGGTGCAATGGACTTTGACGACCTGCTCTATTTCACCAACGTGCTGCTGCGCGATTTCCCCGAGGCGCTCAATAAGTATCAGAACCGGTTCAGGTATATTATGGTGGATGAGTACCAGGATACCAACTACGCCCAGTACCTGATTGTGAAGCGTCTGGCGGCCCGATTCGAGAATATCTGCGTGGTGGGCGATGATGCCCAGAGCATCTACGCTTTCCGTGGTGCCAATATCCAGAACATCCTCAACTTCCGTAAGGATTATCCAGATGCAAAGACCTTCAAACTTGAACAGAACTACCGCAGTACCAAGCACATAGTTGGCGCGGCAAACAGCATTATTGCTAACAATCACGATCAACTTAAGAAAACCGTCTGGACGGATAATGATGAAGGGAGTCCTATTACCGTGACCCGCGCCCTGACAGACAATGAAGAGGGCATGCTGGTGGCCCGGTCCATTTTCGAGACCAAGATGAATGAGCAGGCGCGCGACAGCGACTTTGCCATCCTGTACCGCACCAACGCTCAGAGCCGGGCCATTGAAGAGGCCCTGCGCAAGATGAACCTGCCATATAGGATCTATGGCGGCCTGAGCTTCTACGACCGCAAGGAGGTGCGCGACCTGATGGGTTATTTCAGGCTGGTGGTGAACCCCAAGGATGAAGAGGCCCTCAAACGCGTAATCAACTATCCGGCACGCGGCATAGGTGGCACCACATTGGACAAGATCATTGTGGTGGCCGACAGTTTCGGCATCAGCATGTGGGATGTGATCAGCAACCCTGATATCCTGAATCAGGCTTTTGCAGGGGCAGTGGGCCGCAAGTTGCATGAGTTTGCGACCATGGTAATGAGCTTCAGGGCCGAACTGCCCACCCACGATGCATTCACTCTCGCATCGCGCATAGCCAATGCCAGCGGACTGATGAAGGATCTGTACGAGGACCGTACCCCCGAAGGAGTGAGCCGCTATGAGAATATCCAGGAGCTGCTCAATGCAATAAAGGAGTTTGTTGAAGATGCCCCTGCCGAGGGCGAGATCCGCGAGAGCGAGGTGCGCACTCTGTCAGAGTTCACTGCCGAGATAGCTCTGCTTACCGATGCCGATAACGATAAAGATGCGGAGAGCCGCAACAAAGTGGCGCTGATGACCGTGCACTCGGCCAAGGGACTTGAATTCCCGTACGTGTACATTGTAGGGCTGGAGGAGAACTTATTTCCATCGCAGATGGCCCTTGCCGACCGCAGGGACCTTGAGGAAGAACGGAGACTTTTCTATGTGGCCCTGACCCGCGCTGAGAAAAAGATCAACATCACGTATGCCATGAGCCGGTTCAAGTGGGGTAACATGACATACAGCGAACCGAGCCGTTTCATCGATGAACTGCCGCAGGAACATGTAGAAATGCTTGATTCACAAGAGGAATTCAGAAGGAAAAGTGTAAATTTGCAAGCTGATTCGCAAACTACACTGTTCAAGCCGAAGTCTACAGAGTCCATGAGCACCACAACCGCACCAGCCCCCAAGCGCAATCTGCGCAAATACGATGACAGCCGCGTGACCGGCCCAGTGGACAGCACGGCTGGCAACAGCGGCAATGTGGAGAAGATCATCGTGGGCATGGACGTGATTCATGATAAGTTCGGCAAGGGCAAGGTGGTGCAGCTTGATGGTGTGGCACCCAATGTGAAGGCCACCGTGTTCTTTCAGGGTGCCGGCAATAAGCAGCTCCTGCTCAAGTTCGCGCAGCTCCGTATCGTCAGTGCCCCACGATGAAGTCTCGTTGGCGCCAAGAGGCTGACCTTCTCACCGCAGAGTGGTCGCGTCCTGGTGTTTATCTGGAGCTGGCACGTTCGTCTGCCTTGGTGGCAGGCATCTTTCTTATTCTCTATATCGGCTACGATTTCTCCACTGCCCTTGCGGCCGAACATTTCCTTATCGATACCACCCTCCACTTCGATAAGATCCAATGGGGCAACAGCGATGGGTGGTATTCCCATGCCGTGAAACGCACCTTTATTTCTGGAGCCATCCTTGTGGCCATATTCTACGTTTTGCCATTGCTCATCTACTATCTGTTCCGCAAGTCGCTCACAGTCAGTGTGCGCAGACTGTTGTTGGTCACCAGTCTGGTGAGTGGGGCCATCCTGATGCATCGTCTGGGCATGATGCCGTTGAAGTGGAATTACAACATCGGCTATTTCGGTGCATACATGTATTACAGCAAGAGTACCAGTTGGGCCATCACCATATTCGGAACCATTATCTATATATCATCTACCTTTTTGTATATCAAGCCTTTATTGCAGACTGCCACAAACAAGGAGACGGTGCAGGGCACCCGTGCCCGCAGGAATTTCCTGTTTATGAATGTGAGTCTGCCAATTTTCTTCGGTTGGCTGATCACGCTCATTGTCCAACTTCCCTATAATTCATTGCCCATTAGCGGGGCATTCATGTTCATGTTCGTCCACTCGGTCTTCATCTGGAGGTTGCCGAGCGAAGAGAACATACGCCTATTCAAATCGACCGAATCCTCAGTTTGGGAATTCGTCCCATTTGCCATTCTGGGCCTGATTATCCTAGCCTACCGCACGGTGTTCACGTGGGGTGTCGATATGGGAATCTTCGGTCAGATGTTCAATCTGTACTGAACCGTAAAGCTCCTCGGGGCCTCCATCACTCCGGGCCGCAGACTGTAAAATTCATTGGTCACGTTCTTGCCCACCACGGTGAACGAACTGCGCTTCGTGACACGGAATGTGAGGCGAAGATCCAAGGTCCAGATGCCGCGCTCGTTCAATTTGCGGTAATGGGCTATGCCACTGTTTATCAGGTTGAAATATCCATCTATCCGCTCCATGTAGCTGTTATACGCTACCGCACCGCCAATGGTGAACCGGCCCAGATCAAATTCCATGTCGCACTTGAACACGTTGCGTAAGCGATATTTCAGGAACCGGTTCAGATACTGGGTCGTGTCTTCCATGGAGGTGAGTGTATCAGGGAAACTTCCGCTCTGAAACATGTTCTGGAGGAACACACCCACGTTTCGTTGCGATGTGTCAGACTCCAGGTCGCCCGGATAATTGAACGTGTAGCCACCGTAAATGCGCAACGGAATCGGCCCGATGCGCCCATCGCCCGTGAGGCCGAGCTCAATACCTGCTACCCGGGCATGTCCCACATTCGAAGCTCTGAATCCGAGTGTCGGTTCAAGCACACCTGAGCCATTGTCGATATTGAAGACGCCTGGCGAGAATTCAATCATATCCTTCATTTCCATCCAGAAGATGGCCAGATCAGCAAAGGCGTTCCAATTGCCGATCCTGAAACCCTGTTTCACTCCCAACTCTGCGCTCCATCCGCGCTCGCTCTGAAGACTGTCATTGGGCAATATGCGGATCACACTGCCTAAACTTGCCTGGATGTAGCGTTCAGCCACACTCGCAAAGCGGTATGATTGCCCGAAAGATGCTCTGATGTTGGTCTTCTTGGCCACCTGATAATTGATGCCCCCACGGAAAATGGGGTCCGAACTCTCGGTGCCGAGACCATGCACGATATACCATTCATCGCGAATGCCGAAAAGGAGGTTTAACCGCTTACCAAGTTTCTTCTCCAATTGGGCATACAGTGCCGGATTCTCGGTGACAAGGGTTATATCAGGGTAAAGGGAACTGAAACTCCAGGTGTGGCTGAAACTTGTTCCTGCAATCAAGTGGAAGCGGTATTTGAATTCGTGCTGGAACCTATAGTCGGCATAAAGCACATTGGATGTTGCGGTCAGGCCACCATCAGATCCATGCCTTGCAACCTGAAAGAAACGGCTGCGCACGGAATGACTGCCGTATTTCTCAGACACATAACTGATCTGTGGGTCAATGTTCAGGAAATAGTATTTGTCCCGGTTGTCGGTGCCGCTCATGGGTACATAGGCTCCTGTGGTGTCATCGGCCCATAGAATGAAGCGGCCACTCTGCTGGTACTGGATGTTGCCGGCAATGCCATAGGTCAGGCCCTTCACTTTCTTGTCGCGGTACCTCGTCTTGAAGTTGAAGCGGCCTATCTGCCTATGGCCCGTTTTTAGATATGTCTGGTCTGAGCTGACATGGCTGCCCACCACCAGATCGAGATTTCCGAAACGCTGGCGGTGCGAAATGAATGCACCAGCCAGAATGGGGCTCTCGCTCTCGTCCCACCAACGGGCACCTTTAAGCCTCGGGTTATTATAGAAACCCATGTACGTGCGCACATCGGTCTCAGGCTTTTCTCCGGCCCATCCGGTGCGTATGTGAATGACCCCGTTTAGAGCGCTACTGCCGTACATGCTGCTGGCAGCACCTTTCACCACCTCAACCTGCTCTGTCACCTCAATGGGCATGTAGCCCCAGTGTATATCACCCATGTCACCGCTGAGCATGGGCATATCGTCAACCACCATCTGCACGCGGCTGCCTACCCCGTAGCTGTAGCCGCTGCCGCCCCGTATGCTCACCTGCCCATCAAGTACCGTTACTCCGGGAACCTTGTCCACGGCCGCCTTCAGGTCGGGCGCATTGTTGTTCTCAATGAGGTAGTTCTTCACCACATCAATGGTCACCATCTCCTCATTTATCTTCTTCTCATACTGGCTCCCGGTCACCACAACTATATCAAGCTCCTTTGACTCTACCTGCAGCTTGATATCGATATTCTGAGTCTCACCTGCAACGAGGGTCACCTTCCGCTCGGCCTTACGATAACCAAGGAATGAGATGTTAAGGTTATTCACCCCCACATCTCCTTTGATCTCAAAGCGCCCATCGAGGTCAGTCACCGCCCCACGACCCACTGCCAGGGTCACATTCACGCCAATCAGAGTCTCGCCCGTGGCACCGTCCACCACCTTGCCGCGTATGGTCTGCGCCATGGTCAGCACAGGCAGGAGTAACAGGCACACAAGTGCAGCTGCACGTGTCATATCTTTTTTTTGGTCGGGCAAAATTACCGCTCACTCAGGTCGGCACGCAGTTGCACAGTATTGAGGGAATGATCCGATTCCCGATTAGTTTTGCACGCCCCTGATAGGGCACGATCACAATACCAAACAACACAGCTAAACCAAGATGGGAAACATCTGGAAGACCCTTGGCGACTATCTCTGGCCGGTCATTTTCGGCTTGAGCGGCCTATTCATCATATACATGGCTCTTTTCGGTGGCCAAAATGGCTACTGGCTGTTCGGGGGCACCCTGGTGGTTCTGGTGAGCCTTTTCATGCTGCTTATGAAACTTGAGGTGTTGGGTGGCAGTGCACAGAAACTTCTGTTGTTCGTGTTCCTGCCACTCTCGGTGGTCAGTGCCTTCTTCTGCTACCGCAGCATCATGGACCGCATTGAGTTCAATGTGATGGAACAGGACAGGCGTGCCGATGTCATCGCTGCACTCAAAGACCTTCGTGCAGCTCAGATGGCCTACCGTTCTGAACATCAGCACTACACATCCGATTTCGATAGCCTAATTCATTTCATTGAGAGCGAGCAGTTCAGGGTTGTGAAGGCCATAGGCCGGGTACCGGACAGCCTCACCGAGGCTCAGGCTCTGGCCGCGGGCATCATCAAGCGCGACACCATTCTGGTAGGTGTGCGCGACAGCCTGTTCAAAGAGCGGAGCGATCTGCAGAGCATCCGTTTCATCCCGCACAGCGAGAAAGTGCCCTTCAGCATGCGCTGTGGCAAAGTGATGAAAGGCGCAGTAGAGGTGCCTGTTTTTGAAGTGGTGGCTTCGTACAAGGACATCTTTGCTGGTATCGAGGCCGTGTATTATGACCCCGAGAAGGAGTTAAGGGTAGGATCAATGGACGATCCATCTACCAGTGGCAACTGGGAATGATGTGACGGCCCTGGAGGCCTTGGGCCACAGCGGCCTGGATCTGCGCACTGAAGACGGCCGTGCCCAATCGGGTACGGCCGTCCTTATGTGTAGGAAGGGCGTTTTTGTGCTCGGTTACGATGGCGCACGCAAGCCTGTGAGTCTGCGTTCCATCGAATTCCCTGAGACCGTGGGCGATGCACGTTGGTCACAACGCGTGGGCCAAGCGTTGTCCAGCTATGGAAAGGCTGTGGGTCAGGTCACTGTCATGATTCATGGGGCCGATGAGATATTGATGCCTGAAGGGCTTGATGACCCTTCAGGTCGGGCAGACCTTTTCAGGCTTCAATTCCATGGCGAGCCTGATGATGCGAAGATTTCAGCCAAGGCTGCTGATAGTGTCACGCACCTTATCCGCATACCAGGGGCGCTTGCGCATGAACTGGAGCGCTGGGCCCCCGGTTGTAAGTTGCAGGGTATCCAGAACGCCTTTGTGCGGCACTGCGAAAAAGCAGGGAAAGGGCCGCGCATCCACGTTATGGTGGTGGGCCGATGGGTCGATATCTACGCGCTCGGTGCCGATGGCGTCAGTCTCATCAACCGATTCGAGACCACTGGCGATGACGATGCACTCTATTTCGCCCTCAGTGCCGCAAAGGCTGCAGGCATCGATCCGGCAATGGCCGATGTTAGGGTCTCCACCTTTTTTGACGACACGACTGAGCTGCAACGTACGCTCTCCCGCTATTTCAGATCGGTCAGGCCCGATGCACGCACCGAAAGTGTACCTTTCCCGTATCCATTCAACCGCGTGGCAGAAGATGTTGCGGTGGTGCTCTGGGATCTGCACGGATGATTGCCCTGTCATGGGATATTACTCAGTGCCCGAAGGTGAGATCACCCAAAATCCCGAGAGTATTTTGGCCAATAGACTCGGAGAATTCACAAGGACACATTGTCAGCATATGTGCCTAGGGGGTAGTGGATTCATGATTTTCCGTATCAGCCTTTCATGCGCATAATCTCAGGTACCTGCGGGGGGCGAAGGCTCAATCCGCCCAAGGGACTTCCGGTCCGGCCCACTACCGATCTGGCCAAGGAGGCGTTGTTCAATATCCTCAACAACCGGATTGACTTTGAAGGTTTGCGCGTGCTCGATCTGTGTTGTGGCACGGGCAGTATCAGTCTTGAATTCGCATCGCGCGGGGCTTTGAGCGTAACAGCGGTCGATTCCAACAGGGCCTGTGCCGCCTTTGTGCGCGCTGCGGCCGGTCAGCTGGGCCTAAAGGTTGATACCGTTGTGGCCGATGTGACGCGTTTCCTTCATGGCCATCGTACACGGTACGACCTCATTTTCTGCGATCTGCCCTATGCACTGCCACTCCACCACGACCTTGTCTCGGTCATTTTTCAGAATGGGTCACTTGCGGATGAAGGCATACTCATCATGGAACACGGCCCTGACACAGATCTGGCCGACATGCCTCATTTCAAAGAGCTGCGCGCCTATGGGAAAGTGCGTTTCAGCTTTTTCGGTGCATCACAAGCGCAGTAGGTACGGGCCCAGAAGTGTCCGGTATTCCGAGGTTAACTGACCTGAACCATCTTTAATAAGCAGTTCGGTGCGCCTATTTGGGCCATCGCCTTTTGCAAAGCGGAGCAGCAACCGCACAGATGTTGATGCGGGCTGGGGAATCACTCGGCACACTTCGCGTACCTGTAGGTCAACTTCTTCGGCTGCGGCAAGGAATGTTGGACTTTCTCTTTCGGGGATGATGATGCACATGGCGCCATCGGCACGGAGCAATGGTGCCGCGTGGCTGAAGAGTAGGGTGGGAGTGAGCGATTCGGTGTGGCGCGCTCTGTGACGCGTGTCTGTTGCGGCCGGTGTGCTGCGCGAGAAGAAAGGAGGGTTGCTGATGATAAGGTCGTAGCCCTGCCTATCTGGCGGTTGCCACAGGTGCAGCGCGCAGGCGTGCCCTGATATTCCCCCAAAAGATGACTGCATGAAATTCTTGGCGGCCTCTGCGGCAGCAAAAGGATCCACGTCAATGGCATGCACGGTTTTTGCACCTTTCTGAGCCATCATCAGTGCAATGAGGCCAGACCCTGTCCCAATGTCCAACACAGTGGCCCCCGCATTCAATTGTGCCCATGCGCCAAGCAGCACACCATCGGTACCGACCTTGAAAGCGGAACTGTGATGGACCCTGAAACGCTTGAATTGAAAGTAAGGCTCAGGCATTCAAATAAAGCTCAAGAAGCCCATCGGGCAGAGCGCAGTGCACCGTGCGCTTTCGCTTGTCTATTTTCTCAATGATGGGTTCTACAGCCGGTATCAGCACCTCTGTGCCGTTGTGATCAACTACCAGCACCGCATGGGCCTTCATCTCCATGATGGATGAAATGGTACCCAGGTCGCCATGCATCGGGTCGGTCACCTTCCAGCCTACCAGCTGTTCGAGGTCATCATCCTGTTTCTGGGCCGACTGTCTGCCATATACCAGCACCTCGCATCGAACAAGGCGCATGGCGTACGCTTCGTCATCGACATGATCAAAGCTCAGTTCCCATTCATGACCCACCTCCTGGGCCGACCGCACAAAAAAGGGAACCGGCCCTTGCCCTAAACGGACAAAGACCGGTTCTCCTACTTTGAATCTGACCTTTTCGGCCGTGATGCGGACCCTAACGGAACCACGCTGCCCATGTGTGCGAGTCACAGTGCCAACGGGGCACAGAGGCTTCGCGGGGGCGGCAGGCATCACTCAGCGGCTGCCTCCGGGGCTGCATCGGCTGCGGCCTCGGTGCTCTCTTCTACTGCCTCAGTCTCAACAGCGGCAGCAGCCTCTTCGGCCAATGGCGAGTTCTTGGCCAACACCTTGGCAGCAATGTTCTCGCGCACTGCGCTCTCTGCCTTCAGGCGGTCGGCAGCGGCCTTTGCGCTGGCACTGCGCAGACTTCCGCGCTTGCCCTCGATCTTACCGGCCTTGGCCTCGGTCCATTCGCTGAAGCGCTTCTCAGCCTCTTCAAGGCTGAATGCTCCTTTCTTCACCCCATCTAAGAGGTGCTTCTTGTACAGGACCCCCTTGTAGCTCAGGATGGCGCGGCAAGTATCGGTCGGCTGGGCGCCCTTGTTCACCCAATCAAGCGTACGGTCGAAATCGATATCGATCGTGGCTGGATTGGTGTTAGGGTTGTACACGCCAAGCTTCTCAATCTTCCTCCCATCCCGTGGGGCTCTCTGGTCGGCTACTACGATGTGGAACACCGCATAGCCTTTCTTTCCGTGACGCTGCAATCTGATCTTGGTCGCCATCTACTGAGAAAATTGGAATTGGTTATTGTTAAAAAGGGCCGCGAATATCGGCATTTAACTGATCGGTTCGGCCTATCGTACGCATTTTCAGTGTATAGGCCCTGCAAGTGCCGTCAGGCGGGCGTTTCCGACCTGTTGAGGTGCGACAGTACCATGCGCACCGCCCCGTGCGAGTACCGTGCATTGAGTGCCGCAACGCGCTCACCGAGGCTCATTTCGGGGTGTTTGCGCACGTGGTCGGTCAGCTCTATGATCGCTTCGGGACGCAAGGCCTGATCGATACGGATATCACCCACCTGCACAGCTTTTGATAGGTGCGTCTCGATGGTCGATGCTTTCAGTCCGCGCCCCACGGCTATCTCTTCAAGACTCAATCCTTGATTGAACAGTGCAAGGGTCTCTTTGTACGTGTCAACCTTTAGTTTTTTGTCTGTAGGTCTTTCACTGACCGATTTCTTGGGCTTGCGTTCGCGGCCGCTGCTACCTTTCTCTGGTTTCCAATCGCCCAGCATCTCCTCGGCCTTATTCATCAGCAGACCCCGCAGTTTTTTCATCCGCTCGGCCTCGGCCGGTTCGGTGGTGGTGGGTGTGCCGTTTATAATATCACCGGCTATCCGACTCACCTTCCATACATCGGTCAGCCGTTTGGTCAGCAGCACGTCCACTTCTGATAGGGTGTTGTAGTAGGTCTTGGCCTTACTCAGGCGCCTCACCATGGCCATGTGCGAGAAGAGGTGGAACATCCATTCCTCAAGTTTTGACGAGTAATAGTTGCTTGCCTTGCCCACCCGCTCAAGCAGATGTACCGTGTCGGCCGCCTGGAGCAGGGCGTGTACCTGATGGCGAAATCTGCCAGTGTTCGCCTCCTCAGCCTGCAGCATGGCCAGCAGCTCGGGCAGGGCATTGCGCAGCGCTGAGTCGTTGAAAGTGCTCACTGTGTCATCTCTGCGCAAGGTGTTCTCTATCAGATTCACAGTGTCAGCGAAACTGAATGTGTTGGTGATGAGTGTCCATAGGTAGTGCGCCTGTCCCTGTCTCAGCGATTCGCTCAGCGGTGGCTGCTCATCTTTTTTCTGGTTGAATGCGGCCACCACCGGATCAGTGGTCACTACGTTGGGATCGATGCGTGTGCGGAACATCAACCCTTCGAGACTGCGCAGGCGGCTCATGGCCACATATACCTGACCTGGGGCAAAGGCACGGCCCACGTCAATGATGGCACGGTCGAATGTGAGGCCCTGGCTCTTGTGCACCGTTATGGCCCACGCCAGCCGCAGCGGATACTGCGTGTAACTGCCTATTAGTTCCTCATCAAGGTCGCGGGTGCGCTCGTTCACGGTGTATCGCTTGTTCTGCCATACCTCCTGGCGCACCACGTACCGTTCGTTCTTGTCGCGCAGCAACACCTCCACATGATCATCGGCCAACTCTATCACCTTGGCCAAGGTCCCGTTCTGGTAAATCCCATCGCGCGAGTCGTTCTTCATGAACATCACCTGGGCACCCACCTTGAGTTCTATGTATTCATTCACTGGGTAGGCCGACTCGGGGAAATCGCCATCCACCTCGGCCCTGAACCGTATGGCTTTTCCTCCTAGCCTTGCCAACCCGGCCTGATTCAAGGTATCTGCCGTGTGATTGTGGGTGGTCAGGGTCACAATGCCATCGTCCTTTTCTCCGGCATTGGGGGTGTAGCGGCTGTTGAGCAGGGCTATGTCATCCTGTGTCACGGTGTTGTTGCGCAGGTTGTTCAGCAGGGCCACAAAGCGTTCATCGCTCTGCCTGAATACCTTTTCGAGTTCAATATGCACGTATCCGGCCTCGCGCAGCCCCCACGATTCAAAGAAATGGGGCGACCCATAATACCGGTCCATAAGCTGCCGCTCGTTGTCTTTCACCACCGGTGGCAACTGGTGCAGGTCTCCTATCAGCAGCAGTTGCACGCCCCCGAACGGCACACGCGGATTGCCCCGCACCGAGCGCAACCGTGCGTCAATGGCATCGAGTATGTCGGCCCTCAGCATGCTCACCTCGTCAATGATCAGGAGGTCGATGCTGCGCAGCACCTGTCTGCGAGGGCCGTTGAGCGGGTGTTTCACCACAAGTGTGCGGGCGGTATGGCACCCGGCCATCTCGGCACTGTCTATCCGGGCATCGCGGTCGGGCAGAAAAGTGCCCAAAGGCAACAGGAACTGCGAGTGGATGGTGACGCCCTGCGCATTGAGTGCCGCGATGCCCGTTGGGGCCACCACCACATGCCGTTTGTGGGTGGTGCGGGCCAGTTCGCGCAGAAAGGTGGTCTTGCCTGTTCCGGCCTTGCCTGTCAGGTACACATGGCGGTCGGTGCAGTTCACAAACCTGTCGGCCAGTTTTATCAGATCGGTGGTCTCCATGGTTTCTGTTTCAGGCTGTTGTCAGGAATAGGACTGCGAAGCTAAACCAGCCGGCCGCCTCGTACCTCAGGCCTACTTTTGCAATCGGTTTCCGGCACGGATCTACATCCGCTTCGGGCCCTACCTTAGATCAGAACAGATGAGCAGAACCCTTAACGAGGCATACATCATTGATGCCGTACGCACCCCTATCGGCAGTTTCGGAGGCACTTTGGCTCCCATCCGCACCGATGATCTGGCGGCATTGCCCTTGGCCGAACTTCTGAGGCGCAACGCATCGCTTGATCCTGCCGCCATTGAGGATGTGGTAATGGGTTGTGCCAATCAGGCAGGCGAGGACAACCGCAATGTGGCGCGCATGGCGTTGCTTCTGGCCGGCTATCCCATCACCGTGGGCGGCATAACGGTGAACAGGCTGTGTGCATCGGGCATGTGTGCCGTGGCCGATGCGGCCCGCGCCATTGCCACCGGCAGTGGCGATGTGTATGTGGCCGCAGGGGCCGAACACATGACCCGCGGTCCTTGGGTGATATCGAAGGCATCGACCCCGTTCGGCCGCGACAGCGAGATGCACGACAGCAGTTTCGGGTGGCGGTTCATCAACCCGCGCATGCACGAACTGTATGGCACCGATGCCATGGGGCAGACGGCTGAGAATCTGGCCGTGCTGCACAACATTTCGCGTCAGGATCAGGATGAGTTCGCCCTCCGGTCGCAACAGAAAGCCTACCGGGCGCAGCGCGAGGGCCGTTTGGAACAGGAGACCATGCCGGTTCTCATTCCCCGTAAAAAAGGAGACCCCATCGTTTTTGCGGCCGATGAGTTCATAAAACCCGATACCAATCCTGATGCTCTTGCCAAGCTGCGTCCGGCTTTCAGAAAAGATGGATCGGTCACCGCTGGCAACAGTTCGGGCCTAAACGATGGTGCTGCAGCCATGTTGCTCGCATCCGAACAGGGAATGAAGGACCACGACCTGAAGCCCTTGGCGCGCATCGTCTCAAGCGCAGTGGCAGGGGTCGAGCCGCGTATCATGGGAATCGGGCCCGTGGAGGCATCGCGTAAGGCTCTGGAGCGGGCCGGTCTTTCATTAGCAGAGATGGATGTGCTCGAACTCAACGAGGCTTTTGCCGCCCAGGTACTTGCATGTACCCGCAGCATGGGCCTGGCCGATGACGATCCGCGCATCAATCCCAACGGTGGCGCCATCGCCCTCGGGCACCCGCTCGGCATGAGCGGCACCCGCATCATTCAGGCCGCTGCCTTGCAACTGAGGCGCTCTGGTGGACGCTATGCCCTGGCCACCATGTGCATCGGGGTAGGGCAGGGGTACGCGGTGGTGCTCGAGGCCTGTTGAGTTGATCGATAAAGTCTTTGGCTCTTTCGGTGACAGCGAACCGTAGGTTACGGAACACTGCGGCACGGTGTCATCCGATCATTCTTCCCCATACTTGGTAGTTGACAAGGCTACTTTTGTCGGAGTCTACCGTGCCATTTCGAGCCTATGAAATCATTCAACATACCCGCCTATTACCGTTCGGGCCTCATAGGTCGAATCAAATCTGCGCGCAGGGACAATGATCCGCGCAAAAAGGATTTCAGTCCCACTGTGCTCAATCTCGGACCGCTCAGATTTCTCATTGCCCGTCATTTCGGATTCTGTTATGGGGTAGAGAATGCCATTGAGATCAGTTACCGGGCCTTGGAGGAGAACCCTGGCAGGCGCATCTTCCTCCTGAGCCAGATGATCCATAACCCCGAGGTGAATGCCGACCTGGAGAGCCGTGGCATACGGTTCATTATGGACACCGAGGGCCATCAGTTCGTGCCGTGGGACCAGCTTACATCTGAAGATGTGGTGATTGTACCGGCTTTTGGCACCACGGTCGAGATTGAACAACGCCTCACCGCCATGGGCATCAGCGTGGAGCGGTACAATACCACCTGCCCATTTGTGGAGAAGGTGTGGAAGCGGGCCGCCAAACTGGGCGAGGACAATTTCACCGTGGTGATACATGGCAAACATCGCCACGAGGAGACCCGTGCCACCTTTTCGCATAGCTATCAGAATGCTCCTTCGGTAGTGATCAAGGACATGGACGAGGCGCAGCTGCTAGGCCGGATCATCTTGGGCACCGAACCGCTCACAACCTTCGAGGAGGTGTTCCGCTCCCGTGCATCAATGGGTTTTGACCCCACCCGCGACCTGCAGCGGATAGGGGTGGTGAACCAGACCACCATGCTGGCCAGCGAGACCCAGGCCATAGCCGACCATCTGCGCCAGGTGATGGAGCTACGCTACGGCACCGAGGCGCTCAAAGACCACGCGGCCGACACCCGCGACACCCTCTGCTACGCCACCAACGACAACCAGGGCGCTACCTACGGCCTGCTTGAGGAGACGGCCGATCTGGCCATTGTGGTGGGAGGTTACAACAGCAGCAACACCTCACATCTGGTTGAGCTGTGCGAGGAACGTTTCCCTACCTACTTCATCAGTAGCGAGCGCGAGATCGATGGCCACACCATCAGCCATTTCGATATACATGGCCACGCCATGAGGCGCACCGAGGGTTTTATACCGGCCACCCGGCCATTGACCATTGCCATCACCAGCGGTGCATCGTGCCCCGATGCGGTGGTCGACCGCGTCATGCTCAAGATCATAGCCTTGGTAGACGGTGCCGCAGACCCTGTTGCGGCCATCGATGCCCTGGTGGGCTGATCCTCACTTACAAAGGTCGAGCAGGTCGCTCTTGGCGCGCTGGTGGCCCATGTCGCGGGCCAGACGAAGGTCATCGCACCCACCGGCCTTATCTTCCATGAACTGCTTGAGGTGACCTCGGCCGAAGTACGCCTCGGCCAGCTTCTCCTTCAGGTATTCGCTCTTGGCCTGATCCACCTTCTGTCCTTCAAAATCGCCCAGTACCTTCTTGATGGATGCCTTGTAGCTGAAGTTCTCCATCTGCTTCTTGGCCTGTTCCACGGCATAGTCGTAATCGCGCAGCGAAAGGTTGAATTCCACCTGAAGGAACCGAACCCCCGCCCGCTTCAACATGGCATCAACAAGGTTCGGGTCGGTCTGTATGGCCTGCGAGTACACCACCACGGCACTGTCGTACTTACGGGCGTTCTCAAACTCCACACCCCTCTGATAGGTGCGCAGGGCCTCCTCGCTGGCGCTCATCACATTCACCGCTGGTTTATCCTTGTTGGCGGCCTTCATTGCAGCTATCTTCTCCTCTTTGCTGCGGGTGTCCACCCCGTTCGGGGCCGTTTCAGTAGGTGTCGATGCCGGCTTGGCGGGTGCCGATGGATTCTGCGCCACGGTCACGGCCCATTGACCGAGAATCAGGAGTATAAAAAGGTAACGCGACACGGGCATCAAAGCGAGGCGCAATTTAATATACAGAAATGAATGATCCGACAAGCGCCCGAAAGGGGGTCAGAAACCTTCGTCCATGCCCCCACCGCCACCGCCTTCAGGGCCGCTGCCCCGCTCGGTGCGGGTGCGTTTCTTCTGGTTGAAACGGTAGGTGAACGTGGCCGTTATCTGTCGCTGGCGCCATTGGAATTCGCTCTCCGAGTGGAATTCGGGCGTGTCGGTCTCCCACCTGCGCTTGCGGGTGTTCAGTATGTCGCGCACGCTCAGGCTCACGGTGCCGTTGCCTTTCAGCACATCAATGCTGGCTCCCGCGTCCCAGTTGTACATGCTCTTGGTGAAACCCTGTGGGGTGTTCTCAGGTGCTGTGTAGTTGAACGAGGTCTGCAGTTCCAGTCGCTTCGCAATGGTAAAGCGCGTCATCAGCCTACCGTTGGCCGAGAAGGTCTGCACAGACAGGACCTGGCCCTCATACGCCCCCTCCGACCGGCTGTAATAGCCGTTGCCGTTCATGTTGAACCGCCACCAGCGGAACAGCTCGTACGAGAAGTTGAATTCAATGCCCACCGCGTGCTGCGTGGCCATGTTTACTGGGAACGAGATGATGCGGCCGGTGCTGTCAGCCTCCGATATGTTCTGCCTCACCCCCGTGCGGTAACGGTAATACACACTGCTCAGCAACGTGCCCTTGGCCCAGTTCTTCAGGTGGCCCAGCTCAAACGAGTTGGTGAATTCGGGCTGTAGGTCAGGGTTGCCCATCCGTATGTTGCGGTTGTCGCTCAGGCTCATGAATGGCAGCAGCTCGCGCGGACCGGGGCGGCTTATCCTGCGGCTGTAGCTCAGTTGCAGGGTGTTCCCTTTTTTCAGTTCGTAAGAGAGATGGGCCGATGGGAACAGGTTGAAATACAACCAGTCGTTCGCCTCATCGGTCAGGAGCAAACGGGTACCGATGTCGCTGAGTTCGGCTCGCACGCCTGCCTGCATGCTCAGGGCCTTCACCTTCATCTTGCCCATCACATAGCCGGCATAGATCTTCTCGTCATACACAAAGTTGTTGCTGAACTGGGTCAGCGCTGCCCATGTGCCGGTGTCGCTCTGCTGCTCTACGCTGTAGTCGGTGGTCAGCTGGCGCATATTGGCCTTCAGCCCCGTTTCTATCCGCGCCTCGTATTTGCCGAACGGGTGCACGTAATCGGTCTGCAACAGGTAGTTCGTCTCGGTCTGGTCGTTGTTCACGCGCTGTATCAGAGGTGCAGCGTACGAGGCGCTCGTCTCATCTATCTGCGAGTCGCGAAACTCCTCGTTGTAAAACCATCGTGCATCAAAGGTCAGCAGCTGCTCAGGCACCTTGAAAGTGCGCCTCAGGTTCAGGTTGGCCTCACCGTTCTGCGGCAGCTCCCTTTCTGTCTCGTTGCGTTGCACAAGGCGGCTCACCGCACCTTCGCTGTCCATGTCGCTGTAATTCAGCTCAGCCTCGTTATCGCCCCAAGTTCTGCCATACATCCCGCTCACAGTCACCGAGGTCTTGGCATCGGGGCTCCAGTCGGTGCCCAGCCTGAAGTTGCCCCCGTAGCTGGTGCGGCTGTGCACACGGTCGCGGCTGTACGAGAAGGTGGTGTCGGTCTGAAAGAACTGCTGGTAGCTCTTGCCCACCCCCGGATTCTGCCTGTAGCTCACGCCCAGATTGCTGAATACGTTCCACTTGCCCTGACGGTAGTTGATGTTGCCGCTCACACTGTGGTTGTGCGGCCATCCCACCGAGGTCTCAATGGCACCGTTCAGGCCATCGCGTCTGTCCTTCTTCAGCACAATGTTGATGATGCCCGCCTCGCCCTCCGCATCGTTGCGGGCCGAGGCATTGGTCACCAGTTCCACACGGTCTATCATGCCCGATGGCATCCTGCGCAGCGCATCGCTCCCGCTCATGCCCGTCAATGACGAGGGTTTGCCGTCTATCAGTATCCGCACGTTCTGGCTGCCGCGCAGGCTCACATTGCCGTCCACATCCACACTCACCGATGGGATGTTGTTCAGCAGGTCCTGCGCATTGCTGCCACGGTTGCTCAGGTCCTTGTCCACGTTATACACCCTCTTATCAAGCTGAAGTTGAATGGCGCCCTTCTCGGCTGTCACCGTCACTTCATCTATCAGCTCGCTTTTGGGTCTGAGGGTCAGCGTACCGAGGTCAACATCGCCCGCCAGGGTGTTCACATCGCCCATTACCAGATCATCGAAAGAGATGAAACTGATTTTCAAGGTGAATTTCCCCGGCCGCACCTTCACCGCAAATCGGCCGTCCATGTCGGTGGCCGCTCCGGTCATATAGGTCGTGTCGCGCATGCCGCGCAGCACCACGCTGGCCAATGGGATGGTCTGCCCGCCCGCGTCAGTCACCGTGCCACGTACCGTGCGTTCCACATCGCCACCCGGTCTGCCGCCACCCTCGGGCCGTTGGGCCTGCCCGTTCAGGGTCCAGATAAGGATGCACAAAAAGACAGTCAGACACAGCCGCATGGGGCTGCAAAGTTCTCATTTCCTGACCCGATGTCGCTACATCGGTCTCAGCACCTGCTTTTTCTGCAATGTGGTCGTGCCATCGACCCTGTGTTTTTCTCTATTGAAAGGATGTAAATCCCACTCAGGCCAACATCCATTTCAGCTCTTGCACACCCGAGCGGCTCCAGCATTCATTTCAATACACCACAACCCTGCGACTATCCATGATGGCGCCATCTGCTACGAGTTTTGAAAGGTAAACACCCGGAATTATGTGTATCCCTAACTTAGAATTGCCGGTGCCCGGTTGCACACCCTGCGCCCCGCCATATCTGTTACCTGCCATTGCAGCGTTTTGGCGGCCATGTTCTGGTAGCTCAGATAAACCTCGCCATTGCTTGGATTCGGCCAAATTGTTAATTGCTCATTATTAATTGTTAATTGCCCTACCCCCACCGCCTCATTTGGCTCCCTTTCCTCCTCTGCCTCTTCATACTCAAGGGTAGTATCTATCTCGGTGACTGAAACATCATCGATATAATATGCGGCATGAGACCAATAACATATTGAGGGTTGAGTGCCTCCTTCATTGAGATTAAGCGTATCTGAATTGGCATATCCATCAAAATTTCCTATGGTCAGGTAATTTTCACCGCCTGCAGCAGTGAACTCACCCTCAATCTTCATCCAGCCAACTTTATCAGTTAGAAAACCCGTTGTGCTATTGGGCGAAGCGAACATTTTTGATTTGGCCTAATGGTCTTCCGCTCAGTGCATTATCAAGTTGAATCATGGTCATTGCGGCCAATTTTGAGAGGATTCTCGTGGCGAGACCGA
>JBIKWM010000043.1:0-25212 GCA_044356305.1 Flavobacteriales bacterium
GCAGACTACTGTACGTGGCCATTATCACCTCATGCCCAGCGACTTGGAAGTCAGTACAACGCTCACTCCTTCCGAGCGTAGCCGTGGCATTTACAAGGTTGTGGTTTACGAGTCAAAGAGCGACATCAGTGCCGCGTTTACCATTCCAGACCTGAGTACAGAACCGGGCGCAAAGCTGCATTTCGTACCGTCTGAGGCCCGACTTTGCATGGGCATACCCGACATGCGGGGCATCAGCGAGCGCCTTGTGTTCAATGCAAATGGAACAGAACTGGAATGTGGCCCAGGCCTGCCCAGCTCCGACATCTTCACATCGGGGGTTTCGGTGGTCATTCCTGATTCCATTGTGGCATCGCACAACGACCTGAAAGTGGCGCTGCAGCTCAGCCTCAAGGGCAGCCGTACGTTGAATTTTGTTCCCATAGGCAAAGAGACCCGTGTGAATATCGCATCGCCATGGACCAGCCCCAGTTTCTTCGGTTCGTTCCTTCCCTCGGTGCGCGAGATCAATAAGGACGGTTTCACAGCCTCTTGGAAGGTGTTCGACCTCAACCGCAATTTCCCTCAGGAGTGGTATGACAGCGAACAGGATATACATCCCAGTACATTCGGTGTGCGGCTCATGCGCACCGTTGACCACTACACCCTTAGCAGCCGCAGCGGCAAGTATGCCATTCTGGTTATAGCGCTCACGTTCGTGGTCTATTTTTTCACCGAGAGCCTTAGCCGTAGGCGCATTCACCCTGTGCAGTACATCCTTGTCGGCTTGGCGCTTAGTGTATTCTTCCTACTTCTGCTAAGTCTGAGCGAGCACATCGGATTCAATCTGTCGTTTGTTCTCGGGGCCATTGCCACCACTGCACTCATCACCTTTTACAGCCGCGGGGTGTTCAACGACACGCGAATGGCACTGTTCATGGGCGGCTTGCTGGCAGTCATCTACGGATTCATTTTCACAATACTGCAACTCGAAGACTTGGCCCTGCTTGTGGGCAGCATCGGGCTTTTCCTTGTGCTTGCCGTAATCATGATCTGGAGCCGAAGGGTGAACTGGTACGGATTGGGCAGTTCTGAGAACTGAATTTCAGGTTGAGATTAATTTTCCTGACGGCAGGGTAGGGTGGTAGCCTTACCCTGCCGTCCGTTATTTTCGCAATCCCTAACCCCAGAACCCCATGTTGAGGATACTCACTTTTACGTTGGCCTTTGTTGCTATTCAAGCCTCGGCCCAGCAGCGCAGCATGAGAGATTACATCAAACATTCGTGCCCCACCTATTACCTCGGTCTCGATTTCACTAAGGCCAAGATGGTAGGACCAGACTTCAATGACCCGCCAAGTATCATCAACACACTGTTCCGATCATGGAACAACATTGTCACCGTTGAAGCCGATAAGTACCGGGTGCCCCAAAGACTCCACGACTACAATATCCGCTACGAGATGCAGGTGGTGGAGAAGAATAATCTGGCTGTGAATGCCAACGAGTTGGTTTCCTTCAACTCACACCGGATAACAGAAGATGATGTGCGACAAGCTGTTAAGGCCCTCGAACTTTCAAATTATAAGGATGGAATAGGGATAGTATTCGTTGTCGAGTATTTCGACAAGTCTTTGGAGGAAGGGTCGGCCTACGTGGCAGTGGTAGACTGTGCCACCAATCAGGTGTTGCATACCGAACGGGTGGTGGCCAAAGCAGGTGGGTTCGGGTTCAAGGCATATTGGGCCAAATGTCTTTTTGGCTGGTTAGAACAGGTGGATAGGGTGCTTTGGAGGCGTTGGGATTCGAAATACGGAAAGTGAACCTACACACCTGAAGCAATATGTACGAGATAGGTGCTGGCAAGGCCGATATAACGGCTTTTAAAATAGGCGTGGGCATGTTGGGATACGGCCGGTATTTCAACATTGTCAAAGGTGTTGAGACCAATCTCTATGCCCGGGCGTTTGTGTTCCGTGACACACTTACTGGTCGGAAATTAGCTCTGGTGAATGCCGAGGTGTGCTTCATAACCATAGCGGTGAAGAAAGGTGTGATCAAGAAACTCAGCCGCAAGTACCCCGAGCTGAATTACACCGAAGACAATGTGATGCTCACCGCACAGCACACGCACAGCGGTCCGGGCGGTTTTTCGCACTACGGCATGTATAACATGAGTGTGCCGGGTTTTGTGCCTGAAGTGTATCAGCGCATCGTTGACGGCATTGTAGAGGCCATTGTTGATGCTGACCGCACCTTGCGACCTGCCACCATAAAAATGGAGGAGCGCGAGCTGCCGCACGACCAGGAAGTAGCTTTCAACCGCAGTATAAAAGCATACAACCGAAACCCTGATATACCTCAGAAAGTGGGCGCTGACGAGCGCCAGTTTGCGGTGGACCGCAGCATGACCCTTTTGCGATTTGATGACTTTGAGGGCCGTCCCATCGGGTCGTTCAACTGGTTCGGGGTGCACACCACATCGGTGAGCAATGACAACACGCGGATCTGTTCAGACAACAAAGGCTACGCTGCCAGATATCTCGAAGAGGATGTTAACAATACCCACGGCAACCGTTTCATAGCGGCATTTGCACAGAAAGTGGCGGGCGATGTGACACCCAATTTCATCATTGACAGATGGAAGAAGTGGACACGCGGCAAATACGAGGACGATTTTGAAAGTGCTAAGTACAATGGGATGCTCCAGTACCACAAAGCGAAGGAGATTTTCCAACGTGCAGCGCTGAACGAGAGCCTGCCAAGCCACATTGACTATGCACTGTCTTATGTCGATTTCCGCGATGTGACGGTGGACCCGGAGTTTGCATGGGGCGACCGCGATGCGCGCACGGGGCCGGCCTGCCATGGTGTGGCGTTTTTCCGCGGCACCAAGGAAGGACCGGGTGTGGCATTGGCCATCAAGTACCTGCTCATGGGCATAACGCGGGGTTTCAAGCAGATAGAACTTGCCCGGGCAAATTTTCAGCGGCCCGAGGTGGCTGAGCAGATCCGCCTCAAGTACCGTGTGCAGGGTGCAAAGGACATCATGGTGGAAAGTGGGGAATGCCGTGTATTGGGCACCAAGAACATCAAGGCCCTTGTTGTACCTGGTATTGCCGATCCTAGCATCGCAGCATTCAAACGCTACCACCGCACGGGCGGAATCGGGGATAAGCCGATGGTGCCGCAGGTGCTGCCGCTGCATATTGCCGTGATTGGGCCGTTGGCCATCGTGGGCGTACCGGCTGAGATGACCACTGTCGCAGGCCGCAGGTTGCACGATACCCTCGCGCCCATACTTGCCGACCGTGGAGTGCAGAAGGTGATCATTTCGACCTACGCCAATGCCTACTGCGGTTACATCACCACCAACCACGAATACGAGGCCCAGAGCTATGAAGGCGGCCACACCGTGTTCGGCACACATACGCTCGGGGCGTTCCAGACCAAGTTTCGCAAACTGGCCCTTGAGATGCTCAAGCCGCAGGACGAACGCACAACCCTCTCTGAGGCCGAGCCCGTGACCTTCAGCGATGAGGAACTGGCCCGAAGAATGTTCGACATTCGCACCCAGCGCAGGTTGGTGCAGCTTGATTGAGTCAGCCCATATTGCATGATGATGCCCTGGTGACCATGGCCCTACCTTTGCGCCATGTCAATGACCATGGCCGAAGAGGACATCAGGCTCGACACCATTGAAGATGCCATTGCCGACATACGTGCCGGCAAGGTGGTGATTGTGGTGGACGAGGCCGACCGAGAGAATGAGGGCGATTTTGTGGCTGCGGCCCGCAGTGTGACACCCGAAATGATCAATTTCATGGCGACCCACGGCCGCGGACTGATCTGTGCCCCGCTGGTGGAGGACCGCTGCGATGGGTTGGAGCTGGACCTGATGGTGAGCCGCAACAGCGCGACATACGAGACACCCTTTACGGTTAGTGTCGATCTGATAGGACACGGCTGCACCACGGGCATATCGGCCCACGACCGCGCCAAGACTGTCAGGGCGCTGATCGATCCGCAGACCCGACCGGCTGATCTGGGTCGACCGGGTCACATTTTCCCATTGCGCGCCAAACGTGGCGGGGTCCTACGCAGGGCAGGCCATACCGAGGCGGCCATAGATCTTTCCCGGCTCGCGGGGTTTGAGGCGGCCGGGGTGATCGTTGAGATCATGAATGAGGATGGCACAATGGCGCGGCTGCCGCAGCTCATGGGCATTGCCGAGCGGTTCGGATTGCGCGTCATCAGTATAAAAGACCTGATCGCCTATCGCATCAAGACCGAGACCCTCATTCAACGTGAGATTGAGGTGACCATGCCGACCGAATTTGGTGATTTCAGGCTGGTGGCTTACCGCCAGACTACCAATGATCAGGAGCATCTGGCTCTGATAAAGGGCCAATGGCAGACAGATGAACCTATCCTTGTGCGGGTGCACAGTTCGTGTGTAACGGGCGATATTTTCGGATCGTGCCGCTGCGACTGCGGGCCGCAGCTCCATGCATCCATGCGCATGGTGGAGCAAGAGGGTAGGGGCGTTATCGTGTACATGAACCAAGAGGGCCGTGGCATCGGGCTTCTCAATAAACTCAAGGCATACAAGCTGCAGGAAGAAGGATTGGACACGGTTGATGCCAATCTGGCATTGGGTTTCAAAATGGACGAGCGCGACTACGGTATCGGAGCTCAGATTCTGCGAGATCTCAACGTATGCAAGATGCGTCTCATGACCAACAATCCACGCAAACGCACCGGACTTATCGGCTACGGTCTGGAGATAGTGGAGAATGTGCCCATTGAGGTGCACGCCAACGAGCACAACCGCGGCTATCTGCTTACCAAGAAGCTGAAAATGGGTCACAATCTGCGCATCGGAGACTGAGAGATTCCGTCTGAAACTCAGCTGTGGAGCGGAATTCTGAAAATTTCGACCACACGTGGGACGGAATATCTGGCCGACTATATTTGCACCCGCCTTTGAAAAAGGGCTCTTGACTTGGTAGCTCAGTTGGTAGAGCATTACACTTTTAATGTAAGGGTCCTGGGTTCGAGCCCCAGCCAAGTCACGCAAAGCACTCCTGTTGGGGTGCTTTTTTTGTTTTGTGGCCAACGAATACATTATTTCGCGGCCTGAACATTGTTACATGATCATAAGCCCATGCCTTTGAATATCCCAGCCTCGAGTCAGGCCTTTCTTACCAAGTATCTCAACAATGCATCGCCTACAGGCTTCGAGGCATCAGGTCAGCAGATATGGCTCGACCACATGCGGCCGTATATCGATGAGTATTTCACCGATACCTATGGCACCGTGGTGGGAGTGATCAATCCTAAGGCCAAGTACAAGGTGGTGATAGAGGCCCATGCCGATGAGATATCGTGGTTCGTGAGCTTCATCACCAAAGAGGGCCTCATCTATGTGAAACGCAACGGAGGCAGCGACCATCAGATCGCACCATCCATGCGGGTGAACATCCACACCGCAAAAGGCATAGTGAAAGGCGTGTTCGGCTGGCCGGCCATCCATGTGCGGAGCGAAAAGAACGAGGAAGCACCATCGCTCAAGAACATCTTCATTGACTGCGGAGCCGACTCTAAAGACGAACTGGAGAAGATGGGTGTGCACGTGGGCTGTGTGATCACGTACGAGGACGAGCTGACCACCCTGAACGACCGCTACCTGGTGGGCCGTGCGCTGGACAACCGCATTGGCGGTTTCATGATAGCCGAGGTGGCCCGTATGATCAAGGAAGGGAAGAAGAAGCTGCCGTTCGGGCTTTACATTGTCAATTCGGTGCAGGAAGAGGTGGGGCTGCGCGGAGCAGAGATGATATCGAGGCGCATCAGGCCCGATGTGGCCATTGTGACCGATGTGTGCCACGACACGCAGACACCGATGTATGATAAAAAGGCACAGGGCGATCAGGCCGCTGGTAAGGGGCCGGTGCTCACTTATGGCCCAGCGGTGCACAATAACGTGCTCAACATGATCATTGCCACGGCCGAGGAGCACAAGATCCCTTTTCAACGGGCCGCAGCCAGCCGTGCCACAGGCACCGATACCGATGCCTTTGCCTATTCGGGCGAGGGAGTGGCCTCAGCGCTCATATCCCTTCCGTTGCGATATATGCATACCACCGTTGAGAGCGTTCACATGGACGATGTGACCAACGTGGCCCGTCTCATCTACGAATTCCTGATGCAACTCAAAGCGGGGCACGATTTCAGATATATCAAGTGATTGTCGGATAGGGGATGTGACTCGGATCACAGAACATTCCTACATCCCCACGAACTGAACAGCATCAGTTCAATTGAACTGACGATGGCGATTTTTCACGGCTGCGGCCGCTTACCTGCCGCTTCCTGCTAAGAATCAGCAACGACAGGGCAAAAAAAAAGCCGCTACAGGAGCGGCTTTTTTAAAGAACTGTTCTGGGTCAATTCACAACTTCGATGAGTTCGATGTCGAACACCAGCATTTCGTGCGGACCGATACCGCTTCCGGGAGGGCCACCGCGCTCACCGTAACCCAGATCGCTGGGAATGAATGCTTTCATCTGGCTGCCTTCTTTCATCAGTTGAAGTGCCTCTGTCCAACCGGGAATTACCTGATTGAGGCCGAACGTTACGGGTTCGTTGCGCTCGTAGCTGCTGTCGAACTCGTTGCCGTTAAGCAATTTGCCACGGTAATGCACCTTCACCTGACTCTCTGCAGTGGGTTGTTTACCGGTTCCTTCTTTGATCACGATATACTGTAGGCCGCTGGCAGTGGTCATCACGCCCGGCTTGCCCTTGTTCTCGTTAAGGAAAGCGGTCTGCTTTTCCTTGGCCTGTCCGGCCTTTGCCTCATCGAGCTTGGCAAAAAATGCACGGATGGTCTCGTTGGCCTGCTCCTCTGTCAGTTGCTGCTTGTCGCCCACCAGAACATCGTACATGGCTGCTGCAATGATCTTGCCATCAAGGAGCGAATCGACCCCTTGTTTCTCAAAGTCGTTCTTGATGTTGAAAGCTATGGCAGCACCGGCCGCATAGCTGGCTGAGTCCTTGTCGGTGGTGAGTTTCACCTTCTGTCCGCTCATCTCGCCACACGAGCTGATAAGCGCCCCAAAGGCGATGAACCCTGAGAGGGCAATGGTTGTTGTACGCACTGTGATAATTGGTTTTTTAGTGGGCCGCAAAGATATTCGCGCAGATCATGCTCAATCAGCCAAAGAATGAAGTGAAAAAGAGCCTGCACACCCTGGTGGTAGGCGCCAGCACCAACCCCGACCGCTATGCCCACAGGGCCACGTTGAGCCTGTTGATGCACGGCCACAGGGTATCGCTTTTTGGCCCCCGCAAAGGCGAAGTGAGCGGCATCCCCATCAGTACGGATATACAGTCATTTACCGCTGTGCACACCGTGACAATGTATGTCGGTCCGCAGAATCAGGACGGATTGATGGATGGGATCATTTCCCTTCGGCCGCAGCGGGTCATTTTCAACCCGGGCACAGAGAATCCGGTTTTTTATGCGAAACTCCATGAGGCCGGGATACCTTTTGAAGAGGCATGCACCTTGGTGCTGCTCGGCACCGGGCAGTACTGATGGCCTGAGGTCGGGCCGTTATCTTTGGCGCTGACATATTTTCACTGAACATGAAGTCTGAACCTGCCACAGAGGCCGCACCCACCATGGGCCACGATGATTTCCGGAATGCCGTGCTCGAAGATTACAAGGTGGCCAATCTGAGCCGGCAGGCCAGCCTGCTGGGGCGCAAGGAAGTGTTGACGGGCAAAGCCAAATTCGGCATTTTCGGTGATGGAAAGGAAGTGGCGCAGTTGGCCATGGCACGTGCTTTCAGGCCGGGCGACTGGAGGGCGGGGTACTACCGCGACCAGACCTTTATGATGGCGAGCGGCCTGCTCACAGTGCAGCAGTTCTTTGCCCAACTGTACGCACACCCCGATGTGGATGCCGACCCCAGCAGCGCTGGCCGCAGCATGAACGGGCATTTCAGCACTGCCACCATCGGGGCCGATGGCAAGTGGCTCGACCTCACTGCTCGGAAGAACTCATCGTCAGACATAAGCCCTACTGCCGGGCAGATGCCCCGCCTGTTGGGTCTGGCCCTTGCCTCGAAACTATACCGGAACAACAGCGGACTGAGCGGCAGGGACCACTCGGTGAAAGGCAATGAGGTGGCCTTTGGTACCATTGGCGATGCCAGCACAAGCGAGGGCCATTTCTGGGAGACGATGAATGCCGCCTCGGTGCTTGGAGTGCCCATGCTCATGTCGGTGTGGGATGATGGTTACGGCATTTCGGTGCCCAGGCGTTTCCAGACTGTGAAAGGGAGCATATCTGAGGCCCTGCGCGGATTTGAGGCCGAGGACGGTAGCAACGGCATACGCATCTTCAAGGCGAAGGGCTGGGACTACCCCAATCTGGTGCAGACCTATGCTGAAGCGGCCGCGTACTGCCGCAAGAACCACATGCCTGTGCTAATGCATGTGGAAGAGGTGACCCAACCGCAAGGTCATAGCACCAGCGGATCTCACGAGCGGTACAAGTCAAAGGAACGGCTGGAGTGGGAGGCGGAGTATGATGGGATCAGGCAGATGCGCCTTTGGATGATTGCCACCGGCATCGCCACGGCCGAGGAACTGGATGCCATTGAGAATGAGGCAAAGAATCAGGTGCGTGATGAAAAGAACGCTGCCTGGGAATCGTTCAACAAAGAGATAAAAGGTGAGATACAGGGGTTGATCCGCATCTTGGATGAAGCTTCAGTAAAATCATCGCAACGAGATGAAATACAATCCATTGTTGATGGATTGAAAAAAGCCATCGACCCGCTCCGCAAAGAGATGATGCAGGCCGCACGCAGGGCCAACCTGGCCATGGCAAACGATGCGGCTGATGCGCGTGCACCGCTTTCTGCTTGGCTAAAGGCAAAAGCAGCCGAGCATCACGACAGATTCAGCTCATATCTGCTCAACGAAGGACCGGGTTCGGCCATGAAGGTAAGCTCAGTGGCCCCTGAATACGCCACCGATGCGCCCATGGTCGATGGTCGCGAACTGCTGCTCAGGAATTTTGAGGTGATCTTTGAAAGGATGCCTGAGGTGCTCGCATTCGGTGAGGATGTGGGCGGAATAGGCGGTGTGAACCAGACCTACGAAGGCATGCAGAAGCGCTTCGGAGAACTGCGTGTGAGCGACACCGGTATACGAGAGGCCACCATCATCGGGCAGGGTATAGGTCTCGCGTTGCGCGGCCTACGGCCCATTGCCGAGATACAGTACCTCGATTACCTGCTATACGGCCTTCAGCCGTTGAGCGATGATCTGGCCACGCTGTGCTATCGCACAAAGGGCCAACAGAAGGCCCCGTTGATTGTCAGCACGCGTGGTCACCGACTTGAAGGGATATGGCACAGCGGATCGCCTATGGGCATGGTGATCAATGCCTTGCGCGGAATGCACATCTGTGTGCCCCGCAACCTTACCACCGCTGCCGGATTCTACAATACGCTGCTGGCATCAGATGACCCGGGCATGATCATTGAGCCGCTCAATGCCTATCGGTCAAAAGAGAGATTGCCGAGCAATCTGGGCGATTTCCGTTTGCCACTTGGTGTGCCCGAAATACTGAGCACAGGCACCGATCTGACGCTGGTGAGCTACGGCAGTACCACCAACATCTGCCTACAGGCCCTGCCCCTTTTGCAAAAGGCAGGAATAAGCGCTGAGCTGATCGACTGCCGCACGCTGTTGCCTTTTGATGTGAATGGGATGATAGCCCAGTCGGTGAAAAAGACTTCGCGCCTTCTGGTGGTGGACGAAGATGTGCCGGGTGGCGCATCGGCTTTCATTCTACAGCAGGTGATGCAGGAGCAGGGCGCCTACCGATATATGGACAGCGAACCGATGACCCTCACCGCCAAGGCCCACCGGCCGGCCTATGGCACCGATGGCGACTATTTCTCGAAGCCCGGTGTGGAAGATGTGACCGAGGCAGCCTACGCCATGATGGCCGAGGCGCAGCCCAAGCGGTTCCCCGCGCTGTGAGCATGGAACAGCGCACCACAGAGCAGGCCTCGCACCACGATCATCTGGAAAAGATGCCCACGCGGGCGCTGCTTGAGGGCATGAATGCCGAGGACCGCACCGTGCCCGATGCAGTGGCCCACGCCATACCGCAGATTGAGGCATGCGTGGATGCTGTGGTGAGTAGCCTGAGCAACGGAGGGCGTCTCTTTTACATGGGTGCAGGAACCAGCGGCCGACTGGGCATTGTCGATGCATCAGAGTGCCCGCCCACTTTCGGGGTGCCGCACGGCATGGTGATCGGCATAATTGCCGGGGGCGATACAGCCATTCGCAAAGCGGTCGAGTTTGCCGAGGACGATCCCGAACAGGGCTGGAATGACCTTGCCGCCCACGAAATAGGCACCAAGGATATTGTGATCGGTCTCAGCGCCTCGGGCACCGCGCCCTATGTCAACGGTGCGCTGCGTAGGTGCAGACAGCAGGGCATAGCCACCGGCTGCATCACATGCAACCATGGTTCGCCATTGGCAGCCCTCTCTGATTACCCGATCGAAGTGGTGGTCGGGCCCGAGTTTGTGACCGGCAGCACACGCCTTAAGAGTGGAACGGCCCAGAAACTGGTTTTAAATATGATAACCACCGCTGCCATGATACGCCTTGGCCGTGTGAAGGGCAACCGCATGGTTGATATGCAACTGAGCAACCACAAGCTGATAGGCCGCGGCACCCGAATGGTCATGCACGAACTGGGTATTGCTGAAACGGAGGCCGAACGACTGTTGCTACAGCACGGCAGTGTACGCAAGGCGGTAGAGGCGCACAGGGTAGCGGCCTCAGGGCGCTGACAGTCACGTGGACGTGTCGGTCCTTTCCCCATCATCATCACCGAACAGCGAGCTGATATAGGCTTCGTCCACCTGTCCGGTGCGCCTGCGCCTCTCGTATCGCTGGCGCAGCCTGTCGGCAATGCGCGCACTGTTGCGTTCGGCAAATCGGTAAATGGCCTGCGCAAGGCCAGGACTTATTCGCTTAATGAGGTACATGAGCCGGGCATCGGTAGGTAGCACGGTGCGTAAACGGCCACGGGCAGCCCGGTCAAGGAACACGCGGGCCACATGGTCGGGCAAAAGGGTGGTTGCACCGAACACATAGCGCGAAATGGGGTCCTCATGCCGATTGCGGCCATGTTGCATGATGCCGGTCTTGAAAAAGGTGGGCATCAGCACGCTCACTGATATCCCCTTGTCATGCAGTTCGGCATCGAGGGTCTCGCTGAGCGACAGCACCCCGGCCTTGCTCACGTTGTAGGCCCCCATCTTGGGCAGGCTGGTAAAAGCCGCGGCACTGGCCACATTCAGCACAGCGCCATGGCCCTTTTTCAGCATCGATGGGACGAAAAGCGCGCAACCGTTCACAACTCCCAATAGATTGATGCCTATGAGCCAGTGCCAATTGTCGAGACCGTAGGTGTGTACATAGCCATAGTCGCCAACACCGGCATTGTTTATCAGCACATCAGGGGTTCCGCACTGCTCGATGAAAAGTTGAGATACATGTGCATAAGCCACTCTATCTGAAACATCGAGCTGATAGGGTAGGGGATGCCCGCCCAACGAGCGGACCGTTTCGGCAGCCTGTTGCAGCGGCTCTCCATTCAGATCCGCCATGCCGATGCTCCAACCGTCTGCTGCCAACAGCTTGCAAATTTCCAGGCCCAATCCGCCCGCAGCGCCTGTAATAAATGCCTTACGGCCCGGGTGTTTTCTGGTGATGGCGAGCATCAGGACTTTACTTTTTCAATCACCTTGCGGTACAGGGCCTCATATTGCGGGATGATGGCCGATTTTGAGAATCGATCGGCCTGCGCCATGGCATTGATGCGGAATGCATCCATCTTTTCAGGGTCTTTGAGCAGGCTAATGGCATGGTCGGCCATGCCCTGCACATCGCCCACCGGGCTCAGATAACCGGTCACACCGTGCACATTCACCTCCGGTATCCCACCTGTATCTGACGATATGACCGGCACCCCTCCGGTAAGGGCCTCCAATGCCGATAGGCCAAAACTCTCCGTCTCAGATGGGAGCAGAAATAGGTCGGCCACCGAGTACACCTGCTCCACATTCTTCAATTTGCCCAGAAAATGGGTGTGATTGCACACCTTCAATTCGCGGCACAGATTCTCAATACGGCCGCGCTCGGGGCCATCGCCTACCAGGAGCAGCTTGCAGGGTATCTGTTGGCGCACAAGGTCGAAGATTCGCACCACATCGTCAACGCGCTTCACGGGCCTGAAATTGCTCACATGCAGCAGTATGCGCTCGCCACCGGGTGCAAAGGCGCTGCGCACCCCATCGGTGCTGCATCCGCGATAGCGCTGCACATCAATGAAATTGGGAATCACCTCTATATCGCGTTCCATCTTGAAATGCGTGAGGGTGTCCTGCCGCAGGCTCCGGCTCACGGCTGTCACCGCATCGCTCTCGTTCATGGCGAAGGTGATGACCGGTTCAAAACTGCGGTCGCGGCCCAAAAGGGTTATGTCGGTGCCGTGCAAAGTGGTTATGTAGGGGATGTTGACCCCTTTTGACCGCAATATCTGCCTGGCCATGAAAGCGGCCGATGCATGTGGGATGGCGTAATGCACATGCAGTATGTCAAGACCCTCGTGCAGCACCACATCCACCAGTTTGCTGGCCAGCACCAGCTCGTAGGGCGGGTAGTCAAACAGCGGATACTCGCTCACCACCACCTCGTGGTAATGCAGGTTCCCCATCAGTCGGTCAAACCGTGCCGGCAGGTCGTACGATATGAAATGCACCTCGTGCCCCTCCTGTGCCAACTCATGACCCAGCTCGGTGGCCACCACCCCGCTGCCCCCAAAGGTGGGGTAGCACACAATTCCTATCCTCATTCTCGGCTCCATGAAACAGCCTTACAAAGGACGGCACAGCGCGCCTAGTCGCCAAGGTGCTTGGAATATCTTCGGCCCCATGCCCACGCCAATGCCCCAGCCCGACTATGCCATGTACCGCAAGGCATTTGCGGGTCAACAGATGCCCTTTGCCTACATCGACCTCGACCTGTTCGATGCCAATGTGGCCGCCATTGCCCCCATGGCCCTGGGCAAGCACGTACGTGTGGCATCGAAGAGCGTGCGGGTGCCCGAGATGCTGAGGCGCATCCTGCAAAAGGGTCTGCCCTACAAGGGCATCATGTGCTACAGTGCACGCGAGGCCGACCATCTGGCCCGCAACGGGTTTGACGACCTGCTGATAGGTTACCCGTGCCACTATGCTGACGACATCATGCCGCTGCTCGGCCACGTGCGAAACGGGGTGCAACTGTGGCTGATGATCGATAGCGTGGAGCATGTGCGCCACCTCCAGGCATTGGGCCGTGCCCATGGCACCGTGGTGCCCGTGTGCCTGGACATGGACATGAGCACCGACCTGCCCGGCCTGCATTTCGGGGTGTGGCGCAGCAGCGTGCACAGGCCTGCCGATGCCCGCACCGTGGCCGAGGAGATAGGCCGCTGCACCCATGTGCGCCTTGATGGGCTGATGGGGTACGAGGCGCAGATAGCAGGACTGGGCGACAATGTGCCCGGCAAGGCGCTGATGAACACGGTGGTGCGCTGGCTCAAAGGCCGTTCGGTGCGTGATATAACCGAGCGCAGGGCACAGACGGTCGATGCCATTGCCCGATCGGGCCACAGACTACTGTTTGTAAACGGGGGCGGCACGGGCAGCATGGACACCACCTGCACCGAGGCCTGTGTGACCGAGGTGACCGTGGGCAGCGGGTTCTATTCGCCCACGCTGTTCGATAACTACACAGGTTTTCGCCTTGCCCCTGCGGCCGGCTATGCCATTGAGGTGGTGCGCAGCCCCAAAAAGGGAATCTACACCTGTCTGGGCGGGGGCTACATAGCATCGGGCGAGGTCGGGGTGCTCAAACAGCCCAGTATCCTGTTCCCTGCCGGTGCCCAACTGATGCCGCAGGAAGGCACAGGCGAGGTACAGACGCCCATACGATACGCAGGCCCCCTTCATCTGGGCGATCCGGTATTTATGCGCCATGCCAAGGCCGGAGAACTGATGGAGCACTTCAACCACGTGCTGCTGTTACAGGGCAACGAGGTGGTAGGCAGCGCACCCACCTACCGCGGGTTGGGCCTGAAGATGCTGTGAGCGTGCGGGTTGCTGTGATTGGAAATCAGGTTGAAACGTGAACGGTAGGAAGGCAGGGTGGCCTGAGAGGGGGATGGCCCCGGCAGGCTGACCGAATCCCTGCCGGGGCTGGGGAGGTGGATGGCAGTTGCCCCACCGCCCCATATTCCTGTCACTGCGGGCGCAGGCGCTGGTGCTGCGGCCGTGAGGCGGGAAAGTGGTTCTCTGCAACATTCGCGCGGGCAGTGGGTATCACGTAGCCTGATGCCGAAATGGTTCGGTTTCAGACCGAGCCCGTTCAGTCCGGAATCGAACGCGTTCGGTTCCGGACCGAGTTCGGTCGGCTCGGCATTGAACGCGGTCGGCCCAGCGTTGAGCCCGGTCAGTTCTAAACCGAACTCGGCCGACCAGGAACTGAACCCACTTCGGTTTTTCACCGAACTCGGTCAGTTCGAAACCGAAGTGAGTTCGGTTTATGGCCGAAGTAGGTTCAATTCAAACCCGAATGCAGTTCGGTATTGCACCCCCAGGGTGGGGTGTACCACGGGGGGGGGGGAGGGGGTACTACACCCCCCCCCCATCGAACCGAAAAGTCTGTGACATTTCGCAGCCGAAAAGAGCAAAAATCCCCTCCCGCTTAAGTGTTCCGCTGGATCCCATGGTCGGTACTGTAGTACTCCCCAAAAATTGGACAGGTAGCTAAGAAGAGCTAACCTTGTCCGAGATGAGTGAAAAGAGAAGGAGAAGGCGGTTCACCGCCAACTTCAAGGCCCGCGTGGCCATCGAGGATATAGAGGGGGCATACACCCTTGCCGAGCTGGCGGGCCTTCGACTTCGCTCAGCCTTCGACTTCGCTCAGGCTGACGAGGCACACACCGAGTAACACGGACAGGGGAAAGACCTTCGCCCGAATGGAAGCCATCTGCTGAGCCAGAGTTTGAGCTCTTAGTAAAACAGAAATAAACAGCACCGCCCGGCTCTGTCCGCGCAGGGCCGGGCGGTGTAAAGGTTGGAGGGCGGGTCAGTCAACCACCGAGAAACGGGCCACCGAGGTGCCCAGTTCTGTAGTGAGTTGCAGGGTATAGAGCCCAGCGGTTTGCGGAGCGGCCACTTCGTTCCACATGCCAGCGGCCAGACTGCCGTGGCTTACCATGCGGCCATCGGAACCGGTGATGCTGTATGTTGCACTGCACTTCGCCTTGGACGTGAGGTCAATGCGCACCGATCCGTTGCCCACCACGGTGCGGATATCGGCAACCGGGGCCTCGTTTACCGAGGTCACATCGCTTACCACTATCACCACCTCGTTGGTGTTCAGGTTCCAAGGGCCGTAGTTCACATTGCTAATCACATAATATGTGCCCGCGGCAGCGAACTGCGGTATGTAGCTCATGCCCACCTCGGCCGGGTTAAAACTCTGATATGGGCCGCCCGGGGTGGTGCTCCACAGCCACTCTACACCAAGGTAGGCCAGCGTAGCATCGAGGTCGAGCTGTGTGCCGGCCTCATTAATGGCCAGGTTCTGCTGCGCAGGTGGCAATATGGCCGCAGTCGGATTGATCACTTCAAACGTCTCGGGTATGGAGCGGTAGTAGGGCGATGCGTTGGTCACCCGGATCAGATATCCAGTCCCGGCTGGCGTTCCGGCCGGCACCACGCAGTTTATGGTGCCCTGTGCGGCCGAGGTATTGAGCGTGCCGATAACCGTTGGGTTGGCGAAACTGCCGTTGGCATCGCTCATCTCCACCACAAAATCGGTGCTGGCCACCGGGGTGCCGTTGGTGCTGAAATCGACTGTGAGGGGATAGCTGTTTGTGGCATTCACATAGGCCGAGTAAGCGCTCGGGGTGCCCACAATGTGGTAGATGAGGGCAATGTCGTCAATGTACATCTTGCTGCCCACCACAGCCGTGCCCTGGCCGCTGCTGGTGGCAGTGAACAGGATATACTGAGGTGTGCGGCTGTCGTTGTATGTGAATGGAAGGGCAACGCGGGTCCACCCGTTGGTGCTTGCCGTGAAATTCTGACCTGCATGGCCTATGGTCTGCGGGGTGTTGTTGCCCTGGCTGTTGCCGCTCTCCGGCAGGCTGCCCATCTGTCCGGCATTGAGGCCATTGTCGACCACATCGTGCAAAATCACCTCAAAGCTCCCCTGATCGTTACCGCTGGGCTGGTAATTCACCCACACCACAATGCTATCGGGCCTGTCAGTGATGCTAGTGTAGAAGTTCTGGTCGTCCGTCTTGGTACGGATATATCCATCTGCCGCTTGGAAGGTGGGCGCTTCCACCCGGCCGTTGGTGACCACTCCGTTCACCGTCACATTCACCACCACCACAAGGAAGTTCTTTGTCTCAACAAGTGCCGAGTACAGGCCCGCGGTGCCCGGGCGCACGGTGGTGGAGCGGTCTACCACAAACCCGTTGGGAGTGCTGGCATTGCCCCCACCGGTCTTGATAGAGTTCCATTCGTTCGGTTCGCGGGTGTTGGAGGTAAGGTTCTCCCAGTTCTCGAATCCGGTGTTCTCAAGCTGAGGTTGGGCCATTGCTGCCACCCCGGTCAGCATCAATGAAATCAGGAGGTACATTCGTGTCATGGTTTTCGGTTTATTGTTCGGGCGGCAAAAGTCGGCTATGACATTTCACTTCTCTGTCTTTCATCGGTTCGGATGGGCACATCCGTCTCTCATCCGTACCTCTTCATCTCTATATCGTATTGTGAATGAATGATATGACAAGGGTTGAACGCGCTATGGCTCTGGCCGTGCTGATCTGGGTAGCGTGTGCCACAGGCCTAAGTGCCCAACAGGTGGACCACTGGGAGACTCTTGTACAGGAGGCTGACCAATGGACCTACCTGACCCCTCTGGCACCAATGCCTGCAACTTGGATGCAACCGGGTTTCGATGACTCGACATGGTTGCTGTCGCAGGGTGGATTCGGCTTCGGTGATGGCGATGATGTCACGCTTACCCCCTCTGGTGTACCATCTATTCTAGTACGCACAGCTTTCAACGTCACCGATCCTGCCATAGTGGCCTCGCTCATTCTGGCCATGGATTACGATGACGGCTTTGTGGCCTACCTCAATGGCACCGAGGTGGCCCGCGCCAACCTTGGCACTGGAGGTCAGGCCGTGGGTTTCGATGCCCTGGCCGATGGCGACCACGAGGCTCTCCTGTATCTGGGCGGTTCGCCCGAGCTGTTCACCGTGCCCAACTCTTTGCTTGTGGCCGGTGCCAATGTGTTGGCTGTGCAGGTACACAATCGCGCGGCCACCTCGTCAGACATGAGCTGCCGCCCCTTTCTCTTGGCCGGCATCACTGTTGCCGATGCCGGTTTCGGCCCTGCTCCCTCATGGTTCGTGCCTCCTGTGCAACTCATCACCCATTTGCCCATCATTCGTATCAGCACCAACGGACAGGCCATTCCAGATTCCCCGCGAATCGTGGCTCAGATGGAGGTTGTGGACAATGGCCCTGGCAACCTCAACCATTTCAACGACCCCGCGGCAGGTTACTCAGGCCTTGTGAGCATTGAGGTGCGAGGCAGCAGTTCGCAGGGGTTTCCTAAGAAACAGTATGCCTTTGAAACGCAGGACAGCGCTGGACAGGCCTTTAACGTGAGCCTGCTCGGAATGCCGTCTGAGAACGATTGGATACTGCATGCACCCTACAGCGACAAGACCCTCATGCGCAATTTTCTTACTTATGACCTCTGGAGCCGAATGGGCAACTACACAACCCGGACGCGCTACTGCGAGGTGCTGCTCAATGGCGACTATCAGGGCGTCTATGTGCTGATGGAGCAGATAAAATGGGACAACGACCGGGTGGATGTCGAAAAGATGGACTCGGACGATGTGGCCGGAGACAGCCTAACGGGTGGCTACATCATAAAGGTCGACAAGACCACCGCCAGCGGGCAGATTGACTGGTACTCCACCGTGCCTGAGTTTGACGGGGTGACCAATTCCGTGGGCTTTCAGTACGACTACCCCAAGCGGACGCTCATCACCCCGCAGCAAGGTGCCTATATACAGCAGTATGTGGCTGATTTTGAGGAAGCCCTTGTGTCCGACAGCTTCGCATCGCCCCTCACCGGCTACAAGCGATTTGCCGATGTGGGCACCTTCATCGACTTTTTCCTTATCCAGGAGTTCACCAAAAATGTGGACGGATACCGTCTCAGCACCTACCTGAACAAGCAGCGCGACAGTCGGGGCGGCCTACTCCGCATGGGGCCGGCATGGGATTTCAACATCACCTTAGGCAATGCTGATTACTGCGGGGGCGAGAGTTTTCAGGGCTGGGCGCTCGATTTCCCTTGCGGCCTCGAATACCTTCCGTTCTGGTGGCGAAGGATGAATCAGGACAGCACCTACATCGCTCAGCTCATCTGCCGTTACTCTCAGCTCCGCCAAAGTGAGTGGGACACTGTCCGAATATTCAATTGGATTGACAGCATCACCGGTCACCTGGGCCCAGCGATCAGTCGAAACTTCGCCCGTTGGCCGACACTCGGCACCTATGTGTGGCCCAACTATTACATCGGCCAGACCTATGATGAAGAGGTGCAGTACCTGAAGTACTGGATAGGACAGCGCATCGCCTGGCTCGATTCGGTATTGCCGCCCCCACCGCCCATGTGTCACTCCCCACATGCGGGTTCGGTGGTGGTGAGTGAGATAAATCACAGCCCTGGCGCGCCTGCACCCACCGGAGACTGGGTGGAGATTCACAGCATCTCCCCGGTATCCATCGATCTCAGTTTCTGGCGCCTGCGCGACAGCAGTCCTTTCAACGATTTTGTTGTGCCCTTCGGCACTGTCCTGGCACCTGAAGGGCGCACCGTACTCTGCCGTCAACCAGAAGCGTTCAATGCCATGCACGTGGACACAGTGCCCTATATCGGGCCCTTCGGCTTCGGACTCAATGGTCAGTCAGAGACCCTTATTTTGTTAGATGCAGAGGGCCGCAGTGTGCAGGAGTTCAGTTATAGCAGCATCTTTCCGTGGCCCAGTGGGGCAAATGCCACCGGTCGTACCCTCGAGTATCTGGGTTCACCTGCTGAGCCATCTCTGCCCGAATCGTGGTTTGTGGGCTGCGTGGGCGGTTCGCCCGGCAGTGCCTTTGTGCCTTGCGATGTGACCACAGTGCGCGACACAGAGCGTCACTCCCTGCAACTTTACCCCAACCCGGCCACCGATCGTATCGCCCTCAATTGTGATGAAATGATTGTGGAATACCGCATCACCGACCCCATGGGCCGTCTCCAAACCGTTCAGCGCCCCATGACCCATTCTGTGGCCCTTCACCTCCACAGATGGGCCCCGGGCGTCTACCATCTAAGGGCCATACTGAACAACGGTGATGAGGCCTCCCGCAATTTCGTCATCGTGCGCTGATCACGCCCCGTTCAGCATGGCCTTAACCACCTGCGCGGCCTGCGGGAATATGAAGAAGTGGTCGCCATCCATCCTGCGCACCTGCAAGGGCAGCGTGGTTTCGGCCTGCCAGTCCATGACCATGCTGGCAAGGCCCTGTTCCTGGCTGCCGAACATGGCCAGCACCGGCACCGGATAAGGCACCATGGGGGCATAGCGGAACGAATCGATGGCGTTGATATCGGCCCTGAGCATGGGGATTATCACGCGCAGCAGGCGCGGCTCGTTCAGCACAGCCGGAGGCAGGCCACCCAGTTTTTTCATGTGGGCAATGAATGCCAGATCATCCATTTGCCTGCGGTGGCGGTCATGATGATGCGATGGGGCGGGGAAACTCGATACCACCACTCTTGCGGGCAACGGTAGGCCGGCATCCATCAGCCTGTGCAACAGCAGATGCGCCAGCAGCGCACCCATGCTGTGTCCATAAAGGATATACGGGCCGTTCACCAGATCCTTGAACTGACCGAAGGCCTCATTGACCAGCGCGTGCATGTCGGTATGCGGTGCCTGGCCCATGCGGCTGCCCTTGCCCGGCCAGGTGAAATTGACAAGACTGAACCCCTCTGGCAGATGCGGCCTGAGCCGCTCGTACGATGTCTCGTTACCGCCCGCAAAGGGCAGACACACTATTTGCATGGGCGGCAAAGATGTGGTCCGTCAGGCCACCGCACCCACAAGGTCATCGGGGTACTTCTGTTGCAACTGGCGCACACGGGGGTTCATCACTGCGAACCACAGGGGCGGGCACAGCGAAAGCATGATCATGCCTGGATATCCGGTGGGCATCTGGGGCGAATCGTCAAAATGGCGCAGCACCTGATACGGGCGGCTGGCCATGTAATGGTGGTCGCTGTGCCGCGACAGCTCAAACAGCAGCAACCGACCGAACACGTGGTTCGAATTCCAGCTGTGTATGGGCTGCACACGCTTATACCCCTCGGCAGTGGCGTGGCGCTGAAGGCCATAATGCTCAATGTAGTTGACCGTCTCGAGCAGCAGGATGCCGATGAAGGAGGCTGCAAATACCGATACCGTGACCATCGGCCCGAAAAAGAAATGGACAATGGCCAGAAAACCGATCTGACATGCAGCATAGAAAAGCATCTCGTTGCTCCAATGCCACCAAGGGCGGCCCACTTTGGCCAGACGTGCGGTCTCAATTTCCCATGCCGACAGATATCCCATCACAATGCTGCGGAACCAAAAGGTGTATACCACCTCGCCATAGCGCGATGTGGCTGGGTCGTCATTGGTGCTCACGCGCTTGTGGTGCCCCCTGTTGTGCTCAATGAAAAAGTGCATGTATTGGGCCGTGAGCAGCAGGGCCTTGCTCATCCACTGCTCATACCAATTGTGGCGGTGGCCCAGCTCGTGCGCCACATTGATGCCCAGTGCCCCGCAGCCTATGCCCATGCTCACCACCAGACCGGCATACTCGTACGGTTGCAGGTCAGCGGTGCCGATGACCATCATGAAGGTGATGAACATGCTCCATTGGAGAGGTACGGTGAGGTACACCAAAAAGTCATAGATGCGGTCTTTGCGCACCATTTCCTCCTCGGCCTTGCTCATGTTCACAGGGTCGGGCCTCATCAGAAGTTCTACCAGCGGCACCAGCACAAAGGCATATACCGGCACGGCCCAGGTCCACGGGCCGTGTATGAAAAATCCCGCGAACCCTACCACGGGCACTGTGAAGATGAACAGGTACTTGGCCGCGCGCATGCTCATGTCGATGGTTTTTTTGGGGGTGATGGATGATGCAAAGAAAAGCTCTTTTATCAATCCGTTAAACTATATCGATTAAAATAGTTTCATTTGCGCCATGGGACGAAGGCCCACCGACAAGGAACGACCCTCTGATATGGCGCGCCAGCGCAGCATGGCCGAGCGCATGTTGCCGTTCATGTCGGCAAGGGGGCTGCGCAGACCGTCCATTGATGAGCTGGCCGCACATCTGGGCTGCTCCAAGGCCACACTCTATAGGCAGTTCCCAACGCACCGGGCCATGGTCGAGGCGGTGATAAGCCTCAAACTCTCTGACCTGCAGCTTTTCCATCCCATCCTTACCGATGCGGGTCGTAGCCACCGCGACCGCTACACGTTGGCGGTGGCCTACGTATCGCGCCATCTGGGCGATGCCAGCAACCTTTTCCTTACCGACCTGCAGGCCATGTACCCCGACCTGTGGCAGCTTATTGACGGTTTCAAGAAGTTCGCCCTCGGGGTACTGCGCCAGTTCTATGTCGATGGCATTGAGGCCAAAGTATTTCAGGATATCGACCCCGACATCATGGTCCTGAGCGATGAGCTGTTCTTCGATGCCCTCACCGACCCTGAGTTCCTGAACAGCAAAGGCATCGATCTGCGGTCAGCTTTCGACAGCTACTTCCGCATGCGGTTCCATGGCATCCTGCTCAACTGAGCATCCTTATCGCGTTCCGTCTAAGCTCTATTATTCCCTGCCGCTCCATCTGTTTCAGCAGGCGGCTCACCACCTCGCGCGAGGTGTTCAGGTCGTTGGCTATGTCCTGGTGGGCCAGATTCAGCTCATCGGTGCCGGTCACCTCTCTCCGCTCTTCCAGATACCGAAGTATGCGCTGGTCCATGTGCAGGAAGGCTATGCTGTCCACCAGCCCCAGCATCTCCTCAAAGCGCTTGCGGTAGGTGCCCATCACAAAGGCACGCCAGTCGCGGAATGCCATCCAGTCGTCCATGTAGCGGGCGGGCACCAGCAGCATCCTGGCGTCCTCAAACACCACGGCCCGAATGGCGCTGTGGCCATCGGCCATGCAGCACGTAAGCGACATGGCACACGTGTCGCCACGCTCGAGGTAATACAGCAGCAGTTCGTTGCCGTCCTCGTCCAAGCGCATCACCTTTATGGTGCCGCTCAGCACCATGGGCACGTGCCTTATCAGCGCTCCGTGCTCCATCATCACCTCTCCGGCCCGCAGATGCGCCAACCGGCCTACACCGGCTATCTGCTCGACCAGCCTTCCATCCAACATCTGCGGGAAATACTCGCGCAGCACCTGTTTGATCTCATCCATGGTGCAAAGCTATCAACCATCATCGGCCCCGTGGTGCAGGTCTACCTTTGCGCCCTCCATGCTCAGATTGCTCCCGTTTGCCCTATTGCTTGTGCCCATGATGCTGATGGCGCAGGACGAGGAGTATTACAACGAGCAGCACCAGCGGTATTACGACCATATACACGTGCCCAACATCCGTACTGTGGTGTTCGAGATAAAGGAGGTGGAACTGAGCATGCCCGTTATCATGCTCAACGGTGGTGAGCAGCTGCGCCTGTCTTTTGATGATCTGGAGGGCGAATACCGTCCGTACAGTTTCAATGTGACGCACTGCGACCGAAACTGGCAGCCCACCGACCTGCCTCGGTCCACTTACATACGCGGCATGCAGGACGAGATGCTGACCGGGTACCGCTACTCTTTCAACACGGTGCAGAAGTACATCCACTACAGTCTGCTGGTGCCGAGCAGCAACATGCAGATTACCCTATCGGGCAACTATGTGCTTACCGTGTTCTCTGATTATGACCCCGAGAAGGTGGTGATAACAAGGCGTTTCAGGGTGTACGAGAATCTGGTGAACATAAGGCCCGAACTGCGCATGCCCCTTGAGGTGGAAAAACGCCAGACACACCATCAGTTGGGTCTGAGCATTGACCATAGCAAGTATGACATCAACAACCCGCTGCGCGATCTTTCTGTACACATCCAGCAGAATTACCGCTGGGACACTGTGATGACCGATGCGAAGCCCATTTTCATGCGGCAGGGCGAGCTGACGTACGACAATATGGGGGGCATCACCTTTGAGGGGGGAAACGAGTTCCGCTGGGTGGACATCCGCAGCCTGCGCTACCAGCCTGAGAATGTGCGCAACATATGGTATGACCCCGACTCGGCCATGAACCACGTGTTCCTGATCACCGACCGGCCTCCGAAGAAGAACTACTATGTGACCCGTGGCGATATGAACGGTGCGTTCAAGATAGATGTGCGCGAAGGCACCAACCCCGACTCTGATGCCGATTACGCCATGGTCCATTTCACCTTGGAATGGCCGCAGGAAGAGACCAACGGGTCGTTCTATGTGTTCGGTGGACTGAGCGAATGGCAGGCGCAGCAGCCGTTCAGAATGGATTACAACCGCACGATAAGGGCCTACGAGGCTGAGGTGTACCTCAAGCAGGGCTACTACAATTACCAGTACCTGTTTGTGCCCGATGGACAGACGGCAGGTAGCGTAGAACCGGCCGAGGGGTCGTATTTCCAGGCCGCACAGCTCTATACGTTCTATGTATATCATCAGGGCATGGGCATGCGCTACGACCGGCTGGTGGGCCACGGCATCATTGCCAGCAGAAATTGAGGATGTGCGGCAACCAAATGGTGCCCTGAGGCGTTATTGCCGCATATTCGCCCCACTCAAAATGGTGACCCGAACCACATCAGGAGTGAACGTGTCTGTCGAGGTAGGTTATGCCGATGGGCAGAGTGACCCGAACAACATGCAGTTCGTGTTCACGTATCGGGTGCGCATCATCAACCGCAATGCCTTTGCAGTGAAGCTTCTGGGGCGCCACTGGGAGATATTTGACAGTGCGGGGGAACGCACGGTGGTAGATGGCCCCGGGGTGGTGGGCAAGCAGCCTGAGATAGCCCCGGGCGAGGAATTTGTGTATGAGAGCGCGTGCCACCTGCATTCGACCATCGGTACGATGCAGGGCTGGTATCTGATGATTGAGAAGGCGACCGGACGGAACTTCAAAGTGGAGATCCCTGAGTTCAGCCTTGAGACCCCGTTTGTACTGAACTGAGCCACGACCTGTGGCGTAGGCCCGGGCCCCGAAGGGCCACGGGGCCTGATGTGCTGCTAGCGCCCTGATGCCGGGAGCGGGGGCCGAGCACACCATGCTGGCTGGGATGGCCCTATAGGGCGATGGCCCGGGAGGGGGCCTGGAGGGGGAACCCTGAAATTTAAAAGTAGGCACACTTAAGCGTTACGGAGACACACTTAAGCGTTTCCGAGACACACTTAAGCGATTCCGAGGCAGACTTAAGCGGTCGGGAGACGCACTTAAGCGTTTCCGAGACAGACTTAAGCGATGGGGAGACGGACTTAAGCGTTACGGAGAAGGACTTAAGCGTTTCCGAGACACACTTAAGCGGTAGGGAGACGCACTTAAGCGCGAGGTAGAAGCACCAAAATGAGGCCTTACAATGGGCAGGAATGAGGAACCGAAATAAAACGAGCTGAATATGAGCCAGATACAGAGCCAGTAAAAATTTGGGGCCCGCAGATTTGAAGGGATAGGAGGGGTGAAAATGAAAATTTCAATTCTGCAATACCTCTGATTACGAGGTATCATCTTGGGTTAGGGGGGAGGAGAGTATTGCTCTTCATCCTTTTTCTTGATACAAAACGATCAAAAAATCAAGGCTTGTGGACATTTCCCTGCGAAACTCGGGGACGGTCGCTTGCGCGCGTTCCGGGCCGTTCGGAAGACCTCACTCTACGGAACGCTTCCTTTAGG
>JBIKWM010000082.1:0-3427 GCA_044356305.1 Flavobacteriales bacterium
TCCAATATCAATTAATTCCTTGTGAACTCCATGGGGAATAACTTTTATCTTGTCAATGTTAACATTTAAACGAGCCTGGAAGTAAGCAACTTGACACGGACTTATGCAAATTGGCTCAATATGTTGACTTGCAAATACACTTTCCATAAATATATCAGATTTCATTACATCACTTGGCTGGTGGTACCATGCCAAAATCCTAGTGTCGGGATGGAGTTGACCATCTCGATGCGCAAGCGCCAACAAGCTTCCGGCATGTTCTCCATCGATGCATATAATATCCACAGGCTTACGAGCTAGGATTTTAATAAGTTCTATTTCCAGGTTAAGAGCCTCATCTGTAGCGCTTTTTAAGCCGGTAAGATTGCGAATCCAATTATACTTATCGCTCTTGCCAAGACGAGTCTTAAGATGAATAGCACCCTCAATATGCTTGACGAAGCCCGTAGGCCCACTTAGATGAGTAAAGTGCGGATATTCGGTGGAAATAACAATAGTCAACCTGGTGAAAGTGCCCAATTTTTTAATTAGTTGAACCATTTGATCTTGACCCGTGAAGAGATGAGATTCAATCCAGGCGTTCCAGGATTGGCCAATGTAAGGATGCAGCAAATTAGCACTAAGCTGTTGATTTTCAATCGCATCGATTGGCTCTACAATGTATTTCCATAGATTATCCTGCCAGCTATCCTTATTCAGGTCGATTGATTCCGGATTGTATCCTAGCAGCGGAAACTCTTTATCCATCCACGATTCTTGACTAACAATGTAATTTGGAAAAGACTCCTTAGAGTGCAAAATACTGGCAACACTTACTGCATCATAAAAAATTCCGGATGTGCGGTACCGATAGTTTTTTGCATTGTAAAGCCAAACTATTTTGCTTGCCGTTGCTAGGATCTCAAAGTATTGCTTGTTTTCATATTGTTTATCAGAAAACATTATCAAGCCTTGCATCTGTTCGCAAAGACTGCTAATCTCGTGAACACATGGTTTCAGCCATTCGTTGCAAGAAGTGACATGAACTTCGAGCTGCATCTTGCTTGATGCATTGTCCAATTGGTTTTGCGGTTGCTGCTTTAGCCAACGCAGAAAATCTCTGGTAGTTTCAATACCTTTGTCTGGCTTTGCGTCACCTAAGTAAAGAATAATCCGATTGCGCTGCCCCCGCTTGCTTTCCTGAAATGGGGGAAGATTAATACGATCGCAGCTGTTGTGCCAGCCAACTAGCCAAGGACTTTTACGAAACTTTAAAAAACTGTAGGCTTGTCTAAATTGTTTTACTAGTTCCCAGTGCACTTCGGAAGTGATGCCAATGATTATCTCGTGACCCTTGCTAAGAGCTGCATCATTGAGACTGCGTAATGCGAGCGAAGTAAAGCTGAAATCTAGTTCCTCATTTGGTTCATTCCTGAGTCCGTCAAAAGGGCTAAACATAAGGGAAAGAATAACTCGCTTGGATTTTTGTCTTAAAAGATAAAGGCTAAGTCCATATAGATGATAATGAAGAAGTGTATGACCAACCAAGGTGTCAGCCTTTATGCCCCCCAAGTGAACTGCAAAAGCTTTGCCGTGAATACAGAAGCCAGAAAAATCAGAAAAAGAATTTGGATCTATATAGCCTAGGTCGGGAAAATAAGGATTTATGCTTGTTCCAGAAGGATAGTCATTCGAAACTTCGGCAAGCGATAAACTCTTATCTGCGTATATAATCGGATTTAACCAACTAAAGTATCGAGCAATGTCACAATTGATACTATGATGATGACCTCCTTTTCTGTGGTAACAAGGATCAATAACGGCTACGCGATGGTGATTCATGGCGGAAAATGGCATTGGTTTTAACTTAGAGAAGAGATTATTCGATCAAATCCAGCCATGATTGGGACAACAGTTTGCAGAGTTCGCGCTTTGCCTTGTAGATCATGCAATGATAATCCAGGGGAACGCTCCCCTTCGTCTTCAACTCCTAGATAGAGGAGAGGCAAGCAGTGCTGGGGATCACTTTCTGCATTGAAAAAATGATCAAATTTGTTACAAGTCACCTGAAATACAATAGTATTCCAGAACTTAAGCTCATCAAGCTGTGCCGTAGTGTGATCAATTTCCGAGAGAATTTTAATGTTTGTATACTGAGTAGTGATATTATTAATATAATCAGTTTCCCAGGATGGGTACAGCGCGCAGCCAAGTAAACATATTTCAGATTTTTCCTCGAAATCATTAAAGACATCTGCGCCAAGCCAGAATACCGGCTCTTCGACATTAATTGCGTTTAAGGTGAAATGGCTTAGCATAACTTTATGCCTTTCTGCCCTCTTGCCTTCGTTGATCTGCTTGATACTGATGGGATCATTTAAATCCACGTCAGATGGATAACAACTTAGGCCTTTCATCGGGGGTACGATACAATCACCTAGGATTGGCTGCCATAGCAAATCTGAAAGGCGGCTCCAGCTCTGCTTCTGATAACCTTCGGCGGAGGTTGGGATGACTGCTTCCAGTAGAATTGGCAATGCTGTTTCTTGTTCAGAGGTTGGAAGCAGTAGCCGGTTGGACGTGCTACTATCATTCGGTTGTCTAGTGGCTGTGATCGCAACAAGATCCCAATATTGCAGTTCTGGCATCTGAAAACTAGAATGATTGAAGAGCGGGAACTCTTTCCAGTGCCAATGGGCATGATCTAGTCGCTTGAAGATATAATCTTCTTCCCAAGAAGGGTTGAGAGTTATTATCAAAAGAATCTCACTCTCTGTGAGTTCAATACTCAAATCATTATTTGTTCCCAGCCAGAAGACAGGCTCACTGTTGTTGATTGTTCCTCGTGCGTGCCTCATTGACATTTTCGTGTGCTGTGTAGGGTTAGCTAAGGCAAATTTGTCCCAGGCATCCGCTGGGAACTTGCTGTAGTCTGTATTTAACTTAACAATTGAATTAATTGATGCCAAATAACTGTTAGCCACGGCTGATCTGCCGTGATTATGTTTACATCTTTTGATCACTTCTGCTGATTTTTTTCTATTATCTCCCTCTTTCAGCCGACTACATATCAACCGAGAAAGCATGCTGACGCAATGCTCCAATCTGTCATTGTCCTTGCCATTAATTCCGTTTTTTATATTTAAATTAGCGCCAACAGTTTTCATGAGTTCCGGATAATTAAGTGCGATCTCCCTGTTCCCCCCTACGGCTAATGCGATGATTGAGGTGCCTTGCTCTAGGGCTTCAATCAATAGGTTAGAATAGTTTTCTTCAATTGACGGGAATACAAGTATGTCTACTTTCCGCAATATAATCGCAAGATGATGTGAAGGCACTCTTCCATGGGATACGACGCTTACAGTTATTTTCTGCTTGCTATTTCTTGCGTATTTTGCGATTGATTCGTGCATGACAGTGTCGATACTATTGCTTGATCCAATTAAAT
>JBIKWM010000044.1:0-23831 GCA_044356305.1 Flavobacteriales bacterium
CAGGCTTGATAGATTTGATCTTGTAGTTACCGTCCAAGTCGGTGGTAACACCTGTAACCAACTGCCCGGCCTCAAACAGCGCCACGTTGGCGAATGGGATTGTCTCTTTCGAATTCCCGTCACGGACGGTGCCTTGAAGAGTTCCCAGACCTGCCTGCGCCCATACTTGGGTGGTGGTGAGAATGGCTGCTGCTACTAGTAGTAATGCTCTTTTCATCGTACCTGATCTACTGCTTGAGGTTTTGGCAAAAGCGCGGCTAAAATAGTCTTTGGGTTAAACGGGTGTTAATTTTTGTCAATGGGCATTTAAACCATGTTCAATCCCTTATCTGTAGGGCCTTTCAAGCATTATTGAGTGAACGAAAGCCTCCCGCCAATCGGTCATATTGGCGACCGTCCCAACCTCTTCGACCTCTAATTGGACCACTTGGCGAGTAGCAGGCCGCGAGGCCCTCTGACCGCCTTCGCTCTCCGACATCCGATAGCCCTCCAGGCTATCTGGGCCGGGTCTGCTATCTACTGCGAGGAATGGTTCTCTCTTCTTTGCCGGACGAACCGATGTGGACACTACCACCGGTTGTGGCTTTTGGGTTTCCGGGGTGGGCTGTCCCATTGCCTCGGTGAGGTTGCGATACCATTCGGGTACATCAGACTTCGGGGCCGATGGATTGGCGTCCTCTTTCTGTTTGCGGTTGTTGCGCACAGCCGAAACAACCATCCAGATCACACCGATCAGTATTGGTATCAGGTCTTCCATCACTTCGCTTTCTTGTTACGTCTCTTGGCCTTGTTCACTGCGTCTGACCGTTTCTTGTTGGCTTTCATCCGTTTCTGCGTCTCCTTGTCCTGCATCTTGAAGTGCGCCTTCCTGCCTTTCTCTTCGGCCTTGGCCTGCTCCTTCTTCATCTCTTCATCCTTCTTGTCAGCCTCCTTCTGTTGCTTGGTGGCACTCTTGCTCTGCGCCATTGCACCTGAGGTGACCGCTGTGAGGAGAATAGCCGCAACCATTGCGGCCCTGTTCCACATCTTTCTCATTTCTTCTTTCTGATTATCTGTGATCCCTGTTTCTCTTCGATGATGGCCCCATCGGCCAAGGTGAGCCTTGCCTTTGGGCCAATGATCAACTTTGAACCCGACTCAAGCACCAACCTGGCACCTCGGTTCAGGTAAAGCTCGCTGTCATCATTCACTAGCACCTCTCCCCCACTCTCAACCACCATGACAGCAGCACTGTCTATCCTAAGTCTGGTAGGGTCGGTGAACAGATGATTGCCTTTGCGATCGGAGCTGCGGGCCATGTGGTACTGAGGGCTTGTGCCACGTGCAAGATTCAATTTCACATTATCGGGGATTATGAGCGATGGGCCCTGTGCCACAAAAGGATGTTGATGCAACTGAATGTCACCGCACCAGCGCACATCGTCCTTAAGCGTAAAGGAATCCCACCTAATCTGCACTTCCATTTCGCCTGCTTTCAGCTCGCGGAACCTGATCCAGAGTCCGTTAAGGTGCACCGTACGGTTCTCGTAGCCTTGCATGGTGCTGTCGCGGTAGAGGCACCTACGATTCTCGTAATCGGTGGCATAGGTGTACACAGGCACCGGGGCCGGGTTGGTCCATATGGCCATTTCCATCTTACCTGTCGCCACAGCAAAGGCATCGAGCCAGTCGCCATTGGTGTGGTAGTCATTTACAACAGTTCCATTGCGCACCTTGCTCAGCCCTATTCCGAGTTTCTCATCGTTGTACAGCACCCCATCATCATTCACATCCACTATACCATAAAGGTCGTTGTGGCCTGTAAGCGGATTGGGTAATGAGAGCGATGGGTCGGCCGGCACGTTGCGATTGCCCCAGTTGCAGTCCATGGAATGGTCAGCTTCTTGGATCAGGTCCATGCGATACGCAATGTCGAAATTCCCCTCAGCAGTGATGGGCCAGAAGGGGCTGGCAAGTCCGTTGGGGCTTGCAACATTGGCAGAGTGAATGTCCTTTCCCTCCTTCTGATCCTTGCCAACCTGAATGTAGGCATAAATACCTGGGGTGCCATTTGGGAATTTGCCCGAATTGGAACAATCGTTCTGGATGTAGCGGTCAATACCGCCCTTCATTCTCCGATTCTCAAGCCACAGATACTGGTTCTTCACATCGCCACGTTTTTTCCAGTCGATGTACGGCAGTTTGATGCGGATGGCATCGCCCGTGGTCATGAAATCGCGGAGGATGTATGTTCCTCCATCGGGGCCGTTATCCTGCGTCAACGTTTCGGTGTCGCGCTCACGGTTGTTTGCATCAAAGGCACTGATCAGGAACTTCTTGGCCGGATTGCGCCATTCCATCATCCAGCGGTCCCAGCCCGAAGGCGCACGCATGGTGGCAGAGAACTGCCCCGTGAGCCCGTACGAGCTGGGAGGTGCCAGAAAGGTATGGGTGCCACGGCCGCCAGTCGAATGCCAGTTGTTACCACCGAAAATGCCGTGCAGATGCTCAGCCACAGTGATGAATTCGGCACAATCGGCACTCTCGGCCACGTTGAAAGAGGCCATGTTGCTGATGCCGTCCATGCCACCGAATGCGATGCCTTTATGGCCCGACACCCCATAACCGGAACAGCCTTGGGTGTAACTGCCCGTGATCATGCGGTTGTTACGCCACACCACGTACATCAGGTCCACCCTACCGTCAGGCCCTTTGGTCTTAGGTTGGCCGCTGCGTGCGGCTGTCCACAGGTCGAAGGCCTGCATGGGCAGCCCGCGGGCCGACTGAAGTCCATCGCCCTGTTCGGCCAGCATGCCCAAGATCACATCCACCCCGTTCGAACCGACTCTGAGCTTTGAGCACGGCACAGTCACCACGTGCGGCATATAGTCACCCAACATGACATAGGCGCCAAATGATGCCTGATGGTAATATCGGGTAACAAGTCCGCTAGGCTGTCGGCCTGGCTCAATGCGAAAGTCAAAGAAATCGGGGGCGAAAGTGGGTACCAATGTTCTGCCACGGTCAGTGGGCCATGTCCCTTTAAAGTCCTCCTTCAGATCAGAAGGACAGGGTCCGGCATTATAATCGACCTCGGCAAAGACAATAAGTACACGCACCGTGTCGCGCGTCACCACCCCCACCCCGTTACTGATGGTCTGGGCCCTTAGGCCCAAGGCATCGCTAAGGATGAGAGAAACTACCACCGCCCGCCACATGCCGCAATGTTAATGGCGAGAGCCTGAGCCGCACATGCATAGCTTTGCAGTATGCTAAAGCCGATACATGCCCTTTTCATGCTCGTCATTTCCTTTTCCATTGTGGGATGCAGCAAGACAAACAGCAGCGGTATACCTTATGTGAATGTGAATTACCGCATCCTTGTAGGTACACCTGACTATGCTCCGCTGCAGGCCATCGGTGGTTTCACGTACATTAACGGAGGGTCTAAAGGCATTATCGTCTATCGGTATTCTCAAGACGAATTCCTGGCCTTTGACCGCCATTGCACGTTTCAACCACAGGACAACTGCCGTGTGACAGTTGACGACACACAGATAACAGCGGTGGACATGGAGTGCTGCGACTCGAAGTTCATCCTGGTCGATGGCAGTGTGATCGATGGGTCGGCCGCACGCGGGTTGCAGCAGTACCGCACCTCGTTTGACGGGAACACCCTTTGGATCACGAACTGAACCGGCCCGAGAGGCTGACTTCACTTCATTTATTGGGAAGGACTGATCTGAAGCCGCTCTGATGCTCTGGGCTGCCCGGCCCAGAGCGGTTCAGAGGATTGCCACAGCAGGCCCTCCCTTCTCCTCACAGTATGTCAAAGAACCGTAGTCTTCATTGTCCCGCGACCGGGACTGCGATAAAGGTCATTCCTTAAAGAAGCGCCTCACCATGGTGCGGCCGTCAAGGTCCACACGTGCCATGTAGAGGCCGGGACGCAGGTGTCCAAGGCTGATGCGGTTGGCCGCGCCATCGGTGCTCACCTGTCCGCTGTACACATTGCGGCCCAGGGCGTCAACAATCTGGCACTGGCCGGTGCTGCCACCGCGCACAGTGAATTCGAAGTCGAACACTAGGATGTCGCGTGTCGGATTGGGGTAAACCACCATGCCGCCATCTTCATCGCTGCCATCGCCTTCATCTGGCTTGCCGCCACCGCCTCGGTTGTCGGTCATCAACTGTTCCGATCCTTTGGCAGGGTCTACAACAGTGCGGGCGCTGGTCTGGCCGTACACGTTACCCTTATCTATAAGGATCCACACTGCCAGTAAGATTATGGCCGCTACTATGCGCCTGATGTTGCGCGGGTCGGTCATGCTCTGGGGGAGTAATTCTCTGTCCATCTGCTCGTGTTTTTGATGGTTGGTTGCTTGTTGGATGGTATTCCGGCTGAAATCTGGAACGAAGGTACTGGGCGGCAAAACGCCCGTCAAGACAAAAAGTAGTGACTTCGTTACATGTCAGACGACCTGGACCGGCCCTTATCGGATCACTTATATCATTCATTATCAATGTATTAAATGTTGCTAAAAGACTGTTTTAGATCACATGTCAAACGGTTTTCAAACTTTACCTCATAAATTACATGTCAGACGACCTTTTTTACCCCCTTTTTTGCCTCTACAAAGGGCTTGAAGGAATGCCGGGGCGTAGTACCTTAAAGGTAGTGAAAACATGACACGTACAACCAAGCGAAAATGCCAGACAGCGCTGAAAATCTCGAAATTCGGGGCTTTTAGCCGGGTCGCAGAATGCGCAGACGAACGGGTCATAGATCACATGTCTGACGCCTTTTTCCTCTTACAAAAATGTGCTCATAAACAACATGTCCAAGCCATCTTCTGAACGCGTTTTTCAGCTCATCAAATCGCTGACCCGTGCCGAGAAACGGTACTTTAAGGTGTATGTGAGCAAGCAAGGAACCGATGTGGGCAACCACTTGCGCCTGTTTGATGTGATAGATGAGCTGGAGGAGTTCTCTGAAGAGACCCTTCGCCTCGCCTTGCGAAAGGATAAGAGCCTTGCCAATTCGATACCGACCGCCAAGTCGCGTCTGTACGATGCCATCCTGCGCAGCCTCGACTCGTTCCATGCAAACTCAAGCATCGATGCCCAGCTCAAGCGCAGCTTGCACTGTGTGGAGATCCTTTATAAAAAGACCCTCTACTCGCACAGCATGAGACTGCTTGAAGAGGCCAAGAAAATGGCCTACGAGTACGACAAGCACACCACGCTGCTCGAAATCTTCATGTGGGAGAAGATGCTCATAGAGAAGGATAACTATGAGACCGTTGGCGATGCCGAATTGGAGGCCATGATGGACGAGAACAGGCGCATGACGCGGCTCATAGAGGTGTACAACGACTATTGGGGCGTGAAGAGTCGCCTGTTCAACATACTGAACAAGAGCGGAAAAGCTCGGTCAGACGATGCGTTGCAGCACCTAAAGGATATCATTGACCGCACCTTGGTCGACAGGCCGAAGGAACATCTGTTCTATCAAAGTGAGTATCTGTATAACCATATATATAGTGCCTACTATTTCGGGGTGGGCGACTATGCGGCCAGCTATGGGTATCTTAAGAAGAACGTGGACCTGATAGAACAGAACCTCGACAAGTTTCAGGAAGAACCGAACGTGTACTTCTCGGTACTGACCAACATTGTCTATATAGGCAGCCAACTGAAGCGGTATGACGAAGTGTTCGACTATCTGGACCGCCTACGCAAATTGCCAGAACGCATAGATATTCGAAACAATGAGGACCTGCAGATCAAGCTGTTCTCAAGCTCATACAGCATCGAGCTGACCATCTATTTCCTCACTGGCGATTTTGAGGCCGGGCTTACCATCATACCGCAGGTGGAGAACGGGATCATGCTTTATGGCCACAAGTTGAACAGCGTGCGCAAGGCGTTCTTCTATTATAATGTGGCCATCATCTACTTCGGTGCAGAGCGGTACAACGACTCGCTGAAGTGGGTCAATCGCCTGCTGAATGACATAGACCTTTCGAAAAGCGAGGACATTTATTGTTTCGGCCAGATACTCAATCTGCTCATTCACATCGAAATGAACAAGCAGAGCCTGCTACCGTACTCGCTTCGCAACACCCTGAGGTTCCTTAGTACTCGCAACAGGTTCTTCAAGTTCGAGAGCACTTTTCTAGATTTCATCACTAAATTCCTCAAAAAGGCCGAAGCAGACCGTGGCGAGCTGTATCCTGCCCTTTACCAGAGCCTGCTGCCGCTGCGCGAGGACCGCTTGGAGAAAACAGCCTTTGAATACTTCGACTTTCTGAGCTGGGCCGAGGCCAAGAGCACAAACCGCAGATTTGCTGATGTGGTGAAGGAGCGGTCTACCCTGCCCGATGGAGGTTCTTAGAGCTGATCGCGAAGGGCCACTAGTCCGGCCCGTACCACTTGCAGGCGTGTGACAAGGTCGGCAAGGTCTGTATCGGGCCCTTTTTCAGGTATCTGCTCTGTAACCGCTGGCCGTTTCTCTTTCAGGGCCTTGCGGGCACCTTCAATGGTATAGCCTTTTTCTCTCAGCAGATGCTGTATGGTGCGCAGGGTATCAATATCCTTGGCAGTGAAAAGCCTGTTGCCCTTCTTGTTCTTCTTGAGTTTGAGCACCTCAAACTCCTTCTCCCAATAGCGGATAAGGCTGTGGTTGACCCCCAATAGCTCGGCCACCTCGCCAATGGTGTGGTACAGCTTGCCTATCTGGTCCTTCTCTATGGCTGACATGGCGGCTAAGCTAAGCACAAAGCTCAAGGTATGGCTCACCTCAGCCTATCGGCCGAGCGCACCAGTTCATCGTCCTTCTGTATGGCACGCACAGCAAGGAATGAGGTGATGAGACCTACGCATGGCAAGAGCAGCCAGAGGCTGGGGCTGCCGTGTACATCCGGGGCATTTGCCAGCACTTCCATCTTATTCATATAGAACATGACGAAGCCTACCTGCAGCAGGTGTGCCAGCTGTCCTACACGGGCCAGGATGATCTGGAATTTGCGATTGCTGAACTGGAATATGGCGTAGAGACTGAGAATGATGATGAGCACCGAGGTGGCCGCAAGCGGGTACGCGTTCAGCACAAGGGTTGGTACACCCTCATTGAGCAGATAAATGCCCACAGGACGCAACTGATACACCGATTCCGCAACACCGAGGTTCACTAGAACTGCCGAGAGCATGACAGGGATGGCCGCGCAAAGGGCCGAAATGGAGAGATAGATTGTCTGTATACGTTGGATCATGGCTTGCCGCTGAACAATGGCCGCAAAGGAAACCCATTGCAGCCACCTCCGCGCTGTGGTACCTTGCAGCCATGCACCCAAAGGGACGAGGCACCGCGACCAACCCTACCAACCGGTTCGATAGGCTGAGCTATGGTCCCGAGACCGACCCGGACGAAGAGCCCAGCAACCTGACCAGATTCATCCAGGTCTTTCCGCGCACCATCATCAATGAGGTGAAGAGCCCAGATGTGCCTCTTGACAGGTCGGTGAATCCCTATCAGGGCTGCGAGCACGGATGCAGCTACTGCTACGCCCGCAATTCGCACGAGTATTGGGGCTACGATGCCGGCCTCGGGTTTGAGCGCAATGTGCTGTATAAATCCAATGCCCCCGAACTTCTGGAGGCCGCTCTGTCAAAGAAGAATTACCGTCCGCTGCCCATCATGCTCAGTGGCAACACCGACTGTTATCAGCCGATTGAACGGAAATTCGGGATCACACGAAAGCTGCTCGAAGTTCTCCTCCGATTCAATCATCCGGTGGGCATCATCACCAAGAACAGCCTCATTGAGCGCGATCTGGATCTGCTTACCCAACTGGCCGGGCGCAGGTTGGTCACGGTAGCCATAAGCATCACCACACTTGACGAAGGACTACGTCTGAGCCTTGAACCGCGAACTGCGGCCGCCCATCGCAGACTAACTACGGTACAACGACTTTCTGAGGCCGGTATCCCTGTATTTGTGATGATGGCCCCTATCATTCCTGGCCTCAACAGCAGCGAGGTGGCATCCATAGCCGAACAGGCCGCTGCCCGTGGCGCCTTGGGCATTGGTCACCAGATGGTGCGGCTTAACGGACATCTGGCCGATCTCTTCAGCCATTGGCTCTCCGTACATTACCCAGACAGAAAGGAAAAGGTCCTTTCTCTTATAAAACAGACCCACGGTGGCACATTGATCGAGAACCGGTTCGGCACCCGCATGAAAGGCGAGGGTCCGGTAGCCGCCCAGGTGGGGGATATGATGCGAATTGCCAGAGCCAAACACTTCAAAGGGCGCAGCATCCCTCCGTTCGACCTCAGCCTGTTTGCTGTCCCTGACAGTCAACTCAAGATATTCTGATCCATTTCTGGGTTGACCATGGAGTACTGTGAATTGATTGATAGTCCACTTGGTCCTTTGCTCATCAGAGCCTCAGTTAACGGAATCACTAAGGTCTCTTTCATGGATTCTGGTGGATTGATCGCAGCGAATCCATCAGCGCTCACTTCGCGTTGTGCCAAACAACTAACATCCTATTTTAAAGGTGATCTTCAGGAATTTGACCTCGCGCTCGACCCTGTAGGCACTGACTTCCAGAAACGCGTGTGGGCTGCATTGGCCGAAGTGCGCCATGGCCGAACAGAGAGTTATGCCCAATTGGCAAGGCGGTTAGGCAATCATCTGTTCACCCGTGCAGTAGGCACCGCCAACGGTGCCAACCCGATCGCGATCATTGTGCCGTGCCACCGCATCATCGGGTCCGATGCATCGCTTACCGGATATGCCGGTGGGCTGTGGCGCAAGAAATGGCTCTTAGAGCATGAGAGCCACCAGACTTTGCTTTTTTAGGCTTCAGACCGAGCAGCGAACATCTTTCCCGCTGAATTGTAACTCTAATCACACCGTCACAAAGAGTGGCGAGTGTACTTTCGGGCCAAAGTTCAAAAGACTTGGGAAACGTCCCATTGTTCCTGAAAAACAGAACCCAGATTACTGACAATCAATCATCAACATCAATAAATTAGAAGATGGCACTCGAACTGACTGACGCCAATTTTGACGAGATCGTACTGAAGAGCGACAAGCCGGTACTGGTCGATTTCTGGGCTGTATGGTGTGGCCCATGCCGCATGGTGGCCCCTATCGTAGAAGAACTGAGCAAAGATTTTGAAGGGACTGCCGTTGTGGGCAAACTCGATGTGGATAACAACCCCGAGGTGAGTGCCAAATTCGGCATCCGCAACATACCTACCCTGCTCGTGTTCAAGAACGGAGTGGTGGTTGATAAGCAGGTAGGAGCTGTGCCCAAGCCTGTGCTGGCGCAGAAACTGCAGGCTCAGCTCTGATAGCTGGGGCTTTTCAGTAACACACATCACAGACCCGCTGCCCCCTACCGATATTTGGGGCAACGGGTCTGTGGCATTGAACAAGGGTGGATACCATATCGGTACATAGCCAGAAGGTGAAGCAGTTCAGCAGTCTCGAACTGCTGGCTCGGCAGGTGGTGGAGGGTTTCATCACTGGGCTGCACAAGAGCCCGTTCCATGGTTTCTCGGTCGAATTTGCTGAACACCGCCTTTACAACACGGGCGAATCGACACGCCACATCGACTGGCGTCTGTTTGGCCGAACCGACAAGCTGTTTGTGAAGCGCTATGAGGAGGAGACCAACCTACGCTGTCAGGTGGTCATTGATATTTCATCGAGCATGGACTATCCGGCCGATGGGCCGCGAACGAAACTGCAATTCAGTGTGCAGGCCGCAGCCGCACTGATATATCTGCTCAAAGCACAGCGGGATGCATTCGGCATCAGCCTGTTTGCCGATAAGGTGGAACTGCATACCCAGGCCAAGTCAAGCGGCACCCACGCCAAGATGATATTTCAACATCTCGAAGGGTTAATAGAGCCTCGTACGGGACAAAGACGCAGTGCCGCGACCGATGCTTTGCATGAGGTGGCCGAGAAAGTGCACCGCAGGTCTCTGGTGATCATCTTCTCCGACATGTTCGACAATTCGGGGCGCAGCACAGAGGAACTATGGCGCTCTATTGGTCACCTGAGGCACAATAGGCACGAGGTCATCATTTTCCATGTCACCGATCAGCGTCACGAACGGGATTTCAGTTTCGACAACCGCCCCCATCATTTCATAGATCTCGAAACAGGCGATGAACTCAAGCTAAATCCTGCCGAGGTGCGCGATGCCTACCGCCAACAATCATCGGCTCTCTATGACGCACTGAAGCTGAAAAGTGCCCAGTTCGGTTGTGATTTCATCGAGGCCGACATCAATCAGGACTTCGATCAGGTGCTCCTCCCCTACCTACTTAAACGCCAAAAACTTTACTGACCAATGCGCTTCAAGGAATCCTTGGCCATCATTCTTTTACTCTGTTCCGTTATGACCGCAAGGGCAGTCACATTCAATTCAATCGAGCGCAACGTGCCTGTCAAGGCCCGATATGAGGCCTTTGAGCAATCGGTCGTGGATGTGATGTTGCAGCTCGATGCCCGCACTGAGGCCCGAAAAGACTACTACCTTCGATTCGTTTACGTCATCGGGACCGATACTATAACCGACCACCAGCTCATAGATGGCAACCACAAGGGCATAGTCAAACGCCTTCGCCTCGATGCCACCGAGACTGTAGATGTGCTCATGTACCTCCACGACCGCAACCTCGAATTGCTGACCGACATTACCGGTGAACTTACAATTATCCGCGACCCGAGCGTGCGCTACACGGATGAGAACAGCTTGCCATCCTTCACCGGAACTGTTTGGGACCGCCAGCAGATTCCGCTATTCCGCATTGTTAAACAGGATAGCCTGCGCCAGGTCTTGGCAATCAAATTCGATCTTACAGAAAATTTCGAATACGACAAGCTATACTTCAACATCAAACTCATCAATCCGAGTTTGGGCATTCAGGTACTTTCAAAGAACATTGAGGTGAACCCCACCAGCTCCCGCGACCTTAAGCAACAACTCATCAGCATTGACATACCGGAAATGACCCTGAACGAGAAAGGCACTTATTATATGCAGATCATTCAGAGAATGGGCAATAAGCGCGTGAACGGTGTGAAAAAAGTCTATTACAGCCTCAATTGAAAATTTTTCATCAGTCGGCATCTCAGCATGGAAAAATGCTACATTTGCGGCCCGATAAACGTACCACGGATCGGTAGTTCAGTCGGTTAGAATGCCGCCCTGTCACGGCGGAGGTCGCGGGTTCGAGTCCCGTCCGGTCCGCAACCCTTGGGGCCTAATAGGCTCTGGCCTCGGTAGAAATGCCGGGGCTTTTTTTTTAGGTTTCAGTTTGCCTCACATTTCATTGGCTAACTAGGACAGGTTGCTGTGGAGGTCAGTAAGAGCATGACCACTCTAACAGAAATACTCACATTTCACTTATATTCAATAACATGCAACGCTCCCAATTTTTCAATTGGATGAATTTACACCTACTCTGGCCAACATCCTGAATCTCATAGACCAATCGCCACGCAACTTTGACCAATGCTACCTCGGGTCGTGAACATAGCCCGTCTCATTGGGCATGGCGGTCCGGTTTACGGCCTTCAGCCTGGCAGACAACCACACACAGTGTTCTCGTGCAGTAGCGACCGCACCGTGGCCGAGTGGGACCTGCGCGCTCTCAAGCCTGTGGGTTTCAGCATACGGCTTGAGCATGCAGCATACAGTATCCTTCATCTGATCAATGAACAGTACCTCCTCATCGGCAATGCTGCCGGTGGTATTCATGTGATCAACCTGGATTCGAGAAGCGAGGTGCGGTTGCTACAGAATCATACCTTGCCGGTGTTCGACCTTCTGCATGTAGCCTCAACTGGACAAGTGCTGAGTGTTGCTGCCGATGGCACAATGTGCGCCACCGACACCGCCACATGGACCTGCCTCAAGGTGCTGCGGCTTACCAATGCCAAGGTTCGTGCGTTGACTCTTAGCCCAGCAGGCACTCAGTTGGCCGTGGCCTGTGGCGATGGGGACGTGCGATTGTTCCGTACTGCCGACCTCGCGCTCGAGGGCGAACTGCGGGCCGCCTCTGCCTCGGTCAATGCGGTGGCGTACCTCAATGACGGGCAGACCGTGGTCTGTGGAGACAAGGATGCACACCTGCATGTCTGGGACCTGCGCACCGGCCTGTTGCACCAGAGCATACCTGCTCACAACTATGCCATCTATCACCTGGCCCTACGGCCCGATGGCCGTGTACTGGCCAGCGCCAGCCGGGACCGGACCGTAAAACTGTGGGACACCTCAACCTTGGAGCCGTTGCGCAGAATGGACCAGCGCAAATACGGAGGCCACACTCACTCGGTCAATCGGCTACTGTGGACAGATGATCGGCACCTGCTGAGCACCGGAGACGACCGCAGCATCATAGTATGGGGCGTTGAATAGGAGCGCAGAGGGTCTCTACCCGAGTAATGACGGCTCGGGCACGCCCGATGGCTCACACACCGCCTCATACAATCCGCGCCCGATGCGTTCGACAATCCCTACCACCAGCGCATTGCCCAGTAAGTGAGCTCTGCGCACGGGTGTGACTCCCACCGTATGCCCATCTGGGAATCCCATCAGGCGCTCCAATTCAACGGGCGAAAGTCTGCGCATCACACCTTTTTGCTCCACCACATGACGCATCCGGCTGGCACTGCTACCGCCCTCGCCTGTTACAATGGTCCGGCTCGGGCGGTCCTTTGGGTCAGGGAAAGGCATGGCCCCCTCGCTGTAGAGGTAGGCGTGTCCGTTGGCAGCCGTACGTTGAATACGCTTGGCACCTTTATAGTCATCCCACTTCTTCAGTTCAGTTTTTGGGATGATGAGGTCTTTCGATACTTCACTCAGTGGCTGGAGCACTTCACCCAATGTCTGACGTGGACCAGCGTAAACCGGTAAGGTGCGCAGAGTGGTCACTTGACGGCCCACCATCAGTCCGCAGGAGTGAAATTCGGGCCCAGTACCATTTTGGTTGAATGAATTGGTGATGGCCGCCAGATCGCCCTCCAGTTCAAAGGATTCTGGATAATGTCTGATGTCGGCCTCGCATGGCAGTGCCTGTGCCATGGGCCCGTCATCAAGCAGATGGTCGGTGGCAGGGGCATCTATTATTCTCCGATACATGTCTGATGACTGATGGTACCCTATCAGGAATACCCTCCGCCTGCGCTGCGGCAGACCATAGTCGGCTGCATTCACCACACGCCATTCCACTGCATAACCAAGGTCGGCAAGCGATGCGAGCATCACCGCAAAGTCCCGCCCGCGCTGTTTGACAGGCGATTTTAAAAGGCGGTCGACATTCTCAAGCAGTAGATACTTGGGCTTGTGGCGTTTGCGTTCCAAAATGCCATGAATGCTCCACCACAGCACACCTTTCTGCCCCACAAGTCCCTCAGCCGCTCCCAGTGCCCTGGCCACAGAATAATCCTGGCAGGGAAAACCGCCCACCAGCAGGTCGTGGTCAGGAATCTCCGAGAACCGTGTGGCGATCACCCGCTCTATGTCCTCATTGCAATGGCCCTCCGTCCCGAAGTTCCTTTGGTAGATCCCTGAGGCATACTGGGCTTTCTCGCCCGGCTCCCACTGGTTGTTCCAGATGGTCTTAAATACCGGATTACCGTGGGGGTCGCGAACGCGCTCAAGGCCCAGCCTGAATCCTCCTATTCCAGCAAAAAGTTCAATTGTGCGTAGCGCCATACAGTGCACGAAACTATCGGGCCGCACTCAGGCCGACTGTAGCAGTTCGGCCACTTTTATCACCTGATTTTCAACATTGGCCTTCAGCTCACACTCCCATATAACCAGACCGCGCCAACCCAATACGGCCAGATCGTGCATGTGTTGAACATCGCGCAACACGTTATTGCTGAATTTCTTCTCCCAGAACTCCGCATTGTGCTTAGGCATGGGCAGGTTGCATGTGGGGCACCGGTGCCAGAAACAGCCATGGATATAAACGGCCACCTTCCGGCCCGGAAATGCGATATCGGGGCGGCCCGGGGCTTTTTTCCAATGCAGTCTATAGCCCCTTATGCCGTTGGCGAACAGGGCCTTGCGCAGCACCACCTCGGGCTTCGTGTCCTTGCCCCGGTTCGAGCGCATGTACTTGGTCACCGCCTCGCTCAGCGGCTGCACTTTGCGGGGCAATGGCCTATACCCGTCCATCAGGCCTTGGCCCGGGCCTGTTCCACCCCCAGGGCGCACCAGTGCTCCAGGTCGGCATCGCGGTCGGTGCCCTCGGCATCGATAAAAAGGAATCCCTTCATCGGCTTCCCCGTGAAATCCATGGGCCGCACATGAGGGTGGGCCAATGCCTCGGCCTCTTTTTCCTTCACCACACGCGTCATCAGCATTCCTTTGTTCGTTATGCCGCAGCTCATCCGGTCATTCACCATAAAGGCCACCCCACCAAACATGCGTTTTTCCGTGCAGCCGGGCGCCAGCCGCGCCATGATCGGGCGCATGCGGTCCAATAGGTGGTCATCAAATGGCATGGCTCAGCGGATATAGACCCCTGTGGCCTCAAACACCAGTTCCACCTCGGGTTCGGTGATGGCCTCTATCTCCTCTTTGCTCTTGCCGGCATCCTCGGCATAGTGGCGCAGCGTTTCCACACTCGTGGTGTCATTCATGGCTATACCGCTCAGCACCAGGCTTCGGCCGGCACTATTAAGAGGCATGAAAAAACCGTAATCCTTAAAAGTAACGCGCATGGGCGAATGGCCCTCGCCCATATCGAGGGTCATCCAGCAGCCCTTCTTCTGGCAGCATTCCACCATCTTGCCGCTCACGGTGTAGGTCACATCGCCACGTTGGGCATACAGTTCGGGAAGCAGCTTCACGTCCTCAATCTTCGAAGTGTCAAAGGCCTCGCCATACAGCCCTGCGAGGCTGTCAGTAGGGGTCGTTTCGGTATGGGCGGTCTCATTGCCGCATGACCACGTGGCTGCCACTGCGGCCGCCAAAAGAGTGACTGAGAGAAAGCTGCGCATGTCGTATCTGTTTTATTGTGCGGGGCGAAAATAGCAGGCCCCGCACTTGCGCCACCCGACTTATGTCACTCCCGCTGGCAGATCAGGCCGGCCCCTCTGCCATCCCATGCAGTAATCAGATTCCCATATCTCATGGTGATTTGGCGTGCAATGCCCCACTGCCACTGATCCTACCTTTGCCCCCCATTTTTCAAGAGATATAAGGTGGATACTGAACAAAGACTGGTGGCCGCGGTCACAGAGGCCGCAAATGCCTTGTACGGGGCCGATGTCAAACCCGCTGACGTTCAGGTTCAGCGCACCCGCAGGGAATTTGAGGGCGACCTCACCGTGGTCGTGTTCCCCCTCACACGCGCCAGTCGCAAAGGACCTGAGGAAACGGCCGATGCACTGGGCAGACATCTGGTTCAGCACTCCGGGCTTGTTCACCATTTCAATGTGGTGAAGGGCTTCCTCAATGTCTCGTTCAGCAGCGCGTTCTGGTTGGAAAAACTGGGCGAGATAGTGGCTGATGAGCGCTATGGTGTGTATGACCCACGCCCGGGCCACTCGCGCAATGTGATGGTCGAGTATGCCTCGCCCAACACCAACAAGCCGCTGCACCTCGGCCACATCCGCAATGTGCTTTTGGGCTGGAGCGTGGCCGAGATCCTGCGCGCCAACGGACATGCCATCCGCAAGGTGCAGGTCATCAACGACCGCGGCATACACATCTGCAAGAGCATGGTGGCTTGGCAGCGGTTCGGTAATGGGGAGACCCCCGAATCGAGCGGCCTCAAGGGCGACAAGCTGGTGGGCAAGTACTATGTGCGCTTTGATCAGGAATACCGCAAAGAGGTGGCCGATATGGTGGCCGCTGGCACTACCACCGGCATCACTGCACAGTTCGGAGAGGTGAAGGCCGAGACCGTGACCAAGGAACAGGCCGAGAAAGAGGCCCCCATCCTCAAGGAGGCACAGGCTATGCTCCGCCAATGGGAGGCCAACGACCCTCAGGTGCGCCAATTGTGGGCCACCATGAACGGTTGGGTGTATGACGGGTTCGATGTGACCTACAGCGCCCTGGGCATCGACTTTGACCAGAACTATTACGAAAGCCAGACCTACCTCCTCGGCAAAGAAGTGGTGAAGGAGGGGGTCGGCAAAGAGGTGTTCAAAACAGCCCCCGATGGCAGCATCTGGTGCGACCTCACCCCCGATGGGCTCGATCAGAAAATCGTGCAGCGCTCCGATGGCACGGCCGTTTACATCACACAGGACATCGGCACCGCCATACAGCGCAAACACGACTGGCCACAGCTCAACCAGCTCATCTACACCGTGGGCAACGAGCAGGACTACCACTTCAAGGTCCTGTTCCTCATCCTCCAGAAACTCGGCTATGCCTGGGCAAAAGACTGCTACCACCTCAGCTACGGCATGGTCGATCTGCCCAGCGGCAAGATGAAATCCCGCGAGGGCACCGTGGTCGATGCCGATGACCTCATAGCCGAGATGATTGAGGCCGCACGCCAGGCCACAGCCGAAAAAGGAAAGACCGAGGACATGACACCTGCCGAGGCCGAGGCCCTCTACCGCATGTTGGCCCTTGGCGCACTCAAATACTTCATCCTCAAGGTCGACCCCAAGAAAAGAATGCTCTTCGACCCGGCCGAGAGCATCGACCTACAGGGCAACACCGGGCCGTTCATCCAGTACACCCACGCCCGCATCCGCTCAGTACTCCGCAAGGCCGGCTCCTTAGGTGCCGTCACATCAGTTTCCGAACTCCACCCAAAGGAGCGTGCCATCATACGCCTCCTCGCCCAATACCCTCTCACAGTGCGCGAGGCAGGCACCACCTACCAGCCGTCCACCATTGCCAACTACGCCTACGAGGTCGCCAAAGAGTACAACCAGTTCTATCACGACCTCCCCATCCTCAAAGAGGTCGACACCAACAGACGCCAGCTTCGCCTCGCCATCAGCCACCAGACTGCCACCGTCATCCGCTCGGCCATGCACCTCCTCGGCATCCAGGTGCCCGAGCGCATGTGACGTTTCCAAGTCTCCTATCGCTGAGGGCCTGAGCACCTTTTGCACTATCTCACCGAGGTCTTGCGGGGGGCCGACTTCGTGCAATGTTGGGGCTGCGCCATTGAATGAAAGGTGATGTGCCATAGACCCCAGCCTGCCCCTGAGCATGGCGAACTGACCTATGTCAATCTTCAACCTGCTACATCTCAATTTGTTGTGTGACACATGCCACAGACCGTGCCTGTGCGGCAGAAATAGGTTTGCGGCATCGGACACCGCGAGGCTGTAGCCTTTGATGCCAGCGGCATCCGCACCATCAACAACAAAACGAAGTGGACAAGGAACCTGATATCCAGTTTGAGGAGGTGAAGGACGGAGAGGGCTCTTTCCGCGACACCCTCTCCACCCTTGACGAGGAGGGCAAGCGCAGGTGGATATACCCCAAGAAACCCGCAGGCCGTTGGTACGATGCCCGCAAATGGCTCAGCTACTTCCTGCTCCTGGTGCTCTTCGGGGCCCCGTTCGTGCGCATAGGGGGCGAACCCCTCTTTATGGCCAATGTGTTGGAGCGCAAGTTCGTGATCCTGGGTAAGGTGTTCTGGCCGCAGGATTTCTACCTGTTCGGCCTGGCCATGGTCACCATGGTGGTGTTCGTCATCCTGTTCACGGTGGTGTTCGGCAGGCTCTTCTGCGGCTGGGTGTGCCCGCAGACCATCTTCATGGAGATGCTCTTCCGCAGGATTGAGTACGCCATTGAGGGCGATTGGAAACAGCAGATAAAACTGCGCAAACAGCCGTGGGACTTTGAGAAGGTATGGAAGAAGACCCTTAAGCACGTGCTGTTCTTCGTCATCTCATTCCTAATAGCCAACACGTTCCTGGCCTACATCATAGGCAGCGATGCGCTGATCGACATTGTCACCTCGCCCCCGTCCGAGCATCTGGTGGGGCTGCTCTCCATCACCGCCTTCACCGGTGTGTTCTATGGCGTGTTCGCCAAATTCCGCGAGCAGGTATGCACCAATGTATGTCCGTACGGCAGGCTGCAAGGAGTTCTGTTTGACCGCAACACCATGGTGGTGGCCTACGACCACAGGCGTGGCGAGGGCCGCGGCCGCATGCACAAGGGCGAGGACCGTGCCGCGACCGGCAAAGGCGACTGCATAGACTGCGGCCTTTGTGTCGATGTGTGCCCCACGGGAATCGACATACGCAACGGCACCCAGCTTGAGTGCATCAACTGCACCGCGTGCATGGACAGCTGCGATGCGGTAATGGACAAGATAGACCGTCCGCGAGGGCTCATAGGCTACAAGAGCGAGCAGAGTATAGCCGAGCGGGTAAGGTTCACATTCACCACCCGCATGAAGGCCTACACGGCCGTGCTCACCGTGCTCATGGGCGTAATGCTGGCCCTTATCCTGACCCGGGCCGACATTGGTGCCACCATACTCCGCACACCGGGTGTCATGACACAGAAAGAGGCTGATGGACGGGTATCAAACCTCTACAATTACAAGGTGATAAACAAGACCGGTATGCCCATGCCGATTGAGTTCAAGATTCTTGACAGACAAGGCGAGCTGCGTTTCGTGGGCGAACTGAAACCCTTGGAGACCAAAGGCATATCGGAAGGCGCCATGTTCATCGTGCTCGACAAGGCACAGCTTGACGGCCTTAAGACCAAGGTGACCATCGGCATCTACAGCAACGGCAGGCTGCTGAGGCGTGTGAACACCAGTTTCATCAATTCGGGAGGTGGCGGTCGCTGATAAAGATCGGCCCTCGGACTGACTTGGAGCAGAAATACCCCTTCGGCTCCATGGAACTTTGGGATCCGAATCGGCAACCATCCCGCTAAACATGAGCAGGTCAATCATTCCCATTCCTTGGTCGGTGCGCATCGTGGCGCTTTACTCCAGTTTTGTTGTGTTCATGCTGTTCATGGTGTGGATGGCCTGGGGGCAGGATTTCGACCTTGTCAGCGAGGATTACTATGAACAGGAGCTCGCCTTTCAGGATCAGATAGACATGACCGACCGGGCCACCGCGGCCGGTCAGGCATGGACCATTGAACAGACGGGCGTAGGCCTGACAGGCAGACTCAATGCCACCGCCACCAAGGTGAAGGTGCATCTGTTCCGCCCATCAGACGAGGACCTGGACCGCAACTACACCTTCACCGATGCCATCAGCATACCCGCATCAGACCTCACCCCGGGCAAGTACATCATGAAGGTGCGATGGACCGATGCCGGTAAGGAATACTACCAGCAACAGGATTTGATAGTCAGATAAGCCGACCGCCTCTCGCACATTACCACACAAGGGTACGAGTTCAAGAAACTGACTGCTGCGCCATTCAAATTCGCTATTCCTAATTTCTAATTCCTAATTCTTCACTCCCACTTGTTCCTCCCCGCCCTCATACTCGGCATAATAGGCAGCCTGCACTGCATGGGCATGTGCGGGCCTATTTCCATAGCGGCCAACATGGGCACGGGCAGCGGCACACAGCGTATCGCCCGGGGTCTACTGTATCAGTCGGGCCGGGTGGGCATGTATGCGCTGCTGGGCCTGATGGTGGGCCTGGTGGGCGAACGGCTTGCAGTGCTGGGCATACAGCGCTGGGTGAGCATTGCGGCCGGGGTATTGGTCATAGTGGCCATGGCCCTACCAGCCGCCCTGCGTCAGCGCTTGGACCCGACAACATTGCTCGGCCGCTATTTCCTGCGCCTGAAGGGCCATTTCAACGGGCTCATGCGGTCGCGCTCCATTGCAGCCCCATTGGGTCTGGGAGCCCTCAACGGCCTCCTGCCCTGCGGCATGGTGTACATGGCGCTGGCCGGGGCCATTGCTGTGGGTAGCACTTGGGGGTCTGCTGCCTACATGGCCGTGTTCGGGCTGGGAACCCTGCCTACACTCTTTGCCATTTATCTGGCCGCAGACCTCATCAGCATGGGCCATCGCAGGCTCATGGTGCGCGTGTGGCCCTATGCCATAGCCCTGGTGGGAGCGCTGTTCATATTGCGTGGCCTCGAACTGGGCATCCCCTACATCAGTCCCGCAGCACTGGCCCATGCCGGTAGCGGGGCGCAATGCTATTGAAACATGGACGCTACCGAACTGATAAGCAAATACAATGTACCGGGGCCGCGCTATACCAGCTACCCTACAGTGCCCTACTGGGACAGTTCCACTTTCGATAGTACCCGATGGGAATCAGCGGTAAGGCAGCAATTTGAGGCCACCAATCGCACCGAGGGCCTTAGCCTTTACATCCACCTCCCCTATTGCGAGAGCCTTTGCACCTACTGCGGCTGCAACAAGCGCATAACCCGCAACCATGCCGTTGAAGAACCCTATGTGGCCAGCCTGATCAAGGAGTGGTCCATGTACCGCCAGTTGTTCGGCAGTGCCCCGCGCATAGCCGAGCTGCATCTGGGCGGTGGCACTCCCACTTTTCTCAGCCCCACCAACCTGCGCAAGCTTATGAACGGACTGCGCAGCGGTTCTGTGCTGCTGCCCGATGCCGACCTGAGTTTTGAAGGTCATCCCAACAACACCACGCGCGAGCATTTGGAAGAACTGCATTTCCTCGGATTCAGACGGGTGAGCTATGGCGTACAGGACCTTGACCCCGAGGTGCAGAAGGCCATCAACCGCATTCAACCGTTTGAGAAAGTTGAGGCGGCCACACGCTGGGCCCGCGAGGCAGGTTATACCAGTGTCAACTTCGACCTGGTCTATGGCCTGCCTAAACAGACCTTGGCCGGAATAGCCCATACTGTAGACCGTGTGCTGGACCTGATGCCCGACCGCATCGCATTCTACAGCTACGCGCATGTGCCTTGGGTATCGCCCGGGCAGCGGGGCTACAGCGAGGCCGACCTGCCCACCGACAAGGCAAAACGAGCCCTGTACGAACTGGGGCGCGAAAGGCTGCTGGGTGCCGGATATGTGGAAGTGGGCATGGACCATTTCGCATTGCCCGATGACCCACTGTGCCGTGCCGACCGCATGGGTGTGCTGCACCGCAACTTCATGGGCTACACCGCCCGCCATACCTCGTTGCTGGTGGGCCTGGGCTGCTCCAGCATTAGCGACTCGTGGACAGCGTTTGCCCAGAATGCAAAGACTGTTGAGGAATATACCGAGGCTGTGAACAGCGGTGAACTGCCCATTGTGCGCGGCCATGTGCTCGACCATGAGGACCTGATCCTGCGCAGGCACATCTTGGACCTGATGTGCAGGCACACCACCACCTTCGGCACCGATCCATTGGGCGACTCCATTTTCAAAGACATCCTGTTCAGACTCTTGGAGATGATGGAGGACGGACTGGTGGAGGTGGACGGCCGAACGATAACAGTAACGGAGCAGGGACGCCCATTTGTGCGCAATGTGTGCATGGCCCTCGATGCCAGATTGCACCGCAAACAGCCCACAACCCGCATCTTCTCAGCTACGGTGTGAGGCTGTACGTGCCGATATTACATTAGCGGCCCTCAATAAAAAGCGGGCAGGTGGCAGGTAACGGCATTTCGGATGATCAGGGCGGGGGCCTGAATTTCGACTCATCAAATCTGATTGCCACTGTAAAGCGCTGGTGGCGGCCATTGATGATCGTGGCGGGCGCGACATCTGTCCTTTCGGCCGGGTTCTCGTTCATCATCACCCCGAAATTCAAGAGCACCGTTATCCTTTTCCCCACCAACACAGCCTCTATCTCCAAGGCCCTGCTGGCGCAGAACACCACCGGCAAAGAGGACCTGTTGGAATTCGGTGAGGAGGAACAGGCCGAGCAGATGATCCAGATACTGGAGTCGGACGAGATCAGGCGCAGGGTGATAGAGAAGTTCGACCTCATGCAACACTATGAGATCGACAGTACCGACAAGTTCAAGTACACCAAACTGAACGAGGAGTTTGAGAGCAACATCTCATTCAACCGTACAGAATTTCAGAGTGTGAGGATAGATGTGTACGACTCAGACCCACAACTTGCCGCACTGATAGCCAACGACATAGCAGCCCTGCTCGACAGTGTGAAGAACCGAATGCAGCAGGAGCGCGCGCACAAGGCCATGACCATTGCCGAGGCTGAGTATGTGGAGATGAAGAACTACATCCAGAGCCTCGAGGACTCGTTGAATAACCTCCGACTGATGGGTGTGAACGACTACGAGTCGATGTCGGAGCGATTCAATGAATACTACGCCAAGGCCCTTTTGGAAGGCAATACGAGGGCATCAGAGAAATTGGCTGAGCAGTTGAAGATACTCTCGAGATACGGTGGCGCCTATGTGAGCATACGCGACATCCTGGAGCATGAGAAGAAACAGCTGAGCCACCTGCGCGCCAAGTATCAGGAGGCCAAGGTGGATGCCGAACAGACACTGCCGCACAAGTTTGTTGTGAACACCGCAGTGCCGGCCGAGAAGAAAAGTTACCCCATCCGTTGGCTCATCGTGGTGGTATCGACCATTTCGAGCCTACTGCTTTCAATCATCGTCATTTTGGCCTACGAGAGTCTGCGCAAGATCGGAACCAGCACCAACGAGGCATGAGCAACATAGCCAACAACCAATTAGTGGTGCTGATAGTCCGCAATCGTAAAAGATTGCTGACCGTAGCCGTTGTATCGGCCGTTCTCAGCACCGTTGCCTCGTTCGTGATCACACCGCTATACCGCAGTCAGGCAGTCATCTACCCGGCCAATGTGATATCGATGGGCACCGAGACCCCTACCGAGCAGATGATGCAGGTGCTACAGAGCGATGTGGTGCGCGATTCGGTGGTGCGCCTTTTCAACCTGTACGCTCACTATGGCATCGACACTTCGAGCAGGGCATTCCGAAGTGCCATGACACTTGAATACTCAGACCATGTCAGCATCGAAAAGACCCAGTTTGAGAGTGTGATATTGGAGGTGATGGACGAGAATCCGGTGGTGGCCAAAGACATGGTCAACTCAATCATCAACTTCTACAATCAGAAGAGCAAACTGATCCAGAAGGAGAAATCAATAGAGGTGGTCAAGATCCTCACCGACCAATTGGCGGCTAAGAAGGCCGAAATGGACAGTATGGAGGCTGTACTGACCGACATCAGGCAGAAATATGGAATTCTCGATTACAGCCTCCAGACCGAATATGCCACCGAGAGGTACCTGCAAGTGGTGACCCAACCCGGACTGGCAGACCGCGCCAAATTCGTTGAACCGCTGTTGAACGCACTGAAGGAGAAAGGCGGGGAGTTCACCGCATTGAACGAACACCTCTGGCGCATCCGTGGCAAGTACAACGACCTGAAAGAGCAACGGGAACAGGCCATTCAGGATGTTGAGAAGACTTTGACCTTCTGCAGTGTGATCGTAGCTCCCGAAGTGGCTGACAAGAAAGCCTACCCTATCCGATGGCTACTTGTCAGTGTCTCGGTGCTGGCCGCAGTTTTCGTGTCGCTCATTTTCCTGAGCGTTTACGATGACATCAAGGGCCTGAAAGATCAAGTAGAGGCCTGATGCTGGCTGCCCTTCGCGGCATATGGGGCGATCAGCGCAAGGCCATGATGGCCGCTGGGCTGCTGTTCGCTGTGATCAATGCCGTATTGGTGGCCATGGAGGTGTTCTACGCCCCGTTGCTGCCCATTCTGTTGGCGTTGGTGCTCCTTGCTCTTTTCGCCCTCGATAAGCTCGTACTTTTAATCGTATTCCTCACACCTCTGAGTGTCAATATCACCGACATAGGTGGTGGGGTGGGCATGACACTGCCTACCGATCCCCTCCTGTTCG
>JBIKWM010000045.1:0-23311 GCA_044356305.1 Flavobacteriales bacterium
CGTCTCAAGTCATACGAAGATTCGCTTGAGTGCATGATAAAAGTTTATGAATCAGTTCATGCAAACCCAACGGGAATTAAAACCTATCTTAAAAGTCTTAAAGATTTTCGTTCTGGTGTAGAATCTAAATTGAATGAAATGGGGTATGTGCCTGAATCCAAATTGAATATGCGACAACTGCTAAAGAAATTAAATTCAGAGGACAAGTATATTCTCTACAAAATGTTTTCTGAAACTGTGCACGGAGTGCATTCTACGTCCAGTCTCTATCAAAAGAATCTTGGCACTGAAAAGAAGTTTGGTGAATTTATTAGTGAAGCGGATTGGATATTGATTTACCACGCGGTTTGGCCTGCCTTCGAATTAGCAGCAAACGGCCTGCATCGAAGGTGTTCCGTTTCTCATGGCTCTATGTACGATGAGTCATTTACCTCCGAATTTCAGTCATTACTGAGTGTCAATGAAACTCTGAGATGAGGAGAGATTCAAATCATGACCGCGTTTCACGCGCAGCATGGTCGTTTACCCCTCTGGAACAAGAAATTCTAAAACCTAAGCCCTATAACACAAGCATGAATCACTTTTCAAGCTATATAGAAGCTCAAGCTGCCCGAGTGCTAACTGGCATTGAGGACGATCTGAATGCAAAGTCAAGGAGTGAACTCATTAACCTGTGCTTCAACAGGTATCTTGAATCCGATTACAAGTCGGTCACCAAGTTCAAAGCCTTTCATAAGTACTATTTTGAGATTGGGACAAAGCCAGAGGCGGAGAAGTTCTTCAACACATTCAAAGGACAGTATTCATTGCAGGGAGTAAGTGAAGAATATATGTTAAGGCTCAATAAGGCCCTCCCTGAGATCAAACGCCTCATCGCCAATGATGATCTTGTAACGCTATACTTCACTTATTTCTTTCAGGTCAGTTCAAAAGTGAAGAACAATGCAGATGGAGCAAAGACCCATGGTTCATTCTTCACCAAACTGGTACACACCTTCAATCGCGAAGGCTACACACCCTTGGACAACCCCATGCGGGACCACTTTAAACTACAAAACGAGAGCTTTTTCATCGCCATGCTGATTGTCAGCAAAGCCTTCAAACTTTGGTGCGATAGCTATAGAACCCAAGCAGATGAACTCAAGAAAGAACTCGCATTAGCCATGACCAAGGGGGAAATTGGCCCTATCTCTGCTTCTGACATCACCGATATGAAGCTGATGGATACCATTTATTGGGCAATTGCCAATGGCATGAGCACAGATAATTCTGATCTGGAATGACCTACCAAGACCTCCATCGACTACGACAGCAATCAGAAGCCCCGTCAGGCTTCATCAATTACAACCACACGGTCCTCACGGCTGTTCATTCAGATGATGTGCTCGACCCCTTTGAGCGTTGGCACGGTCACAGGAATCCTGACATCCTGTTGGTTGGCCAGGATTGGGGCAACATAGAGTATTTCTCTGCTAATCAGGGCCGAGATGCGAACACCAATCCAACATGTAGGAATTTGAGCCAGTTGTTTCTGGCGGCTGGCATTGACATCGGTTCGCCATCGGCCCCAAAAACAGAACGTGCCCTTCACTTCACCAACATCATCCCTTTCTTGCGCATTGGCAACATGCAGAAAGATGAGTCGGTAACCATCAACTCGGCCATCATCAAAAGCATGGCCGAACGATTCTTTCGTCCCTTGGTCTTGGAAGTACTCCGTCCAAAAGTCATCATCACATTGGGCCGTTGGCCATTGGTAGGTGTTGCTCATGCCTTCTCATACAGCGATAAAGTGGGTTCCATGAAAGAGATGATGAGTCACGGGCCCTTGCAGATGGGTGGAATTCAGGTTTATCCCATGTATCACTGCGGTGCGTTGGGCTTGGTCAACAGACCACTGCCTGCCCAAAAGGAAGATTGGTCCAAGCTCAATGGGAAAATCTAAGTAATTCATAGGGTTGATTACAAAGGCAAGTCCCCCGCAGAAATATTATTTCAGCCCATAACCAGAGCGGTCCATTGCCGCCTTCACCTCCTCCTCAAGCAGTCCTCACGGCCCTATTCGTCCAGCTTCACCACCCGTTGCACGGCCTCGTTCAGGCGCACCACAGAGTAGAGTGTGAGTGCTTCCATTAACCTGACCCCCTGAAAACCTGACCCCCTGAAGGCCTGACCCCCTGACCCTCTGAAAGCCTGATCCGCTCATTCCCTCAATAGCTCCTTCAGATTGGCATCGATGGTGTCGGTAAGGGCATCGGTGGGCAGATCGTTCGCATCGCGTCCAAATGGGTCCTCAATCTCTTCAGCGATCAGCTCCAGCGAGGCCAGGATGTAGAATACGAATGCCGTGATGGGCACGGTCATATATCCGAACTCGTTCACAAGCCCTACAGGGAGCGTGATGACATAGATGAAGATGGTCTTTTTGATGAATGCCCCATAGCTGTAGGGTATGGGCGATCGCTTGATGCGCTCGCATGCCCCGATCAGGTCGGTCAGGGCCGATATGTGGGCATCGAGGGCCAGCAATTGCTGCTCAGACAGGGTGCCCTCTTGGCGCAGACGCAGCAGGTGGGCATAGAGGTCGGCCATGATGGCGTTGGGCACGTGTTTCTGCGCCAGCCAGTGTTCTATATTCAATTGTGGGGCATGCTCAAGGTCGTTGGACACCACCCCGTTGCGCAGGTGTTCCTTGGTGGCTCGCACCCAGTTCACGGTGAGCAGGCGCAGCACTTCGCGTGTGGGGCTGTCGGTCACTGCTGCGCGGAGCCTGATGGCCAGGTTGCGCGTGGTATTCACCATGCCGCCCCATGCCTTGCGGCCCTCCCACCAACGGTCGTAGGCAGAGTTGGTGCGGAACACCAACAGCATCGACACCACAAAACCCACCAGCGAGTGCAGTGCCAACGTGCTGCGTACCCGCAGTTGCAGCAGTTCCATATCGATGTAGCAGAAAACGGCCGTGAACAGGCCCAGAAGGCCTATGGTGGGTAGCAGCTTGAGCATCGTATCGCTCTTGTGCAACCGGAATATGATGCCGAACCAGGCCTTGGGGTCGTAATTGATCATGGTCGGGTATGCGATGTTCTCAACTCAAACGCCCTTACATCGCCTTTTGCATAGACCATGTGGCCCAGCAAAGGTGCTATGTTCGTATCGTTCTCCACAGTTCGGCTCACGCTCACCAGGTGGGTGGCGCCCTGGGCCATGTAGTCATCGAGCCACTCGCGGTACAGCACATCGCTGTTAAAGGCCCAGCCGTGCCTGCGCAGATGGTACAGGAATATGCGCTGGCTCACATCGTTGCCCACCACACACAGTGCCCCGGGCGGCAGTATCTGGCGCAGCAGGGCCGCGTGCTCCCACAGTTGGGCATTGAGGCCCGTGGGCTTCCAGCGCACATCGGCCTTGAGGTAGCAGGTAACGGGCAGCACAGCCAGTGGCACCAGTACAGTTCGGGCCCACCGTGGGCTGCTCAGCACGGCACCCACCCCAGCGCCCACCGCGCAGAACAGGAGGGGGAACAGCGGGAACAGGTAATAGTCGTGCGCCTTGCCTATGGGGTGCAGCTCGTAGAGGTAATAGGCCATGGCCGTTGGGATGCACAGCAGCACCGGTGCCAGGCGGGAGTCACGAAACAGCCCTTTGCGCCACAGCACCGCAGCGCCTATGATGAAGAACGGCACGTTGGCGTAGTTCAGGATCATCTCGGGCAGCATCATGGTCCACACATACTTCAATATCTCGAAGGTGCCGGCACTGCCAGTGCTGTCTCCGCTCAGCACCACATTGCCCGCCCAATCGGGCATCACCCAGGCATACCAGGCCGCCACGGGGGCCATGATCAGCATGGCGGCCATCAGTGCCAAGAGTGCCTTTCTTTTATCATCACCCCAAAGAGTGAAAAGGGCAGGCAGCATACAGGGCGCCAGCACTATGAAGGGCAGCTTGCAGGCCGTGGCCAACGCCAGTGGCACGGTGCCAAATAGGAGTTTTTTGTGTGATGGAAGGGCCGATGTGCCCACGGCCAATGCTACCGTTCCGAAGGCCAGGGCCAGCAGATCGGGCATGGGGTTGATGGAGTAATAATAGAACAATGGACTGAACACCATGCAGATGCCGGCTATGGTGGCTGTGGTGGCCCGCGCACCGAGATGTAGCAACAACCTGTGAAAGGCGAACAGGATACCCAGGCTGCATACCCAACCCAAGAGCCGCGACCACAACGGACGGTCGCCAAACAGGCGGTAGGGCACCGCCCAAACCCATTGCATCAGCGGAAACTCGTACCGTTCTATGGTGGTGCCGTTGCGCACCGCTCCCAGACGTGGGTCGAGTATGTTGGCATCCTCGTAGGCGAAACACAGGATAGTGGTCTGGGTCTGGGTCTGCCGCCAACTGTGGTAGCCGCTGAACTCCTGGTCCATGTGCCCTGCACGCATTGCAAGACTGATGATGGCCGCCACCAGCACCGGCCCGAATCCGGTCAGACGCTTCAATGCCTCAGACATCGTACACCTGATGCCGAATGGGCATGTGGATGTTGCTGAAACCCATGCCGTGCAGGTGCTTCTTCAGTTCCACCATGTACTCAGGCTCTCCATGAACTAGGAAAAGCTCGCCCACCTGTCTCGCATCCTGACACGATAGCCAGCGCATCAGCTCTTTCTGGTCGCCATGCGCGCTATACGATTGTATCACGCGCACATTGGCCCGCACCTCATATTCATCCCCGAAAATCCTCACCGTCTTCTCTCCGGCCCGCAGCCGGCCTGCCAAGGAGTATGGCCCGGCATAACCCACTATAAGAATGGTGTTGGCCTCATTGCCTATGTTATGCAGAATGTGGTGCTTCACGCGGCCCGCCTCGGCCATGCCCGATGCCGATATGATTACGCAGGGCTCCCTGCTCTCGTTCAGGTGCTGCGATGCCTCTCGGGTGGGGATGTAAGACAGCTGCGGGAAGCTGAAGGGGTCGGGTCTTCGCTGAGCAAAGTCGCGCACCTCGTCATTCAGCAGGTCAAGATGCTCGCGGGTGGCATCGGTGGCGTGCTGTGCCAACGGACTGTCCACATACACCTTCACATCGGGCAGCAGGCCGTAGAATTCAAGTCGGCTCAGGGCATACACGATCTCTTGGGTGCGCCCCAGGCTGAATGCGGGAATGATCACCTTGCCGCGTCTGCTCACACAGGTGTCGGTTATGGCCTCAAGCAGTTCCTGCCCGGGATCCAGCTCCAAAGGGTGCAGGCGGTCGCCATAGGTCGATTCGCACAGGATCACATCGGCCTGAGGGAACGAGTGCGGGTCGGGCATCAGTTGGGCATCGTAGCGGCCCACATCGCCACTGAATGCCACACGCACCTTGCGGCCTTCTTCCTTTAGGGTGAGGTGTGCCATGGCACTGCCCAGTATGTGCCCGTTTGGAATGAGCTGCACCTGCACGCGGTCGCTTATGGCAATGGTCTTATCCACAGGCAATGGCACAAAGCGGTCGAGTGCAGCCTTGGCATCGTCCTCGGTGTAGAGCGGTTCCAGCCTGGGTTTGCCCTGGGCGGCCCTGCGTTTGTTGATAAAGGCCACATCGGCCTCAATGATGTGGGCACTGTCCATCAGCATGAAAGAGCAGATGTCGGCCGTGGCCTCGGTGCAGTACACCTTGCCTTTGTATCCCTGTTTTATAAGGCGCGGCAGCAGACCGCTATGGTCAATGTGCGCGTGGGTCAGTATCACATGGTCCACCTGGGTCGGATTGAACCCGAAGTGGCGGTTCAGGTCATCGGTCTCGGCTCCCATGCCCTGAAACATGCCGCAGTCCAGCAATATGCGCTCGCCACCTTCCAAGGTGATGAGGTGTTTACTGCCCGTTACGGTCTGGGCTGCTCCGTGAAAGGTTATCTGCATGGGTTCAGTTCAAGGTTTTGGAGGGGGGAATGGAATGAGGATGCGGAAGAGCAGTACTGACAAAAATCATTTTTACAGATGACCACTCTCAAAAAAGCAGGCACCGCAGCCTTGGAATTTCGTGACCGATTGAATCGCAGAATGGCCAGGGTACTCATACCGACCGACTTCTCTGACAATGCCAAGCGGGCCGAAAGGTACGCCCTTATGCTGTTCGGCCCCAGCAGCCACTATACGCTGTTGTCAACATTCGAGGTGCCACACTCGGGCGCCACCATGCTCATTTCCATCACCGATATCCTGCAAAAAGACTCGCTTGAACTTCTTAACGATGAGAAGGCCAGCCTCGAGCACGAGTTTCCGGATGTGGTGGACCGTATCACGGTACATACCGAGGCTGGAGTACCCGACCTGGCGGTGGAGAAGCTGAGTCGTCTCGGCCGCTGCGATGTGGTGGTGATGGGCACCCGTGGTGCAAGTGGCATCAAGGCCGCGCTGGTGGGCAGCAACACATCGGCCACCGTTCAGCGCAGCCATTGCCCGGTACTGGCAGTCCCGGCCAAGGCCCGGCTCAAGGCCCCGGCCCGCATCTTGTTCGCGGCCGACAACATCAGCCTCAATGATCCCGACCTACCAGCCATGCTCCTCGATGTGGCACGTATGTGGGACAGCGAGGTCATCCTGCTCAACGTGGTGAAGGAGAGTGATCTGGGCCACGTGGGTGTGGCACCGGGAGTGAGCACCGAACCGATCAACTATTACGAAGGCGTGCGCCATTCATACCGCTTCATCGCAGCCGAGGACCCCGAAGAGGGTATCGAGAGATTTCTGCGGGACAATGAGGTGGATATGATCTGCATGGTCAACCGCAGGACCGACCTCGTGAGCCGCCTTTTCAATCGCAGCATCAGCAACAGGCTGGTGCTGCATACCGAGACACCATTACTCATCATCCATCAGAAAGACATCTTACCATGAAAAAATCGACCATCGGCTGGATCATTGTCATTGTCTGCGCAGTGCTGTTCGCCTATCCGGCCTACCTCCATCTGCCCATCGGCAATGCATTCCTTAACATGCTGTGCTACGTGGGCCTCGAACTGGGTATTATCATTGCTCTGATCATAGGGTTGAGTGACCCTGAGCCTCATGCACACTGATCTGACAAAGGGAACATCATGCGGATACTGATACCGACAGATGGTGGAGCGGAGGCGCGGTGCGCCATCGATTTCGCCACCGCCATGTGCAGCGGCCGCAGCACAGAATTTGTGCTGCTGGGCACGTACGATATGCCGGTATCGCCCGATCTGCCCATGATGCCCGATCTTGAGATCACTGCTACCATTGACGATGTGTTGGCCCGCCATTGCGATCAGCTGAGTGCACAGCACAAGGGCGAGGCATTCCATTTCAGCCACACCGTGCTGGCCGGTGGCCTCACAGCCATGGCCGCGTGGTACATGGAACACAACCACATTGATATGGTGGCCATGGGCACAGCTGGCACCAAGGGTATTTGGGGCGATCTGATGGGTAGCAACACGGCCGACATGATATCGGTGTCGCACTGCCCTGTGCTGGTCATACCCAAAGGGGCCATTTACAAAGGGCTGACGCACATGGTACTTGCCACCGATAACGCTGCGGTGCAAATGGCCGGGGTACTGGAACCGATGCTCAACCTGGCCAAGCGCCACGATGCATCGGTAACGGTGGTCAACGTGCTGGCCCCCGATGCCATCACAACGGTGGACGAGGCCGTAGAGGGTCTGCGCACCGATCATCGGCTGCAGGCCATCAGGCACGATTTCCGTTTCCTCCACGGCACCGACAAGGCCGAGGCCATCTTGAAGTTCATACACGGTGTGCGTACCGATCTGCTCTGCGTCACACACCGCCACAGCGGATTTCTAAGTTCACTTTTCCACCACAGCGTCAGTAGCGAACTGACTCGACACTCCGATATACCATTGCTCGTACTCGAGGCCTGAGCCTTATTGGGATCTTTGATTTAGGGGTGAATAAGGTCAATACCGTGGCCCTGTTCATTCAATTGACTGCATCTGGACTTTCCATCAGTTCAGGTCGCACATCATTGCTTCTATTTCAGCAACGAAACAATGGGTTTTGGATTTGTTGCTCATGAACTCGCGGTAAATTCCTGTAAAGCAATTTGTTATTTGAACTTACGGACGAGTTGATGAGGTTGACACGGTGGCATTTCATTGCAATTCTGTGCGGTCAATGTCTGAGTTGAAAATGGATTATTCCAGATTCGTATCTCACAGATATTCAGCTTTATGCATCAATAATATTGAACAAAGGGTCAAGGAATCATTTCATTCATCGAAAAGAAAATGACGGCATCATGTGAACATGGGGCAGGAATACGTGTTTTCACGCACTTTCGCGATCGCTTAGGGTGGCGATCTATGCACCACCACCATGATGAGACTCTTACTCCTTTCGTTCACGTTGATCCTCGGGGCCACCTCGGCCTGGGCACAGACCCAGACTGTGCGCGGTGTGGTCACTGATCAGGAGAGCCGTATGCCCATAATCGGTGCCGCTGTGATCCTGATGGGCAGCGACCCTATCATAGGCACCACCACTGATATAGATGGTAAGTTCAGGCTCGACAAGGTGCCCATCGGACGCATCAACCTGCAGATAACCTACCTCGGCTACGAGCCACGTTCCATGCAAGGGCTTGAGCTGACCAGCGGCAAAGAGCTGGTGCTCAACGTACCCATGGTGGAAATGGTGATGCAGCAGCAGGAAGTGGTGGTGACGGCCGAGAGGCGCAAGGACGAGACCATGAACGCCATGACCACTGTATCGGCACGGGTCTTCAGTACCGATGAGGCCCAGCGCTATGCCGGCACCCGCAACGATGTGAGCCGCATGGCCACCAACTTTGCCGGGGTGCGCGGTGCCAACGATGCGAGCAACGATATTGTTATCCGCGGCAACTCGCCCACAGGCCTGCTCTGGCGTCTGGAAGGTGTAGACATACCCAACCCCAATCACTTCGGCCGTTCGGGCTCAACGGGCGGCCCTGTGAGTATGCTCAACACCAATATGCTCTCCAACTCCGATTTCCTCACTGGTGCTTTCCCCTCTGAATATGGAAACGGTATCTCGGGCGTATTCGACTTGAAGATGCGGCACGGCAACAACGAGAAGCATGAGTTTCTGGCCCAGATCGGTTTCAATGGGGTGGAGCTTGGTGCCGAAGGTCCTTTGTCGCGCAAGATGGGTGCATCGTACCTCGTCAATTTCCGCTATTCCACTTTGGCTCTTTTCAAGCTGGGTGGAGTCGATTTCGGTACGGGCGATGCCGTTCCGCAATACTCCGACCTGAGTTTCAAGGTGCGCATCCCCACAAAGAAGATCGGTATCTTCGAGATATTTGGGATGGGAGGCATCAGCAGCATCGAGTTCATTGCCAGCCAGGCCGATACTTCAAAACAGAATTTCTACTCCAGTGGCGATCTCGATGTGTACAACCGCACCAAGACCGGTGTGGTGGGATTTGCCCATACCTATCTGTTCAAGGACAACGCCTACATCAAGCTGACCCTCGCGGCCAGCACCCAGATGAATCAGGATGTGATAGACAGCGTCAATACACAGCACCAGCCGTTCGACTGGTACCGCCAGGACTTTCAGGACCATCGCTTTCAGGCACATCTCTATTACAAGAAGAAGTTCAACGCCAAACAGAACCTGCTGGTGGGTGTGCGGAGCACCATGTTCTATTCCTTGTTCAAGGACAGCGCATACATCCCCATCTGGAACCGCTATCAGACACTTACCAACTTTGATGGCATCACGGCACTGGTACAACCATACGCCCAGTGGCAGTGGCGCTTCAACGCTGCATTTACGCTCAACACCGGTCTGCATGCACAGATCCTGACACTGAACGGGGCCACGGCCGTTGAGCCGCGTGTAGGTCTGCAATGGAAGGCTGCACCGAGCCACAGGCTGTCGCTGGCCTACGGTCTGCACAGTCAGATGGCCACTCTGAGCAGCTACTTCCTCGTGGTCGAAGACTCGCTCGGAAACCGAGAAGTGCCCAACCGCGACCTCGGTTTTGTCAATAGCCACCACGTGGTGCTGGGCTACGATTGGTCGTTGCCCTTGGATATGCGTCTGAAGGCCGAGACCTATTACCAGTACATCTACAATGCAGGGGTGGGGGCAGCTCCCAGCTCGTACTCATCGCTCAACGCAGGCACCTTCTCGCAGGACAGTCCTGACAGGCTTGTTAGCACCGGCACCGGAACCAACTATGGTCTTGAGCTCACTTTCGAGAAATTCCTATCCAAAGGATACTACTGGCTGCTCACCGCCTCGCTCTACGACTCAAAGTACCGTGGCAGCGATGGGGTGATGCGCAACACGGCTTTCAACGGCAACTATGTGGTGAATGTGCTTGGTGGCTACGAGCTGCAACTGAAGCGCAAGAACCCCAAGGTGCGCACCCCGCGCGAAGGGATGAGCGACAGGCGGCTGGCCCGTTGGAACAAGAGACAGGACACCAGAAAAAGCACCTCACATTCGCTCAAGTTCGATGCGAAATTCATGGTGGCCGGTGGCGCCCGCTACACGCCTATCGATGCCGATGCATCAGCTGCTGCAGGCAAAGCGGTCTACATGGAGGATCAGGCCTACAGCGCTCAGTTTGCACCCTACTACCGCCTCGATCTGGGACTTACATACCGCATGAGCCGCCCGCGCCTCACCCAGGAATTCTCGGCCTCGTGCCAGAACGTGACCGATAAGGACAACCCGTTGTACATGCGCTACGACAATAGCACCAATCAGCTGGTCACGGTCAACCAACTAGGCATATACCCGTTGTTGCAGTATAAGCTCATGTTCTGATTTTCAGGGTGAGAGAGAAAGAACATTCCATTAACTGAAAGGTAGCACTCTGTGAGGTTGGCCATTCAGATTGACCAAGAATCAGCCATCAGGTTTAGAATGGATCCGGTGTTAATTCTGTTGCGACCCTTCTGTGCACCAAGGCAGTTTGAGATTCGGAGAGATACTTTTCAAATTTCATGGACAACGCAACAGCATTTCGCCCCCCCATCCTTTCAATGTCCGAACCTCACTAATATTGACCCAAATCCCGAACACCATGTCAAAAGCACAGGACGCCAAGAAGGAAAGCAAGAAAGCGCCTACCAAGACCCTGAAGGAGAAGAGGGCCGAGAAGCGCGACAAGAAGGCCAACAAACGCGATTGATTCGTTGAGGCCTATTTGCAACGAAAGAGACCCTGCCTAAATGGTGGGGTCTTTTTTTATTGTCAAAGGGTTCATGGTCCCGATGCGATGGAACTTAGCCGACTAGATTACGCATAGCACAGCAATTTGCCAGAAACATGAGAATTCCCGTTACGGTGTGAGCTTCTGTTCAAATCGGTTCCGGAGCCTCTTTGAATCTCGTATACTTGCCGGTCAGCACACCGATGAAGTAGGTGAACGGCAGGATGATGTGACGAACAAAGGCAGGCAATTCCAACATCCCGTATTCCGATCGGTAACGCCATGTCAAGTAGGCACTTGAGAAAAGCTCAGGCCGCTTGCCATCGCCCTCATCCATGGAGCGGTACATCTCGGTGAGGAAGAAGTCTAACCGATTCGCAGGGCTCACCCAGCCGGTGCAGCGGAGAGGGGTGGAGCCGGAATTCCAGAATTTGTGCGGTACCCCTGAATGGAACAGAACTGTCTGTCCCACCCGGCAGACCACCGGAGGTTGACCTGCGATCTGATACGTCAGCTCACCCTCAGTCACCGTGAGTGATTCGGCCTGTTTGAAATGCACATGCATTGGGGGGCCACATCCAGGTGCAACCGAATTCTCGACAAGCATGACTTCTTTGCCATCCTGCCGCACGATACCTACGAATGTGAGCGACTCACCGGATTTATTGGTGATGGTGTGGGGAAATGTGTATTGATGCATGGTTCCGTTTGTGAGGCAAATATAGTACAATGTACTAATATTGTTTCCCGCATGTATTTTTGTGCCATGGACACACGGGAACGTATTCTTCAGGAGGCGTTGAAGGAATTCAATAGTGCGGGGGTGGCCAACGTTGGGGTTCGGGAGATAGCCAGAAATCTTGGAATCAGTCCCGGCAACATGAGTTACCACTTTGCGAGGAAAGAGGACATTCTTCGCGCCTTGATTGACCGTATGAGCAAGGAGAATGATGCGATTCGAATGAGATTTGCCGATGAAGTGAATTCGCTCGATCATTTCCTCAGAATGTTCAATGAGCTTTTTGTGAATCAATGGCGGTACAGAGGCCTGCTGTCTGATATAGTTCAGATAAGTGGCCTGCTATCTCAGTATTCAGGAATAGACTACGCCTCGGCTCATGTGCGGAGGGTGAAATGGCTGCGCGATTATCTACAGGCCATTCCAGAGGATCAGTTGCCAAAAGAGGGTCTTGATATCGAAGCGCTTTCAGATATCATCTCACATCTCGCGCGTTACTGGATTGCGGATGCATTCCTTCTTTCGCCCGGAATCGGTTCTGAGTCAGCCTGTACTCGGCAGATGGCCAGGATCAGGGCTCTGCTTCTTCCGTTCTGTACAGAGAAAGGGAGAGCATTGATAGGGAGTGAGCAGCGATTCTAAAGTGCGATTTTCAATCTGTCACTATCCTTACCGCCTTTCCCATGAGTTCGCTCCCCGCCAATGGGCAGTTGCGGCCCCTTGTTATCAGGTTGGCTCGTTCCGGGGTCCATCGCAGCGTTGGACTGAAGACCGTAAGTTCGGCCTTTGCACCTTCCTTTATCTCTGGCACCGACAGGCCCAACACCTTGCGCGGGCCGATGGTCAGTGCACTGATCACTGACCCGAGCCTATCAGGTCCCATGCCCATGAGAGCGGCTGAGAATGCGGTCTCCAAGGTGGCCATTCCGGGCTCAGCCTGATTGAACTCCACCTGTTTGGCCTCAATGTCATGCGGTTCATGGTCGCTCACAATGCAGTCGATGGTGCCATCGGCTACGGCATTTCGGAGCAGTTGCACCTGCTCCATGCTGCGCAAGGGAGGCATCACGCGAAGGTTCGGGTCAAATCCGTTGAGCCACGCATCGGTCAAGTACAGATGATGCGCGGGAACTGAGGCGGTCACATCAAGCCCCTTTTCCTTGGCTGCTCGTATGGCCGCCACCGAACCTGGGGCGCTGATGCACATGAGGTGAATCGGAACCCCCAGATATTCGGCAAGTGCCAGGTCGCGCATCACAACAAGTTCCTCGGCAAGTGCCGGCACCGGCCTGAGCCCGAGCCGCGTGGCCTCAATGCCCTCGTTGGCCACACCACCCTGCGCCATTCGCACATCCAGCGGAAAGGAGAACAGCCTGCTGCCTATGTCCTGCACGTACTGCATGGAGAGTGCCATCAGGCGCGCATCGGAGATGGGCTTTTTGCCGTTGTGGAACGCAGAGGCACCCGACAGGTGCATGTCGTACATCTCGGCCAGTTCCTTTCCTTCCAGCCGTTTGGTCAGTGCACCTGCCACCAGGGCCTTTACCTTATGGTCCTTGCTGCGTTGCAACAGATACTCCACACTGGCCTTCGAATCGATGGCTGGCGAGACCTCAGGTGATATAAGTACCTGTGTGAAACCGCCTGCCATGGCTGCATCGAGACCGCTCTTCAGCCCTTCCTTGTGCTCAAGACCCGGTTCGCGCAGATTGGACAGCAGATCGACCCAGCCGGCCGATACGTGCAGGTCGTCAGCCTCTATCACATCTGCCCCTTCAGCTTCTGCCTGTTCGCCAAGTTGCGCTATGATTCCATCTTCTACCCGGATGTCCATCCGGTAAGGGCTGGCAATGCCGTTCTGCCACACGGTGGCCTGGCGAATCAGGGTTGGCCGGTTCATTTGGCGGTACGTATCAGAATGGTCTCTAAGGCAAGCATCAAAAGGGCCAGAAGGAGCATTAGGCGCCACAGCGGGGTGCCGCTGTGCCGTTCGCTGATGGCGTTGGTCAGCCGCTCGCGTACCTCGTCCACTACGCGCACATCCTTTATGCCGGCCGCCTTCAGCGCATCGCTGGCCTCTTCGGGAGTAAGGTATGCTGTGCGTCCTTCCTGTTGCGGGTAGTTGAGGCTCAGGGTGCCAAGGGTGTCAGCCCCTGCAGTGATCAGGTAGTGACCAGCGGTGCGCAGTTCTCCGTGCAGGTGCAGACGTTGGCCGTTCAATTCGTTGCGCACCTCGGGTATGGCCTCGGCCCCATCGGCCAATGATGTCACCCTTAACGATTCTCTTGCGATGCCCGCAGCAATACGCACAAGGGTGCCCGATTCGCTGTCGGTGCGCAGGGCGCTATAAGGCATCAGCCTACTGTAGGCCGCCATATTGTAGAAAATGGGCACAAACAGTGCATGGCGGGTCAGGTTGGTGCCTTTCTCGGCCAATGGGGCCATCAGCACATGCACTTTACCCTGACCGACTGTGTAGGTGCTGATGAGCGGCTCGGCTGCCGATGTGCGCATCAGGTCCTCGCGTACCACATCGGTGCGCCCCACGGGCCGTAGCATTCTGCTTGCCACCGGAAGGTCGATGCGGTCTTTCCACTTCGTGAACACTCCTTGGAAAATGAGGCTCTGCATGGCCAGTTCCTTGGCCTGGAACCTACCGGTGTCCATCGCCCCGAATATCTCCGTACCCAGCACCTGAGCAGCAGTGTTGCTCGCATCGAGGCCATTGTAGGCTGGGGCCCATATCACTGAGCCTCCGTCATCGGCCAGCTTGCGGCACTCCTGCAAAAGACCGGTGGAGATGCTCGAAAGTCCGTTCAGCACCACCAGGTCGTTGCGGCCAATGGATGAAAGGTCTATCGAACCCGCCTCGGTAGTGGAGTAACTGAAAAATGCATCGGATGCGTACAGGTCGCTGAAAGCCCTCACCGCGTCATTGCCACGGATATCAAGCACATTCACCTTGGTAGTCAGGGTATAGCTGAGGTGATAGCTGTCATCGAATGTGATGGGATGGTCCGTTACAGAGACGTCAAGGAACTGCGGCCCTGCACGCTCAGGTGTGTAGCCCAAGGTCACTTCCTCAAAGCTTCCAGGCTCAACATCTAACGTGGCCATAGCCTTCTGCTGGCCATTCAGGCTGAGGCGCACATTCACACCCACGGCCTTTTCAGTTCCTGAGTTCCGGATACGGGCGCGCGCCTCGTCATACTGACCGATGAGCCGCACCGGACTCACAAGCCAAACGCTGTCAACAGACAGATTCTGTGTTTGATTGGGGCGTATGGGAACGATGTACACCCGTGCATCTGTGTTCAGTTCTGTGAGTCCTTCAAAATGATGGCGTTGCAGATCGGAAAGCACATAGACTTCCGGAGTTTCGCCTTCCTGAGAGATGGATGAGGCCCTGCGCAGCACATCGGCCATGGAGCGCGACCGGGCCGATACCCCAACCTCGGCAATGGCCTGCCGCACATCGGCAAGGCTCATTGTGCGCCCTTCGGCACCGGCAAAATCGTGGGTGAGCAGTCCAAGTCCTCGGCTCTGTCTGAAAGCATCGGTAACAGACAGGGCTCGGGCCTTGGCGGTTTCGAGCAATTGGCCCTCTTCGCCCAAGGCGTCCATGCTGAAGCTGTTGTCGATGAACAGGATGGGTGTACTGCCCATATCATCAGCGGTGAGTTCGCCATGCGGTATGACCGGCTGTGCGAATGCCAGGACCAATGCCGCAATGGCCGCACAACGGGCCAAAAGGATAAGCAGGTTGCGTATGCGGTTTCGATTGCGCGTCTGTATCTGCACCTCGCGCAGAAAGCGCAGGTCTGAGAAATATACCTTCTTGAACCTCCGTAGGTTGAAGAGGTGTATGGCAATGGGAACGGCTACAGCGGCAAGAGCAAAAAGGAATGCCGGATACAGGAAAGCCATCAAGCCGCGAAGATAGGTGGGGCGGGCGGTGGTGACCGATGCCGGGCATTGACTTCTTTCCCCAATTTCAGCCCATGAATCACACCCACCAACTGGCCGACCATCTGCATCAGGTGTTCAATGGCGGCAACTGGACCTGGAGCAATGTGCGCGAAGTGCTGGCCGATGTGACTGTTGAGGAGGCCAATATCACATTACCTGGCTACAACAGCATTGTTGGACTGACCTACCACATCTGGTATTTCGTGAATGCCGTGAATGATGTGTTGCGCAATGCCCCTCTCACCTCAAAAGATTCCGAGAGCTTTGACCATCCGGTAGTAAGCGATTCTGATGCGTGGGAGGCTTTCCGAACTAAAGTACTAGACGATGCAGCGACCCTTAGCGGCTTGATGCGGCAATTGCCCGAAGAGCGCCTATTGGAGACATTTGTTCTAGACAAGTACGGTAATTATTACCGCAACCTGCTGGGAATCATCGAACACGCGCATTACCATTTGGGCCAGATAGTGATTGTAAAGAAACTGATAAGGACAAAGTCATTGTAAATGGATTGTGAATCAAGGGGATGAAACAGATTGAAAAGCAGGTCATCTCAGATTTTGAGTCGTATTCAAGCCGATTTCCTGCTCATGTACAGAAGCGGCTCATACAGATGCGCGAGACGGTCAGGATCAATGCCCCCGATGCTGTTGAGAGCATTGCCTATGGGATGCCCGCGTATAAGTTGAAAGGGCGGCCACTGGTGTATTTCGCAGCGTTCAAAGCTCACATCGGATTCTATGCGTTGCCATCGGCCCAAGCGGAATTCAGATCAGAACTTGCACACTTCAGACAGGGTAAGGGTTCGGTACAGTTTCCTATGAATGAACCTTTGCCATTGGATCTGATCGGTCGGATGGTGCGATACAGAGTAGGGGAGAGCTAAAGGCCAAATAGTCGGTGACAGGCGGCATGCATCGGCTGCGTTCTACCCGAAAAATCGACTTCCGAAAGTCACTCCGCACTTGGCTTCCTTTCGCTATGTTCACGGCCCGAAGCGAAAACCCCTGACATGACCATAGCAGTAGCCAAGGAGACCAAGTTCAAAGAGAACAGAGTGGCCCTGACCCCCCCCGTGGTGAAAGACCTTGTGGGCAAGGGATTCAGCGTGAAAGTGGAGTCTGGTGCCGGGCTCCTTTCCTTCTTCAAAGATGCCGATTACGAGGCCGCTGGTGCCACCATCGCAACCGATGCGAAGTCGCTCTATGCGGCTGCTGATGTGCTTCTTAAGGTGAACCCACCGCTGCCTGCCGAGGTGGCCGGTTTGAGAAAGGGAGCCATTCTGATATCGTTCATGTGGGCCGGCACCAATCCGGAGCTGGTGGATGCATGTGCCAATGCAGGGATCACCGCGTTCAGTATGGATGCCATTCCGCGCATCAGCCGCGCCCAGAAGATGGACGCGCTGAGCAGCCAGAGCAATCTGGCCGGCTACAAGGCTGTGCTGTTGGCCGCCAACGCGCTGGGCAAAGTGTTCCCGATGCTAATGACGGCCGCTGGCACCCTGAAACCATCGAAGGTGGTGATCATGGGTGCAGGTGTGGCGGGCCTACAGGCTATTGCGACAGCTAAGCGTCTGGGTGCCATCGTGATGGTGAGCGACATCAGACCAGAGACCAAAGAGCAGGTAGAATCTTTAGGAGGTAAATTCATAACCGTTGAGGGCGACAGCTCGGTAAAGATGGAAGGTGGTTATGTGACAGGCGTTTCGGACGAGTTCCTGAAGAAGCAACAGGCCCTGATAGCCAAGCACGTGGCCGAGGCCGACATTGTAATTACCACCGCTCTCATCCCTGGCCGGAAAGCTCCGGTACTGATCACCGATGAAATGGTCAGGTCCATGCGCTTCGGATCAGTGATCCTGGACATGGCCGTAGAGCAGGGCGGCAACTGCACCTTGAGCGAACTGAACACCACATGTGTGAAAGAAGGTGTGACCATCATTGGCGAGTCGAACCTACCGAGCCTGCTGCCCATGAACGCCAGCGACCTCTATGCTCGCAACATCCAGACCTTTCTGGTGCATCTGGCAACGGCCGAGGGCTTTAAATGGGAGATGGAGGAGGAGATAACCAAAGGCTCACTCATAGTTCACGAAGGGAAGAAGATGAAATGAGCAGATTGACATCCGCTCATTGATCTGAAAAGAACTGAAGATCTGAATTGACTGAAAACCTTGACCTGTAATCTCAAAAGAACATGGAACTGATCAACTTTTTCGGAGAGAACATCCAGATGGTGTACATCCTGGTGCTGTCCATTTTTGTGGGTGTGGAGGTAATCGGCAAGGTGCCCAGTGTGCTGCACACCCCGCTCATGAGCGGTGCCAACGCCATTCACGGGGTGGTTATCATTGGAGCCATCATCGTGATGCTCGACATGGACCCGACCAACTATCTGGGCCTTGCATTGGGTACAGTGGCCGTTATTCTTGGCACCCTGAACGTTGTCGGTGGCTTCGTGGTCACCGATAGGATGCTGGAGATGTTCAAGAAGAAATGACTGTTCACTATCAGCCTCAGTCCGATAGAATTATAACGGTAGAAACTGACCATGATCTGCCCGAATCTGTGACCTGTAAACTGTAGCCGCAAAATGATCATCGACCACATACTCGCCATTACATACCTCGTAGCCTCGGTGCTGTTTGTCATCGGGCTCAAGATGCTCAGCCACCCCGAGACCGCCCGGAAAGGCAACCTTTGGGCTGCGCTGGGCATGACCCTGGCCATTATTGGCACCATCGCCATTTACAACAATCCGCACGGCCATACCAGCCGCGAGGCCATCAAACTGGGCCTCATTTTCGGTGGCATTGCCATCGGTACGGCCGTGGGCTGGGTGGTGAGTAAAAAAGTGCAGATGACCGCCATGCCCGAGCTCGTGAGTCTCTTCAACGGTATGGGCGGGGCCTGTGCCGCCATGATCGGGCTTTTGGAGTTCCAACACAATCAGGAAGACCCTCTCAAACTGATGGTGGTGCTGGCCGGAATGGTCATCGGAAGCATCAGTTTCGCTGGCAGTATCATAGCCTATGGAAAGCTCAATGGCACGCTCAATAAACCAGTGCGCCTGCCATCATACAACATTCTCAACACAGCTCTCATGGTGCTGGTGGTGGGGCTCATAGCGGGAATGGTGTTCGTGCCGGCCCTCAACACCACGCTTTTCCTTTATGTAGTGTTCCTTCTGGCACTTGTATACGGAGTCATGTTCGTGCTGCCCATTGGCGGTGCTGATATGCCTGTTGTGATTTCGCTGCTCAACTCGTTCACGGGTGTGGCCGCAGCCTTCGGTGGCTTCCTATACAACAATCAGGTTATGTTGACGGGCGGTATCCTTGTAGGGTCGGCCGGTACGCTGCTCACCTTGGTGATGTGTCAGGCCATGAACCGCCCCTTGAGCAATGTGATATTCGGTGCGTTCGGTGGCGGTGAGGCTGCTTCGGGTGGTGGTGCATCAGTAGGTGGTAGCGTAAAGGACATCTCCATTTCTGACCTTGCCACGCTGATGAATTATTCGCAGAAAGTGGCCATTGTGCCCGGTTATGGTCTGGCTGTGGCGCAGGCTCAGCACGTGATTCACGAATTGGAAGAACTACTGGAGAGCCGTGGTGTGGAAGTGAAATATGCCATTCACCCGGTTGCTGGACGCATGCCTGGCCATATGAACGTGCTGCTTGCTGAATCGAACGTGTCGTATGACAAGTTGGTGGAGATGGAGGACATCAACCCAGAGTTCCCGAGCATTGATGTGGTGCTTGTAGTGGGCGCGAACGATGTGGTGAACCCTGCTGCACATACCGATCCGTCATCGCCCATCTACGGTATGCCCATTCTGGATGTGGAGAACGCCAAGCATATCATCGTTAACAAGCGCAGTATGAACGCAGGCTACGCAGGCATTGATAATCTGCTGTTCTACAATCCAAAGACCAGCATGCTTTTTGGCGATGCCAAAGGCGTGCTCACAAAGTTGGTGGCCGAGCTCAAGACAATGTGATCCTGAAGGGAATCAAGGGCGAAGGACACAGGACGAGGGGCATCCTCGCCTTTGTCCTTTTCTCTTTATTCCCACTCACTAATTTCTCGCAATCCGCCTTCTCTTGGTCCTCGGCCACTGTTTATCAGATCTACCCGCGTTCGTTTCAGGATAGCGATGGCGATGGCGTGGGTGATCTGAGTGGTATCGTTTCGCGACTCGATCATGTACGCGAAATGGGTTTCGATGCCGTTTGGGTCTCTCCTTTCTACGCCAGCCCACAGGCCGATTTCGGCTACGATATAAGCGACTACCGCAGCATTGCACCGGAATATGGTACCATGCAGGATTGCGAGCGGCTCATAGATGAGGTACATGCCCGCGGCATGCGCATCATTTTCGATCTGGTGATGAACCATACAAGTGACCGGCATCCGTGGTTTCTGTCCTCGGCATCAGATAGCACAGGCCCTTTGGCACACCGCTATGTGTGGCGACAGGGGAGAGGGCCCAAAGGACGCAGACAGCCCACCAATTGGAAAGCCATGATAGGCGGAAGCGGTTGGCACTGGCACGAGGGCCGAGGGGCGTGGTACTGGGCATCGTTCCTGCCTTTTCAGCCCGATCTGAACTACAATGATCCCACTACCCGTGCCGAGATGCTTGATGTGGCCCGTTTCTGGCTTGCAAAGGGTGTGGACGGTTTCAGGCTTGATATTTTCAACGCAATAGCCGAGGACAGTCTATTCCGCAATAATCCGCCCAGCCTGCGCGTGATTCCGAGCGAGGACAACCCGGACGGGTTCTTTCAAAAGGCGCGCTACAACGTGAATCAGGAAGGCAGTTTCCGCTTTGCCACTGAGCTGCGGACATTGCTCGATTCGTTCAGTACACCACCCCGTTTCACTGTTGGCGAGGTGTTCGGTCCACCTGCGCTGTTGCGCGGGTTCATGCGGCACAACGGCCTGAATGGACTGCACAGCGTGTTCATGTTCCGCACCCTCGGCACACCTTTTTCGGCCAAGGCGTGGAGGGAGCTGATCACTGATTTCGAACATGAGTTCACCCCACCGCTCCAACCCACCTATGTGCTCGGAAACCATGACCGCAGACGCATGATGGGCCCGTTAAAGAATGATGTTCGCAGAGCCAAGCTGCTAATCACACTTCTCTACACTGTCAGAGGGCAGCCGTACATGTACTACGGTGACGAGTTAGGCATACCGAAACAGAAGATTCCGATGCGCGATGGGCTCGACCCTTTGGCCGCTCGATATGGTTGGATACCTCAGTTCATGATTGATTGGAGCGGGGAATCGCTCAACCGAGATGAATGTCGGACCCCCATGTTGTGGGACACATCGGCCAATGCAGGATTCACCGATAGCAGTGCAACCCCATGGCTGCCGTTGGCTGGTGACCCTCATTCAATGGCCGTGAGCATCCAAAAACCCGACAGCACCTCGCTCATGGTACATTGCAGGCGGCTTATTCGTCTACGCAAGGAAACGCCCGAGCTCCATGCCGGAATTCTGACCATCCGCACCGATCTGTGCACCGGAGATCTGCTGTGCTACGAACGCACAATCGCAAATGGACGGTTACTTGTTCTCCTCAATTTCAGCGGAAAAAAGCGAATGATCAAGGCTGAGGGTGAGATACTCTACAGTACCCATTGGAATGTGAATCAAGAAGTGCTAGGGGCTTTCGAGGGCAGGGTGGTCAGGCTGACGAGCAATTCCCCTTGACTTGATTCAAATGATGATTGTACTGATCAGCATGACCATGTTCCCATGAATTGCCGCTGATTATTTAATCGATCAGGATTTTGCTATTTCGGACTATTAAACGGTGACCAGTTTGATGATGCTGTTTTTAATCAGGCGCGAAATTCAATTGCTCGTGTCTCTGTTTAGGTGAACAGAGCAAGTTGACTCATGTCGAAGGTCCCTTTATTTTCCCCGCAGCACCCGCAGCAACAGCTTGGGCATGGCCGAAAGTCCCGAATGATGGATCTTGACCAGTTCGTGACTGATATATGCCTGAAGCCCTTGACTTTGCTTAATTCTCCGAAGGCAGAAATCGAAGAACCTTGGGTAGTTGATCAGTTTCTGTAAGGTGTGGCTCACACGCAGTTCTTTCCATGTTTTCTGATACAGTTCGGAATCATATCTCGACAAACTGGCTGCACTCAGGTCATTCTCTTTCAGGGCCTTTATCAATGTAGATGCTGCCACCCTGCCACAACGCATGGCGTTGCCGACACCTTCTCCGCTCATGGGGTCAATCATGGATGCGGCATCGCCTATCAGTATTACCCGGTCGGACGAGAGCTTCCTTTTCTTCGAACCCAGCGGCAGTCCATGGCCCTTCACCGTCTCCAAAGGCCGGGCATCTGCAAATCTGTCGCGCAGCATAGGATGCTCTTTGATCATGCGGTCCATCACCTCGCGCAGGTTCACTTTCCGTGTGCTCACCTCGCTTGATAACATCCCGATACCCACATTGGCCCTGCCGTTCGGCATCGGGAATATCCACAGGTAGCCGGGCAGTATCTCTTTCAGGAAAATGAGTTCAATGCTGTTGTATTGATCAAACCCCTTCACATTCTCCCAGTATTGGCGAAGTCCGGCACTGTGGTGGTCGCGTTCGACCGGTATGCGCAAAGTTTTTTTATTTACAACAGAATGCGCACCATCGGCCCCTACCACAGCTTTGGCTCTGATAAGGCCCTGGTCAGTTGTTAGGGTAACACCATCGGTCAGAATTTCTAGATCAGTTACGCTGCAGCCTTGAATAATCTCAATATCGCCAAGGTCGCGCACTGCCTCATACATGAAGTTGTCGAACACTTCGCGCCTACATACATAGCCCACGCGCACATCGTTGCCCCCGAACCTGAGCGTCACCTCAACTCCTCCGGGCGACACAACCAACAGACCGGACGAAGGCAGTTTCTCCGCCAGATGCTTGAAACGGTCAGCCAGTTCAGGGCTCATCCAGCCCAATTGGTTTATTACATCAAAACTGAGGGCATCGCCACAGGTCTTGTCGCGAGGAAAAGTGCTCCTTTCAATCAAGGCCACTTTCAGTCCCTGACCTCGCAGCATATAGGCACATGAACATCCGCCTGGGCCCGCACCTATAATGGCTACATCATAAATTGGCCGCAGGGCTTCGGCTTGTTTGGTTCTGATCATGTGGGCGGCAAAGATGGGGCAGCTGTCTGCCAAATTAAATGCTGATATAAACAGGAGTTATGATGGGACATGGTTTATGACGATGCAATAACTTCATAAGTACAGAACACCTGAATTTCCTTCAATGATCAATGCCTACTTTAGGTGTAATACTCCCCAAAAATTGGACAGGTAGCTAAGAAGAGCTAACCTTGTCCGAGATGAGTGAAAAGAGAAGCAGAAGGCGGTTCACCG
>JBIKWM010000046.1:0-23163 GCA_044356305.1 Flavobacteriales bacterium
GGTGATGCAAAAAGCACGGGCCGGCTGCTCCCGATGGTGGAGCGGGCCATGGAATTCGGCATGATAGAGCGATTCGAGTGGCAGCTGCGGAGAATCAAAGCGAGAATTACAGGCACTGAAAAATGTCAATGAGCCATCGGCCCGCCATAAGTGTGGTTATGCCTGCCTATAATGCCGAGAAGTGGTTGGCAGATGCAGTGCGATCCATCCTCGATCAGACGGAAAATGACTTCGAACTTCTGATCCTGGACGATGCCAGCACGGATGGAACGGCCTTGCTGATGCGCACATTCGCAGACGATCGTATCAGACTGTTCTTCAATTCAATGAATGAGGGATACCTGAGGTCGTGCAATCGGCTCTTTGAAGAATGCAAGGGCCGGTACGTCACCTTTCTCGATGCCGATGACACCTGTCAGCCCACAAGGTTGGCAACATGTATTCGGGAAATGGAAAAGGACCCTGAGGCTGTTGGCTTGATCTCAGGCCACCGCAGGATCTGGGAAAACGGCCGTGTGGAAGAGCGAACGGAACCGATTGACACCGCCCGCATGACGACCGACCCCAACTATGCGCCTACCCTGTGCGGGGCCACGCTACTGGTGCGGGCCGAAGCATTGAGGCAACTGGGTGGCTACCACGAGGTGTTTGCACGCACAGGTGCCGAAGACCATCACCTGATCTGGCGCCTGACGCAGTTTGGCTGCGTGCTGCACATCAGCTCACCGCTCTACGACTACAGGATGCACGCCAGTGCTATAAAGGCCACACTGCTACAACCCGAAAGGCATATTGGGCACGCGCTCGACATGGCTATCCGGAGGGTATATATCACCGAAGGAAGAGACCTACTTGCTGATGAGCATCAAATTGAACTCGATGAATTGGTGACCGATCTCATCCGTCCGTTTGAAGTGGACCCTGCTCTGATCAAGCGTAGAGCTTCCATTTCAATGCTCAACATGGGCCATTGGGGCGCTGCGCTCAGAATGGCCATGGACGGCATAGCAATCAAGCCTATAAATCCCCACAATTACACACACCTTATGTGGCTGTTGTACATCATGCTGCGCAGACGGCTGCAAGGGCACACATGACGACCATACCTTCGGGCCGTGCCGACAGTGATCATCCTCTCGTACTTCTATCCGCCCTGCAACCTTGCTGCCAGCAATAGGGCCGTTTCGTGGGCCAAGGGTCTGCCCGGTCATGGCATCAGACCCGTGGTGCTGACGCGCAGTTGGACCGTACCGGTGAACCGATTGGAGGATGTCACTATAGCATCGGGCACCGATGTTGTTGATGTTCAACATGATGGTTATCGCGTGGTGAGCCTACCGTACAGCCCCATCCTAAAAGACCGTTGGAACCCTACCGGCCCCATGCGTTGGGCCAAGAAGGCCCTGAGCATGGCATCGGTGGTGTTGCAGCACATGGGGCACCGAACCTCTGAATACGGTCGCTTTTACGCGGAAGGGCTTCGGTTGGCGGCCGAGGAACGACCTGATCTGGTCATGGTAACCGGAAACCCTTGGGGCATGTTCCGCATAGCGCACGACCTTAGCCGCGACACCGGCATTCCTTGGGTGGCCGATTACCGCGACATCTGGACGGCCAATGGCGCCAACATAGTAGGATTGCCGTGGCCGTATCGCCTGTTGCACAATATCGAACGATGGTTTGAAAGGCGGTTGGTTTCCAAGGCCAAGATGGTCACCTCCATATCGCTCGCGTTGGCCAAGGAATGTGGGAATCATGTGGGTCGGCCATATGCGGCCATCTACAACGGCTATAACGAGGAGGAATTCGTGGCTTACCGAGGGCTGCCCAAGAATGACCGATTCAGTGTGACCTACGTGGGCACGCTATACCACGGGCAGGATGTTTCGGTGCTGGCGCGCGCAGCCAAGCGCCTGATTGATGTGCATGGCAGGCCGGCCGACATCTATTTCAAATTTCTCGGCACGGGGTTCAATGCTGAGCAGAGAGCGCGACTGAATTCGCTATTCGCTGGCTATGAGTCACATGTGGAAGTGACCGATCGCACAGACAGGGCAACCACCCTTGCCACAGAGGTAAAAAGCCACCTTTTGGTACATGTGGGTTGGGCAGGATACAGCGGCATAGTGGGCAGCAAGATCTACGAATACATGGCCAGCGGCACTCCCATCCTCATCTGCCCCACCGATGGCGATATTTTGGAAGAGATGGTAGGCACCACCAATACCGGTCAATGCGCTAAGGATGAGAATGATGCATTTGAAATCCTGAATCATCATTACCAAAAATATAGAATGGGCGAAATGCTTCGCAATGACCCAGAGTCGCAGGCTGTACGGGCCTATTCGCGCAGTGCACAGGTGGCCGAACTGGCCAGGCTGATCAAGGATATGACAGGCAGTGGCCAATGATCAGTTACTTTGTTGTCTGACCACGGACCATGTGCGGCATAGCAGGCATTTACGACCCACAAGGCAGCCTCGGTGAGGGCGCCATTGCGCGCATGACCGAGCGTATGGCCCACCGCGGGCCCGATGCCGCTGGACATTTCTCTGACGGTTCCTTCCATCTGGGCCACCGTAGGCTCAGCATCATTGACCTGAGCGAATCGGCCAACCAGCCTTTCCACTCGGCCTGTGGGCGCTACACCATGGTCTATAATGGTGAGGTGTACAATTTTCAGGAACTTGCGTCAGAACTGGGCATGAGGCTGCGCACCTCCTCAGACACCGAGGTGATCCTGGAGGCATTTGCCAAGCTGGGCCCGAACTTTATAGAACGGCTCAACGGCATGTTTGCGCTTGCCATACTCGACCGCCAAGAGCACCGACTGCACCTTTTCCGCGACCGCATCGGCATCAAACCCATCATCTGCTATCAGGATCAGGGGCTGTTCCTTTTCGCATCAGAACTAAAGGGGATCCTTGCCCTGCGCGAGCGATTGAACCTCGAGATTGACCGTACTGCCGTGTCGCAGTTCCTCAATCTGGGTTACATACCCGCCCCGCGCACCATTTTCAAGAGAGCATTCAAATTCCCTGCGGGATGCCGGGCCGAGTTTGACGGCAACACATTGACCATCAACCCCTATTGGCAGCTCGACAATTTGATTAAGTCCGATGTGATGACGGATGAACGTGAGGCAGAGGAACGCCTTACGGGGCTGCTCACATCATCGGTACGGTACCGCATGATCAGCGATGTGCCGTTCGGTACTTTCCTGAGCGGGGGTATCGATTCGAGCACCGTGACGGCCGTTGCCCAGAGCCTGTCTGCCGCACCGGTGCGCACTTTCAGCATCAGTTTTGCCGATAGGAAGCATGACGAGGCGCCCTTTGCGCAGGCCGTGGCAAAACATCTAGGCACGGACCATCATGAGTTCCGCCTGAGCGAGAAAGACGCGCTGCAACTGCTGCCCGACATCACACAAGTGTATGATGAGCCCTATGCCGACTCATCGGCTGCGCCAACCATGCTGGTGAGCAAAATGGCACGCCAGCATGTGACCATGACCCTTAGTGGCGATGGAGGCGATGAGCTCTTTCACGGCTACGGGGCTTACACCTGGGCCGAGCGCATGGCAAAACCCTGGATCTGGGCAGTGCGGAACCCACTTAGCACTGCCATGCGGCTCGGCAACGACCGTTGGAAACGGGCTGCTGATGTGGTGGCCGCTCCTGATGAGGCACACTTAAGGCAGCACATCTTTTCGCAAGAACAATATATGTTCACAGCCGAGGAGATAAGGCAACTTCTGGGCGATGGGGATGAGCGTCTGCCGTGGCTCGATGTGGCCCCAGTTGGCACCCGCAGTCTAACACCCGCAGAGGATCAGGCCCTGTTTGACCTCCACCATTATCTCCCGGACGACCTGCTCACCAAAGTGGACCGCGCCAGTATGCGTTATGCGCTGGAGGCAAGGGTGCCGCTACTCGATCACCGCATCATTGAGTTCAGCCTCAACCTCGCGCCACAACTCAAAGTGAAGGGCGGTGTGCAGAAACACCTACTCAAGAAAGTGCTTTACCGCTATGTGCCCAAAGATCTGTTCGACAGGCCCAAATGGGGTTTCAGTATCCCTTTGGGCCAATGGATGAAAGGCGAACTGCGGGGGCTTGAGGCCGAGTACCTCTCGCCACGTAATGTGAAAGAAACAGGGCTGGTCAATTTCGGTGTGGTTCAGGACCTGCGCAGGCGTTTCCACGAGGGCGAGGACAGGCTGTACAATCGTATATGGCTGCTGGTGGTGCTGCACAAATGGGCGGCCGAGAATCGGATCAAGGCATGAAAGGAGTACATCCAACGGCCATTATCGGTCCACAGGTGCATCTCGGCACCGCAGTGAGCATCGGCCCATATACAGTCATAGATGGCGAAGTGTCCATTGGCAACGGCACCAGTATAGGCAGCCACTGCCTTATCGGTGGACAGACCGATGCAGCCTCGGCCCCACTCTACATCGGTGCACAATGCGTGGTGCGCAGCCACTCCATTATTTACGGGGGCTGCGGCCTGGCTGATGGCGTTCAGACGGGACATCGCATTGCCATGCGCAGCGGCTGCGAAATAGGTGAACATTGCATGATCGGAACCGGATGCGACCTACAGGGCGACCTGCGCCTCGGCCGGTATAGCCGTCTGCATAGCGATGTGCATCTGTGCCAAGGCAGTGAGTTGGGCAGTTACGTTTTCATCTATCCGCGAGTCACATTCACCAATGACCGTTACCCGCCCAGCCAGACCACCACGGCCCCCACAGTAGCCGACTACACTCAGGTGGGTGCCGGCTCCATGTTGATGCCCGGGGTACGGATCGGGAAAAACTGTCTTGTGGCTGCAATGAGTCTGGTAAACTCTGATTTTGAAGATGATTCGTTTTTGAAGGGGACACCCGCCAGGCGTGTGGGCCGCGCAAGCGATATGCGAGAGCGGGAAGAAGTGCTTTACCCTTGGCCACAGCGCTTTGACCGCAACATGCCATGGCAGGGCATCGACTTTGATCAGTGGACCGAACGCGAGGCTTGATGAGCCCCGTGACCATTGTAATCCCATTCTATAACAACTGTGGCTGCATTGGGCCACTGATGCGTGAATTGGCCAGCTATCACAGGAAAGAATGGAATTTCATTTTTGTGGACGATGCCAGCACTGATGATACCCTTTCGGAGCTCAAAAAATTCGCACTACTGCTACCCGATAGAACAGTACAGATTATTGAAAATAAGTGGAATGTAGGCTCACACCTTGCGGTGAGGAGAGGTGCCGCAAGAGTCGGAAAGGGTATTGTCATTGTGATGGCAGGCGATGGTCAGGACGATCCGGCACATATCGAAGCGCTCATCGCTATCCTGAACGAGGGAAATGAAATTGCCCTAACTGTCAGCAACACGGACGACACCAGCCTGTTTGCCCGCATATTCCATGGAGCCATGTGCCTGATAACCCCGAAAATCAAAGAACTTACCGTTACCCGGACCTGGTACATGCTGGCAGCCGATGTGGAACTTTTCCGAATTGCAGCCATTACCCAGAAGCGGCACCTCTATTACGATCTGATAGGTAGGAGCCGAAAGGTGGCTGCATTAGCTGTAAATAGGCGCAAAAGGACTTCTGGTCACTCACAATGGGGAACACAGAAGAAACTGAGGTTCGCTTTAGGTTGGCTATGGTCGCAGGCTCAGCCATAGATTGACCCGGTGCCCGGCCTCGTGGTCACACCTGCGGCCGCCTTGGCATCTTCAAGTTTCTGTTCAGTCTCACGGGCGCTCTGTGCCTGACCACGCAGGTGTATATGCCTTATTATCAGAAGGCTTGCAAGAAAAAAAGGTACAGACGGAATCTTGTAACGCACCAACGAACCGAAGTTTGAGGTTGTAAGCCCTACAGAAAAGGCGAAAAACAATGCAAATACGAACATGAACAGGGCTGTGGGTTCCTTGCCAAGGCTTTTGAAGAACCCGATAGGTCCGGTCAGGAGTACGATTCGGATGGCAAACAGCAACAGTGCGAGATTCTCGAGCGCGCTCAGGAACATCACCACATTCTTCACGTCAAAGATGGTCGGCCTGAACATCCCGGCCCAGATGGCCACGGGGAGTTTGGACAAGATTCCTGGTATTGTCGGTTCAAAATCTCCGATATCGAAAGAATTGCCCTCATATGCCTCACGTTTCAGGTCCTGTTGAGTGGCCACAGCTTTCTCGAGGATCATATCAACCGAACCATAGTCGCCCAAATTCTCAGAAGCCTGACTCATTACAACAGAAATGCCACCAATGGCAACAAGTCCGACCATCGGGCCTACAAGGACTTTCACTACAACACTATCAATGGTCTTCATCCGGTTGAATAGTGTCCAGATGACCACACCCGGCATAAGGGCAACGAAAATGTATGGACGAATGGAAATCATAACATAAGCAGCGAGGAAAAGAGAAAATACCATACTTCCTACCCTGCTTCCCTTGAGAACAATCTTATACGCAGCATAGGTGAACCAACAGGCTGCCGAAAATGTAATGGTGTCCTTCATGACGCCAGACCCCCAAAATAGCACAGAAGGAACAAAAAGTACTGCGTAAGCAAGCGATTTTCGTAGTTCAGGATACTCCTCCACAAGCATCTCATACAATCGCCACACGCCTGTATACGAGAACCATGCAGTGAGCACTGCCAAAGGGAAATAGGCATATCCTCCGAGAAGTGAGATAATGTTCAGATAGCGCGCCACGGCATATGATCGGGCATCATATAAATAATAATAGGGAATACCCGTCTGGTATGGATCGAAGCACCAGAACCACAACTTATCAGTGTCACCCAGAACGATTTTTATCCAACAACTGAAATCGTGGAACATCAGGGACGAGAGTACCACACTATCAGTCCAGAACTGAATCGTATCTCCTCCGTCATAATAAAAGATATAGACCAGACCAAGGGTGATGCCCCCGATGATTTTTGCCATCAGGCCAGGAACATAATACTGATATTCAGGTCGTTTATCAATATTATTATTCATGATGCGCCTGCCGATGAGTAATGCGGCAAACAGGAACACAGGTACCAGAACAAAATCCCAAGCGCTGATGAACTTCATGACTACCCGTGGCGGCCAAAGATAAGCCGTGCCTGCCCCGTACCTTGGCCGCGCCATGAGCAGAGGCCGTGTGCTCTATCTGACCTACGATGGACTGACCGATGGTCTGGGCCGCTCGCAGGTGCTGCCTTACATCCTTGGACTCGAGGAAAAAGGCTGGGAATTCGACATCATTTCGTTTGAGAAATCTGGCCGGTTCGAGGCAGACAGATCCGCCATTGACACACTGCTCCAAGGGCGGATGGTGAATTGGCACCCTTTGACCTACACCGCAAAACCGCCCGTACTTAGCACTTTGTATGATGTGTGGCGGTTGGGTAAACTGGCTCGGACCCTCCACGCTCATCGCGGGTTCTGTGCGGTGCATTGCCGAAGCTATATCACCTCATTGGTGGGTGAGCAATTGAAAAAGGACCTTCGAGTTCCGTTCATTTTTGATATGAGGGCCTTTTATGCCGATGAGCGGGTGGATGGTGGCCTGTGGCCGCAGAGCAACCCGCTTTATCGGATAATCTTCAACTACTTCAAAAAGAAGGAACGCGATTTTCTGGCAACTGCCGACTATACGGTGACACTCACAGAAAAGGCCCTCGAGATCATCCATGGTTGGGATGGGCTACCGCAACCATTGCCCATTGAAGTGATTCCGTGCTGTGCCGATCTGAGTCATTTCGATTACAACAATGTAGGTGATGTTCAGCGTAATGAGACCCGCCTCTCACTCGGAATCGGCAAAGAAGAAAAGGTGTTATTGTACCTCGGATCACTCGGCACGTGGTATATGAGCGAGGAGATGCTCAAGTTCTACCGTGCCATGATTGACTCAAACCCCGAATTCCGCTTCGTGGTTCTTACACACGATGACCCGGCACCTTTCCTAAAAAAAGCCTCAGGCCTCGGAATCACCTCCAACCGATTTGTGATAAGGTCTGCGGGCCGTGCTGAACTGCCTAGATTACTCTCAGTGGCCGACCTATCGGTTTTCTTCATCCAGCCCCGATTCTCAAAGGCCGGGTCTTCGCCCACGAAACATGGCGAGCTTCTAGGCATGGGTATTCCAGTGGTATGCAATAGCGGTGTGGGCGATGTTGACCGTATCGTGTCGGGCACCAGATCAGGCCTGCTTGTGAATGACTTCGATCCAGCCAGCCTGGCGGAGGCCGTTGCAGAGATACCGGCCGTACTTGCCATACCGAAGCAACGCCTGCGCGAGGCCGCGCATGAATATTACTCGCTCAATGAAGGCGTTGCACGGTACGACCGCATCTATGGCACTGTTTGCGGCCGTCAATGATGGTACTTCAGGTTGTTGATGATGGTAAGGGCGCGGTAAAGTTGCTCGGCCAGAATAGGGCGCACCATCTGGTGAGTGAATGTCATGGCCGAAAGGGCCACCTTCTCCTGGAATGCTGAACGCACCTCGGGCGAGAATCCGTAGGCCCCACCCACAACGAATGTCAGCTCGCGCAGGCCGGTATTCATGCATTTCTGTATGAAAGTTGCAAATTCAATTGATGGGAACTGCCGTCCGCCCTCATCGAGCAGGATAACACGCTCTGAGCCTTTTAAGGCATCGAGCAGGAGCTTTCCTTCGGCCACTTGCTGTGCCTGTGCCTCGGTTGGGACACGTCCGCGGGGCAGTTCAAGCACATCAACCTGAACAGGAACCATGTGCTTGAGGCGGCCAATAAACTCATCAAACAACACCGACACTGGCCCAGCATCCGTTCTTCCGACCAAAACAAGCCTTATCCGCATGGGCCAAAGGTCAACATTGACCCAATAGAACAACAACTGGCGCGTTGTTTGCGTATTGATGCGAACTTTGCAACATGAGAAAGACCCTTGTCGTCCTCACCATTTTGTTCTCGGCCCTCGGTCTGCGCGCACAGGACGTGCATCAGACCATGGCCGATGCGCTGGCCGCTGGCAATGTGGCCGCGATGTCGGCCATGTTCGATTCAAAGGTTGATCTGACCATCCGTGGCAAAGAGAACAGTTACAGCAAGGCCCAGGCTGAACAGATAGTGCGCGACTTCTTTGCCCGCAATCAGGCCAAAGGCTATCAGGAGGTGCACCGTGGCAACTCGAAAGACGGGGCACAGTACAGCATTGGATCACTGACTACCACCACAGGTTCGTATCGAACATATGTGCTTCTGAAAAATGTGGGCGGCAAGATGCGTGTGCAGCAACTGCGCATTGAAGGCAATGAATAAACGTGCCTTCGCTGCATGACTGTTGATGAGATTATAAGTCAAGCTCTGACCGAAGACATCGGTGAGGGCGACCACACCTCCGATGCCTGCATACCCTCTGATACATTGGGCCGTGCCCGGCTCTTAGTTAAAGAATCCGGAATCCTTGCGGGAGTCGAAATAGCATTGCGGGTATTCCAAAAGGTGGACCCGCAGTTGACCGTGGAGGTACTCATCACGGATGGATCGCGAATCAATTATGGCGACATCGTGCTCACGGTCAGTGGCAGGTCAAATTCCATCCTAAAAGCGGAGAGGCTGGTATTGAACTTCATGCAACGCATGAGCGGAATCGCAACGAAGACCGATCAACTGGTGCGGTTGATGGGTAAAACGGATACTCGCCTGCTAGATACACGTAAGACCACCCCATTGCTCCGCGAGATAGAGAAGATGGCCGTGCGCACGGGAGGTGGACACAATCACCGTTTCGGGCTGTATGACATGGTGATGATAAAAGACAACCATGTGGACATGAGCGGTGGCATTGCCAAAGCCATTGACCGGGTCCATGATCATCTAAATCGGATCGGGAAAAAACTTGCGGTTGAGATTGAGGTGCGCAATAAGGAAGAACTGACTCAGGCCATTGACCATGGCGGAATTGACCGGATCATGCTCGACAATTTCACACCTGAGCAATTGAAAGACGCGGTTCGCATAGTAGCCGGACGCTTCGAGACTGAGGCATCGGGCGGAATCACCGAATCAAATATCGCTGCATATGCCGCCACCGGGGTCGATTTCATATCAGTAGGTGCCCTCACCCACCATGTGCGGAGCCTCGACCTGAGCCTCAAGGCGTACTGAACCATGGTGCGCAGATGGTTGGCCGACATACTGCGCTGGGGCCCAGTGCACCGTTTCATAGGTTTCCTGAAGGTTTTGCGGCTGCCCGGATTTGAAGGACTGCCAGCCTACGATGTGCTGGCCTTTTTCATCAAAGGCATACAGAAAGGGTCGCTCAAGACCAGGGCCAGCTCGGTGGCCTTCAACTTCCTTCTGGCAGTTTTTCCTGCTATCATCTTCTTATTCACTTTGATTGCCTACATCCCTGTAAACGGGTTTCAAGATCTGCTGCTGGACATGATGTCGCGCCTCATGCCCACAGAAGCCTATCTGACTGTGAAGGAGACCGTTGAGGACATCATCATGCGGCAGCGCACGGGTCTATTGAGCATCGGGTTCATAAGTGCGCTATATTTCTCAACCAATGGGGTCAATTCTCTGATTGATAGTTTCAATGCCACGAGTCATGCAGTTGAGACCCGTTCTCCGGTCCTCCAGCAGGCCGTAGCGTTGGCTATCACGGTCGTGCTCTCGCTTGTTTTGCTGGTGGCCATTGCACTTACTCTCACCACACAGTTCGGCCTCAGCTACCTTTTGGAGAAGGGGCTGCTGCGCGATGGAATAGCGGTAGTGGCCATCGAATCGGCCCGATGGGTCATCATACTCCTGCTCATGTTCGTGGGCATCTCGCTGCTCTACTTCCTCGGTCCGGCAAAGCGCACCGAGTGGCGTTTCCTATCGGCAGGCAGCACGCTCGCCACTGTACTAACGGTCATCACATCGCTCGGATTCAGCTATTTCGTTGAGAATTTCAACAGCTACAACCGTCTATACGGATCCATTGGCACGCTTATCATAGTCATGCTATGGATGTACTACAATGCGCTGGCGCTGATCATTGGCTTTGAGTTGAATGCGAGCATTGAGGACGCCAAACTCGATATGCTGGCCCGTCAGGAACGCTCACTCGGACTTTCGCTCGAAGATGAGATAGAGCATGGGGGCGCTAACACCTGAAACGACAAGGGCCGGCCTCTGACTGACTCAGAGACCGGCCCAAGGCCGCGGCCCTATGGAAGGGATCAGAGCTTGAGTGCCACTTTAATGGTGATGTCGTCAGACAGTACCATGTCTTTCATCGGGCTGGCCCATGCCACGCCATACTTCTGGCGGTTGAAAACCACATTGCCCGAAACAGTTATCTGACCACCTGTGGTATCGATGGCTATCTCGTTCACGGTCTCCTCATTGGTGCGGCCGCGCACGGTCAGGTTGCCCTTGGCGGTGTTGCCGGTCACTGATGTGATGGTGAATGATGAGGTGGGGAACGAATCGACCGCGAAGAAATCTGCCGAGCCGAGGTGACCGATCAGCTTTTCGCTGGTGTAGCCCGAAGCAGCATCATAGTTGGCATCGGTGGCAACCATCGACTTCATGTCAATGTTGAACATCCCGCCTGCCAGCGCACCGTCTTTTATGGTCAGTTTGCCATCGGTAAGAGCAACGGTACCCTCGTGGTATTTGATTCCGAGCATCTCGCCTTTCCAGATCAACTTGCTCTCGGCTGCTTTCACTGCTCCGTCAAAGTTGAGAGCCGTGGGCTGTGCAGGTGCCTGTTCCTGATGACCACCGCATGCACTGATCAGAATCACTGCCAATGGAATCGCTGCTGAAAAAATCTTTCTCATTTCGTTCTGGTTTGATTGTGGGCTGCAAATGTAAGAGAAACACGCAATATCAATGTTCAAACATCATAACATCACTCATCAACCATTATCGCCCTGCACATTGTTGATTCAGAATGTGTAAGAGTATTTCAGATTGATACCCACCCCTGGATAATAGCGGGTGTACACCTGATCCTGAGCGCCAAACGAACGGTAAACCAAAATACGGTCATCGTTCAGGATGTTGTCAACCCCAAGGGTAATGCGCGACTTCAGGTCTTTGCCGAATGAGTGATATGCGTTGAAGTTGAGGCTGTGGAACGGCAATGTATACACATCTGGGTTCCGGCCCGAAGCGATGATGGTGAGCTGCTCACCCTGTACGTTGTAGGTGAGGCCCACGCTCGTACCGGTTTCAGCAATCTCGTAGCTTAGTCCACCATTGATAGCATATGGGCTCTGCCCGGCCATGGGGCGCGTATCGGCCTGCACCTCGCCCGCGCGCAGGTTGTTGCTGCGCAGGTCGAATTCTGTACGGCCCTCATCGCTCACATACACGCTATGCAGGTCAACGAATGACCATACCAGGCTGGCATTGGCATTGAAGAACAGGCTGTGCGTGCGCGACTTGGTATCCGTACGTGTGACGATGGCCTTGCGGAGCTCAAGCTCGGCTCCGGCCAGTTGGGCCTTGCCGCTGTTGCGCGGGGTGATGTTGTTGGGCGCGGTGGCGAAGGACACCAACTCAATGTGCCCATCGAACTGCTTGTAGAATCCCGATACGGCCAACAGCTCTTTGGCACCTATGTACCATTCGTAGCGTAGGTCGATGTTGCTCACATCGGTCTGTTTAAGGTCGATGTTGCCTATGAAAGTGCGCTTGGTGATGGGGTCGTAGATCTCAGCTATTGACTTCTCCTTGAAGGTAGGACGGGCCACGGTGCGGTTGAATCCGAACCTGATGTTCATGTCCTTGGTGACATCGACCACCGCGTTGAGCGATGGGAGGAAGTTGAGCTCATTGAGTGTATTGGTATTCAGGTAACGTGGGTCGCTCGTGTTCTGACTCACCCCGGTATAAAACATGTCAGCCTTCTCGATGCGCAGACCGTAGACCAACTTGAGGATCTTGAAGAGGGTCTGCTTGGCCATTACGTAACCACCGAACACATTCATGCGGGCCGAAAAAGAATTGGACGGCTGGAAGTTGCCCAAGGTGTAGGTTCCGTTCCGAAAATTGGGGTCTGATGGGTCGGCACTCCAGATCTGACCATCCGAGAGGTACCAATCGGGGTCGATGCTCACATTGCTGAGGTTCGACACGCGGTGTTTGTAATTGAACACCTCAAAGTCGCGCCATTTCATGCTCATGGCCCCACCGGCCTTCAGCTCTATGGTCTTGTGCACAGGCACGGTCACATCAAACTTGAACGCCTCGCCCATCTCGGTCAGGTCGCGCCAGAAACGGTCTATTCCTGCGCCAGTGCCCGGACTCAGGGTGGTGTCGCCATTGGTCACTGATATGCGGGTCTCGCGGAAATCAGGGTCATACACACCCGAGAAGTTCAGAGCGTTGGCCCAGGTCACATCAACCGTACCGATGCGATGACCGCCATTGATGACCAACGAGCTGAGCCTCCTGCTCGTGTATGTGAGCACATCCTCCTTAAGCGTGGACACATTCTGATTGAAGTCCTCGTTGGTGCGCTGGGCGGCCGATGATTCTCCGTTCTGCGAGTGCAAGAATGTGATGCTGAATGAATTGCCGCGTTTCTTGAGCGACCCGGTCACCAGCCCGCTCCAGAGAACGTTGTTCCGCCCGACTATGCCGAGCCGGGTCCGCCATTTCTGCAGTTCGTTCTTCTCCTTATCATCATCCTTCAGGTATTCATTCGATTCAAAATGGTCGTAGTAGATGTGCTCGTTCTGATAGTTGAGCACAACATTGTAGCCCAAGGTGAGGCCGTTGCTCTTGTTTATCTGATCGCCATGGCCAAAAGAGAACGAGCCGTTGAGCCATGCCGTGCTCTTCTTGGCTGCCAGTTCGCTGTTGAATGAACGGGTTATGCTCTCCAGTTCAGGACTCACCGAGGCCTCGTTGGGCACCTTGGCATGACCGTCAACATTGAGTTTGCGCGAACCGTCATCGACCCCGAGCCAGTCGAGTTTGCCCACATTGTAAAGAATGAAGCCGCTGTTTAAGTGCATCATGGGGTTGTAGGTGAATCCGATGCCGATATCTGTGGTGCGCCTGTCTGGGAATTTTTTTGTCACAATGTTCACCGCACCGCCTGTAAGCTCGCCAGATAAGTCGGGGGTGAAAGTCTTGGCCACTCCCACATTCTCGAGCACTGAGGTGGGAAACACGTCCATCCTTACCGAGTTCACATCGGGATCGAGGCCCGGCAGGGTCATGCCGTTCATGGTGATGACTGTGTAGCGGTCGCCCAGGCCGCGCACGTACACGTATTTGCCGTCTTTCACGGTCACACCGGTCACACGCTTCATGGCCCCCGACAGGTCGCCATCGCCTACTTTGCGGAAGGCCTGAGACGAGATGCCATCAGTGACATTGGTTGCCGCCTTGCGGTCCATGAGCACAGCGGCCTCGGTGTTTTTCTGCGCCTCGGCCACCACTTCCACCATACCCAACTCCACTGTACTGATCTTGAGAGTCGCATCAATACGGGTCACCTCGCCCGACTTAACCTCCACTTCTTTGAACTGTTGGGTGACGAAAGAGATGTACGACACCTCAACGGTGTATTTGCCCACAGGCACGGTGAGCGAATAATTGCCGTCCAGATCGGTGGTGATGCCCACTCCAGAGAGTTCCTTCACCATCACAGTGGCGCCAACCAGCGGACCACTGTATTCGCCATCGGCAATGTTGCCGCGGATGAAACCCTTTTCCTGTGCCTGGGCGGTGAACAGGGTAGCAAGGAACGAAAGGACGAGAACGACCGGATTTGGCCTCATTTGATTGAAAGGAATGATTGTTTGAAATGGAAAAAGCGGAACCCCGACAGGCCTTCGCGGCTTGTCGGGGATCCAATCAGACTAACCTTAAACTGTTGACTATCAGAGTTCACCGCGAAGAGCTGCGCAGGTCCAGTTAAAGGTGGCCGCGGTTACAGTGGCACCGGTGCCGCTATTGCTGTATTTGGTCTCTGCCTGGGTCTGATCGGCTGGGACACTGGCGCTACAGTTGGTCACCGATGTGTAAACAAGTACCGTAATGCCACTGGCGCTGATGCCTGAGAAGGTGAGATCGTTGGCCATGAGTTTGGTGAATGCATCGGTCAGTGAGGCACAGCCGTTGACCTCGTCATAGTTGGCGCGCACCTTTACATTAGAACCACCTGAGTATTCAAAAGTCACGTTCTGCACATCGCCCTGGGCCTTGTCTTTGAAGTCGGCCGAGGTGCCTTCTGAGCCGGAGCGCTTAACGACCCCGTTGCTGAGGGTGAATTTGCCGGTGGTGTTGGTGGTGCCCTCCGGACCATCTACCTCGAGGCCCTTGTCGGTGCCCACACCATCGCCCTGCACAACCATGAATTCCGAGATGCTACCATCGAAGTTCTGATCCAGGTCGATGCCGTCATCGCCTTGGAAATAGACCAGCGCCTTGCTCACGTTCACCGTACCACCGAAAACCTCTATGCCGTCATCGAGTGTGCCGTACACCTCCACATTCTCTACGGTGGTGCCGCTTCCTACCCCACCCAGCGTGAGTCCGTTCAGCTCATTGCCCTCGCCAATGGAGATACCACCGTGGCGGATGCTCACATAACGGAGCACCCCGCTGTTGTCAGAGGCATCGGTGCCACCGTACACACCGTAGCCAGAGCTGGCCGGAATGCCCTCGAGGTTACCTTCGGTGTCACCGGCTGATGTGCTCACGGGTGCATTGCCCAGAATGGCCACTCCGCCCCACTTCTCGTTATCGGTACGCAGCAGGTTGGTGCCAATTTTCTCACCAAGCTCAATATTATCGAGCACAGATGTGAAGATGATGGGAGCATCTGCGGTGCCCTCTGCCATGATCATACCGCCACGGGCCACGATCAGGGCACTGGCATTCACATCAATACCTTCAGCAGCCTTGATGATGGTGCCCGGCTCAATGGTCAGAGTCACCCCATCGGTAACCACCACACGACCAGAGATGATCCAGATGCGGTCGCTGGTCCATGTGGTGTTCTGTGTGAGCTCGCCAGAAACTGTCGATGCGTCATAGGTGCAGGTGCCATTGTCCTCATCGGCATCGGCATTGTAGTTCAGCGCAGAAGGGTCTGTGCAACCCGGGGTTGAACTGCAAGATGGCAACAGTGCCACACCACCTGCAAGGGCGGTGGCGTACATCAGGCTCAGGTAGGTCTTTCTCATGAGGTGGTCGTTTGTTCGATTTTGTGACCGCAAACGAACCCCGCCCATGTTAACCCCTATTCTCATTGACCTTAATCTTGGGCCAAGAAAAGGTTATGGCAGTGTTAAGTGGCGCCAAGCTCATTTAGAGGTACTCACTCGTACATCTCGCATGCCCCTCCCTGCATACCGACAATCTGACATAGCCTTATCGTTGATTATCAGTATTAGTTGTGAACCCACCTGAGCTTACCTTCGTGCCGCGACCGGACGATATGTTTCCGGTCTCCCCATAGGGTTTCAGACAGGGCCACGTTCAGGTGCTTGTCCCCGCAGTACAAACGAAAGGACAATACTATGAGCTTCGGAAGCAATGAACGGATCCATGTCTCGTCAGAGGTTGGTGCTTTAAGGCGCATCATCATCCATAGTCCCGATGCGGGCATAGGCAAGATAGCCCCACGCATGATGGGCGAACTGCTCTATGATGACATTGTCTATTTGGACCGCATGCGCGAGGAGTACCGCCAGTATCTACAGGTGCTGCTATGGTTCCTTGATCCAGAGGTGATGCGTAATCAGGACGCTACCACCTCCGACTTTTATAAGCCTACCAAACCCGGTTATCTGCACAGCACAAAAGTGCTTGATGCTGAGTTCCTGCTCATGAAAGTGCTGGAGAACGACCTGGCCAAACAGCTGCTGGTAAGCGCGGTGTGTGCCATGGAAAAGTGCGACTTTGAGACCCAGATGCTGCTCATGCGCATGACCCCTTCGGAGTTGACGCGCACGCTCATCTCGGGCGTTTGGATTTACGAAGGAGAGGAGGACCATCTGTTCGCTCCTATCCCTAATCTGATATTCACCCGCGATATAGGCATTGTTATAAACGGGCACATGCTGCTGATGAAGGCGGCTGAGCGCGGCCGCACCCGCGAGGCACTGCTGATGCGTTACATAGCCTATTTCGTGCTGTTCGGCCAAGATGCAGACTGGGACAACTATCGTTTCTCTGACCGAGTGATCGAGCTCGAGGACAACGAGTATTACTTCCTCAACGACTCGCTGGGCAAGGAACGCCAGGAAGTGAGCATTGAAGGGGGCGATGTGATGATGATAAGTCCGCGTCACCTCATTGTGGGGCACAGCGCCCGCACCTCTCAGAATGCCATCCATCAGCTCATTACAGTTCTTTTCAATAAAGGATTGGTGGATAAGGTGAGTGTGGTGAACATTCCCTCCGAGCGGGCCTATATGCACATCGACACCATATTCACACAGGTTCGAAAGGACATGTGGGTCCTTTACGCACCGTTCACCCGCGAGGCCATCTCCCTTTCAAAAGAAGAGATCGATTTCAGACGGATGTTGGACGAAGACCTTGAGACACCCGAGGAACAGGTGTATGTGACCCAGTTTATCCGGGTGCCCAAAGCCGATGGATTCAAAGTACAGAAAAAGGAACTGGACTACCTCGAAGATCTGCTGAAACAGGTGAGCCGAGAGGATTTCGGTTGCAGTAAGGTGGATATCGTGCCCAACGGAGGCGGAAGATTCCCCTTTACCGAGCGCGAGCAATGGACCGACTCGTGCAACTTTCTGGCGCTGCGCGAGGGCGTGATAATCGGATACGACCGCAATGTGGAGACCAACCGGACGTTGGAGAAGCGCGGGTTCCGGATAGTGGCGGCCGAAGATCTGTGCCGCCAAATGGCCGCAGGTGCCAAGCTTGAGGATGTGGTGAAGGGCGACACACTGATCACCCTTCCATCAGCTGAGCTGTCGCGGGCACGCGGTGGCACTCACTGCATGAGCCAGCCCATTTTGCGCGATGAGGCCTAAAGGGCCTTTGAGCTCCTTTATTCTAAGCTGAATTCGGTCTAACCCGATAAGTCTCAGTGGAACAGGGCCCATGCGCGGGCCGTGTTCAAAGAATCCCGTGCAAAGGTCCGCCTACTTTGGCGAGGTCATCGACCTTGCGCATCACCTCAAGGGGCATGTCGAGCTGAGGGGCATGATGCGGTTTGATGCGGGCATCGAAAATGAGCGGGGCGGGTGTGCCCCAATGCTTATGGCGAACAGTGCCTGGGGTGCCATGCAGGTCATGCGATGGATTGCACCTTGTGAAGGTGACCCACACCAGGTTGTTCAGTGTGGCTGAAGTGAACGGACTGTCATCGCACACAACCAGCCATGGCCAGCAGTTGCGCTCGGCCGCACTCCATTTTTGCAGCGCATCGCTGAGCCTTTGCATTTCGGCCTCTGCCTCTGCCTGACCTGCGTGGCGCGGCCCTTTTACCGTAAGGATTCCGGGCAGGGCCACACGGGGATCAGCGAACCCATCGGGCAGTGCAAGCCCCATAGGCACAGTGGTACCAAGGTTCCGTATCGGGTCGCCAACGGCTGCCATCACCACCTTCGATCCGGCATTCAGCCCTTCGCCACTGTAATCGAGCGTGTCGATGGTGGTGTTGGTCTGGAAATGCAGATCGCGGCTCAGGTCTATCCTTTCGAGCAGATGCCGCAGAAAGGCTGGGATGTCGTGTGCATGGAGGTCGGGCGCATCGTTGCCGGAGACAATAAAAAGGAACTTGGCCAGCGACATCTGGTTGAAACCCAGCACAGCATTGGCAATGGTGAGCACCTCTTGCGGCTGGCGGGCCTTGGCGTAGGGTGTGTAGCGCTCGCTGCCTATGGCCAGCAGGAGAGGATGCACCCCGGCCGCATCCACAGCATGCACCTCCCGCAGGCCGGGTATGGTCTTGGGCACTATGGGCCCTGTGATCTCGTGTATCAGATGTCCGAAACTCGTGTCCTCCTGTGGCGGACGGCCCACCACGGTGAATGGCCAGATGGCGCCCCTACGGGCAAGCACCTCCTTCACCCGCATCACGGGGAAAGGATGTTTCAGGCTGTAGTAGCCCAGGTGGTCGCCAAACGGGCCCTCGGGTCTGTTGGCCCCGGGCTGCACCTCACCTGTTATGATGAAATCGGCATCGAGCGAGTAGATGTGGCCGTTCTGCTCAGCATAGCGGAAACGCCTGTTGCCGAGCACCCCGGCAAAACTCACCTCGGGCAGGCCCTCCGGCAGAGGCATCACAGCCGCAAAGGCATGAGAAGGTGGCCCTCCGACAAAAATGCTCACCTTGAATGGTTCGCCCCGCTCAATGGCACGGGTCTGATGCACCCCTATGCCCCGATGCAACTGGTAGTGCAGACCCACCTCTTCATCTTGCAGATACTCGTTTCCGCCAAGCTGAATGCGGTACATGCCCAGATTGGTATGCATGATTCCGGGCCGATCGGGGTCAGATGAGAGCACCTGCGGCAGGGTCACAAAAGGGCCTCCGTCCATGGGCCAGTGATGCACCTGCGGCAGATCGGATATGCGTATGCGCTGAAAGGAAGCGAGCGAGCCCACCGACCTGCGCCACGGCAGCGCGTTGATGCCGTGAAAGGGCAGGCCCATGAGCCCTCTGAGATCAGCAAATGCCCTTATGGGGTCGCCTTTCAGCTCAACGAGCATCTTGAGCGCATCGAGCGTATCGCGGAACATGAACCGGCTGCGATCTATGGTTCCGTACAGATTGCTCACAGCCGGGTATCGGCTCCCCTTTACGCGCTCAAAAAGGATGGCAGGGCCACCTACCGCGTGCACGCGCAGGTGTATGGCAGCCATCTCAAGATGTGGGTCCACCTCGGTACTGATGCGAATAAGGTGGCCATGGCGCTCAAGGTCGGCTATGCAGTGCGCCAGCGAAGAATAACCCATGGGGCGAAGGTAGTGGGACGGTCAGCGATGGAACAGAAAGAGACCCTGACAGTTCATTTCACATACACGCTGTCGGTGCGCTGGCTCAGGTGGCAGCAGTCCCACACTTTGAGGTTCAGGAAATAGACCCCATCCACCCAATCGGCCTGGTAGCCGGCATTTATCCCTTGATTGAATATGGACCCTGCGATGCCTGTGGAATCGAGTGTGAAGGTGTGGACCGTATCGGTTGTGCCGGCTCTCACCGCATCGAGGCGGATATTCCAGAGGCGCACATCATCGGTGGCATCAATGGTATAGGTCAGTTCGCGGCCTTCTTTCACCGTATCGTTCCACGGCACCGTGGCGAGGCCTGCGGTAGGCCAACCCACATCGGCCCGGTTGCGCAGGTACACGGTAACGGTATCCTGAAACGACTGATTGCCCCCACCATCCACACACGCTGCCATAAGGCGGTACCATCCCTCAAAGACGAATGGCGGCATCGGGTTGAGTTCAGTGACCCATGCCACTGTCCCTCCCACCTCGCCCACCGCAATGATGCGCTCCATGCTGTCTTTCACCGCACCGTTCACATCAAGCTGGCCATTGAGTTCGAGGCGGTACTGACTCAGCCCATCCTCATCGGTGAAAAGCACCGACCACGGGATGCTGTCGGCATAGAGCGTATCGCCCTCAATCGGAACCTGAATAAATGCCTGCGGGCGGGTGATGTCCCTGTCCTCGCATCCTCCCAAAATGAAGAGGAAAAGAAGAAAAGTGACACCGCCCGCCCGCATGGGCACAAAAGTAGGCCTGTCCAGGTGGTCAGTTGGGCACCTCAAGCGCCACGTTGATATCCACCACGTCAGTATCGCTGAGGCATACCACCAGGTCAGCGGCAGCAAAACCAGGAACCGAGACGCGCATCAGATAAAGCCCTTCTGCCAAGCCTTGGAACTTGAAATAACCTGTTGGCGATGTGACATAGGATACTGACGTGCCCACAAGCTCAATCACCGCTCCGAATACCCGGGCGCCTGTGGCCGAGTCGGTCACTTTTCCCTTTAGGGTAAACCCACTTGCCGGCATTGCGGCCACCTCGCTCATCAGGGCCTCAAAGCCCTTCAGCATCATCATCTTTTCCATGGCTTCCATCATTTATGCGGTTGGTAACGCCACAGGGAGCCAAGTATTGTGCCGATCGCAGAATTCAGTTTCAATCCATTGATATACAGATTGAAAAAATCACTCCTGTGGGGTGAAACAGAATCCACCGGGAATGACCCCGGCCGCAAAACTGCCCTGCATTTGGCCTTGGGCATTGTACACCTTCACGGTGCCGTTGCTCTGAAAATCGGCCCCATCGCCAACAAATATGTTACCCGTCACCGGGTCCACATCGATGCTGTAGGGATAGCTGGAACCCAAGCTGATGAACGGATCGGCCGGAATGAGCAATTGATCAATGGGCAGCTTGTATATCTGACCATCAATAAAATACAGGCTCTGCCCGTCCTTGCTCATGGCCAGGTCGTTGGGGTAATTGAATAATGTGACCATGGTTATACTGGCCTCTATGGACAGGTCAGCCGGATTGAGCCTTAGAATACGCGAAGGCTCATCGGCCGGATAGGTGTCGTTGGTCACCACCCACAGTTTGCCATTGCCATCAACGGCCATGCTGGTCGGTTCATTGCCGATGGTGACCTCGGCAAGGACCGCATTCGAATTCGGATCGACCTTCAGCACCCGGCCCGTGCCCGTGGCAGCCACGTACACCGCACCGTTCAGCAGCACCAGTTCCTCCGTCCAACCGCCTACCATGACCGAGTCAATCTTCGTGTTGGTGGTCAGATCGACCACGGCCATGTAGTTGCTGGCATAATCAGTCACAAAGGCGCGGCCGTTGCCCAGTGGCAGCAGGTACCGGGGCGAAGTGAGCCCGGTTATCGTGGCGGTGTGGCTCATATCGCGCCATTTCACCACTTCCACCTTGCCCGAGTTGTTCACCACAATGTAGCCGTTGTCCCCGGCTATGGTCATGCTCTGTGCCACATCACCCAACGGCACCTGATTGGCCGCGGTGTACACATCGGGCGTAACGAGGCCATCGGCCCTCAGGTAGTGCGACAGGCTGGCGTTACCCACATTGAACTGGCCTTCGTTCACCACAAATACGCCATTGGCAAACGCACCCAGGTCGGGCTGCTCTTCTTCAGGTTCGCACGCAGTGAATGTGGCAAAGGCACTAAGGGTGAACAGGAGGTAATGGGGTTTTCTCATGATTCTGGTTGTTAAAGGTTGATTGAGGGATGGGTTGAAATGTGGGTTGTCGTTTAGTTTGGGTTGATCTCAGTTGAACCTGTATTGCAGACCCAATGTCCAATTGCGGCCGGGCATGGGGCGCCAGGCCATGGTCTGGTACTGCTGGTCGAGGATGTTGTCGAGGCTAAGATTGAGTGCGATGCTATGGCCCCTTTTCAATGTCAACCTATACCCTACATGTGCCGCAGCAAGCCAGTAAGGCGGAAGCACCGATGAGCCATCGGTGGCCACATTCCTGCCACTCACATACTGGGCATCGGCCCCTATCCTCGCTCCGAACACCTCGATACTTAAAATCATTTTGGCCTGATGTTCAGGCACGTAAATCAATTGTTGACCCACCACTGGGTCATCGGATATCGTTGACATATCCATGTATGCGCGGTTCCATTGGTGCATCAGTCGCACCATCACGCCCAGTTTTTTCAGATTGACATCAAAGCCCAGCTCGGTCTCTGTGCCCTTATTGAGGGTGCTGCGCACGTTCTCGGGCACCCAGTACGATGGGCCGGGCTGCCATTGGATCAGATCGGAATATCCGGCCACGAACACCTGAAAAGAGGCCAACACCCGCCAGGATCTGATCCTGCGGTCGAATCGGGTGCCCACCTCGGCAGCCAGCTGGTGCTCGGGCCGTAGGGCCAAATTGCCACCGGGGTACCAATACAGGTCGTTGAGGGTAGGGAAGCGCATGTTCGCACTCAGGTTGCCACGCAGTTCCCAGCCCTGCAGCACACGGATGCCCGACCCGATAAGGAACGGCCCGGGGTAAGCCCTTGCGTTGAGGGCCACTACACCCACCTGCACCTCTCCGCTCAGCCACGCCAACGGCCTGTGCACCACGCTCAGGGTGGTCTGATGCATGTGGCGGAACACCCCATCGGCATATCCGTGTGCTGCAGG
>JBIKWM010000047.1:0-22830 GCA_044356305.1 Flavobacteriales bacterium
GCACGATGCAGGCAGGTCTGAGCACGGTGCAGGCAGGTCTGAGCACGGTGCAGGCGGGTCTGAGCACGGTGCAGGCGGGTCTGAGCACGGTGCAGGTAGAAATTGAGCACGGTGCAGGCGGGTCTGAGCACGGTGCAGGTGGCTCTGCGCACAGTGCAGATGGGTCTGCGCACAGTGCAGGTGGAAATTGAGCACAGTGCAGGCGGGTGTGAGCACGGTGCAGGTGGGTCTGCGCATAGTGCAGGTGGGTGTGCGCAGAATCTGGACGGAAAAAAAGAAAGGGCCACCGAGATGGGCGGCCCTTTGCAGGAACGGGAATGCGGGGGAAGCAGATCAGGCGAGGACCCGTGCGAGGGTGCGGAACTCGATGGCATAATGGCCGCAGAACTGGACCACGAGGCCTACAAGAGCGAGAGCATCTACCTCACCCACCAGCGCAACCTGCTGCGCAACGCCATGTGGGGCTTCATGCAACAGCTCAATGCCGCTGCCGATGTGGCCTTCATCAACGACCCCCGTGAAAAGGGCGCTTTTTAATGTGGGGTGAGGAGAGCTTTTAGCTGTTAGGGGTTGGCTGTTAGCTTAGGAAAGCGGGCGGGGAGCCTAGAACTGTGGACTCAATTTCTTTCTGATGGCCATAAGCACAAACTGGCGGTATTCGTATTCGAAGTCCTTGGCAATACGGTCATACTCGGATTTTAGGAAGGCATTCAACACACTTTTATCAGTTGAGCGTGGCAAACGTTTCTTCAGTCTGTCCCATTTATCCCGCCTATTATTGACCAGCTGGTGATGATTTAGGTTTAGAGTTTCAATAAATGCACAGACGGTCCTTCCTTCAGGCCTGGTGTCATCTGCCTTTGACTTGATCATACCATTGTAATCAATCGATAAATAACCATGACCCGTTGGCCTATTGTCTTCTGCATCGTTATGCAGGACCATAGGGAACAACGGCTTATTCAAACGAGGCACATCGCAGTGCGATCCATTTATGTTTCCTTCAGACCCATTGCAGACAGCAACCAGATTATAATAGCTCTTGGAATAGACCTTGTTGAGCGAATTCGGCACCAAATGCTCTATCCTTGAATGGTCCAAATCAATTGTCTGTTGGCAATACGCACACAACCCGTGTTGCTCATCAATTAGGCGCTTTCTCGCTTTTCTCAGCCCATCCGTGGCAGCATTATCGTAGTCAACATCGTCCGCTTCAGTTTCTTCCCGGGCAGGGTTTCTTACCCATTCAGCCCAATCAGATGGTGGCTCCTTACTCTTGTCAATGAACTGCATCGGGATTCGCTTTTCTATAGGCATTCCACGCTATCAATGAATGAGCCCTTTCTATATCCTTATCATCTGCACCCAATCTATCCGTCAGTATATTCAGTAATTCGATATACTCCTCTTCGTTTGCTTCGTTATCAATCATTAGAAAGAGCATATCCAATTTCTCTTGAGTATCCCTATGTCGGAAGCTCGCGCCCATAAGATCATACAGCAAGTCGTTCACCTCTTTGCCAAAAAAATGCTTAGTGACCTTATCCACCACACGTTCATTCAGGTTCTCGGGTTCTTGGTTGTAACCGATTTTGTACAAGGATCCGAATTCGGGGTGGAAGTTTGAAACCACAATCGGGCTATGTGTGGTGATAAAATACTGAACGCCAGGAAACAATTGATGGAGAAATGCAATGATGTCCGCCTGCCATTTGGGATGAATGTGCAGGTCGATCTCATCGATCATCACAACACCTGTTGTTTGTTCTCGTAGTCCTTTGAGATCAAGCCATGGATTCAATTGCGATGCCCTATAGGTCATGTCCATCACCAGATAAATCAGGTTGCGGTATCCATCAGAGTAATGCTTGAGGGGCAACTTATCCATGCCCCCTATATAGAGAATGATATCTTCATCCAATTCCGAATAGAAAATGTGTACGGGGTGCTCTGTATGAATGGCTTCGAAAAACCGGATCATCTCGGCAATTGCACTTTTGGTATTCTTTAGCGTGTAGCCGGGATTCGGAATCCCAGATTGTTCCATTGCACGAGCATCCCTTTCCTCTCTCTTGAACCAATCAGTCAGTGTAGGGATCATGCTTTTGTTATCAAGGCAAAGCGTATATCCATTCCTTCTTCCCCGTTTTACTTCAAACCGCTGATTCTTGGCAAGATTGCCATGATTGAACAGCCGTTGAGTTGAATAATTTACAATGAGTGGAGCAATCGTCTTGTCATCCTTATTTGTGAATGCTCGGAGCAATGCCTCACCATAATTGCTAGCCCATTTTGCGTGCTTTGTAGTGGTCCTGCCTCTAACCAATGCCCGTTCCCGAGACCAATTGTTGCCATCAGAGTATGCTGTAACGGTCGTAATTGACAACGGATCTGTGTTGACCCCGTTGTTACGCAACTCGCTGTCTTCTATATTTCTCCATTCTTCAAATCCCTTGGATTGAAAAATGGCACCAAGAGAGGCACACACTCCATTGAGTAAGGCAGTTTTCCCACTTCCATTAGTGCCAACAAAAAGATTGACCTTAGGGTCGAATGAGATATTCAGCTCTCTGAAACACTTGAAGTTTTTCAACTCTAGCCGATCAATTCGCATATTGTTCCTTGTTGCTGTTGGCAAATATACCGTATGCCCCTCCCTCTCAGGTCTTCCATTGGACCCCCTCGCGCGGTACTAAGTTGAAGCAGTCTGTGACTGCGGGCTAAGATCCCCCCCTCCCTCTCAGCAGCAACCTGGTCTTCTCTATGGCCCGCTGGCCGAGGAGCCTGCATGCGTGGGCGAAGGTGGACATGGTGTGGGCTGCGGTGGACATCAGGGCCAGGGCCACATTCAGGCGCAGGGTGTAGAGGAGGCTGAGCCCTGCCAGGCCTGCGGTGGGCTGCAGGGTGCCCAACTGGTGCAACTGTGCGCGGATGAGGGCCCCATGGCCGGGGTTTGATGCGGCCCTGCGTGCGGAATCGAGGCATTTGGCGGCCATCTGCTGCCGCTGTGCAACGGGTACGCCCTGCACCTGGAGGGCATCGAGCATCATGCGCATCACCGAGGCATGCATGCGGTTTCTGCATGCGCGCTGGTCGTAGCTGCGCAGCATGGAGGGCATGGCGGGGTCGGTGCGGTAGGAGGCCACCACGCTATCGACATGGGCAAAGCTGTAGCCGTGTGCGGCCAGTTGGAGGATGAGGTCCCAGTCTTCGCAGATGATCTCGGGCCTATAGCGGTGGCCTATGGCGCGCATGGCCGCGGTGCGGAACATGGCGGCCTGTGTGACGAAGGGGGCCTGCCAGATGGCGTGGGGCAGTATGTTGCCCACCGGGCGCTGGGCCTTGGTGGGGTAGCGATGGCCGAGCATGGTGTGGCCTGTGATGTGGCCCTGGGCATCGACATAGTCGTGGTCGGCATAGGCGCAGGCGGTCTGTGGGCCGGCCTGCTCGAGGGCCTGGGTAAGGGCCTGCACCATGTGGGGGTGCATGTAGTCGTCACCGCTGGTGATGCAGAAATAGCGGCCCTCAGCGGCCTCAAATGCCTCTTGCAGGCCGTACCACAGCCCGCGGTTTGTGGTGTGGCGGATAAAGGTGACATGGGGCAGGGTGCAGGTGCGCAGCCAGTCCTGAATGACCGCCACCGAATCATCGGGCGAGAGGTCGTCAATGATGATGAGCTGCAGGTGCTCGCCACCGATGGTCTGGGCGGCCACAGCATCGAGGCACTGGCGCACAAAGGCCCCGTGGCGATAGACAGGGCAGGCCACGGTGACGAGGGGGCCAGTCACGGCACGAAGCTGTTGACGGCCTTCACCACGGCATCTATCTGTCCGGTGCTCATGTGCGGGAACATGGGAAGGCTGAGCACCTGCTGGTGCATGGCCTCGGTGCAGGGAAACGACAGGTGGGCCCACTCGGCATAGGCGGGCTGGCGGTGGGGCGGCACGGGGTAATGGATGAGCGACCCTATGCCCGATGCGGTGAGGTGGGCGACCAGGGCATCGCGATGGGCGCTGCGCACCACAAACAGGTGCCACACATGGCAGGACGGGTGGGCCGGGGCCTGCGGCAGCACCACATGCGGGTTGTGCATGTGGCCGAGGTAATACGTGGCAATGGCCCTGCGCTGGGCGTTGTCGGCATCGAGATGAGGGAGTTTGACGCGCAGGATGGCTGCCTGAAGCTCATCGAGCCTGCTATTGACCCCTTTTATCAGGTTGTGATATTTCTTCTCGGAACCATAGTTGCGCAAGGTGCGGAGGGTGGCGGCCAAAGCGGGGTCGTGGGTGGTGACAGCGCCTGCATCGCCCAGGGCGCCCAGGTTCTTGCCGGGGTAAAAGCTGAAACCGGCCGCGTGACCCCAGGCCCCGGCCCGCTTACCCATATATATGGCCCCATGCGCCTGTGCGGCATCCTCGATGAGCAGGAGCCCATTGTCCGTGCACAGTTGATGCAGGCCCTCGACATCGGCCATACGGCCATAGAGATGCACGGCCATGATGGCCCGTGTGCGGGGTCCGATGGCCTGCCGGGCCCCGAGGGCACTGAGGTTGAAGGTGTCCGCATCGGGCTCAACGGGCACGGGCACCAGTCCGGCCTTGGATATGGCCAGTATGGATGCGATGTAGGTATTGGCCGGAACGATGACCTCATCGCCCGGCCGCATATTCCCATTGATGATGAGGGCCTCGAGGATCAGGATAAGCGCATCCAGCCCATTGGCCACCCCAATGGCGTGGGGCACCCCGGTGTGGGCAGCGAATTCGGTCTCGAAGGCACTGAGTTCGGTGCCGGATATGTACCACCCGGAGTCGAGCACCCTTTCCATGGCCGCCACAATCTCCGGGCGTTGCAGGGCATTTATTCCTTTCAGGTCGAGAAAAGGGACTTGCACCATTTTATTCTGATGATGAGATGGGCGATGGGCCACTGACCCGCGCTGGCGACCCCTTTACGAGGGTCCCGGGGGGAACATTGCGCGTGACAAGCGCACCTGCGGCCACAAGGCTACCGGCACCTATGGTGACCCCACCGAGAATGATGGCACCGGCACCGATGCTCGCCCCGCGGCAAATGGTGGTGCGCTGAAAGGCCTCGGGCCGCTGCTTTGACCGGGGGAACCTGTCGTTTGTGAAGGTCACATTGGGACCAATGAACACATCGTCCTCGACTGTGATGCCATCCCACAGATAGACACCGGATTTAACAGTTACACGGTGGCCGATGCGCACATCGTTCTCGATGAAGGTATGGCAGTTGATGTTGCAGTCGTTGCCGATCACCGCCCCCTCGAGCACAATGGCGAACTGCCACACCTGGGTGCCGTGCCCGATGTTTGGGCTTTTGACATCTGCCAAGGGGTGGATCATGCCAGTTTCCTGAACTGAAGATAATCCTGATACTGGCGAATGTAGTCGGCCTCCTGATACGGGTGTGATGCCAATACGAGGCAGATGCTGCCGCTGCTGAAGTTCATCTCGCTGGCCCAGATGCCCGGGGGTATGTGCAGGCCGAAGTAGGGCCGGTTGAGCATGACCTGGCGCTGCGCACGGCCATCGTTGAGCAGCACCTCAAAGGCACCGCTGGCGGCTATGAGCAGCTGGTGGCACTCGCGGTGGGCGTGTGCCCCGCGCGACTCGCCACCCGGTATGTCGTAGATGTAGAAAACCCTGCTGATATCGAACGGCACCTCGACCGAATTGTGCACCGGTGTAAGGTTGCCGGCCCGGTCCACTATGCGTGGCAGGTGAATGATAGAGCAGTCGAACACTGAGACCTCAGCCATGGGCCTGTGTGCGGAATTGTTCGAAGTCCCTGATGTAGTCGTCAGGGTCATAGGGCCCACTGGCGGCAATGAAAGCGAACGAGTTGGTGGAGAAATTCTCAAGGCTGCGCCAGATCATGCGCGGCACATACAGCCCGTTGTACGACCGGTTGAGGTGGTAGCGCTGCTCGCGGTGGCCGTCATTGAGCACAATATCAAAACTGCCGGATAGGGCCACCACCAGCTCATCGAGGGTGCGATAGGCATGGCCACCGCGCACCTCGCCCCCGGGCACATCGTACACCCAGTACACGCGCTTTATGGCAAAGGGTATGTGGCGGCCGCTCTCAATGAACGATAGGTTGCCCCTGTCGTCCATCACCTTGGGCAGGTCCACATGCCTCACCAGATCCAGTCCATGCCCGTTCATGTGCGCAAATGTCGTATCACCTTGGCGGGGTTGCCAAGGGCAATGCAATCGGCAGGGATGTCGTCTATCACCACCGCTCCGTTGCCCACCACAGAATTATCTCCGATGGTCACCCCTTTCATTATCCGCACATTCGATCCCAAAAAGACGTTGTTGCCTATGCGCACAGGGGCCGTGCGGTGGTTGCCGGCATTCCTGCGCTGGGGGTCCATCTCATGAAAATCGGAGTCGATGATCTCAACCGATGTGCCCATCAGCACATCATCGCCTATATCAACGGATGTGCGCTCGCACACCACTTTCAGGTTGTTGTTGGCCATGATGCGATGACCGAAGCGGATGGTGGCCCCGTGCTCGCGTGCCTCGAGGTACACACTTCCATCGTGATAAAAGGGCGAAGGGAAAAATCCGATCTGCACATCATTGCCAAAAGAGATATGGCCCTGACCCATCATCTGCAAAGGCTGATTGACCTGGGGGGTGCCACTCACCTGACGGATGTTGCTCACCGCCCTGAAACAACGGATGCGTACCCATTGCCAGAGCCGACCGAAAAGGTTATCGGACCACATGGTGCAGCCTTGGGCGCATGATGCCCGGTATGCGGTTAAGCGATGTGCCAGTGCCAACGAGGGTATCCTCTATCTCAAAATTCAGAACGGTATCGGTGCTCAGCACGATGTATTTCTGCGATTCACCGAATATCAGCTTGGCGTTGTATTGACCTGAGTTGAAAGTGAATGCAGGAATGACGATGTCGACAGTATATCGTTTCACCTCCGAGTTGCCCTCGTTGGCAAAAGGGGCGAAAGCCTCGAACAGCAATATACCCTCATCATTCATCACATTGTAGCTGAGGGCCAACGACCGGCCCGCAGCCCTGCACGAGAAAACGGTGCGGATAACGGTCTCGTCCTCTATGGTCATCTCGGGTCCGCCTTTGGCGTTCGATATGCTCACTTCCTCGAGCCTGATGATCTCGCTGTCGTACATGCTCAGATCGACATGCGCGGTGCCCACGGTGCTCGATTTGTATTGCCTGATGATGTCGGTGGTAGGGCCCACATCGTGCACCTTGCCGTTGATCAGGTAAATGGAGCGGGGACACAACTGCTTCATTGCAGGCAGGTTGTGACTCACGAACAGGATGGTGCGCCCTTGGGTGGTCACCTCCTGCATCTTGCCGAGGCTCTTGCGCAGAAACTCGGCATCGCCCACGGCCAGCACCTCATCCACCACCAGTATCTCAGGGTCGAGGTGGGCGGCCACTGCAAAGGCCAGGCGCACATACATGCCGCTGCTGTAGCGTTTCACAGGGGTGTCGAGATATCGTTCGACCCCTGCAAAATCTACGATGGCATCGAGTTTTGATTCGGTCTCGCGCCTGCGCATGCCCATGATGGCGCCATTGAGAAAGATGTTCTCGCGGCCCGTCAGCTCCGGATGGAAACCTGTGCCCACTTCCAGAAGACTCGCTATACGCCCACGCACTTTTATCTGGCCGGTGGTGGGGGCCGTGACGCGCGAAAGCAACTTGAGCAGTGTGCTCTTGCCAGCACCGTTGCGCCCCACAATGCCCAGCACCTCGCCCTGATTCACACTGAAACTCACATCGTTGAGGGCCCACACGTAGTTGCCGGCCCCTTTGCGGGTGCGGTCGTTCTCTTCGGCAGCCGTAAGCGATGGGTCCTGTCGGCCCCGAACGCTGTTCCACCACCCTGCAAGATCCTCGCGCATGGTGCCACTGCCCACCAGCCCCAGGCGGTAGCGTTTGCTCACATTCTCGGCTCGTATCACTTCGGCCATGGCTACACGGTATCCATGAATGTGCGCTCGGTGCGGTTGAACACCATGGCGCCAACGATCAGTACCACAAAGGTGAACGCAATGCTGTAGGCGAATCCGGCCACCGTCACAGTCCCCTGCCCGGTGAAACCCAATCTGAATGCCTCAATTATCGGGGTGATCGGGTTGATCTCGACCAGTATGCGATATGTATCCGGAATGGCACTCACAGGATAGATGACCGGGGTGGCATACATGAGCAAGGTGATGGCAAAGCCGATGAAGTGCGTGAGATCGCGGTACTTGGTGGTGAGAGATGAGACGATGATGCCCAGGCCCAGCGCCTGCCCGCCCATCAGCAACACAAGAATGGGGAATAGCCACAGGTATGGAGTAAGATGCAATGAGCTGCCGTCCTGAGCCATGTAATAGGCCAGGAAACAGAGGAACATCAGCATCTGAATGGAAAACTTGAAAAGATTGGATATGACCATGGCCACAGGGGCCGTGAGGCGCGGGAAGTAGACCTTTCCGAAAATATCGGCATTGCTCCGAAAGGTGGTGCTGGCCGAGGTGAGACAACTGGAAAAGTAGTTCCATAGGGTGGTGCCACCCAGATAGAACACAGGGGCGGGCACTCCCTCGGTGGGTATGCCTGCTATGGTGCCGAACACAAAGGTGAATGCGATGACCGTGAACAGCGGGCTGAGGAAGAACCACAAAGGGCCCAGCACAGTCTGTTTGTACACCGCCACCAGATCGCGGTGGGCGAAAATGAGGATCAGGTCGCGGTATTCCCAGAGTTCGCGCAGGCGCAATCGGTACCACTTGTCCTGTGGCTCTATCACCAGGTCCCAATGCTCTGTATGCTCCACAGGCTGTGCCACGGGCATCAATAGAACAGTTTCAGGTAAACGAAAAGGAACGGACTGGCCAATAGGATGCTGTCGAAACGGTCGAGCACGCCTCCGTGGCCGGGCAGTAGCGTGCCGCTATCCTTCACACCTACGTTGCGTTTGAGAAGGCTCTCAACCAGATCGCCATAGGTGCCCATCACCACAGCCACAATGCTCATTCCCAGCCATACTTTCAGGTCGGGGAAAAACGTGATGCTGGCCAGCACAGCCGCCACTACCATACTCAGTACCGCGCCACCGATAAACCCCTCCCAGGTCTTCTTTGGCGAGACACGCTCAAACAGTTTGCGCCTGCCAAAGGCTCTACCGGCAAAGTAGGCGCCCGTATCGGAGGCCCAGATCAACATGAAAAAATAGACCAGTGATTCGGGTCGGTACTCGTGCGAGTCGTTGCTCACCACAATATTGACCAGAAGACTCAAAGGGATGACGATGTAGACAATGCCCAGCACACCCATGGCAATGTTGGTGAAAGGGTTCTTGCGGCCCCGGTACAGCTCAATGGGCAGGATAAGGAAGAGACAGAGGACAGGGATGAGCAGGAACCGCTCGGGCAGTCCGAAAAAGGTGTATGCGCCATTGCCCCAAAGGAGCGATAGCCCGAGTACGATACCGGTGATGCGTTGCGGATAGTGCCCGGCTTTCTCCACCATATCGTAGTACTCGCGCAGGCCCACTACCATCACCACTGAGAACAGGATGAGGAAACCGATCTGATGCACGAAAATGGCTCCGAGGAAAATCCCGAAGGCGATGAGCCCGGTGATGATGCGCTTGGTAAGTTCGCTCACAGGCCGCGAATGTAAGCCGCGAGGCCGTTATAGGGTGGGCCTCAGCCCAAACGGCCCAGCACGGGTATGCGGCCACTGCAGAGGCGGTCAGTCTCGGCCTGCATGGCGGCTATCACCTTCCGGTTCAGGTCATCGATGGCCTCGGGGTCAGTTTCTGAGCCGATGGGGTAATCCTCGGTGCCAATGGGCGGCAGCACACTGATGGTGACCTGGCACGGCAGCGGTAGGCCAAGCGATGGAAAATGACCGATGTGGAACCCGAATGGGAACGACCAATAGACCGGCCAGGAGTGAATCTTGAATCGGTCAGTGAGGCCTGTGATGCGTGCGAAAGCCGACCCCGAGCTGAGCGTGACCACCGACTCGCCACCGCCCACCCCCACCACGGGCACCACCGGAACCCTTGCCTGCAGCGCCAGGCGCACATACCCCGTATGCCCGAAAAAGTCGATGGTGTTACGTTCGCAGAAGGGCTTTGAATTGTCGCGGTCGCCACCGGGATAAACGGTCACGGAGCAGCCCTGACGCAGGGCAGCACGCGCACTTTCCATGCTACCGTCCAAAATGCCCATGGCGTGCATCGGGAATCCGATCCGCTCTCCCATTTTCACCATGAACTCATGCACCAGCGTGTACATGGGCCTTGCCGTGGGCATGGTGTGGTAGTGGCAGAGCCATAGAAAGGTCTCGGGCATGAAATGCACCCCGGAATGATTGCCCACGGCAAGGAATGCCGAATCAGGTAGATTATCGAGTCCTTCGAATCGCGCCCGATGGTACCGCTCCAGAAGTGGAAGCCACAGCTTCGCCACCTTGCGGCCAAGCGCAGGGTCGTAGTCTTCCACCAGCCTGTAATCGTCCTTGTCTATCGGGTCCATGTGATAAGGTAGCGCAACGGTACAAACGCCTGGTCATGTCAGGAATGACCTTGGACAGATCAGGTCCTGCCGCACGTCAGGCGGTCAGTTGCGCGCCCAGCCAGTCGTTGTAGTTCACAATCTCGGCATCTTCAGTGGTCGGGCCGCTGCCTTGCAGGAAAGCTTCGATACGGTTGCGCAACGGCCTGTTATGCACCGATGTGCCACGCAGATACAGCTCGTTCACAAGAGCCAGCAGTTCCACCTCGCGGGCATGATCGGGCCTGGCCAGCAGATCGGCATGTTCCTTACGCATCTGCCGCAGGCGCGATTCGAGGTAATCGGTGTCATCCAGACCGGTGCGCACAAGCACTTCGAGCATGGCTATCTTGAACCGCAGCCCACGGTCGGTCTCGCCAAAGCGGTCGTGGTGATAGAGCGTATTTATCCGCTTTATCGCCTTCCGGTATTCGCCCTTATCAAAATGGAAAATGGCCAGATTGAGGTGAATGAAGAGCAGGAAGTACGGGGCCTTGGCCATGCTCTCGTTGGTCTCCAGCTCCTCGAGCAGTGCAATGGCACGGTCGAGGTCAAGTTTGGAGTAATTGATAACCAACGAATTGTAATAGAAGAACTCGAAACGGTCATAGTGCAGGCGGTCAAACTCAAGCATGGCGGCATGCAGGGTATCGGCATAGGCCAACGACTCCTGCAACTTGCCATTCTTGAAAAGCGCATTGACCATGTAGGTGAGCATCTGCAACCGCGTAAGGTGGTTGGCCCGGTTGAAAAGCCCCTCGGCCGCGAACTCATTGTAGGTGCTCAGCGTGTAAGCTTCCAGATTCCGATAGTCGTGCCGTTGCAGCAGTATCTGACTCACAGCGCCATATAGCTTGAAACGGAGGGTCGGGTCGCGCCTCAGTGCATCGTTGCTGCTCAGCCGTGCAACGGTCTCTTCCAGCAGGTCCATCACGGGTTTGTCGGCAGCAGAATAGTTCTGCGCCACTTTCAAACGGTACTTCACCGAGGCCAGTATGTCGTCTATCTCCCGTACGCTCCGCCTGCGGTCATCATTCTCTTTTCTTTTGGAAATGTAAGATTCAGGGTTGATGCTCACCGTCTCGTTGCTCATGCGGATAAACTCTGAGTAGATGAGGTCGAGCATCTCATAATGCCCTGCTGTGGTGGCCTTCTTCTCGGCCTTGCCCAGAAAATGCAGGGCAAGGTCGGTGCGGTTGCGCGTGAACAGCGCCCGCGCCAGGTGCACCAGTTGCAACGCCAGCGCCACATCATCCTCCTCATAGTGCTGCATGGCCAGGCTACGAGTCAGGTCGGTTAGCACCCTGTTCCGCAGGCGGTAGTACGGGTTGCGGTCGGCTCCGGGATATAGGCGCGCCAGGGCCGATGCGTCATCAAACCCTTCGCCCAGGTCGCGCATCATGTCGAACAACTCAAGGTCCTTCCGGCCGTCCTTATGGTCAGTGCGGGCCGCCAGCAACTTGTAATACCTGATCTCCTCCTTGCTCAGGCTTGCCACCAATTGTTCGAGCACATCCATCCTGATTCGTTTTTGAATGCGTAAGATTATTCAAAATATCGATCATAACAAAGAAATACCACCTGATACTTTTGATGCAACAAAACACAGCGCCATGCAAAAAGGAAGGATGATGTCGGTGGCAATGGCCTTGATGGCCAGCCTTGCAGGCCTGAGTGCCCGCGCTCAGGTGGTGTACGAACTGTCGCTCGATTCGGTGGCCGGATTCCCCGATACCGTGCAGATAGGCGGGCAGCTCCAGTTCAGTTATGTGGTGTCCAATATGGGTCCGTTGGCCTATCAGGGCAATGTGGAACTGGTGATGTCCAATGCGCAGTTGGGAGACACGGTCGTGCTTGCACAGGTATCGGGCAACGGCCTCGTCTTCTCGCCTGGTTTTCCTGCCTCGGGCAGTGTAAACGCCCTTGTTGTTCAGGGAGATGGCCTGAGTATAGGCGGTAATGTGGTGGTGGTATGGCCACGCCTCGAACCCGGTCCGAGCACGCCCTTGTTTGAGGTATATGGGGCGATGACAAAGAATATTGAGGTATTGCCGCCAAACAGCATCAATGAGAGCCCGCGCCCCGATGTGCGCATCGCATTGCAGATGGTTTCGGGCATGGCCACGGTGATAGTGCAGGATAAGGTGCCGGTGCAGAGCATTTCGCTCTACGACATGTCGGGCCGCGAGGTGTTCCGCAGCAACGATGGCCGCGACCAGTTTGAGTTCCGAAGCCCTGTAAGTGGCATATACATTCTCAATCTGCGCCTGCGCGATGGCCGAACAGCCCAGCGCAAGGTGTATGTGCACTGAGCAGGAAGATGCGATTTTAGAGGCGCCCTGATCTGGGGCGCCTCACTCCATTTGGCGCAAATGGCACCAGTGTGTCAATCTTGCATCAGCATCCGAGTACCCGTCTGATTATCAGCCAACGCATGTGAGCACCGAAAAAAGTGACTAATGTTGCCTGATATAACGACCTCCTCGATTGCAAGATGATGAAAACAATTCTGACTGTGGTCATTTTGTCCCTTCCCATGTGGGTCATTGGCCAGCAGTTGCCATACACATCAGTCCGTTTCGAGCACAATCCATACTACAACCCTAGCTACATTGTCAACGATCACAGAATCAATGCGAGTGTGCAGTACCGGCATCAGTGGGTGGGATTCAACGGAAATCCTGTTTCGCTTTGGGCCAATGCATCCTATCTGATTGAAAAGGGCCATAGCGCCCTTGGGGTCACCTATCTCAATGATCAATTGGGCGCGCAGGTCCAAAACAGTGCACGGATCAATTATGCCGGTCTGATCCGCATAAAGGAACACAGCATCATACCCGCCCTTTATCTCGGCTTCATGCATTCTGAGCTGGATGGGGCAGAACTGATCCCGATTCAAGGTAATGACCCAAATATCCCGACCACGGCCACGCGTTCTGCCACGTTCAATTTTGGTCTGGGAGTAAGTTACCGTTTCAAAGGACTGCTCGTTGGTATCGGATTCAATCATGTTTATACCGAGCCGCTACGTTTCAGCGATAATTCGGGAACAGCATTCATGCGGGTAGCACCACATTATGCAATTGATGCCCGTTACGATTTCAAAATAAAGAAGCTGATTCGGTTAGAACCCATGGTGCAGGCTTTGGTCGTTGACAGGTCATCATATAGCGTAAATGGCCGGGTCGGCATCGGATTCGACAACCTCACCCCTATCCTTCAGCGCGTGAATGTCATTGTCGGGTATCGCCATCCGGATATAGTGAACCTTGGAACTGAGTTCCGCTTCAAATGGTTCACCGTGGGATATGTGTATGATCTGTTGCTTGATATAATGGGAGATTTCTCCTCTGGTAGCCACGAAGCTGTGCTCCGACTGCATCTGATGGACAGGAGGAAGTAGGTCTTTGGCGCCTCTACCTTCGCGGCATCAACCCTTAATATGATGTCAGTCAGCAAGGCCTACGGCAACTCACTCACCACTTACTCCCGTTTCATCACCCGCGAGGTGCGGGTTGGCGGTATCGGCATTGGCGGCAACAACCCGATCAGGGTGCAGAGCATGACCACCACCGACACCATGGACACCGCGGCCACGGTGGCCCAGAGCATCCACATGATAGAGGCCGGATGCGAGTTGGTGCGAATCACCGCCCCGAGCATCAAAGAGGCTGAGAACCTGGCCCACATCAAGGCCGAGCTGCGCAGACAGGGTTATACCACTCCGCTGGTGGCCGACATCCATTTTACGCCCAACGCTGCAGAGGTGGCTGCACGCATAGTGGAAAAGGTGCGCGTGAACCCCGGCAACTATGCCGACCGCAAGAAATTTGAGCACATAGACTACACCGACCTCAGCTACGAGGCCGAACTGGCCCGCATCCGCGAGAAATTCACCCCGCTGGTGCGCATCTGCAAGGAGCATGGCACGGCCATGCGCATCGGCACCAACCATGGTTCGTTGAGCGACCGCATCCTGTCTCGCTATGGCGACACTCCTTTGGGCATGGTGGAGAGCGCCATGGAATTCCTGCACATCTGCCGCGATGAGGGTTTTCATGAGATTGTGCTGAGCATGAAGGCGAGCAACACACAGGTGATGGTGCAGGCCTACCGCCTTCTGGTGAACCGCATGATGGCCGAGGGCATGAGCTATCCGCTGCACCTTGGCGTGACCGAGGCAGGCGATGGCGAGGACGGGCGCATCAAATCGGCTGTGGGGATAGGGACCTTGTTGGAAGATGGATTGGGCGACACGGTGCGCGTTTCGCTTACCGAGGACCCTGAATTTGAGATACCCGTTGCCAAGGCGCTCGTGGCCCGTTATGCTCAGGAGAGAACGGGAAAGTGGAAGATTCCGGCCATCACCTCAATGCCTATCGACCCCTTTGATCATCAGCGCAGAACAACGCGCGAGGTGCTAAACATCGGTGGTCATAACGTTCCACGCGTGGTGGCCGACCTAAGCAACCGAGACAAGATCACCGCAGCTTCGTTCTTCGCCTTGGGTTACCACTATTCGGTGCCTTTGGACAAGTGGAACCTCACGGATCAAGCCTGTGACTACATCTACCTCGGCAACAAGGTGGCCGATTTTGAGATTCCCGGCACCCTCGGCCTCTTCTACAACCTTAGCACATGGCGGACCGAGCGCCACCGCGACCGCACATTCCCATTCCTGCAACTGAATGAATACCTCGCAGGAACCGACCTCCACCCGCAGCTCAATCTGGTCTATACCACTTTGCCAGATCTGACTGATGCCGTGGTGGCCAAATTGAGAACCGATGCCACGGCTGTTCTGCTCATTGACACCTACCATCCGCATGGCATGGCCGAGCAGCGGAGGCTTTTTTTCCATCTGATGGAATCGCGGTGCGATGTGCCCGTGATCATTGGCCGAGCCTACGGTGGCCTCACCGATGACGAACTCCAACTGCACAGCGCCACCGATATGGGCGCGCTGCTTATTGATGGTCTGGGCGATGGCGTATTCATTGCTGCCGAGGACTGCGGAAATGACCAACTGGTGAACCGCACAGCATTCGGCATTCTACAGGCCACGCGCACACGCATCAGTAAAACGGAGTACATCTCGTGCCCCTCGTGCGGGCGTACTCTGTTCGACCTTCAGGAGACCACCGCACGCATCCGGGCGCGCACCAGCCACCTCAAGGGCATCAAGATCGGCATCATGGGCTGCATTGTCAACGGCCCTGGCGAAATGGCTGATGCCGACTACGGCTACGTGGGCACCGGAACCGACCGCATCACCCTATACAAAGGCCGCGAGGTGGTGAGGCGCAATGTGCCGACTGCTGAGGCACTGGACGCGCTCATCGGGCTGATACAGGAGCATGGCGATTGGGTGGAGGCTGGTCAGGTTTGAAATAGCTCTAAACATCTGTAGGAATGTAGGTCGATGTGCCATCATCGGGCATCTCCCGTCATAATTCGGTCTCAGTCCGCGCTCATTCCATCAACTCGTCTGTTTCTGAAATATCGAAGTCGTACACAGTGATCTAAGGCGTCCATCGCTGCTATCCTACATCCGATGCATTGATGCCCGCGGCCTATCATTGCACCCACATGGCGCAGGTAGGTTTCAGTCGTTTCACATTGCCCAATGGGCTAAGGGTCATCGTTCATCCTGACCATTCCACCCCGTTGGCGTGTATCAACATCATGTACGATGTAGGCTCGCGCGATGAGCGGCCCGAGCGTACCGGGTTCGCCCATCTTTTTGAGCATCTCATGTTCGGAGGATCGGTGAACATACCCAGCTACGATGAACCGTTGCAGCGGGTGGGCGGCAGCAACAACGCCTTCACCAGCAGCGACATCACCAATTATTATATCACCCTACCGGCCCAGAACCTCGAGACCGGCATGTGGCTCGAGAGCGACCGCATGCTCAGCCTCGCATTCACAGAAAAGAGCCTTGAGGTGCAGCGCAGTGTGGTGATTGAGGAGTTCAGGCAGCGCTACCTCAATCAGCCGTATGGCGATGCCTGGCTGCTCATGCGTCCATTGGCCTACACCGTTCATCCGTACGCATGGAGCACCATAGGCAAAGAGGTGAGCCACATAGCCGAGGCCACCATGCAGGAGGTGAAGGATTTCTTTTTCACCCACTATGCACCGGGCAATGCCGTGATGGTGGTATCTGGGCCTGTTTATCATGCTGAAGTGGAAAAGACGGTCAACAAGTGGTTCGGGCCCATCAGCAGGCCAGCACCACCGGCCCGCGCGCTGGCGATGGAACCGCAACAGACCGCAGCCCGAAGACTTGAAGTGGAGCGGCCCGTGCCTCAGGACGCCATCTATGTCTCGTTCCACATCTGCGGGCGCGGCCATGCCGACTATGCCGCAACCGACCTGATTTCTGACATCCTTGGCAGGGGCACCTCAGCGCGGTTGTACCAGCGGCTGGTGAAAGAACAGCGCCTTTTTAGCGAGGTACACGCCTTTGTGATGGGCGAGCGCGACCCGAGCATGCTCACAGTGATGGGCCATATTGCCCAGGGCACCGACCGCACTGTGGCCGAATCGGCCCTGTGGGCTGAACTCGATACGTTGCGCCATACACCCCTTGAGGGGCATGAGCTGGAAAAGGTGAAGAATCAGGCCGAGGCCGCCCATGAGTTCGGGCAGATGAACCTGCTCAACCGCTCCATCGCACTGGCCTACCACGAGCTGCTGGGCGATGCCAACGGCATCAATACTGAGTTAGACCGCTACAGGGCTGTATCAGTGGCCGATATTCAGCGGGTGGCCCACGAGGTGCTGCGGCCAGAGAACTCGTCCACTTTGATCTACATCAGCAAACAGGACCATGAGCGCCATGGATAGGACCACGGCCCCTGAGGCCCACATCATACGACAGGTGCCATTGCCCGTGCCGACCACTGTGCGCACAGACAGGGGGCTGCCCATACACGTTGTGGATGCAGGTACGCAGGATGTGGTGCGCATAGAACTGGTGACCCGTGGTGGCGTAGCGAGTGCCGACCGCAATCTGGTAGCAACCTACTCGGCCAAGATGCTCACCGAAGGCACAGCTGGCATGAATGCGGCCCAGATAGCTGAGCGCGTGGAACACTACGGTGCCACATTGCATGCCGAGGCCGATCAGGACCAATGTGTCTTGACCCTCACCTGCCTCGGACGGCACCTGACCCATCTGTTGCCGGTGCTGACCGAGGTATTCGTCTCACCCATTTTCCCTCAAAGGGAATTTGATATCATCCGCCAAAATGGCCTTCAGGAGCTCCGTGTGAACATGCAGAAGGTGGCATATCTGGCGCGCACCTCCTTCAGCAGGGCCCTTTACGGAGCCGGGCATCCGTACGGACGCACCGCCACCGAGGCCGATTTTGGCAGTCTGGAATGTTCCGTGCTCAAGACACACCATCATAATCATGTGCTCGGAGGGCTGAGCAGTGTGATGGTGGCAGGCAAGGTGGACGATGCGCGGTTACGGTGCATTTTGGATGCACTGAACGGTCTGCCCGTATCAGGGAATAGAGCGGATGCCGGAACGGCCAATGATTATCAAACAACAAAATCTGAACATGTGGACCACGAGGGGGCGGTGCAGAATGCCATCCGCATGGGACGGGTCCTTTTCACCCGCAATCATCCTGACTTCATCGATATGAGCATCCTATGCACCGTACTTGGCGGGCATTTCGGGTCGAGGCTCATGAACAACCTGCGCGAGGATAAAGGATTCACTTATGGGGTGAATGCCACTCTACAGTCATTTGTGGATGCAGGTCACCTGGTGATAGGGACAGAGGTAGGGGCCGATGTGTGCGATGCCGCATTGAACGAGATCTGGAAAGAAATAGAGCGGCTGCGGAGGGAACCGGTACCGTCTGATGAGCTGGACCTTGTGCGCAATTATCTGATAGGCAGGGCACTGAGCGGAGTGGACGGACCTTTTGCGCTGGCCGACAAATGGAGGATGTATCACCGCCATGGCCTTGGGGCCGACCAGCATCAGCGTTACATAGACCGCATCTGGGAGGTCAGTTCAGAACGGCTGCTGATGCTGGCCGAACAGTATCTGGACCCAGCGCAGATCACTGTGGTGACGGCCGGAAGGCCACCTTTTTCGGGCAACTGACCGCGCACAACTACGTTATTCACGCAGAGCGGCCCCGCGCAGGGTGCCAAATGCTAAATTTGTAGGCTGTGCCTGTGCTGAACCGTCTCCTTCTCCGTTTTGTACCACTGCTTTTCATTGGGCTGAATTTTAGCCCATTGCGAACAAATGCGACCCACATTGTGGGGGGCGAGATCTATTGGGACTGTATCACTTCAGGCCCTGACGCAGGGAAGTTCATCTTCTATCTGAAATTCGTGAGAGATTGTAACACTTTCGTCTCTCCCATTCCGTCAAACGCGCAGATCCAGGTCATCGGTTATCCAACGGCCAGCGATATCCTCGCTCTGCCCCTGTCACCTGTTTCCAATACAGACATAACCCCTACCGGTTGCGGATTCGACTGTGCCAATAATCCCGGACAGTTCGGCCGGGAGGAATATATTCTGGGAACCGCACCGGTGCAGATAAACGGAACACCGCCCGCTACCGGTTATCCTGTGATATTCAATGCCTGTTGCCGCACCCAGATTGACAATGTGCTGAATCCCACTGCGGCCAACATGTATTTCCGGGCCACGATGTTCAGCCCTAACGGGCAGAGCATGGCCACCTGCTTCGATTCGGCCCCCCGTTTTTCCGAGAAACCGGACATCAATGTCTGCTCTGGCTCGAGCATGCGATATGCACAGGGCGCTTCGGATCCTGATGGTGATGATGTGACCTACGAACTAGTTCAGCTTTTTGAGGAGAATGCCTTACCAATGACCTACAACCCCGGGTTCTCTGCCACAGCCCCATTACCAGGACCCTCGGCCGTGGCATTGGACCCCGCCACCGGTGATATCACATATACCGCCCCTGCTACTCAAGGCCGGTATGTTATGGGGCTGAAAGTGACCAGCTGGCGCTGCGGTCTGCCCATAGCCGAGACCGTGCGCGAGATTTTCACACAGATTGTGGCGTGCTCGGGCAACAACTCGGCCCCGACACTAACGGCTCCTGTTTGGGCTTCGCCAGCAGGTGCCAGCGGGTACGATGTGACGGTTCAGGCCGGTGACCTTGTCAGTTTCAACCTTGGAGGCACCGACCCTGATGTGGGCGATGTGCTCTCGTTCACCGCAGCGGGCAGTCAATTCGGTGCGGGGTTTACCGATGCCACCAGCGGCTGTCCATTCCCGCCCTGTGCCACTCTGGGTGCCTCTGCCCTGCCCTACACCGGTCCGAGCCCGGCCAATACCACCTTTAGTTGGCAGACCGACTGCACGCACCTGAACAGCAACGGCACCTGCACCCAGCAGAGCGCCACGTACCAGTTCTCATTCACATTGGGCGATGGATTCTGTCCCGCCCGCGGCAGCACCAGCGCCACGGTGCGAGTCACTGTTCAGGGTCCGCCATTGGTGGATGCACCCGAGCCGCACTGTGCCAATATGGAGGCCAATGGCGATGTGACGGTCACCTGGGCACCTGTCACTGATCAGGTTCCGCCCAGTTTCAGCGAGTACGTCATATTCCACGCTACCAACCCTGCCGGCCCATTCACGCAGATCGGCACCGAGCCGAACATCAGCACCGGCACCTTCGTGCACAGTGCAGGGCTCTCGCCCCAACCATCGAACATCGTCCCCAATTATTACTACATCCGCACCAGGAGCGGCTGCGGAGGTCTGATACTCGGCCCGCCTAGCGACACCATTGCCACCATTCACCTTGAGGTGGTGAACAACGGCACCTCGGCCGGGCTCAGCTGGAATGCCCTCATGAATCCATTGCCCGCCAGTGCCGGCAGCTATCAGATATGGCGCGAGTATCCAGCCGGTAACTGGATCATGATCGGGACCACCGATGGGCTGAGTTTTTCGGACCCTGTGACTGTTTGCAGTCAGCAGATCAACTACCAGATCATACTAGGGGATGGGCTTCCTTGCAGTTCGGCATCGAACATTGACGGGGACATTTTCGACAATCAGGCATCCCCACCCATGCAGCCCATTGATAGCGTCAGCGTTGCAATTGGCAATATGGGAATCGATATCGGTTGGCTGCCCAGCACCGCCACCAACGTGATCAGCTACAGTGTGGCGTTCGAAAATTCGGCAGGCGGATTTGATCCCCTTGCCACACTCAATGGCTGGAACAGCACCTTCACCACTGACCTGATACGCGACCCAACGCTGCAATCATATTGCTACAGGATATATGGGGTGATAAATGACTGCCCGAACAGTTCACCGGCCCCTGCCTCGCCCACCCAGTGCACCGTTCACCTCGCGGCCGATGTTGACGGCTGTACGCGCAGCACAGCGCTGACATGGACTCCCTATGTCGGTTGGCCCGAAGGGGTGATGCATTACGAAGTGAATGTATCGGCCAACGGTGGGCCCGATGTGGTTGTGGGAACCACACCTGACTTAACCTACCTGGACGACAGCCTTCAGGTGAATGCCAATTATTGCTACCGGATCAGGGCGGTGCGCAACATCAGCGATAGGCGGGTCACCTCATCATCAAACAATGTCTGCGTGGACGTGTATGTGCCCAAACGGCCCGACTATCAGCACACCTACCTGGCCACAGTGCCAGATAATGGCAGCGTGGACCTGAAGTGGTATATTGACTCCACGGCCGGATACGTGCGGTTCGACATTCTGCGCGGCACATCGTTGGATGATCTGAAGAAAGTAGGACAGACGCCCTTTGTGCTACTGAATGAGTTCTATACCTACAACGATACCAAAGCACGACCCGGCACCACCGACTATTACTACAGGGTACTGGGAGTTGACAGCTGTATGCTTGCGGCCGATACCATGGAATACCACCGCACTGTATTCCTGACAGCCGTGGCCAATGACGACCGCACCAACGTGCTGACTTGGAACGCCTACGAGGGTTTTCCGGGCAACATAGCGGCCTACCGCATATACCGCAGCAACGACAGCCCTTACAGCTACCGCGCCATTGTACCGCCCACCACATTCACCTTTGTGGATGATGTAGACTCCATCATTGATGGAGAAGGGCGCTTCTGTTACTACGTGGAGGCCATTGAGGCCAGCGCCACCCAGTGGGGCCCTGTGGATGGGCCAGTCTCATTCCAGGAGATAAGCCGGAGCAATGAGGCCTGCGCGCTGCAACTTCCCAATGTGTTTGTCCCCACGGCTTTCACACCGGGCGGTCTGAATCCGCTTTTCAGACCCGTCACCCATTTCGTGGAGGCTGATGATTACCTCTTTCAGGTCATCAACCGTTGGGGAATGGTGGTGTATCAGACGAATGTGATCAGCGATGCCTGGGACGGCACCTGCAATGGTAACCCCAGTCCTGAAGGGGTCTATGCCTATCATGTTTACTATGTCAATTCGCGCGGCAATCCATTTGAACTGAACGGAACCTTCCATCTGATTAGGTATGATTGATTTCTACAGGACTTCGTTTGCCATGGTCACCGTTGGCGCCTTGCTGGCCGCCACACCGGCCAAGGCCCAGGATCAGGAGACACAGCGGTGTCATACCACCGAATTCACCCGGGCACTCGAGGACACCGACCCGCACTATCTGGCCAGCCGTGCCGAGGCCTTGGAACAGATGGCGCGCTGGGAGGCCGAGCATCCCGATGGCGGAGAAAGAGCCGTGCTGACCATACCCGTTGTGGTGCATGTGGTGTACAAGACCTCGGTGCAGAACATCAGCGATGCGCAGATTCTTTCACAGATCGATGTGCTGAATGAGGATTACCGAAAGCTCAATGCTGATGTGGCCAACCTGCCCTCGGCCTTCAGCTCCTTTGCTGCCGATTGTGAGATAGAGTTCCAATTGGCTGTACGCGACCCTGATGACCTGCCTACCAACGGCATAACCCGAACCGAGACCACAGCGAGCGGTTTCAGTGGCGATGAGGTGAAAAGCAGTGCCCAGGGCGGCAAAGACCCTTGGCCCGCCAGCCGATACATGAACATCTGGGTGTGCAACCTGACTGGTGGTCTTCTCGGATACACCTATCCTCCTGGTGTGGGCCCCAGCATTGACGGACTCGTGATTGGTTACCGGTACTTCGGGCGGGTGGGCACCCTGAGCAGCATTTACAACAAGGGCCGCACCACCACCCACGAGATTGGACACTACCTGAACCTC
>JBIKWM010000048.1:0-22154 GCA_044356305.1 Flavobacteriales bacterium
ACCACCGAACATTGCCGAAGTAAGCCATGTTACCTTCGCGCCCGCTCTCAAGTCACCTATGTCCGGGTGCAAAGAGAGTGTCAGTCATCAATAAGAAACCAATTCAAAAACCATTTCAAGATGTCAGTACTTGTAGGTAAAAAGGCCCCTTCATTCAAGGCCAGTGCAGTGATCAACGGTGGTCAGATCGTGAGCGATTTCAACCTCGATCAGTACATCGGCAACAAGCATGTCGTGTTCTTCTTCTACCCGAAGGATTTCACTTTCGTGTGCCCGACTGAGCTTCATGCATTTCAGGAGAAGCTCGCTGAGTTTGAGAAGCGCGGTGTACAGGTCGTGGCCGCATCGACAGATACCGAGCAGAGCCACTGGGGCTGGCTGCAGATGAGCAAGCAGGACGGTGGCATCAAAGGGATAACATATCCTATTGTGGCCGATACCACTAAGACCATCAGCATGAACTACGGGGTGCTGATCGGGGAATACGACATGGACGAAGAGGGCGACATGGTGGCCACCGGGCCGATGATCGCTTTGCGCGGCCTGTTCCTCATTGACCGCAAAGGAGTGGTGCAGCACATGGTGGTGAACAATCTGCCTTTGGGCCGCAGTGTGGACGAGGCACTCCGTATGGTGGATGCGCTCCAGTTCAACGAAGAGAACGGTGAGGTATGCCCTGCCAACTGGAACAAAGGTGCAGACGGTCTGAAGGCCACGCACGAGGGCATTGCCAACTACCTGGCAGCCCACTGACAACCGAATCGGGAAGTCGGATATGGCCACCTGTCGCACAGAACGGCAGGTGGCCATTCGTTTTTACTCAATCTTGTTCAGATTGAATAGAGCCGAACACGTTCGTGCCCTTTGCTTGACACGGACGAAAAGTGCCATGAATTTCTTTTGCCGACTGGAATGAACAACCTGTACGATGGCCATGTGAAGGCTGAGGTGATGGTCAGGATCAATAGCCTTAGACCCGATAGTGAGCGCCAATGGGGCACTATGGATGTGGCGCAGATGCTGGCCCACTGTGCGGCCCAATTGCAGTTCGCCTTAGGTGAGAATACCTCGAAACTGCAATACAACGCACCGATCAGGTGGATCATCAGGCAGACCATCGGATTCCGTATCCCATGGCCAAAGAACCTGCCCACGGCACCGGAGATGACTATCACCGACCCACGCGATCTGGATATTGAGAAGGCAAAGCTTATCGATACAATAAACCGATTCTATGAGATGCATGTATGGCATCCTCATCCGATTTTCGGAGAGATGACAAAAATGGAATGGGGCCTGATTGCATACAAGCACCTGGATCACCACCTGCGGCAGTTCGGGGTTTAAATAGCTGTTGTATTGATTGTTATGAGGTGATGGCCCAATATTGAGGAGTACGGATTTTTCATCCGTCCGTCCTGTTCAAAAGTTAAAGCACGTTTCACATCGGTTGCCGATCTTATTGTCATTCCTTTGCGGAGTGAGCGTTCACTCCGCGATATGAGCACCCTGACAGCATCTGCCACCGACAAGCGCGAGGCCATCATCAAGGCCACACTCAAACTCAGCATTGAGTATGGATTTGAAGGCATGAGCACCGCCCTCATAGCCAAGGAGGCCAACGTTGGTATGGGTACGCTGTATCGCTACTTCGAGACCAAGGAACATCTGCTGAAAGAGGTTTTTGCCATGCTGCGCGAGAAGATGCTTTTTGTGATTCTCAGCGGCATTGGCAATTTCGATCAGCCCATCAGCGAACAGTTCCGTCACATTGTCAAGCTGCTCTGCCGATACTACATAGACCACGAGTTGGAGTTCCGCTTCTTGCAGAAATACTCCGACTCACCTTACATGAAAGAGACCTACCTCGATGACACCGCGTTGATCCTTGAACCCATTTCAGGAATCCTGACCAGCGGTGGCGAGGGTTTCCGTTTCAGGCCCTATCCCACTCATGTCATTTTCGCCATGGTCTACGGGCCCATGATCGCCATCATTAATCTGATCCATGTGGGCAAGGTGCAGATGACGGACGACCTGCTCGAAGACCTCATCGAATCAATCTGGGATTCAATCACCGTTCCTGATATCACCCCAACCATCTGACCGACCATGACAGAGACCCTTGAACACACCATTGCCAAGCCGCGGGCCGCTGAGTTTGCCGATCATTTCACCAAGCGTAGACCATATGCCCATGTGACCAATGGCCGCATGGAGAATGGCGTTTTCCGATTTGAACTGGAAAAGGCCGAGGTCGAGAGCGAGGACCTCTTTGAGGAGGAGATGGTGCTGGTTTCGTTTCACATAAGCTATATGCCGCACATCGGCAGCATCATGAAGGAGTTCGGGCTTTATGCTGACAAGGACTATTTCATTGCCGAGGCCAAGGACGTGATAGCCGTGAGCGAGAACCACCAGAACGATCAGGGAGGTGGCAAGATGAGCTTCCAGAGCTATTTCCACAATATACCTCAGAGCATTTTGGCGGTGAACGACCGGGCCGAGATTGTCCTGGCCATCCATCCCGAAAAGCAGGATACCACGGGTCAGGGCCGCAAATACACCATTGCGGGCTACATCCACGCCAACAACTTCGATTTTCAGCCCTACGGTGACGACCGCATCGAGAAAGGCTATTACTACAACATCCTCCGTGTGAGCGAGAAAGAGGTGAACGGGGTGGGCATCTACCGCAGGAAGAAGATATTCTCCCTCATGTTCTCGATCCTACACCACCTGGTGTATAAGAACGGGATCAATTTCTGCTTCGCTTGCATGGGCAAGGAGAACAAGAGCATCAAAGAGGCGCTGCACCGCAACACGGTGTTCCATGGCGAGTACTACGAACGGTTGCCGTTCACGGTCTATTCGAAAGTGAACCGTTTCTACGGCTCGAAGTCGCTCTTTGCGCAGTGTGTTGACATCACAGACGATGAGGCCAAGCTGCGTGAGTATTACCGGATGGTGCATGAGAAGCACCATACCTACCTGTTCTACCACCTTCTCAACGTGGACATCTTCCTCGATTTTGTTCGGAAGCTCACAGCTTACAGCAAGAGTAGCCGGGTGTGGGCCATGCTTACTCCAGATGGCAAGATCTCAGCTGCCACACTGGCCATGAACTGGGGCGACTGGTTCCGGTTCGAGATCAAGAACCCGAAAGGCATTTTCAAACTGGTCCAGGCCAGCGGGGTGATGGAGAAGTTCTTCCGTCCCATGCTGGGTGTGGGCGAGCCGAACACCTTCGCCAAGCTGGTGAAGGGCCTCAGCCACCACTACCACAAGCAGCACGGGGTGGGTGTCACCTTCCTCAGTACCTACGATGGTGACCCCTACAAGCAGGTGTACAGGAGCATACTCGATGACCAGTATGCCTACTTCATCATCTGCAACGACAAGGAGAAGCTGCAGCAGTTCAAGAAGCGCTCGGCCACCGCGGAAGGGCATCCGAGGTTGTTCTTGGATCAGCCGATTATTTGAAGCTATTAGTAATTGAGGCAGAAAGTCATTATGCTAGGATGGAAACCATTGTTCTCAAAACATTTGTATCCGCTACCGATGCGCATTTGGCTCGGATTCGATTGGAAAATAATGGAATTAGCTGCTTCGTTGCGAATGAGAATTTTTCATCCCTTATGCCTAATTACTTCGGAATGATGGGAAGCGGAATACAATTGGTCGTTTTTGAGAATGATTCATCCAAAGCGTTAGAAGTGCTTTCAGCAAATGAAACAGGTGGTGATTTGATTTGCCCGAACTGTGGTTCAAATTCCATTGAGTTTGGCATGGGGAAAACTGGTTTGGCTAAATGGCTGGTTGTCCTGATGTCTTTTCTTGCTTTCATACCGCTTTCCAACATCAGAAGAACGAATATCTGCAAGGAATGCCATTCAGAATTTTAAAGCCCCAGGTCGAATAGTAAAAGGCTAATAGCGCTACGATAACCAACATTGAACTTGGAACAAACACCCATGAGCAATACAATAAACACCTCGACAACAAAAGAACCCATAGCCATCATCGGCATAGGGTGCCGATTCCCGGGCGGGGCGCACAATCCTGAGCAATTCTGGAACGTACTGGCCGAAGGCGTGGACGGCATCATTGATGTGCCTGCCGACCGCTGGGATTTCCGCAAGTTCTACGATGCCGATAAGGAGCGCATCGGTAAGAGCCATGCCAAACAGGCGGGTTTCCTACAGACTCGGGTGGATGCCTTCGACCCGCTGTTCTTCGGCATCTCGCCACGCGAGGCAGCCGTGCTCGACCCGCAGCAAAGGCTTCTGTTGGAGCTGACATGGGAGGCATTTGAGGATGCAGGTCTCATCGAGGAGCGATTGAAAGGCTCGAACACAGGCGTGTTCATCGGGGGCTTCACCTTGGACAACAAGCTCATCCAGCTTGGGCAGCTGAACCGCGAGATCATGAGCTCGAACACGGCCACCAGCAGCACGATGGTCATGCTCAGCAACCGCATCAGCTACACCTTCGACCTGCGCGGGCCGAGCGTGAGCATGGACACGGCCTGTTCGTCTTCGCTCGTGGCGGCACACTACGCCTGCCAGAGCATCTGGAGCGGGGAGAGCGACCTCGCCATCACAGGTGGCGTAAGCATGATGCTCACCCCTGAGTATCCCATCACCATGAGCAAAGGCCAGTTCCTGAGCGATCACAGCCGCTGCAAGGCATTCGATGAGGATGCCAGAGGCTATGTGCGCGGTGAAGGCGGTGGCATCATCATCCTGAAACCCCTCAGCAAGGCCATTGCCGACAATGACAGCATCTATGCCGTGGTCCGCGCCACTGGGGCCAACCAGGACGGGGCCACCAACGGCATCACCGTGCCGAACCCCGTCTCTCAGGCCTCGCTCGTACGCAAGGTCTATGCTCAGGCGGGCGTCAGTCCATCGGAGCTCGGTTATGTGGAGGCACACGGCACCGGCACCAAAGCAGGCGACCCCGTGGAGGCCAGTGCTTTGAACGAGGCCCTTTCAGAAGGAAGAAATCCTGACGACAAGTGTTTCGTGGGTTCTGTGAAGACCAACATCGGCCACCTGGAAGCGGGTGCAGGTGTAGCGGGTCTCATCAAGGCCACCTTGAGTGTGAACAAGCGGAAGGTGTTGCCCAACCTGCATTTCCACAGGGCAAACCCAAAGATCAACTTCGATGAGCTGTGCCTGAAGGTGCCCACCAAGGTGGAGGAATGGCCAGCGGGCAAAGAGCGCGCCCTGGCCTCGGTGAACTCGTTCGGCTATGGAGGCACCAACGGCCATGCCTTGGTGGAGGGATATGTTCCTGCCGCTGAGCGCACCTTCGATACTTTGAAGTGGCTGGCTGCTGATGCCTTGCGTCTGTTCCCTTTCAGTGCACGCAGCGAAGAGGCCCTGCGCCAATCGGTTCAGCGGCATATCGATTTTCTGAGTGGGGATAATATCGATGTGAATGCATACCACTACAGCGTTGCCCAACGCAGAAGCGGTCATCACAACCGATTGGCAGTAAGCGCTAATTCGTTGGTTGACCTGAAAAACAAGTTGAGCAGTTGGGCCGAAGGTGGTTTCATGCCCGGCATGGTGAACGGCACCGCCAATGACGACCTCAAGGGCCGCATGGTGTTCGTTTATACCGGCATGGGCCCGCAGTGGCACGCCATGGGCCGCGAACTGTATTTCTCTGAGCCGGTGTACAGGGCAAAAGCGGACGAATGCGACCGCATATTCAAGTCCATAACCGGATGGAGTGTGGTTGAAGAGATGCTGAAGCCCGAGGCAGAGAGCCGCATGGCCCGCACTGAGGTGGCCCAACCGGCCAACTTCGTGCTTCAGGCCGGACTTACCGCGCTGTGGAACCATTGGGGCATCTATGCCGATGCCGTGGTGGGTCACAGTGTGGGTGAAGTGGCCGCAGCGTATGCCTCCGGTGCACTTTCGTTAGAAGATGCCCTGCTGGTGAGCTATCACCGCAGCCGCATCCAGCAGACCACGGCCGGACAGGGCACCATGCTGGCTATCGGGGTAGGCGAGGAGGAGGCCCTCCGTAGGCTGAACGGCAACCCCAAGATCTCCGTGGCCGCTATCAACAGTTTCAACGCAGTCACTTTGGCAGGCGAAGAAGCTGCCCTTAAGGCATTTGCCGAGGAGCTTCAAAAGGAGAACATCTTCAATCGGATGCTAACAGTGGAGGTGGCCTACCACAGCTATCAGATGGAGCCCTTGAAGGATGAGCTGTTCCGCAGCCTGGCCACTGTAAAGGCACATGTGCCAAGCATACCGCTGTATAGCACGGTCACAGGCGAAAGGGTGCTCGGCACCGATTTCGGATGCGAATACTGGTGGCACAACGTGCGCCAACCGGTGCGTTTTGCGAAGGCGATAAGCACATTGATATCAGACGGTTATCTGTCTTTTATTGAAGTAGGTCCGCATCCTGTCACCCGCACCAGCATCAACGAATGCCTGAGCGCTGCCGGAGTTCAGGGTCATGCGATCCCCTCATTGAAGCGGGGCGAGCCTGAAGTGGCCACCATCACCGAATCGTTGGCGCGCCTTTTCACCCTTGGCTACAATCCGGATTGGACCGTTCTCGCTCCCGAGGCCGCCTTCATCAAACTGCCCAGTTATCCTTGGCAGAAAGAGGTGTATTGGAACGAGACCGACCGCTCGCGCGAATACCGCCTCGGTACGCCCGGACACGTTTTCCTGAACGACAACCTGCGCCTGCCTGACCCAAGTTGGGAGGTGGAGATCAACCATCATTTCCTGCCGTGGCTCGATGACCATCAGGTAGAGAACAAGGTGGTGATTCCCGGTGCGGCTTATGTAGAGGCTGGCCTCGCATTGCACGAGAAGGAATTTGGTGATGCGGCCTGCACCTTGCAGGAACTGCGCTTCAATCAGGTGTTGGTGGCCGACCCATCGAAGGTGCAGATGCTGCACACCACCTACAACCGTGACACGAAGGTCTATCAGGTATATAGCCGCGAGAAGGGCGACCACGCGGGCTGGCAGCTGCACGCCACGGGCCGCATGTTGGAGGACACCGTGCACCGCAACGCGCCCAAACTGGACTTGGCCGCTCTACGCAACTCATTTGCCAATAAGGTGGAGCCGAACGACCTATACGCCACCCTCACGGGCATGGGCCTGCATTATGGGCCTTATTTCCAAGGACTGAAAGAGATCTTCATCAAGGAGAATGAGGTGATGTGCCGCATAGAGGGCCATGCTTCACTGGATGGAAATCCCGACCAGTACATCCTACATCCGAGCATTCTGGACAGCGCCTTCCAGAGCATGGTGGCGCTGGTGGCCGACCCAAGGAACACCACTCCGTTCGTGCCCGTGAGCATCGACCGTTTTGTGCTGTACCGTAGCCCGGGCAATGCCGTGTGGTGCCACGGCCAGATCACCGACCGTACGGGTGTCACCATCAAGGGCGACCTCACCTTCTTCAACGAGAATGGCGAGGTGCTGGCCCGCATGACCGACCTTACCTGCCGCGCCATCAGCAACAAGGCCGCTGAGAAAGAGGAAGTGAAGGCCGAGTGGTTCTATGAGCCGCAATGGGATGCCGCAGAGGCTCCTGTTTCAGAGGAAAAAGCCAGCGACATCCTGCTCATTTCCGATAAATGGGATGCGAGTGCAGAGGCATTGCAGAAGTCATTGTTCGATGCGGGCGCCACGGTCTATGCCGTTTCGCAGGGCGAGAAATTCGCACACAGCGGAAACGGCTGGTCGATGGACTTCCAGAGCAAGGAAGATTACGCGAAGCTGACCGATGAGGTGCTAAGCAGAAATGTGACGCAGATCGTGTATGTGGCAAACAGCACGGCTCCGTCCGTGGAATCCGTTCTCAACACTACCATGCCTGCTGTTCTATTGGCCAATGCCCTGTCTGACAAGGCCCGCGACCGCAGTTTCAATCTGTCGTTGGTGAGCTTCAATGCGCAGGGCATTAAGGACGATGAAAAGGTGACGGATCTCGGCAGCAATGCGCTGTGGGGTTTCGCGCAGCTCATCTCCAACGAATATCCTTGGATAAACACAAGGCTGTTTGATCTTGATGGCAGCCAAAACCTCGGTGGATTAGCCAACGAGCTGCTCGGCAACGCTAAGGACAGCGAGGTAGCCTACCGCAATGGTCATCGCTACCTGAAGCAGCTTGTCCGCGCCCATGTGGTGGACGAGTCCGCTGAGAAGCCTAAAGTGGCCATCTCGTGCGATGAGCCGGTAGAACTGATGTTCGGCAACTCGGGCCGCATCGAGGATCTGCATCATATCCGCACCGAGAAACGAGCCCCGAAGGCGGACGAGATCCAGGTGCGGGTGCATTCATCGTCCATCAATTTCAAAGACCTGTTGAAGGTGCTGGGCCAGATCAGTCAGGACGTGCTCGATGGCACCTACTTCGGCAATGCGTTCGGCATGGAGTGCAGCGGGGTGATCACGGCTGTGGGCAGCAACGTCACCGAGCACAAGGTGGGCGATGAAATCGTGGTGGCCACGCCCGATGGCTGTTTCAGCAGCTATGTGACGGTGAAGCCCGTTTACTGGGTGAAGAAACCCTCGACCCTCAAGTTTGAGGAGGCCCCTGTGATGATTCCGTACATGACCACCATTCACGGACTGGTGAATGTGGCCAACATCAAGGCGGGTGAAAAAGTGCTGATCCACAACGCGGCCGGTGCCGTAGGGCAGGCCGCCATTCAGGTGGCCCGTTGGAAAGGCGCGGAGGTGTTTGCCACGGCCGGCACCGAGGACAAGCGCGAGTATCTGCGCAAGCAGGGCATCAAGTACGTGTTCAACAGCCGCGACCTGAGTTTCACCGAGGACATCCTCAACGTGACCAAGGGCTACGGGATGGATGCGGTGATCAACGCCATCGCAGGTGAGGGGCTTTATCAGAGCTTCCGGCTGTTGGCGCCTTATGGCCGTTTCATCGAGATCGGGAAGCGCGACATCGCGCAGAACACCGCCCTACCGATGAGCGTTTTCAACCGTAACATCACCTTCGCACACATCGACATCGACCGCATTCTGCGCGAGCGTTATGAGCTTTCACGCAGTCTGCTCAACACCATCTATCAGGGCTTTGAGGAAGGATTCTTCCAAGCGATGCCCGTGAAGGTGTTCAAGGCCGATGAGGCCATCGATGCCTACGATTATGTGCGCAGAAGCCAGCACACGGGCAAGGTGGCCATCAGCTACCACGACTGCACCGTGCTGGTAGATGAAGAGATGCAGCAGCATACCATCAATCCCGTTGGCACGTACGTCATCACAGGCGGTACGGCCGGTTTCGGGCTGGAGATTGCCAAATGGCTGAGCGAGAAAGGCGTGAAGCAGCTCGTGCTCCTGAGCCGCAGCGGCATCAAGAGCGAGGAGGCGAAGGCCGCAGTAGCTGCCATGGAGGCCAACGGCACCAAGGTGTTTGCCCCGGCCACCGACATCACCAGTGAGGCGGATGTGCGCTCTGTGGTTGAGAAAGTGAAGGCCGAGATGTCGCAACTCTGTGGCATCTTCCACGGGGCCATGGTGCTCGATGACGGTTTCCTCAACACCATGGACCGCACCCGTTTCGACCGTGTGCTGCAACCCAAGGTCAAGGGTGCGCTCAATCTGCACGCGGCAACGGAAGGCATCAATCTTGATTTCTTCCTCAGCTTCTCGTCCATCTCGTCTGTGATCGGCAATGCCGGACAGGCGAACTACGTGGCCGCCAACAGCTTCCTCGATGGGTTCGCGCATTGGAGGCGGAGTAAGGGATTGGCAGCAACCACCGTCAATCTGGGCGTACTGGCGCAGGTGGGCGTAGTAGCCCGCAACAGCGATGTGGGCCATCTGCTCGAAGGCGCGGGCATCAAGGGATTCAGCACCGCCATGGCGCTCGAATCATTGGAACGCATCATCGAGAGCGGCAAACCACAAGTAGGCCTGTTCGACATCAACTGGCGCAAATGGGCTGCGGGCAACCCCACGGGGGCATCGCGGTCGCTGTTCCGCACCATGATTGATAGCCAACCGGTGGACAACGCCATCAGCGAGAAGGTGCAGCAGTTCTTGGGCGAACTGGCGGTGCTCGATCAGGCGGGCCGTCAGCAGCACATCGAGCAGATTGTGGCGGGCGAGATCGCGCAGGTTCTTAGAATCCCCATCGAGAACATCGACATGAACCGTGGCATCAACTTCCTCGGCATCGACTCACTGATGGCCGTGGAGCTGGAGCGCGGTATCAATGGCCGCACGGGCGTGGAGATCTCCACCATGGAACTGCTCTCAGGCCCAACGGTGCCGCAACTGGCTCAGGTGGTGGCGAACAAACTGCCTGAGATAGGCGAAGTGAGCCTCGAAAGCGAACTCGACAACCTGAGCGAAGAAGAGCTGGATGCGCTGCTCAAGGCTGTGAGCTGAGATAGGGGCGAGGGATATAGAACATCGGCTCTGGTTATCTCTCCGTGCATGACGACAAGCGGAGTTACCTAACTTTGTAAACCAAAGTGAAAGTAGATGGCTCGGACTTATCATGTTGAGTTGCTGAATGAAGGTGTGTTGAATCTGCTCCGCGATATGGAACTGATGAAGCTCATCAAACTCACAGCCCAATCTACTGAGCGGAAAATTCCCGGTAAAAGACTCGTCAGCAAGTACAAAGGCGCCCTCTCTTCCAAATCTCTTGAGGACACCGACTCTCAGTTGCGAGAACTGCGTGACGGCTGGGAATGAGCCACATTTGGGACACCAATACGGCCATCTATTACCTCCAGCGGCAATTCCCGCCAAAGGCCGAGGAGTTCATGGACGGTGTCTTGCTCTCTGGCCCTCCTGTTATTTCTGCCATTACCGAGATTGAACTGCTCTGCTGGAAAACAGCAGATGAGAAAGACGAGGCTATTCTGCGAGAATTCATTGACGACTCTGTAGTCATCGAGTTGAACCGTGAAGTGAAGTTAGAAACGGCAAGAATCCGTAAAGCTCACCGCATCAAACTTCCCGATGCGATCATTGCAGCCAGTGCGATAGTGTTCAAGTATCGGCTCATTACCCGAAACATTAGGGACTTCAAAGTCATTCCCGGACTTGACACCTTAAATCCGTGGGATTTATAGCTCAACAGAAACGTTACATCCTGAGCGAAGAGGATCTGGAGGCGCTATTGAAGGCAGTGAGCTGAGTTAGGCGCGAGGGACAAAGGACAAGGAGCGAGGGACAATTAGGTCTCTCGCCCTTTGTTTATCTCAATGATTCAGCACCAGAGGTCCATTATAGGATGTCCGTGCCCCCTCACTCCATCCGTAGCATGATCAGACCGGTTTAACCGCCTGCTGTGGCGTGACCGATCCGGAACGCCATGCTCCATAGCTCACCCTCCTTTTTTCTTGCATCAATGGCGTGGGTTCTGGACAATTGGTCAGGGCTTTTGCAGGTCGTATAACTCGTTTCTTCAGGTCAGATTCGACCTTGTTTTTACCCTCAGCGGATCTTTCCGTACCGCAAGCGTACTTCTACAGTACCCAATCGTACTTCTACAGTACCCAAGCGGCTTTCTCCGGGTTTCCAGCGGCTTTCTGCGTACCGCAAGCGTACTTCTACAGTACCCAAGCGGCTTTCTCCGGGCTTCCAGCGGCTTTCTGCGTACCGCAAGCAGGCGCTGCCGTACCGTAGAAGCGCGCTGCTATACCATTGAAGTCAGACCGATGTGCATCTGTACCCGCATGGCCACCGAAGCTGTCACAACGCGCTGAGACAATTCTTTGGACACTCCCGACAGTTCGTTGGACACTCTCGCGCAGAATGATCTCTATTCCATGAGAAATGGTCCTAACTCTTTAGGTACAGATGACCTACCTCGGCCTGCGGATAGCCATGGGGATATGATTCTATTTATTGTCGACATGTGATAAAATTGGGGTCCTCAAATAATATGAAATGCGGATAATATGGGGCGTCAAGACGAATACGGACCATATGGCCATATTGCAGTGAATTATTTTATAGTGATAGTTTATAGAGTATATGATTGTCGAGACAAGCAAAACCATCATGGCGTACTTAAAATTGACATTGAATTTAGAAAATCGCTTGAGGTGGCTGATGTTTGCTAATCTTTTCTGTTTTGAGTATTTCATATTTTTATCTGGATAATATTTCATTAGGAGAATAAAATTGTAGACAATATACATTGTCGAAATTCCTAGGAAAAAGTATGCCATCAGTATTGATATATGATCTTTAGAAATCGTAATACGCTCTATTTCAGGAAACATAAAAACCGCTATCGAATTGTCAATTGATAATATAGTGAGAATTATGCAACTTGAAATGCTCATTGTCAGTCGGGCCGATAGATTGAGTTCGTCTCTCCTGTATATCGCATAGATTGCGTATATCAATAAAGAAATTGGGAGTAGGCAAAGTGATGTCAATTGCGAATAATAACGACAATTCTCTGCTCTGGACAGAATCCAGTATATAAATGCTGGTAGCTGAATAATCATGTCTCCAATGGTTATGTGAGAAATGAGATTTTTTTCGTGAATGAAAATTGAAACAAGGGCATAAATAGCGATGAACGAATAAGGCCAAATTTGTAAGTGACGGTCAAAATTGTAGTCATTGTGTACTGTGAAAATGAAGCTGATAACCAAACAGATAACCAATTTTAAAAAAACATCAATCCACTTCTCCATCAATCGAGTGCTTTCAAGAACCAATCCAAAAATCAATGCGATAATATTGTATGAAATATGGTCCGTGTTCGGAGAGGGAGTTCGGTAGGCATCAATGAATATGAGTACGAACAGAACTATTGCAAACATTATAGTCTGCATCTTCATCCCAAAGGATTTGTGTATACGGTTGAATAGGGCTGATAATTTCATATTCATTATCATTGAGTTTGGTGAACTTTTAATACTCAAATCGATTGTCTATTTTGATTAGTCATCAGCTGAAAATTGGTGAATAACTCATTTCAATGCGGTCTATAATCAAAAGCACAGCCACGTTGCAATAATAGCGGGTCATTCGATTCAGTACACATGACTACTTCATATCTCTGACCACCATGAGGACGGTCGGGGACCTTCGCACCCGCATTGTTCCAAGCAAATGCCACAGGCCTATTTTTACCGCCCCGCCACCCAGTGCCACCGCTAAGCGCACACCATGCATCCTGACGAACCTCTTATCATCATCAATCCCAGCTCGGGCAGTGGCCGCTGCGGGCGCGAATGGCCCAAGGTGATGCGGCAGCTCAACGCTGCGGGTTTCCGTTTCGGGCACCGCATGAGCGAACGGCCCGGCCACATACAGCAGATCGTGGCCGAGGAACTGGCGGCCGGACGCACAAGGCTGATCAGCTTCGGGGGCGATGGCACCATTAGCGCCATGGTGAACGGGGTGATGGGGCAGCATGCCGTTCCTACCGATGCACCCCTGTTGGCCCACCTACCTGGCGGCACCGGCAACGACTGGGGCCGCACCTACGCCATTCCATCCAAGGTGGAGGAGTGGGTTGCCATGTACAGGCGCCAACGGGTATTTGCCCACGATGCGGGCATCATTGACCTCCATACCCCTGGTGGCCCAAAGCGCCACTGGTTTGTCAACATCGTGGGCATGGCCTACGACAGCCAAGTGGTGAAGGTGATAGACGAGATGAGGCTGCATAAGTCATTCATACAAGGTAAAATGCTCTATCAATATGTGATATTGAAAGAGCTCATAGGATTTAGCACCCCGATGCTCGATGTGACCATGGACGGGGTGACCGAGCGCACACCCGTATTCAACATGGCCATTGGGATATGCCGCTACAATGGCGATGGGATGAGGCCCTGCAAAGATGCCGACCCGGCCGATGGTCTGCTGGACATCATGCTGGTGCGCGACATGCCCCGCCTGCGTGTGGTGAGGGACCTGCCCCTGTTGCGCAGCGGCAAGCTGGAAGGGCACCCGTACATCAGCCTGCACCGTTGTGCACGGATGGAGGTGCGGCACACCGCAACGCCCGACCTCGTTGAGGCCGATGGCGACTCGGTGGGGCACACTCCGGCCACATTCAGCGTGGCCCAGCGGGCCCTGCGTTTCATTGTGAACAAGTTGCCTGACGAGGCATGATGCCCACCTGTAGGCAGTGGCTGGCATGGGCCGGACCTGTGTTTGGCCTTGCTGCATATGCCGTGTGCCACCCCGCAGGGCTCGAGGTGCAGCAATCGCGCATGGCACTGGTTGCCGTATGGATGGCCTGGTGGTGGCTCACCGAAAGCATGAGCCTGTACATAACGGCCCTGCTTCCATTGGCGCTGTATCCGTTGCTGGGCATCATGCCCATGGCCGATGTGGCACCGGTATACAGCAACGAGACCATCTTCCTTTTCACCGGTGGTTTCCTCATTGCCTTTGCCCTGGAGCGGCACGGGCTGCACCATTGGTTCGGTAGCCACGTGCTGCGCGCCATGGGCACAGGGGCCACGCAGGTGCTGTGGGGCGTTATGCTGGCCTCGTACTGCATCAGCATGTGGGTGAGCAACATCGCCACCACCATGATGCTGCTGCCTGCTGTGCTGGCCATCACTGCCCCCTTTGCAGTACAGGGCAGACGCGCCACGGCACCCTTTCTGCTGGGGCTGGCCTATGCCAGCAGCATAGGTGGCACCGCCACGCTGGTGGGCACCGCGCCCAATGTCATCTTCCTGGGCTATTTCACCGAGCATTACCCGCATCTGCCGCAGGTGAGCTTCACAGATTGGCTGGCCTTTGCCCTGCCTGCCAGCGTTGTGATGCTGATAGGCAGCCATTATGCGCTGCGATGGGTGTACCGGGACGAATTCAGGGGCATAGGTGCCCATAGCGGAATGGCGGCCATGGTGCCTGCCGTGCAACCGCTGACAGCGGTGCAGGTGCGGGTGCTGATGCTGTTCGGCCTCACGGTGCTGCTGTGGGTGTTCAGGGCTGATATTGATCTGGGCAGATGGAGCATACCCGGATGGAGCGGTCTGTTGCCGTACGGCAGCATGGTGCGCGACAGCACCGTTGCCATGGCCATGGCCCTGCTGATGTTCGTGGTGCCAGAAGGGCAGGGGAGGGGCGCCCTGCTGCATTGGGACGATGCCAAACGCCTGCCGCTGGGCATCCTGTTCCTTTTCGGTGGAGGGTTTGCACTGGCATCTGGCCTTGAGAAGAGTGGCCTTTCTATGCAACTGGTGCGTGCCATGTCGGGTCTGGAAGGCGCCAGTCCGCTGCTGGTGGTTGTGGCCATGTGCACGTTCATGACCTTTTTCACCGAGCTGACATCGAACACGGCATCGACCTACCTGATACTGCCTGTGCTGGCGGGCCTTAGCGACACCCTGCACATACCGCCCGCTATGCTGATGATGCCGGTGGTGATAAGTGCCAGTTTCGCATTCATGCTGCCGGTGGGCACCCCGCCCAACACGGTGGTGTTCAGCACCGAGGCCATCGACACGCGCGACATGGCGCGGGCCGGCCTTCTCATCAACCTGCTGGGTATAGCTGTGATGGCCGTGGCGGTGTGGGCGGTGATGTGAACCATTGCGCGGAATCAGACAGGGTTCCAAGATCTGCCCAAAACATTTCCCGTGCCTATTAAACCATTCAACCTGCCGCGCATCATAGCAGCACAAACCAACAGACAAAAGCCATGAGAACCACAGCAATGATAGCCTCTCTGATGCTGGCAGCCGCCATGGCGGGCCAGGCACAGCCGAAGGACGGTAGGCCCATGCCACCGCCACCGCACGAAGGCGGCAAGAAGGGAAAGATGCACATGATAGATGGGCTGACCACCGACCAGGAGGCGCAGATAAAGAAGCTGCACACCGGATTCAGGAAGGAGATGCTGCCGCTGAAGGCTGAGGCCAAGACCAAAAGGGCCGCGCTGGAGCAGTTGCAGCTGGGCGACAATGTGGACCAGGCCAAGGTGAAGGTGGCCACCGAGGAACTGTTCGCCCTCAAGGCCCGCATGGCCGTGATGAAGGCCGATCAGCGCCAAAAGGTGCGCAAGGTGCTCAATGACGAACAGCGTGTGCAGTTTGACTCGATGCTGCTAGACCGCAAGGAAGGACGCGGTAAAGGCGGGAAGGCCATGCACCGGGGCAGGAAAGGGGAATGTGCCCCGCCACCGCCCGATGCACCACCGGCACCGAGGCCGTAAGGACTGGTAGCGTAAAATGAGCAGGGCCCGGGGACTTTCCTCGGGCCCTGTTGTTCGGGAATTACTATTTTACATAATGTGAATTATACCAAAATGAAAGAAAAGAGAAGTTCACGGCCATGTGCCACATGTTGTGCTTGTGCATATCACAGGCCGTAAACCCTTTGCAGCGTGTCGTTTATCCTGTCTGACAGCATCTCCACAAGTTCTTCGTCCATGAACTCGTAATCGTCCTCGATGTGGAGTATCTCGATGTCCGGCAGTTCCATGTGATGATACAGCTCTGCGAGCTTTGTGCGCTGACGGGTCTCCATCACCAGCACAAGGTCGGCCCAGTTCAGGTCGTTCTCTGAGATTTTCCTATCGCTGCTCGGACTGAGGCCGGCCGAACGGATATTGAAACGGTTGTCGTTCCTGTAAATGTGCTCCGCAGTCCGGCTGCGCCTTTTGTTGCGGCCGCACACCACAAGTATGTTGGGTCGGTTGTTCATGGTCAGATGCCGGTCAGGTCGCTGCATCAGACGGTCTGATGCGCCTGTACACCCTGTATCCAATGTACGGGATGGCTATGGCATGGATCAGTAGCCACGCATTGTATGCAAGGTAAACCATCTGCTCGGTGGCGTTCATGCTCGAAAGGCTCCAGTATGCGCCCTTTGCACTGTCGTAGTTGTCGTCATACCCCATGAGCAGCAGCCCGAGTAAGACGAAAACAGCGAGGTCGGCCGCAACAATGGCGCAAACGCTCAGAATGCGCACAGCCGAAGGGCGTTGAATATGCAGTGGCATGTAAAGCGTGCGGCTTCTGTGACTGGCGAATATATGCACCGCTGGTGCGCATCCGTGTGCCCGAGGCTGACGGGACCGACCTGTGAGCGGCTGCCTGTGGCCCACAGTTGTGACTGCGAAATCTGCCCGATCCTTTTTCCGGCCCATCGGGCTGTTTCTACCGTCCTTTACTACATCGGCCCACACGGCAAGTGCGAGGATATGAACCAACGTTTCAAACTGGATGAGGTGAAGGAATTCAGGAGGAGCCACGGGCAACTGCTGTGGCATTTCCGTACCGAATGCCCCGAATGGCCGCTGCACGAGTTTCATACCGACCGACCGGAGAGAACGTACCCCATGAGCCTCATCTGCTACAAGTGCCTTGCCCTGCACTATGCCGATGACCCCCGCCTGCAAACCCCTTTGAACCCCACATGACCCCCGAAAACGAACACACCGTAGCGGTGCTGATAGATGCCGATAACGTGCCCAGCAAGCCCATCAAGGAGATACTGGCCGAGGTGTCGAAATACGGCAACCCGACCATCAAGCGCATCTATGCCGACTGGACGCGCAACCAGGCCAACAGTTGGAAGTCCGCGCTGCTTGAGCATGCCGTTTCGCCCGTGCAGCAGTTTGCCTACACCGTGGGCAAGAACGCCACCGACTCGGCCATGATCATCGATGCGATGGATATCCTGTACTCAGGCCGCGTAACGGCTTTCGCACTGGTATCGAGCGACAGCGATTTCACCAAGCTGGCCACACGCCTGCGCGAGGCCGGCATGTTGGTGATCGGGCTGGGCGAAAAGAAGACCCCCGCCCCTTTCATATCGGCCTGCAATAAGTTCATTTTTATCGAGAACCTGAGCAGGCCCATGGCGGCCGAGCCCAGGATGCCACAGGCCGAGCCTGCCGCAGAGAAACCTGCCACAGGGCGCAGACCCAAGGGCACAGCGGGGCGGGTGGTGCGCGGACGCACAGCCCAGGCCGCTGCGAAGGCCCCAGAGAGCTCGCTCGAGGCCCTGCTGCGCGAGGCCGTGACCTCTACGGCCGATGAGGACGGCTGGGCCACGCTATCGTCTGTGGGGCACTACATGACGCGCATACGGCCCGATTTCGACCCGCGATCGCACGGCCACACTAAGCTGAGCACGCTGTTCGGAACCATGGCCTGTTTCAACGTGGCAGAAAGGACGGTGGGCACCCAGCGCCACATGATAGTGCGGCTGGCCGACTGACCGGCCGCCCCTGCCCTACCCTGCCTCACCGCTCCGGTGCGGTTCTGTGCGCTAGGGCACCGAGTACAGTTAGTGCCGCTTCGCGAATGGCGGGTGAGCGATTTGCCATTTAAGAAAGGGTACTCCGGTTTTTATTGCCCTCAGTTACAAACTGCTTCTATTTAGCTCCGAACAAGTGATTCTGCGGAAACTTGCCCGGGCGGGGGTGAATTGCCGCAGATTCGCAGATAAAGAAGGGCACTGGGTTTCTTTTAGCCCGCAGTCACAGACCGCTACACTTTAATGCCGAGCAAGTGATGCTGTGGACCATTTGAGCGGGCGGGGTCAGGACGGAGGATATGTATGTGCAGATAGCGGTAAAGGGTCAGCCACGGCACTGACGTCCGTCAGGTTGTGAGGGCCGGACAGGGTCTACAATTGCCCCATAAACCTGGTGATTCTACCCCCCCCCATGCCCCAATGAGAAAGTCACACCTCTTTTCCATACTTCTGTATGCCATGCCAATGATGGCGAATGGGCAGTGGATGCAGGTTTCGAGTGGCATAGGTAACAACCGGATCGTGGGCAGCATGGCCTCAGGCAACGGTTGGGTCTATGCCGGTATACTCATCCCGATGGGAGACCCTGCCTTGGACGGGGTCTACCGCTCATCGGACAATGGACTCACGTGGGAGGCCCCCGAACCGGAAAGTAGTTTTGAACCTATGGGGCTCTATGCCACCGGTTCAACCGTTTACGGGGCCTCTTATTCAGGTGGATTCATATTTGTATCGTATGATTCAGGGGCGACTTTTGATACCAACGACCAAGGCAACACATGGTCTGTAGGGAGTGTGGTGCCTTGTGGCGGCAACATCATCTCGCATTTCGCCTACGGTATTTTTCAATCGATTGATGCCGATCCGTATGATTTTGTTCCGAATCCGTTTGAGAACACGACCATTAGGGACATGGCCTCGAACGGAGTGACCATGGCTGCCATTTTCAACAGCACAACCTCGCAACAGGGACGGGTGATGACGAGCACTGACTGTGGCAGTACTTGGCAAGAGGTGCTGCTGAGCAGTGACGGACTGTTCAACTCTATCAGCATGTCAGGCAGCACCGTTCTTGCCCTCAACTGGTCAGGGGTGCACATATCCACCGACTTGGGCGGTGATTGGAACAGTATCGCCCAGATCAACGGGGCCTCCATTGCTTCGGCCGTAGTGTTTGAAGGTCGTGTGTTTGCCACTACGAATGATGAGGTGTATGTATCGTTGGACAATGGCCAGACGTGGATTGACATATCTGACGGTTCAATTCCCCCAATGGACTTCAACGCCATCACCATACATGACGGATATGTGTTCATGGGCACAACCTCTCAATCCGTGTGGCGCAGGTCATTGACCGACATCACCTCTATATCGGAGGGTCGTAATGACCTATTCATGCTGTATCCGGTACCGGCCCATGACAGGGTTGAATTGCAGGTGAACGACCAAGAGGATTTCGAAGGTGGTTACACCATTTACACCCTGACGGGCCAAAAGGCGGCTGAAGGCCGCATTCAGGTCAGCTCAGCACATGCCTGCGTAGATGTGTCGGCACTGCCTGAGGGCATGTATATACTTGCCCTTGACCGGACACACGGTATCAGCCGCAGGCACAGGTTCATCAAGGCTGATTGAACAATCATATTCTGTACCAGGCCCCGCAGCCGGCAGGCCGTAACAACTGTATGGTACTGTGTAACAGGTGCGGATCATCCATAGTCGGGCTGGCCCATATTTATGGGCAACATGGGGTGCTCAGAGAATGGGGGCATTGTAAACAGGAACAACATGATGAAACGGTACACTGACCTTTTGAACCGTGTCCTAAAGGCCGGAATCTGCATCTGCCTGGCCTCGGGCAGCGCCTTGGCACAACCCGCCCTAGACTGGGCCATAGGCATGGGCAGCACCAGCGAGGACAGGGGCCGCAGACTGGCTCAGGATGCCGATGGCAACCTGCTCATTGCGGGCTATTTTTCGGCCACGGTCGATTTTGACCCAGGGCCCGGCTCGTTCCCGGTGACCGAAGCGGGCAGCCGCGATGGGTATATCCTGAAGCTCGATGCGGCCGGCAATTTCATTTGGGTTCGCACCATCAGCGGCCTGCTCTCCAATTTCATAAACGACATGGCGCTGGATGCCGATGGCAACATCTACGTCACGGGGACCTATCAGTCTGAATCTGATTTTGACCCGAGTGCCGGGACCTATACCGTGAGCCATGTGGGCCAGCTCGATGCCTTCATTGCCAAGTACGACCCCGATGGGCAACTGCTGTGGGCGCATGGGTTGGGCAGCTCGGACTATGACAACGGCATGGCCCTGGCCGTGCACCCTGACGGAGATGTGGTGCTGTGCGGGTACTTCAACGGCAGCATCGATTTTGACCCGGGTCCCGGCACCCTGACCCTTACTTCGGCAGGTGTCAACGATGCGTTCGTTTGCCGCCTCACCTCCGGTGGCGACCTGGTATGGGCCAAGAGCATCGGTGCCGCGGGCAATCAGATTGCTCAGGGCATCGTGTTCGACCATTCGGGCCATGTGGTCTGCACCGGCATGTTCGGTGGCACGGTCGATTTCAACCCCGGAACAGGCACGGCATCGCTCACCGCGGCCGGAAGCGAGGACATCTTTGTGCTGAAGCTCGATGGCGATGGGAATTTCATGTGGGCCGACCGCTTCGGCTCAACGGGTGGCGACTGGGGCAACGACATCGGGGTCGATTCGCTCAACAATGTCTATTCCACCGGATATTTTGTCGGAACGGTCGATTTCAATCCCGGCACGGCCACCGGTCAGGTGTTCAATCTCACCTCGGCTGGGAGCAAGGATGGCTACATATCGGTGCTCGATTCGAACGGGGTATTCGTGTCGGCCCGCAGTTTCGGTGGGTCGGCTGACGACCTGGGCCAGGGCCTTCAGTCCAATGCCGATGGGTCGGTGCTCGTCACCGGGGCGTTCACAGGCACCAGCGACCTCGACCCCAATGCCACCGTGTTTGAGGTGGTGGGCACCACCAGCGGCCTTACCGAGATATTCGCCCTCCGGCTCGATGCAACAGGCGCCCTCGACTACGCCTTCGGTGTGGGCGGCACCGCCACCGACTACGGCATTGACGCCCTGGAGGACACGGACGGACATCTGTACATGACCGGGTATTTCTCCAACACGGTCGATTTTGACCCCGGTGCAGCTCAGGCACTGCGCACATCGGCCGGCAACCTCGATCTGTTCATTGCCCGCTACAGCCCCGGCATGGCGGTGGGAACACAACAGGTCAACGCACAGCACAGCAGACTGACCATCTATCCCAATCCCTTTGCAAATGAGGCAGTGATCGTCCTTCCGTACGAGGCAGATGGCAGCATCGAGGTACGCGACCTGTCGGGCCGCACGGTGCATCGCGCAGATGTGCATGGCAGGCGCACTGTGATAGAGAGGGGAAACCTACAGGCAGGCGCCTATCTGGTGTTGTTCACCGATGCTGTGGGCAACCGCATCACCGAGCGGGTCATGGTGTATTGATTTCGTCAGGGTGCTTGCCATGCGCCATACAAGAATGGCCCTTGGCCCTTACTGACGGGCGATGCGCACATGACCTACATCGGTGCGCAACAGATATAGGCCGCTGGGCAGATGGCTGCAATCGAGCCTGTCCACCTTTCCCTCCTGGCGCATCAGCACCCGTCCGTTGAGGTCGGACACCTCAGCCCATGCACAGGGCAGGTTGATGCGCAACTGGCCCGAGGTGGGATTGGGGCTGACTGTGAGCTTCGGACCGCTGGCCTCATCGATGCCCACGGCAGATGCCACAAAGGAGAGTATGGCCACACTCATGGGCGGCAGTTGATACAACCCCTGACCATCTGCGGCAAGCGCGGCCACGTCAATCACATCGGCATCGAGGGTGGCCCCTGTAAGCAG
>JBIKWM010000049.1:0-22083 GCA_044356305.1 Flavobacteriales bacterium
CAAAATTGGCCGCAATGACCATGATTCAACTTGATAATGCACTGAGCGGAAGACCATTAGGCCAAATCAAAAATGTTCGCTTCGCCCAATAGCACAACGGGTAACAATAGTAGCCCCTACAATAACAATTGTAGCGGCCCAAATAACAATTGTAGCGGCCCCGATAACCGTTCAGCGGGCCCGATGGGGCAGGGGAGGGGGCTCAATGTTTGAGGCCGGGCAGGAGCACCTTGTCGCCCTCGATGCGGAAGCGGATGCGGTAGAAATCGATGTTGTCCTCTATCCACGGTTCCAGCTTTTTCCAGTCGCGGAACATGTCGTTGGTTATGAGCAGGCAGTGGTGGGTCTGCACATACTTGATGATGAAGAAATCGGCACTGGTGCCGGGGGGCGATTCCATGTAATCGACCGATTCGCGCAGGGCATCGAGCCTTTCGACATCGGACAGGCGGAACAACAGGGCAGCATCTATGATGACCTTTATCTTATTGAACCCGCGACTTTTGAGTTCCTCTATCATCAGTTCGATGTTGCGCACGGTGGGTATGGACACGCCATCGCCCTGGCTGTTGTGGGCCACATTGCTGCCATCGAGCACCACGTGCCGCTCCTGGAGCGGGAGGGTGCGGAACACCGACTTGGCATTGTTGAAGGTGCCGAAGCGCTTGATGTGGTCGTTGGTGCGCAGCACGTTCACCAGTCCGGTCTTTCCGTCCATCTGGGTGGTGAACCAGCGCGGGGGCCTGCCGTCTGGTCCGTTGCGGTAGTTGTTCAGTTCCTTCTGCAGCAGCTCATGTATCTTGTCGAGGGGCACATCGCGCTGTTCGGGCAGTTTTGACAGCATCTCTACCAGCAGGCAGGCATCGTGGGCCAGTTTCAGGCTGCGCATCAGCTCAAACTTGAGGTAGCGCAGGTAGTCCTTGCGGTCGGTGCACTGCGCCTTTACGGCCGCGGTCCACTCTTCGGCATTGTGGAAGTGGCCTTTGCGCCCGGCCTCGTAGTCTTTGGCAGAGGCGTAGCCCAGACTGTTTGATGCGCGGTAGGTGGTGGCATCGGAGAATCCTTTTTCCAAAGCCGCGTACAGCTCGAACCAGCTCTCGAAGCGGCCCTTCTGCCCGGCCTGATACAGTTGGTTGGCGTTGGTCACCTCGGCAAATCCCTCGGGCAGGGGGGTGGACTGGCGCAGGCGCTCAAAGTCCTCAAATCCGCTCAGGTATCCCTGTTTGCGCATGGCCTCGAGGGTGGCGGGCTCGCTCACATCGTTGGCCACGGCATTGAGGTAGTCGGCCCGCAGGCGGTATCCGCGCTGGCGGGCATCGTAGTATTCCTTGGCATCGGCAAAGCCCTGATCGAGGCTGTCGCGCACATCGGTCAGGTCGGCATACCCGAGGGCCTCGCAGCGCATGATGCCGCCCTTGTGCGATATGGCAAAATGGCTCACCTTTTCATCGGTGAGCAGCACCAGTACCGAGCGCACGTGGTTGTCAAGGGCAAAGCGCACCAGCTCGGCCGGGTTCTCCATGTCCACTATCAGTTCGGCACTGTTCAGTCGGGCGCGGTAGTGGTTCCAGCGCAGAGGGGCGGGTGTGCTCATGGTTGGGGAGGTGGTATTGTGTCAGTCTATGTCGAGGGTCTTGCGGAAAGATCCGTCCTGCTCTTCTACGTGCACCAGTGCTTCAAAATCCACCGCTATATAGGGCACCCAGCGGGGGACAGTTATGCCCTCGGGCGGTGGGCCCTGCAACTGCTGCCAGGTGCGGTCGTCAATCATCTTAGCCTCGCGGAAGGCGGTTATGTACACTTCGAAGGGGCACAGGCCCACCCCGAGGTGTGCAATGCGTAGTCCGGTGTCGCTTGGGCTCAGTGAGGCATGCAACGGATGATGGGACAATGCCTGCAGGAAAGTCCTCATGGCCGGGGCCACCTGCTGTTGAAGGTCGTGCACGGCCTGTTGCGGGCAGTCGGGGCCCTGGTCAGCGGCACAGGTGTTCCACAGTTCGTCAAGGGCGGTGCAGCATGCCTGGCCCTGTATGGTCAGGTCGTTGCGCAGCGTAAGCAGATGCTCAAATTCAAGCATATAAAGGGTGGTGTTGTCCTGTAGCTGCACATGGTGCGCCCCGTGCTCTTTTATGTACGCCAACCGTGCGCCTCCCACCATGGGCAACAGGGGCCCGGGATTGGCCTGAAGTGATGACCAGAACAGGGAGCTGAGCTGCTCCTGACCGCTGTTTAGCAGGCCACCCTGCAGGTCCACATTATAGAATCCGGTGAAATCCTCGTCAATCAGCGGTTCTAACGAGGGCAGCCCGGTGCGGGTCTGTGTAAGGTGGTAGGTGTCTTCAATGAAGAACTGGAAAAGACCGGCCGTGGCCCGTATCACCTGCTGCTGCATCACGATCTGGCGTTTGTCGGGGTGCTTGACCTTTTTCATATCTTTCAGTAGGGCCATGACCTCTTCCATCTGGGCGCGGTCTTTTTCGGACTTGGCCATACGGTGCAACATGCTCAGCATCGCATTGATGTTGCCCCGCATATTCTCGAGCATTCTCTTATTATGCATGATATCGGCTGGCGAACCCGCCACGAAAAAATCGCCTCCCAACAGGGTGGCCAGGCGTATGGCCATCGAATCGTGCAGCAGGACGTTGGGGTCCAGGTCCTCAGAATATACGATTGTTGTCATGGGCCGCTAACGCAAGGGGTGGGCAGGTATTGTGCGGTACGGTCAGAATTTCAGTCAATGTCGAGGCTGCGTAGGCCGGTGGGTTGCTCATCGGGCTGCTCGGCATGGTCCTTCCCGCTTTCATCATCCTCATCATCGTCCACTTCGGGCAATAGGACCATAATGGGCACATAGGGCGGGGGGCCGGGCACATCTTTCATCTGTTCCAGCACCTTGGCGGTGGCGGGCAGTATCACCCCGGTCAGATCGAGGGCCTCCATCAGCAGGGGATATGGGCACAGGGCGAACTTGACACTCAGATTCCAACTCTGGTCGGGCATCATGGTGTGCAGCCACTGTATGTCGGGGTCGGCCTCTACCACGGGGTCAAACTGCTCGCACAACCGTTGCACATCGGCCTCCATCTGGGCCCGCAGCTTTTCGGGGTCGGGGCCACCGGGTGCAGTGCAGGCCTCCCACCATTGTCGGGCCACCGGGGCCAGTGCATCGGCCACCGGCCTCATGCGGTGGCGGCAGGCCATCAGTCCCTCATAATTGAGCATGGCGATATTGGGCAGATCCAGGAAATGGAACATGTCCAACTCTTTGTCCATCAGATGGTCAAGGCCCTCATCGCACACCACATAAAGGCATGGCCCGTGCTCACCTTGGTCAAAATCATACCGCAGATAATGGCTCTGGAAATAATAGCCGGGTTCTTTTACATCGGTCTCGTCCTGCGGATAGAAGTGAAGGAACAGTCCATCTCCGCGGGTGCATTGCTCAAAGACATCGAACCTGTCTCTCTTTATTATCTCCTCATAACGGCCCCAGTACATCGCCTTGTGGTCCGCGATCACCCGACTCTCAATTCTCTTGATGAAGACTATATCCGCACTCGTTTTCCGGGTCTGTTTCTGAACTGCCCTGTAGGCGTTCCATATCTTCTGCAGGTCCTGTTGCTCCTGCTCCGATTTTATCATTTTCAGCACCTGCTCATATTTCATTCGGATAGACAGAGGGAACTGCTCCGAGCGTTTTTTGTACTCCACCCAATCGGACAGCGGACTCAGCATATTGGCGCCCTCTGTGAACATTATTCCGAACCGGGCATACAACGAGGGCCCTATCAGGCTGTGCCTGAATTCGGGGTGCGAGGTGACGATGATCTCCATAGATTCAAAAATATGAATCGTATGACAATCTCAGCACCGGATATAGGAGGGGATCGCCACGCAGGGGTGTTGTCGGCCTCTCCCCATCTGCTTGCAGAGCGTAAGGCCAAGGGGCGATATGCAGGATATCCGAAATTGCAGGCGGTACTATCGCGATGAGGTGGTGAAACAGATCCTTCTCTATGCCAACTACCTTTCCCTCCATCATATTCATCTGGTCATCGCAGTTGTTGGACGACCTTTGGAAAATTTCAGATGCTACACGCTGAGACAGTCGAACCAGGGACTCTGTTCGTACTAAGGCGGATCATGGTAATTCTATATTCCACCTGTTAGCAGGTATTTCCACTGCCATAGATTGACTTTAGTCCGGTCAGGGCCTTTCCGCTTGGCTGCCCCTCTACCTTCGCACCGCCTTTCCATTTGCCATGAGAAACATCCTCGTACTCGGTGCCGGCCGCTCGGCCACGGTGCTCATCGATTATCTTATTGATCATGCCCCACAGGGCCATTGGACCGTTACCGTTGCCGATATGGACGCGGCCACTGCCATCCGCAAAGTTGGCGGACGTGCACAGGCCAAGGCCGTAGGTGCCGACCTCTCTGACCGTGCCGTGCGCCTCGGCCTCATGCAGGGTATGGATGTGGTGGTGAGTCTGCTGCCCCCGCCCATGCACCCCGAGGTGGCCAAGGACTGCCTTACCGTGGGCTGCCACATGGCCACCGCCAGTTATGTGAGCGATGCCATGCGCACATTGCACCAGGAGGCTGCCGCCAAAGGGCTCACCTTCATCAATGAGATAGGTCTCGATCCCGGCATTGACCACCTATCGGCCATGCAGATGCTCGATACACTGAGGGCCGATGGTCACCGCATCCTCCATTTCGAGAGCCACTGCGGGGGCCTTGTGGCACCCGAGAGTGACGACAATCCCTGGGGCTACAAGTTCACATGGAATCCGCGCAACGTGGTGCTGGCAGGACAGGGCGGGGCAGCCAAGTTCATCCACAACGGCACATACCGCTACATCCCCTACCAACGTCTGTTCAGCCGCATCGATCAGATATGGATTGATGGATATGGCAGTTTTGAGGGATATGCCAACCGCGACTCTCTCGGCTACCGCGAGGCCTATGGGCTCAATGATGCCCTCACCGTTTTCCGCGGCACCCTGCGCAAAGAGGGGTTCTGCGCGGCCTGGAACGTGTTTGTGCAACTCGGGATGACCGATGACACCTACACCATGGAAGGCACCGACCGCATGACCCTGAGCGGATACCTCGGGGCCTTCCTGCCCGACAACGGGGCACCGCTGCGTTACCGCCTGGCCGATCACCTCTGCGTCAGCGACCGTGTGATGGACCAGATTGACTGGCTCGGCCTGTTCGGTGACGAGCCCGTGGGGCTTGCGCATGCCACCCCGGCCCAGATCCTGCAGTCTGTCCTCGAACGCAAATGGGCCATGCGCCCTACCGACAAAGACATGATCGTGATGTGGCACCGCATAGGCTCCATGAAGGACGGGGTGGAGCACACCACCACCGCATCGCTGGTGGTAAAGGGCGATGACACCGAACGTACGGCCATGGCCAAGACTGTGGGCCTGCCGCTTGCCATCGCCACCCGCATGGTACTCGAGGGCACCATTGCGCGCAAGGGTGTGCTGCTGCCCATCTACCCCGACATTTACGGTCCGATGCTGGCCGAACTCCAACGTTTCGGGATTCGGTTCGAGGAGAGAATGGTGACAGCGGCCTGAATCAATATGAAGTGCCACTAAATTTGTCTTGACAAATCAGCGCGAGATGGCCCGATCGAATCTGAAGACATTGATAGTCAATCAGCTTGAGCCGATAGATGATGATGGTTTCCTCCAAAGTGTGCTCGATCTGATGCTTGCATACAACAATAGAGAGGTATCATTCAGCCCCGATCAACTGGCAGAGATTGAGGCCCGTTCAGCTCAGCTTCATGCCGATGGTGACCTGGGCAGGCCTTGGCGCGATTCCATTGATTCAATCAGGAAGCGAATAGCCTGATGTCCTACAGGGTAACCATCCGGCCATCTGCTGAATCTGATATCCTCAATGCCTCATTGTGGTACGAATCCCAGAGACCCGGGCTTGCCGAAGAGTTCTTAGATGACCTCATCTCAACGATGATGTACCTTGAATACGCTCCGCTCAGTTTTACAGCTTTTGGCTCCCGATTCAGGCAGATACCCATGGCCCGTTTCCCTTATGTGCTTGTTTACGAACTTTTTAGCGCAGATGAAGTGGTGATATTGGCCGTGTTTCACACAAGCCGGGACCCGAAACAGAAACCTTCAGCCCCTTAGATGATCATGCAGCGCATTGCCGTTTTTCCTGGGAGTTTCGATCCCATCACCCTCGGACATCAGGATGTGGTACTGCGGGCCATTCCGCTGTTCGACCGCATCATCATCGGCATCGGGCACAATTCGGCCAAGCGCGGCTTGTTCAGCATCAGCAGGCGCAGGCAGATGATCGCACAGGTGTTCTCAGGCCATCCGTCCGTTTCGGTCGAGGCATACGAGGGCCTCACAGCCGATTTCTGCAAAAGGGTAGGGGCCACCCGCATTCTCAGGGGCCTGCGCAACGGTATGGACCTTGAGTTCGAGCGCAGCATAGCCGATGCCCATCTCAGGCTGGTACCGGGTCTCGAGACGGTCTTCCTGCTTTCATCACCGCAGTTCATGGCAATAAACTCCACCATTGTGCGTGATGTGCTGCACCATGGGGGCGATGCCACATCTTTTGTTCCGGCTGGCATCGACCTCGATGTGCGCGACTGATGCATCAGCCCCTCAGGCCCACACCTTTCAGTTTTTTAGGATGATCGGGAAGGCGAGATTGTTCAATACGCTGCGGCCGGCCATGCTTCATTTCGGTATCCTACTTTTCACAGGCTTTTTTCTTTTCTCTTTTGATGGGTCAGCTCAGGTGATCTCGGGCAAGGCACCCGGCTTTGAGGGTCGCATGCTCTCGTTGGTCGTCTATGATGATCTGATATCGGAGAAAGAGACCCGATTGGCTACCTGCAAGGTGGATGGGGTCGGCAATTTCTCGTTGAAGGCGGAGGTAAAGGAGGCCCAGTACGCCTTTCTGCGCTGCGGCCGCGAGTGTGCCGATCTGGTGATTGAGCCGGGGAAGGAATACACCGTGCGATTTGCGAGGCCCCAGCGCGCTGCGGCAGAAGAGACCTTCGCGGCCCGATTTGTCCAGAAACTCGAGATTCTCGGAGGCAACGGTAAGCCGCTCAACGATAATCTGAGACGGTTCAATGCCGCCTACGATGCATTCCTTGAGGAGCAGTACAAGCTGTTGGTGATGCGCAAAGGGGCCAAGGCCGTGGGTGAGGCCACCAAGGCTTTCAAGGCCAGGATGGCAACTGATATTTCGTCTGCCTCACCGTATCTCGGGGCACATATCAGCTATAGCATAGCCCAGGCCGAGGCAGTCGCTCAGCTAAGACGCGATTCGCTGCATCAGCGCTACCTCGCTGGCAAGTGGTTCCCCAGTTCGTTGGAGTTTGTGCGGTTCCTCAGCGATTTCCATAGCGGGGTGCTCCGTCAGCGGGCAAAGGCCGACCCCAAGGCCATGCAGCGTATGGTGTCAGCTCCCGATGCACTGTCTCAGTTGGAGACACTTCTCAGTGCCGATGCACTGCTAAAGGACCCAAGGATCCGGGGCTTTGTGCTGGTATCTGGCCTGCGCGACCTGTTCGGGTTCAAAGACATCGACCCAAGACGCATAGCTGCTGTCCTGAATCAATATGCCGACCGCGCCCCTGATCTTTATCTGGCCAGGGCCGCGCGCAACGTGGCGGATATCAATACCCGGCTATTGCCCGGTGAGCCAGCCCCGAATTTTGTTCTCAACCATTTGAAAGGCGGGGTTTTCGACCTCAGGGAGCTGAGCGGCCGCACCGTGGTCATTGAGTTCACCGACCCTAAGAACCCGCTTTGTCTCGAGGAGTCCATCGCATTTGCCAATCTGTACAAGACCTACGGCAGCAAGATGGAGTTCGTCACCGTGTGCATTGCGCCTACCGAGGCGGGCGCAAAGGAGTACGTTGGGCGGATTGATCCGAAATGGACGGTGTGCCGCGTCACCATGGACTCAGAAATAGTGACTGACTTTGCACTGGCCGGAGTGCCTACCTACTTCATCATCGGCCCGACCGGAAAATTCATAAGCAGCCCCGCACTGACCCCATCGCGCGGGCTGGAGGGCGATCTGATCAAGGCCATCAGGAAGTGAGCGTGGCCATGCGGTTGCTGTGATCGGCTGGATACCTTCGCGGCATGGACAGCCGTCCCAGGCGCAAGATCATCAACGACCCGGTACACGGGTTTCTCACCATTCGGCACGCCTCGGTATTCCGGATCATAGAGCATCCGTACTTCCAGCGGCTCAGGCGCATAAAACAATTGGGCCTGAGCCATCTGGTATATCCCGGGGCCATGCACACCCGCTACCAGCACACTTTGGGCGCAGTGCATCTGATGGGGCTGGCCATAGAGGAGCTGCGTGCCAAAGGCCACTCCATTTCTGATGACGAGGCCGAGGCCGTCACGCTGGCCATCCTTTTGCACGACATAGGCCATGGGCCGTTCTCGCATGCCTTGGAATTCAGCATCGGCAGCGGAGTTGACCACGAGATGCTCAGCGACCTGTTCATGGAGCATTTCGCAGCCGAGTTCGGGGGGCTGTTGCCCTTGGCCATCGAGATATTTCACAATCGTTACCCCAAACGGTTCCTACATCAGCTGGTCAGCGGGCAGCTCGACATGGACCGCCTCGATTACCTGCGCAGGGACAGTTTCTTTTCGGGGGTGACAGAGGGCAACGTGGGCAGCGAACGCATCATACGCATGCTCACGGTGGCGGGCGATGACCTGGCTGTGGAGGATAAGGGGGTGTATTCGGTGGAACAGTTCATCAACGCCCGCAGGATCATGTATTGGCAGGTGTACCTGCATAAGACGGTATTGAGTGCCGAGTATATGCTGATAAAGACCTTGCAACGGGCAAGGGAACTGGCCCGCAACGGGGGGCACCTGTTCGGCACTCCGGCTTTCTCATCCTTTCTGTCCAATGATGTGAGCCTTGCCGATTTCCGTGCCGACCCGATGCACCTCTACCGGTTCGCCCAACTCGATGATATGGATGTGATCTGCTCGCTCAAAGTGTGGAAAGACCATCCGGACCCGGTGCTGAGCCGCCTTTCGCGCATGGTCACTGGCCGCGAGCTTCTGAAGGTGAAACTCTACACCGACCCTGTTCCGGCCGATAAGGTGAGCGAACTGCGGCTGATGCTGATGCACCAGACCGGCCTCAGCCAAGCAGAGGTGGAGTACCTCGTATTCACCGACAAGATCACCAACAGCGCCTACGACCCGCGCAAGGACCGTATCAACATACTTTACCGCGATGGCTCTGTGCGCGACATCACCGAGGCCACCGATACGAGGAACATCAGCACGTTATCTGAAAAGGTTGAAAAACACTTTCTTTGCGTGCCCGCACAGATTAAAGCGCACCTACCCTGACCGCCTGCCCATAGCGCACTTATACCCACTGCTCTCGGAGCATTTACTCGGAAATGATGACCCTTTCGGCAGGGGAGATCGCGCATCTTCTCAACGGTATTGTTGAAGGCGACCCACAGGTGCGTGTCAGTTCATTCTGCCGCATCGAAGAGGGCGTGGCCGGTGCCATCAGTTTCTTGGCCAATCCGAAATACGAGCGTCACATCTACGGCACTGCCGCATCGGTGGTCATTGTCAACAGGTCATTTACCCCAACAGAACCCATTGGGGCGACTCTTATCCGGGTGGCCGATGCATACCTGGCATTGGCCAGACTGCTGCAGATGTACGAGCAGGTCACCAAGGTTGCACGCAAGGGCATTCACTCCTCGGCAGTCATCGAGGCTGGGGCGCAAGTATCGGACGAGGCGTACATAGGCCCACTGTGCCATGTGGCCAAGGGTGCGGTCATAGCCGCAGGGGCCGAGTTAGAATCGCAGGTGTATGTGGGCCAGGGCGCCCAGATTGGCGAGGGCACACAGGTGCGGCCCGGGGTGCGCATCATGCACAGCTGTGTAGTGGGCCGTAGCTGCATCATTCAGCCCAATGCGGTGATCGGCAGCGATGGATTCGGCTTTGCGCCCACGGGCAGCGAGTATGCCCGCATCCCGCAGGTGGGCAATGTCATTCTTGAGGATGGGGTAGAGGTGGGGGCCAATGCCACCATTGACCGTGGGAGCATAGGTGCCACCATCATCAGGCAGGGCACCAAGCTCGATAATCTTGTGCAGATAGCCCACAACGTGGAGGTTGGGACCAACAGTGTGATTGCAGCTCAGGCCGGTGTGGCGGGAAGTACGCGCATAGGTGCCGGTGCCATGATAGGTGGGCAGGTGGGAATAATCGGCCATCTGCGTGTGGGCGACAATGTGAAGATAGCCGCCCAGAGCGGCATAGGGGGCGATGTGCCCGATGGGGCCACCATGCAAGGCTCTCCTGCTTTTGATGTGGCCCTGTATAGAAGGGCATACGTCATGTTCAGGAATTTGCCGAAGTTGGCGGCACAACTCAACGACCTCGAAAAGCGTCTGCCAAAGACCTGAAACACCGCATGCAAGCAGCCGAGAAGCAACAGACCGTAAAGACCGAGGCCACCATTACCGGCATCGGGTTGCACACTGGACAGGATGTGCGCATGACATTGAAGGCCGCTGCGCCAGGTTCTGGTATCGTGTTCGAGCGGGTCGATCTGCCTGGTTCGCCATGGGTCGAGGCCCTGGTGGCCAACGTGACCGACACCTCGCGCGGCACTACCATCTGCCGCGAACAGGCCCGTGTGAGCACCGTTGAGCACGTTCTGGCCGCACTGACAGCCTGCGGTATTGATAACTGCGCCATAGCCATCAATGGCCCCGAGTGTCCTATCATGGACGGCAGCTCATTGCCATTTATTGAGGCGATAGAAAAAGCCGGTATAACAAGACAGGAGGCTCCGCGCATCTATTTCGAGCCAAAGGAGAATATCCATTTCCACGATGATGAGACCGACACGGATTATGTGTTGATCCCATCAGACAGGCCGCGGTACACGGCCATGGTCGACTACAACTCTCGGGTGCTGGTGCCACAGCACGCCCACCTCAGTTCGCTTGACCGTTTCAATGAGGAAATTGCCCCTTGCCGCACTTTCTGTTTTCTGCACGAGCTCGAATTCATGCTCGACAAAGGGCTCATAAAGGGCGGCACCATGAACAACGCCCTGGTCTTTGTGGAGAAAGTGCCCGAGGACAGCCACTTGGACAAGTTGGCCAAACTGTTCGGGCAGCCTCGCATTGAGGTGACCCGCGAGGGCACACTGAACAACGTGACAATGCACCATGCCAATGAACCGGCACGCCACAAGTTGCTGGACCTTGTTGGGGACATGACACTGTTGGGCATGCGTGTGCGGGGCCATGTTTACGGTACACGGCCCGGACATGGTGGCAACGTCAGATTCGTGAAGCACCTCGATCAGTTGCTCCGAAAGGATAAGAAAGCACCTGGCCCTGGGGTCGATATCAACGCACCGGCTCTGATAGATATCAACGGGATCATGGCACGACTGCCGCACAGACCACCGTTTCTGCTGGTCGATAAGATCCTGGCCATGACCGAATCGAGTGTGGTGGGCCTCAAGAACGTGACGATGAACGAACCGTTCTTCGTGGGCCATTTCCCCGGAGAACCGGTGATGCCCGGTGTGTTGCAGATCGAGGCCATGGCCCAATGTGGCGGCATCCTGGTGATGAACACCGTTCCCGACCCAGAGAATTATCTCACTTTTTTCATGAAGATAGATGGGGTGAAATTCAGGAAGATGGTGCGCCCGGGCGATACGCTCGTTTTCCGCCTCCAACTCGTATCGCCCATCCGCAGAGGAATCTGCCACATGCGGGGAGAGGCCTTTGTTGGGAATGATGTGGTGATGGAGGCCGAGATGATGGCTCAGATAGCCCGAAAAGAACAGAAGAACGGATGAATCAACCCCTGTCCTACGTACACCCCCAGGCCCGCATCGCAGATAATGTGGTGATAGAGCCATTCGTGACCATCCATAAGAATGTGGAGATAGGACAGGGCACGTGGATAGGAAGCAATGTCACCATCATGGAAGGTGCCCGCATAGGGCGCAACTGTCGCATCTTCCCCGGGGCGGTCATATCGGCCATACCGCAGGACCTGAAATTCGGTGGCGAGGAATCGACCGTTGAGATTGGCGACAACGTGACCATCCGCGAGTGTGTCACCATAAACAGGGGGACAAAAGCCAGCGGCCGCACCGTGGTGGGCAACAACTGCCTGCTCATGGCCTATGTGCATGTGGCCCACGACTGCGAGGTGGGCAACAACGTGATCCTGGCCAATGCCTGTACCCTCGCGGGCCACATCACCATTGGCGACTTTGCCATTATCGGGGGCATGTCGGCCCTTCACCAGTTCGTACGCATCGGTTCGCATGCCATCCTTTCGGGTGGGTCATTGGTCGGAAAGGATGTGCCGCCTTACTGCAAGGCCGCACGCTATCCGCTCAGTTTCAGCGGTATCAACTCGGTAGGTCTTAAGAGGCGTGGATTCTCGACCGAGAAAGTGCGCGAACTGCAGGACATCTATCGCGTGCTGTTTCTCAGTAGGTACAACACCACCCAGGCACTGAGCCTCTTGGAGGCCGATTTCCCTGTGACTGACGAACGCGATGAGATCATCGATTTCATTCGGGCCTCGCACCGTGGCATCATGAAGGGCTACCAGTTCCTGAACGGGCGCAACAAGGAATGACCATCGGGCTGGCCGATATCGGCAAGCGGTTCGGGCGGAACTGGATATTCCGCCATGTTGATCTTGAGGCACGGCCCGATCAGCATCTCGCCATACTCGGTCCCAACGGCAGCGGCAAGAGCACCTTGTTGCAGGTCATCCTCGGTTCTCAGATCCCTACCGAAGGACAGGTGACGTATAGCGGTCAGGCTTACGACTCTGACCACATGGTGGGACGCTTTTCAATGGCATCGCCATACCTTGAGCTCATCGAGGAATTCACGTTGTCTGAGCTGGCCGTTTTTCACAACAAGGTCTTGCCTTTCAGGGATGGGCTTTCACCTCAGGATGTGGTCGGGGCCACGGGCCTGATCCATGCCGGAGACAAGTTCATAAAGCATTTTTCAAGCGGGATGAAGCAACGCGTACGGCTGGCACTTGCTGTGCTTAGCGATACAGAGCTGGTGCTGCTCGATGAACCCACATCAAATCTTGACCGAACGGCCGTGAAGTGGTACCATGATCTGGTGCAGGCCAACATGACGGGCCGAACGGTGATCGTGGCATCGAACCGGGTGCAGGAGGAATATGCGTTCTGCACTTCCACCTACGAGATAGTCCCAGTTTCAAATGTGGCAGTATGAATGGGTTTGAAGCCATAGTGACTGTGAATGGTACACGCTACCGTGCCGACCTGACCAAAGGCATTGATCTCAGCATTGCTGTTGCAGCAGGGCCCGGGCAGACGAACGCCTACTTTGCTCACCCGGTGCGTATGGAGCCATACCGTTCTGGCGATTGGATAGGTTCGGTGCAGGCTGGTGGACCGGTCAATTACACCGACATCTTTTTCAACCCCCACGGACATGGTACTCACACCGAGAGTGTGGGCCATATAAGCGCAGAGGTGAAGAGTATAAACGCCACCCTGCACCGCTGGATGTTCGTGGCTCAGTTGATCACAGTCGGGGCCGATGGCAATGGAGCTATAGGTCGTAGCCAATTTGGAGGCAGGCTCTTGCCCGGGGCCGAGGCGCTCTTGATCCGTACACAGCCCTTGCCGCAGCATACCACCCAGAAATGGAGCGGTACCAGTCCAACCTTCCTGAGGCCAGAGGCCGTTTCTCTTTTGGTTGATCACGGAATCAATCATCTACTCATCGATTTGCCGAGCATTGATCCCGAGGTGGATGGAGGCGCTTTGGCCGCCCATAGGGCTCTTTGGGCTGAGGGTGGAGATAATCGAACCATCACCGAATTGATCCGGGTGCCTGAGGCTTTGCCTGATGGTCTCTATCTTTTAAATCTACAGGTGGCCCCTTTTGAGAACGATGCAGCTCCGAGCCGACCGGTGGTTTTCGTGTTGGAGCAGTAAATCAGAATACGTCATTTTGCGTAACTGAGAATGACCGCAAGAATCGCAATATCGCGGCACACCAATCCGTGATACCATGAGACTCCACAGGTTCCTTGTTCCGGCCATGGCCTTGGCTGCTCTTGTCACATCTTGTAAGGAAGAAGAGGATCCAGCAGTCTTTGACAGCGAATACGCGGTCGGAGATTTTTATGAGTTCGGTTGCGACACCATCGGGAGCATACAGTCACAATTGGGCACCCCGAGCACATACATCTATTTCAACAACGAGAGTAGTCGCACCCTCAAGGTTATCTGGGTCAATTTCACGGGAGGCATGACTCCCTATGACGAAGACCTTAAGCCGGGCGAAGGCTTTTTGCAGCAGACCTACCTCGGCCATCCGTGGAAGGTGACCGATGCAAACGATGAATGCCTGACCGTGCTCATGGCCGCAGAGGAGGGAGTCACTGATACCGTCACGTTTGTTGATTGAGCGGTACCGCTTAACACATTATTAAGGTTGTCTAGTAGGGTGTGCGGTTATCTTCGCACCCCTCCTAATGATGGTTCGCGGCATAATAATACTGACAATCAGCTTCTTGGTGCAGTTCGGCTGCAAAGGGCAGATGATCTATCGGGCCGAACGAACCGATTCTACAGCCGCCACGGTACTGACAAAAGCTGATAGTCTGGTGCTATTTGCCCAGAAATATATCGGTGTGCCTTACCGCTCCGGAGGCAGCACTCCAGATGGATTTGATTGCAGCGGATATGTGAATTTCGTTTTCCGTAACAACGGTATCACCGTGCCGCGTTCATCCCCCGAGTTGGCCAAGATCGGGGTTGAGGTGCCGTTGAGCGAGTGCCGCAAAGGGGACATCATCCTTTTCACCGGCTCAAGCCCTACAAAGCGGCCTATCGGCCATGCAGGCATCGTCATTTCCGACCCTGGCCAACCCGTGCGGTTCATTCACAGCGCCACAAGCAACAGGCAGGGCATAGTCATCACTGCACTCGATCAGTACGAGTATTACCTCAAACGATTTGTGAAGGTGGTGCGCGTTGTTCTCGCTCCCGAAGACGAAAAAGGGAAGCCGGGATCTAAATGAACCAGTAGCCTGAAGGCTGACCTATCGCATCATTTTGATTAAAGGGCAACGCGGTCAGCCGTTGATTGTTTAATCAAGTTACTCTGTCCCAGTTTCGTTTCTCACCAGCCTTGAATATCTGCGTTCAATTTGCTTATCAGGAGGTCTATGACCTGATCGGTAGTTGATCAGATCACACTGACAGCCCAGTACGGTAATTGTTATGCGGATTCACTATCAATCAGCGGGCATCTTTCCGATCACCCCTCCCTTTTTGAGGTGAATTTCTCCATAAGCTCTTCAAAGAAATTGAGCACGCGGCTCAGAGCATCTGCATAGAGTGTGATCACGAGAGTAAGGGTCATGAGCCAGAGCACAAGCACATTGGCCCAATAGGTATCGATATACATGTTGCCCAACAGCTTGCGCGAAGCCAGAAAATGCGCACGCAACACTGGGGAGGTAGGGTCCTGATATATCGGGTTTACGCGCTGTATGAGTCGGCCATCGCGCTCGATGATGCGGTACAGATCATTTGCATTGCATACCAGGTCCGTTAGCGATTCGTTCGAATGATCATCGAGCAGTTGTCGGTAACGGGCATCGTCCTCGGGGCCACCGGCTATCTGGGTGCCCACATATTTTTCTTTCTCCTTATTGGCACTGTTCCACTTCCGATTGTAGTGTGCCTTGAGCTGATCGAGCCATGCACTGGCTGCAACCAGATCACTGTTGCTAACATCACCGTTCTCAAATGCTGATTGACCATTAAAAGTCATTTCGGGCAAAAGGCTGTTCTGAACCGTCATCTCATGGTTCAGCAGGCGCAGCAGGTATTCGTAGCGCTCATCCTTCCGATTCTTACCCAAGGCATTGGTCACCTCGCTAAGGTGCTTCTGCATCTCGGGTATCCAATAATCTCTTCTGAAAGCCGCTTCGCCCATCTGGCGCTCTTCTTTGAAGATGGGGGCCATGTACCGATTGGCCTTATACTGGTGAACAGCCAAAGCCTCATAAGCCCATTTGCTGGCCATCATCTCTCCGGCAAGTGGCACATTGTCATCGCTGCTGAAACTGGGGTTCAGCTTATCAAACTTGACAATCACACCGCTGAGCAGCAATTGGGGGATGATGAGGAAAGGGATGAGGATATAGATTGTGACTGCATTGCGGAAGGAGGCCGATATATTGAGCCCCAGCATATTGGCGAAACACGAAATGGAGAATAGCACAAGGAAATATGAAAGGGTCATGCCCTGCACCCCCAGCAAGGTGTTGCCAATGATGACAAAGGAAGCCGTCTGAACTGCCGAAATGGCGAACATGATGGCAATCTTGCTCATCAGGTAACTTGGACGGCTGAGGTTGAGGAATGCCTCGCGTTTAAGGATCTTACGGTCTTTTATTATCTCTTCGGCACTGACAGTAAGGCCAAAGAACAGAGCCACCACAACACACATGAAGATGTATGCCGGCAGGTTGTCATTTTCACGAAAAATGTACCCTGTCTGGTCGTTGTTATAGTAGCGCACCAGCACAGCCAGTATGACGGCCAGCAAGGGTGTCTCTAGGAAGTTGATGAGCATGTACTGCGTGTCGCTCACTTTCGAGAGCACATCGCGTGTTATGAAAACTTTGAACTGCTGCCAGGCCGAAGGCACCTGCGATACCGTTGGTAACTTATCGAGTTCCTTTGTTTCTGTTGATACCGGTCGTTGGTTTCGGGCCTTGTCCTCTAGGTACTTCTGGCTCCATTCGGCCGGACTCACCCTACGTTTCAGGGTCAGTTGGCCGTATTCGTCAAGTACCTTGCTCTCAATGATGTTGAACACCTGCTCGGGGTTCACATTCCCGCAATTGTGGCACTCAATCTCTTGGCTGGTGACATCGTTTATCTGCGACTTGAAGTAGCCGATGGCCTCGACCGGGTTGCCGTAATACACCGCAAAGCCTCCTGTATCGAGCACCAATAGCTTGTCGAACATCTTGTAGATGTCTGACGAGGGTTGGTGAATTACCACCACCACCAACTTCCCTTTCAGTGCCAGTTCCTTCAGCAGGTCCATTGTGGTCTCGCTATCACGCGAGCTCAGACCCGAAGTGGGTTCATCCACAAAAAGCACCGCAGGTTCCCTTATTAATTCAAGGGCTATGTTCAGACGTTTGCGTTGGCCACCACTGATCTTCTTGTTAAGTGGCGAGCCCACTTTCAGGTCACATATCTCGGCCAATCCCAAATCCTGCAGGGTTTTCATCACCATCTGCTTCAGATCATCTTCAGTCTTATCCCTGAAGCACAACTTGGCATTGAAATACAGATTCTGAAACACTGTCAGCTCCTCCATCAGCAGGTCGTCCTGCGAGATGTGGCCTATCAGTCCTTCAACTTCTTTTTTCTGTCTGTGAATGTCAACGCCATTGATTCGGATGCTGCCATCGGTAGGGGCTATGCTGCCGTTCAATATGTTGAGCAGAGTGCTCTTGCCCGCACCGCTGGCGCCCATCACACCTATCATCTGCCCGCTGCGCTCCTCCAGGTCTATGGGGTGCAGTCCCACTTTGCCCGATGGGAAACGGTACCCGATGCCATCGACCTTGAACACGAGTTCGTCCTTCGATACATCGCGCAGGTATTTGCCAACTATGTCGCTGTAATACACCGGGCTGACACCCGATGCACGGATAGACGAACCGGGAGTGAGCACATGCACCGATTGCGTGCGAACTGGCTGCCCGTTTATAAAGAGGGTCTCGGCACCGAAATACCTCAGTATGAAAAGGTTTACACTCTCAATATGCAGGATTCGCACCTCACCGTGCATCCCCTCGGCCCGTATATGGTGTGACCTTCGCAGCACAGGGGCCTCATCGCCAGTGATATAAAGAAGGTGAGGCGTGTCATGAATGCTGGCCGGTGCCGTTACGAACTGCAACGAACGCAGGAACTCCTCGTCCTCCAGATTGAAAGCTGCCGATACAGTACTTACAAAATCAAGCTCCTGACCGGCAATGGTGCCGTCAAGGTTGATGAATTCCAGCAATCTGATAACTACGATAACCTTCTGCTTCTGGGCCAACTCTGCATTTATGGCCTCGCAGATCCGAAGAATCTTTACTGAGCTGCGCGAGATCTTCTTCCGCTTCTTCTCATTCTCTTCGCTGGCTTCCTTGTGATATTCAGAATAAAAGGTGTCATACACTTTGAGGTACTCATCCACCTGTTCCTTGCTCAGCTGCTGGGCCAGGAACTGTATCACCACTTTGCGGCCACGATCAGTCTGGTCGTCCTCGCGGGCCACCAGAGCGAACAGTTGCATAAGGGCGCGGAGTATCCTCTCGCTCATATCTCTGTAAAAAGAAAAGCGCCACTACAACGGTGCAGTGGCGCCTGGGTTACCCTTTCCGGTAGAGTTTTATTGCTTGAATCCGATGACCAGCACACCGCAACCGGATTGGAGCGTGGCACTGTTCAGTGTGGCCTCAATGGTGCAGTCAAGTGTTGATCCGAATTTCAGGTCCCAATAGGGAGCGTTTTTCTGCTCGGCATTCGAGAAGAGCAGGTTGTGCTCCTTATCGTACACGCTGAAGAGCAGATTCCCATCAGTGAAACCGCTACAGCCGGCAATGCGGTAGGTGGCACCGCCATAGAACGTGGCCTGAAACTCGGCCGGCTGGTCATTGAACAACAGGGCACGATAGCTCTGCCCATCGCTGATGTAACTGGCCACCACGTGTTTGGCGCACAGGTTAGCTATGCTGTCGCACTGGGCCGAGGCACTCAGACTTATGGCGCTGATCACGCCAAGGATCATCAGGGTCTTTCTCATCACTGTCCTACTATTTTATTGCGCAGTGCTTCCACAGCTTTGGTTATCTCGGCCAGATGCTGATCGGTGATCACCACTTTGGTTGAGCTGTTGATGGTCGTGGTCTTGTTGGCCACATCTACCACCGGTTTCACGTAGGTATACTGTATGTCAACCGCATCAAAGTCATAGGCAAGTTCAATCAGGTCATCGATCAGTGCCTTGTACTCAGGCTGGTCGTTATATGGGGCCAGCATCTTTATCAAGTTGTTGAGAGTGTACTTCTGCTCGCCAATCCGGGTGATTATGGCCTGATCCTTTTTCTTCTTGGCCAATTGGGTGGTGAAATAGAGGCTCTCTACCCAGCCACCGGCAATGATCAGACTACCCACATTGAGTCGGTCATTGTCCTTCAAAAAGGCATCGCTGTTGCGGTATGCCACGTTGACGAGGTTCAGCATGCTGTCCCGAACCCCGAAATTGGCCTCGAAACGCTGAACGGTCTTCTGATCAAATGCGCCTGTAATACCGAGCTCATCGCTGAGTTTGCGTATAGAGTTGAGGTATTTAAGGGCTTCCTGGCTCTGGTCGTAGATGGTAACGTATCCCACATCAGCACCATACACACCCAGATTGAGCGCCTTTTGATAGTTGGTGGCGTAGTTGGTCACCTTGGTGCTTGGGTTCAGGATGCTCTTGTCGAAGCCGATACCTGAGCGCTCTATGAGAAGGGCGGTCTGAACAGGTGACGGTATGCTGAACATGCTGCCGCCTACCTTCATGATGGTGGCCACGGTGTCAGACTTGGCATCGCCCTTGTCTTCACCATCCTTGCCTTTAGGGTCGCACCCAACCAGTAGAACGGCTGCAAGTGCCACAGGCCCAATGCCTTTGAGGGTGTTTCTGAACATGTTCTCCTTATTCATCCTAACGGGTTGATTCGGTGCCGCAAGTAACAAAAAATGTCGCTTGTCGATCGGCTTTTTTCAAGGCTGGCCTGCTACTTGATAAGCGGCTGAAAGGTTTCATCCGATCAACTCACATCCAACATCCTCCATGCTATCTTGCGCCCCCATGTCAAAAGCGGTCCTTCTGGCCTTTGCCCTGCTGATTTCAATTGTTTCTGATCCGGCTCTTGCGCAGCAGCGTAAGGTGATGTTCCCATCAAAAGACGGTCTGATCCTATCGGCCGATCTTTACGAGTTCAACCCCGATTATCCATGGATCGTGCTGTGTCATCAGGCCAGATCAAGCCGTGGGGAATTCAAAGACATTGCACTGCGGTTGGGTAAATTGGAGTATAACTGTCTTGCGGTCGATCTCAGGTCAGGTTCAGAGAGCAATTTCATTATGAACGAGAGCTCGGCACTGGCTATCCGCAACGGACTGCCCACCGGGTATCTTGATGCGGAGAAGGATATCATCACCGCAATCAACAACGCATATCGCATAGGGCGAAAAAAGGTGGTGCTGCTCGGTAGTTCGTTCTCGGCCTCTCTGGCGCTGAAACTCGCAAATGAGAATGACAATGTCATGGCCGTGGTGGCTTTCAGCCCTGGCGAATATTTCGGAGAAAAATACAGCGTTAAGGATTCAATCGCAGGTCTCAGTAAACCAATGTTTGTCCTGTGTACAGCAAGCGAGCGCTCCTACGTTGACGAACTGCTCAGTAAGACATCGGCAAGCAGACGCATTGTTTTTTCTCCGGCCGAGAAAGGCGTTCATGGTGCCAAGGCTCTTTTCAAAGACAGCGATGGCAGCACCGATGCCTGGATACAGTTGATCAATTTCCTGCGCAAGGTGCGCAACGAGAAGTTCCGTTGATACAGTTATTGGCGTTTCAATCCATTCACCCTTTACATTCCCATGAAGTTCTTCATTGACACGGCCAATTTGAATCAGATACGCGAGGCACAGCAATTGGGCGTGCTCGATGGCGTGACCACCAATCCCTCGCTCATGGCCAAGGAGGGAATAAGTGGTGAGGAGCGAGTGCGGCAGCACTACATTGATATATGCAACATCACAACGGGCGATGTAAGTGCCGAAGTGATCGCTACGGATTTTGAAGGGATGATCAAAGAAGGCGAGGCTCTTGCTGCCCTGCACCCGCAGATTGTTGTGAAGGTGCCGATGATCAAGGATGGGATAAAGGCCATCCGGTATTTCACCGATAAGGGAATCAAGACCAACTGCACACTTGTTTTCAGTGCAGGACAGGCGCTGTTGGCCGCGAAGGCTGGCGCAACGTATGTTTCGCCTTTCATCGGCCGATTGGACGATAATTCGGTGGACGGGCTTGAGCTCATCGCCCAGATCAGATTGATCTATGACAACTACGGCTACAGAACCCAGATTCTTGCAGCGTCAGTAAGGCACACCATGCACATCGTCAAATGTGCCGAACTCGGTTCTGATGTGGCAACCTGTCCGCTGTCGGCCATTCTGGGCCTGCTCAGTCATCCGCTCACCGACCTTGGCCTGGCCAAGTTCCTTGAGGATCACCGCAAGGCCAATTCCTGATTCTCTGCCATGTTGCTGCGCATCCACCCTAAGGACCCGCAGCCACGTGCCATACAGCAGGTGGTCGATTGCCTGCGCAAAGGAGGGGTGATCATCTATCCCACAGATACTGTTTACGGCATCGGGTGCGACATAAACCAGCGTAAGGCGGTTGAGCGGATCTGCCAGATAAGACGGATCGACCCCGATAAGGCCCAGTTCTCGTTCATCTGCTCCGATCTGAGTCATATCTCAGAATACTGCGCTTCTCTCGATACCCCTGTTTTCAAGATGATGAGGCGTGCGCTGCCTGGCCCCTACACCTTTATCCTCAATGCCACTTCGCGCGTCCCGAAAATCTTCCAGAGCCGGAAGCGCACCGTGGGCATCAGGGTGCCAGACCATGTGGTGCCTGTGCATATCGTCCGCGAATTGGGGAACCCGATCATGACCTCATCGGTGCATGATGACGATGATATGACCGAGTACACCACCGACCCAGAGCTGATACACGAGAAATACGGGCATCTGGTTGATATTGTGATTGATTCGGGATATGGGGGAATTGAGGCCTCGACCGTGGTGGATTGTTCTGGCCCAGAGCCTTTGATAGTGAGACAGGGCAAGGGAGACGCTGACCT
>JBIKWM010000014.1:0-70419 GCA_044356305.1 Flavobacteriales bacterium
TCCTTAAGAGTTCTCCGACAGTCCTTGTGGCCTGCCATATTGTCCTTGTTGGGTGGCCCGACAGTCCTTAAGAGTTCTCCGATAGTCCTTAAGAGTTCTCCGACAGTCCTTAAGAGTCTCCCGAAAGTCCTTCTAAGTTCTCCTAAAGTCCTTGTGGCCTCCGTTTTTGGCCTTCAGGGTCCTCCCAAAGTCCTTCTGGGTTGCCCCATCGGCCTTCATGGTTCGCCATCAGTCCATCAGTGGGCGGCAATAGGCTTTGCATGTGGCCCGCACCCCTGTCAGTAGCACTCTTAAGTGTATGGAGGGCTTTCGGCTACAATGCCAACCATTCTTATTTGGCACCTGTGTTCCCCCGCCCCATCAAGTGTTCCTCAAAATCACTTGTTCGGTATTGAAGCGGAGCGGTCTGTGACCACGGGCTGAAAACCTTTTTTTGTGCGCTCCCCGCCCGCCTTTAGGTTAGTCAGGAAACTCTCGGTGAATAAGGAAAGCAGAGGTGCGCTACCCCCGGCCCCCTGACTGCCTGATGCCCTGATTCCCTCACTCCCAAAAAGAAAACCCCGCCCAGCTCGGCCAAGGCTTCCCTTTCACTCTCACTCTACCCCGCCAAGGGCAATGTGAATGCAAAGGTGGTACCGCTGCCATCGCCTGTCTGGCTGCGCACAGTTATACCCTGGCCATGTGCTTCTATGATGTGTTTCACGATGCTCAGGCCAAGGCCCGATCCGCCCTGCTCGCGGGCGCGGGCCTTGTCGGTGCGGTAAAAGCGTTCAAACAGGCGGGGCAGGTGCTCGGCCTCAATGCCCGGGCCGTCATCGGCCACCTCGCACAGCACGTTGGGCTCCATGTCGTAAAAACGCAGCTCAATGGTTCCCTCGGCCGACCCGTACTTGATGGCGTTGTCTATCAGGTTGATGTACACCTGCCGTATGCGGTCGGGGTCGGCCATCACCGGTATGGGCCGGTCATATTTCTTGTTCAGGCGTATCCGCACCTTTCTGCGGTCGGCCTTCTGCTCCTGCATGTCTATCACCTCGCGCACCAGCTCCACCACATTAAAGCGTTGCTGGTTCAGGCTCAGTCGGCCCGATTCGAGTTTCGATATCAGGTCAAGGTCCTCAACAAGGCTTATCATGCGTTCCACGCTGCGGTCGGCCCGTTTCAGGTATTTGCGGTTCACCTCAGGGTCTTCAAGGCCGCCATCGAGCAGCGTGTGCAGGTAGCCCTGTATGTTGAAGATGGGGGTCTTCAGCTCGTGCGATATGTTGCCCAGAAATTCCCTGCGGTACAGTTCCATGTCGCGCAGGTCCTCCACCTCGCGGTTTCGCTCCTCGGCCCAGGTCAGCACCTGCTGGTTCACGGTGCCCAGTATGTCGCGCTCATCGCTTATGCGCTCCTTGAGGTCTTTGGTGGGGTTCTTCACCAGGCTGATGGTGCGGTACACCACCTTCACCTTCTCGTAAATGAAATCGATGAGCACATAGTGCACCACCACAAAGGTGACTATGGCCAGCACCGTGCCCATGGCAAAGAGGCGCATGCCGTTCAGTCCCCCAAAAAAGTAATGGTCGGCCGCGCCCAGCAGCACACTGAACAGCAGACTGATAAGAATAGCGGTGAAAAAGGCGAGGTTGCGTGGCGATGGGCCGTCCATGCCTGCGAAAGTACCTAGGGTTCGAACTTGTAGCCCACTCCTTTTAAGGTGCGGATGGCCGAGTCGCCCAGTTTTTCGCGCAGCTTGCGCACATGCACATCAATGGTGCGGTCGCCCACCACCACCTGGTCGCCCCACACCCCCGACAGGATGTGCTCGCGGCTGAACACGTGCCCAGGTCTGGAGGCCAACAGGGCCAACAGTTCAAATTCCTTTTTGGGCAGGGTGAGCTCCTTCCCGTTGCGTATCACCACATAGCGGCTGCGGTCAATGGTCAGCCCCGATGCGGTCTCAAACACCTGCGGCTCGGGCACCATGGGGGCGTTTCTGCGCAGCAGTGCCTTTATGCGGCTGGCCAGCACCCGTGGCTTTATGGGTTTCTGTATGTAATCATCGGCCCCGGCATCAAATCCTGCTATCTGCGAGTAGTCTTCGGTGCGGGCGGTTAGGAAAGCGATCACCGTATCGTTCAGCGATGGGATGTCGCGCAGCTCGCGGCATGTCTCTATGCCGTCCATGCCGGGCATCATCACATCAAGCAGTATAAGGTCGGGACGCACCTTGGTGGCCACTTCAATGGCGGTACGGCCATTGTCTGCGGTGCTCACCTCGTAGCCCTCCTTTCGCAGGTTGTACTCAAGGAATTCGAGGATATCCTCTTCATCGTCAACCAGAAGCAGTCGGGGTGGCTGTTCCATCACATTCTCGTGCCGCAAAGTTGCCCTGCTCATGCTGTGGTGGTGTTAAGGCATGGTTATGCTGATGTGATGAGATGGGCACATCAGTCAAGCAGCCGGAGGCGTACCTGATCTATGCGGGTGCCGTTCATGGCCAGGATGGTGAAGCCGTAGCGGCCTATGGTGATGTTCTCGTCCTTCTGCGGTATGCTCTGGTGGTGGGCTATGATAAAACCGCCAAGGGTCTCATACTCATCGCTCAGCTCAAGGCCCAGGTTGTACCGCTCGTTCAGGTGGTCTATCTCTAAACGGCCGCTCAGCACAAACTCGCGCTCGTTCACCCGCCTGTCGGTCAGTTCCTCCACATCGTGCTCATCATCTATCTCCCCGAATATCTCCTCAATGATGTCCTCAACGGTAATCAGGCCCGCGGTGCCCCCGAACTCATCCACCACCACGGCCATGCTGCGCTGCTGCACCCCGAACTGGGTGAGCAGGTCCTGTGCGCGCATGGTCTCGGGCACAAAGCTCAGCGGCCGCACCACCGAACGGATGGAGGTGGGGCGCTGGAACATCTCGAACGAGTGTACATATCCCACTATGTTGTCGTGGTTGTCGCGGTAAATGATGATCTTCGAAAGGCCGGTCTCCACAAATCTGCGGTGCAGGTCGGCCACGGTGCCATCTACATCAAAGCACACCATCTCGGTGCGCGGTATCATGCATTCGCGCACCTTCACCTCGCTGAATGCAAGTGCGTTGCGGAATATCTTCAGCTCATTCTGCGAATCATCGGTGGTAGGCTGCTCGGTCTGTTCGCTCACCAGGTTGTCGAGGTCGCTGCGCCCGAACGATATCTTCTCCTCGTTCATCTTCACCTTGAAGAATGTGACGAGCACCTGCCTCGAGAAAGTCTCGGTGGCCCACACCACCGGTGTAAGCAGCCAGTAGAGCACCTGTGCCGGAATGGCGAACAGGCGCAGCATGCCGTTGGGGTCGGCCCTGAACACCGCCTTGGGCACAAACTCGGCCACCACCAGTATGAGCATGGTCGATAGGGCCGTCTGCACCACCATCACCACCATGGCACTGCCCACAAACGAGCGGATGGGCGGCTCGAGCACCTGCGCCATCACTATGCCATAGACCACCAATGCAATGTTGTTGCCCACCAGCATGGCGCTGATGAAACGCGTAGGGCTGTCCATGAATCGGCCTATGATCCCGGCCGAGAGGTCGCCCTTTTTGCGGTCAATCTCCACCCTGAACCGGTTGGCGCTCACAAAGGCTATCTCCATGCCCGAGAAAAAGGCAGAGAGCACAAGGGTCGATAATATGATGAGTGCAGTGGTGGCCATCAGGCGTTGTTGTTATCGCGTGCCTCCTGTGCCTCAAGCTGCTTGCGCACACGCCTGCGCCAAGTGTAGAACGCTGCGGCCAGTGCGGTGCCTGCAAGGAACCACTTGGCCTGATCAAAACCCTGTGTGTTGAATATGTACGCGCCCATAAGGAGCGAGAACACGCCTATGGCCAGCCACGCCAGCTCAAGGAACTTCAGAACCTTTATCATCTTTCAGGTCAATGGTACCTTTAATGTTCTTGATACGGTACTCGGTGAATGTCTCGTTGCTCTCGAGTCCGTGGCCAAATATCACCTCTTCGGACGTGGTGATGCGCACAAACTCTTCGGTGAAGATACGTTTCGACTTCTCGTCCCACACCAGATGCTCGGTGTTGAGGGTCTCGTTGCGGGTATTGCGCACCACTACATTGCGTCTGGCCTCCATGGTCTTGCGCTGTGTATACGATATGGCATACTCGGCCCTGAGGTCGCTTTCCACCTCGCCATTGCCGCGGTAAAAGGCGACATGGATGCCCTCAGGGCACACCATGCGGCCGTCCTGATCGTTGTAGCGGTACATCACCGGTGCATCCACCAGGGCCTTCAATCTGGCCGAGTCGGTATGGATGATGCGCACATCGTGGGCCAGCTCGGCCGGCATGGTGTCGGTCTCAACTATGGCCTCCACCTCTTTCGGGTCGTTCAGGCAACCTACCATCCCACCGGAAAAAAGGAGGGGCACCAAAAGGCACCCCGTCACTTTCAAGTATGCAGCCAGACGTATCAACCAGATGCCCGATCAGTTGAAGCGGGCCGTGGTGCTCGCACCTATCCAGCCGCCCACGGTCACGCTGTCACCTTCCTTCAGGTTGTAGAAGAAACAGTCTTTCACAGTTGGGAAATAGTTGCGGCACTGTGCCATTTTCTGGTCGGCTGCCCCGGCCATTGAGCCATCGACCGACTTGGCTTTCTGAAACTGGTCGTAGGCCGCCCAGATACCGTATTTCTTATTGCACTCGTTGTCGCCACAGCTGTTGGAGGTGCTCATGTACAGGTCGCCTATGGCAATGTAAGGCTCGCCCCAGCCCGGACGCAGTGCCGCGGCCTCCTGTGCCTTAGAGCGGGCGGTGGAGTAGCTCTTCTGGTGGGCATATAGGTCCGATGTCTTCATCAGTCGGTCAGCCTTTTTACTGTTATCGGTCTCCAGTTTCACCGATTCCTCGATGAACTTGAGGGCCGTGGCATATTCCTTCTTCTTCACATAGGCCTCGTACAGGCCATAGGCCGAATTGGCGCTGGGGGCCACCTGGTGCGCCTTCTCGGTCACCTCGGTGTAGAAAGGGTCATCGGTCCATTTGCGCTTGGACATCATACTAAGGATCTTATCGAAAAGTGCAGCGTCCTTCGCGTTGGCAGCCACCTTGGGCTTCATTAGGGCCACATAGGAGTCTTTGTCGGCTATCTTCTCGAAGTTCGAGTTAACGGCATCATACGCCTTGGTGTAGGCGGCAAAGTCTTTGTCCGATTCGCCTTTGGCAATGTTCTTCTCAAATACAGGTGCCACCTCCTCGTACATATCGAACACCTGTTCCTTGGTCAGCTTCTTGGCGTTGAGCTGCTTCATCCCGGTAAGGAAATACTTGTAAAGCACACCGGCATCGGTGCTGTCCTTGTCCACGCTCATCGCCTTTTTCAGGGTGCCCATGGCGCGGCCCAGATCCTCGGGGAAATAGTCAAACTCGGCCATGCCCTTTATACCGAGCACCTTGCCCTCCTCACCGAAATACTTGATGCGGTTGTCATAAACGGCAAGCAACGTGTCGATGTAGGCCTTCTTCACAGCCGGGTCGGTGGCCTTGTTTATCTGATGCTCAAGGATCTTGGGCGCATTGATAAAGGTGTTCTTGGTGGCCTGGGGGCAGTTGAGGTACACATACCTCCAACCGGGCAGCGCGTCCTCAAAGTTGTTCTGCTTGAAATACTCACGGAAGAGCGATATGCTCTCCTTGCACTTTTGGGGGTCGGGCCCGAATCTGGCATCATCGGCCTGTGCCAGAGCCCCTATGCTATAGGTGCCCACAAAGAGGAATGCTGCTGTTCTGAAAAAGGTTTTCATGACTTGTAATGAATGATCAGAAGTATTTACGCTTGATGAACCACTTGTCGTTGAGCGTGAATCCGAGCTTGAATTTCCAGTAGTCCTCGAGCAGGAGGCCGTTGCTCACTGAGCCGCGCTGTCCCCACTCCACAGATATGTTGACCATGCTCTGCACAAACTGATTGTCTCCTGCCCGCATCCGGCTCACGGGGAAGCCCAACCCAATTGTCGTGCCATACTCGGGCACACGGGTGCCGGCAATGACATATTGCGACTGAGCGTAGAACCCGCCAATGCGGTAGTGCATCTTTCCGAAATAGCTCCAGAAACCGCGTTTGTTGTATTCGAACGAGGGCCTGAACTCAACCCCCACCGAACCGCGCCATAGGTCTCCGAGACCTTCTGCCTTGCCCTCGGTGTCGCGGAACTGCGACCATTGCTCGTACAGAAACTCACCGCCCACGCCCCATTTGCGGCCCACCTGCGCCATGGCCCCGAAACCGAGACGCAAGGGCATGTGCATCCAGGTCGATGAGTCGCGCATGACCACCGTGTCGCGGTCTGAGATTCCACCCACTGTGGGATAGTACATTGTGGAGAGGCGCGACATGGGCGCATACACATCGAGCGGAGCGGCACCCCATACACCCAGGGTGAGCGAACTGGTCTTGATGGGGATGGTGTACTGCATCCCGTAGTCGAAATAAAACCCACGCACCGACACTTCGTCAAAGGTGCTGGAGCTGAAATAGTTCTGTTCGCCAACTTCTGTAAGTCGTATGCGGCTGATGGTGCCGAACAGGAACGAGGCATTGAACCCGAACGAGAAGTTCTTGAACGGCTTGAATCCCGCCCCTATGAAGAACTGATCTACTCCGCCCTTGCCCTGTTGTATCCAGTTCACCGTCAGGGTGTCATCGGCATAGGGTACTTCCTCGCTATTGATGCTGGTGTAGCCCAGTGTGCTGAAATTGCGGATGCCGAACGCACCTCCCCACCACTTAGTAACAGGGAAACCAAGGGCGAAATACGACAGGTTTGCCTTGTTAACGTTCTCCGATGTGCTGGCATCGCGCAGGGTGGCAATGCTCCCATATCCTGCAATATCAAAAGAGGTGAATCGGATAGCCGTGTAGGATGCCGGATTGCTGAAGTTGACCGCAAAGGGAATACTGTCCTCGCGAATGGCTATGCCCAGTCCGCCCATGCCGCTGTAGCGCACCAGGCGCGTATCGACCAGATTGCCAACCCCAAAATAGGAATAGGGCGAGTCGTTGCCCGGTTGGGCAAAGGCCATGGCTGCTGATGTGCAGATGACCGCGAGCGTCCATGCGAGCTTACGCCCTGCGGTTGTGTATGTGAATCTCATAAAGGCCGCGAAGCACCAGAAAAGGGTCTGCAAAGATGGGATAATTGAGTTGTGATGCGAGGGCCATATGATCTCCGCCTGTGATCAACACTTTTCCGGCCGGATGGTTGTGCAGAAATCGGGCTATACGGCCCTCCATTTCGCACAGCATACCAAACTGTGCACCGCTCTGCATGGCAGTGGCGGTAGATGTGCCGATCATGGGGGCATCGGGTTCAGCCTCCAATAGCGGCAACTTGGCGGTGCCCTCGTGCATTGAACGCAGGCGCATTCTCAGGCCCGGTGCTATGGCCCCGCCCAAATAGGTCCCATCCGCGCTGACGTACTCGTATTTGAGGCATGTGCCGGCATCCATGACCATAAGTGGCACTCCTTTATTAATAGACCACGCCCCGATGGCCGCACAGAGTCTGTCGGTGCCCAATGTGGCGGGAGTGACGTAGGCATTGCCTATGGGGATGGGAGTCAGACCGCTGACAAGTATCACATCTGTGCGCTGCGACAGTATGGAGGCGAGATGGGGTGGTATATCGGTCACGGCCGACACCACAACTCCGACCAGAACTTCTCCGCCAAGCATGGTCAGTGCCTCGGTAGCCGATATGGGCAGTACGTTGCCCGATGCATCGAACAGGGCGGCCTTCAGGTGGGTGTTTCCCACATCAATGGCAAGGATCATAGAGCGCGAAAGTACCGCGTAGCCAGATCAGGCACCCACGGGCCTCAGAGCTGCCACCGACCGGTACCCTGTTCCAGTGTCCAGATAGTGGTCAACGTCCTTCGCCAGATCGGATGGCAGCAATGGCCATAGGGCCTGAGGAACGTTCTTAATGTGCAGCATCGCTGCCCGGATGCGGGCATCGCAGGATTCGGTGATGCGATTAAGATCATCGGGGTTGGCCACGCCACGGCACCCTGCCCGGTCGCACATCAGCGGCATGGACTGTCCGATATTCAATAGGCCGTAGTCGTCAGTCAGCTCATCGCCCGGGGCGATGTCGGTCAATGCGATCTCGAACCCATAACCGGTGGTAAGGGTGTTGGGTTGGCAACAGTGGTTCATGTACCTGCCGTGATCCCAACATAGGATATAATTCCCGTGCTCATCGTTGTAACAGTAACGCTCAAGCATGGCCTTGTACAGCTGATTGGACAGGCGAGGGTCATGGGGTGCGATGACAATATCCAAAGGATCGAGCACATAGACGATCGTGCCGGCCGGGATATGGGCCTTGGCAAAAACCCCGAAACCCCTATCAGGGCTGATGAATCGAAGCTCTGTGGCCGGGTGCATCATGGCGCAGTTCGATTATATAAGTCTTACTTCGTGCCCAGCACCTTGCCTTCCTTATCAACCGTATACCCATATGCCTTGCCATCATCGTCAAGGATCACCTCAAAAGTTATCCCATCCGGAGTCTCGCGCTTTATCACTTTCGGTATGTAGGCATCGGGATACTTGGTGTACACCGTGGTAAGGAAACTCTCGGCCAGCACCTCTTCATACATCTCTGTCTCGGTCTTAATCCACTTGCCGTTCTTCTCAAACTCGGCCGTGCTGCGATACCCTTCGTTGTCGAAAGTGGCGGTGTAGCCATTCTCTGCCTCGGCCCAGACAATATCCTTCGCCTTCTTGTGCTGTTCTTTCAAGGCTTCTTCCGCCTTAGGGTTCACTTTTATCTGGGCAGTGGCTGCGGTGGCGGTGAATGCCAGCAACAGGGTGAGCGAACGCATCTTCATGGTCATGCTGAATGAACGGTGCTAAGGAATGAAACGGCACCGTCATCCGGGCACATTCCATGCCGCAATGGCCGATAATTTTCAGATTCGGTATGTTGATAAGCAACTGTGCCACGAATTATGGAATGCGCCACTCATCGGGGTGGGTCACATTATTTTCGCCCGATGTTGAGCAAACGGGCCAAGTATGCCATCCATGCATTGGTGCATCTGGCACGCAACGAGGCCAAAGAGCCCGTACACATCGCCCAGATAGCAGAGAGCGAACGCATACCGCGTAAGTTCCTCGAGGCCATTCTGCTAGATCTTCGCAATGCTGGGATTCTCAATAGCCGCAAGGGCCGTGGCGGGGGTTACTACTTGTTGCGCAGGCCCGAAGAGGTGAATATGGCCGAGGTGATACGCATCTATGACGGTGCCATTGCCTTGATTCCGTGTGTTGCTCACAAATATTATGAGCGGTGCGAAGAGTGCATTGACGAGGCCACCTGTGGCATTCACGATGTGTTCCGTGAGGTGCGCGAGAGAACCGTTGAGATTCTGAAAAAGAGCACGTTGGCCGATATCGTGGATCGTGAAAAGAGTCTAAGAAAGTAGCCTTCTTTTTTCATTTGCTCTTTTATCCTATTAATCAGGTAGGAATTATATATTCGCGGCCCGAAACTGAGAGCATGAACATCCTGTCACTGTTGCTTATGACCACCGATGCCTGGATAGTGCTGGGCATCATAGCCGTGGCGCTTGTCTTCTTTATCACCGAGTGGCTGGCCATTGATGTGGTGGCGCTGCTGATCATGGTCACGTTGGTGCTCACAGGGGTCATCACAGCCGATAAGGCGATGGGGGGGTTCAGCAACAATGCGCCCATCACGGTGGCGTTCATGTTCGTACTCAGCCATGCCATCATCAAGACCGGGATACTTAACACCGTGGCCCCCAAACTGGCGGCTTACTTCCGCAAGAGCGAGATGCTCGGCATGGCGATAACCATGTTAGTGGTGGCCACCATAAGTGCCTTTATCAACAACACTCCGGTCGTGGCGGTCTTCATCCCGGTGATGATCCACGTGGCCAAGCTGACGGGGATACCGGCCTCGCGGCTGCTCATCCCTGTGTCGTACGCCACCATTTTTGGTGGGTGCTGCACGCTTATCGGCACATCTACCAATATCATAGTGAGCGGTATGGCCGAAAAGGCCGGATTGGAGGGGCTCGGAATGTTCACGCTTGCGCCTATCGGAATTCTCACAATGGTTTGTGGAACAATCTACATGGTCCTTATTGGCACCAAACTGCTTCCTGACCGGGGCGATGCCAATGAGATGACTGAGCGGTTCAACGTGTCGGACTACACCTTGCAATTCAGGATCGGCCCGAAGTCAGCACTTGTGGGTGCTCGGATCATGGACTCGCAGCTATTGAGGGGCAGCCAGATTGATATCATAGATGTGGTACGTGGTGAGGAGAAGTTCGCTGTACCCCCTGGCGACATGGTTCTGCATGCAGGTGACATGCTCAAAGTGCGTTGCGACATTGAGCGCATCAAATCGCTGAGAGACAGCGCAGATCTTGTCTTCATCGCTCAGGAGAAACAAGGCTCTGACGATGCCAAGGGCGCCACCAAGCTGGTGGAACTGGTTGTCAAGTACGGTTCAGGGTTCGAGGGCAAGACTCTGCGCGAGCTGGACATAAGGAGAAGCTTCAGGGCCGTACCTCTTGGATTACGTCACCGCGAGGAGCTGATCAACGACCACATCAACGACATTGAGTTGCGGACTGGAGATGTGATTCTTATTGAGATCAAGTCACACTTCCTGCCAGAGCTTAAAAAGTTGGAGAACTCCAGCGGTGACTTCATAATAATTGCGGAGGAGGAGCTGAACTCCTTCGACCGGGCCATGGCCATCAAGGTGATCCTCACACTTCTCGCTGTGGTAATCACGGCTGCCTTCGAGGTAGTGCCCATCGTCATCGGCACAATTGTCGGGGTACTGTATCTGGTGCTCTCAAAAGTGCTCACTATGAAAGAGGCCTATAAGTCTATCCAATGGCAGATTGTTTTTCTTATTGTAGGGGCCCTGAGCCTTGGAGAGGCGATGAAATCCAGTGGATTGGCGGATTTGGCGGCACATCAGATGGTCGGTAGTTTAGGTGCATATGGCCCTTTCATCCTTTTATCGGCCTTTTATTTCTGTACCTCGTTCCTAACGGAGATCATGTCCAATAATGCCACGGCCGCCCTGCTCACTCCATTGGCCATCAGCGCGGCCCAGGCCATGGGTGTGAGTGCCATGCCGTTCATCATCGCCATCACGATGGGGGCATCGGCCAGTTTTGCCACGCCAATCGGTTACCAGACTAACAGCATGGTGTACACGGCAGGCAACTACACTTTTGCCGATTTCCTTCGGGTCGGAGTGCCGCTGAACATACTGTTCTGGATTGTGTCCAGCATTCTGATCCCGATCCTATACCCATTCTGAGGCTCTGAAAAGAGCGTAAAAAGAAAGGCCCGGTGGATAGGTTCCACCGGGCCTTTCTTTTAGTCGGTCACATTCTCAGTAATCATCCAGGTTCACATCCTTGGTCACTGTCTCGCCCGGTTTCAGCACGGCATATCCGGCATCAACGATCTGGCCCGAATGTGTGACACGTACCAGAAAGATCGCCTCACTCTTATAGACGAACTCGGCCTGTCCGTTTGATCCGGTCTCGAGGGTCTGATCGAGCGTCTCATCGTGGCCGGTGGACTCGTTGTACACTTCCACGGTGGCGTGGTGCACATCCACCTCGCTGGTATCACCGGTTATGAAATCGACACTGTCTTTCACCACATGCACAATCAGGGTGCAGTCTGAGGTCTTCTTGCACGAGGCGGCACCCACCACAAGGGCCAACAGGGCAACAGGTACGAGGAGCTTTTTCATATCGACAGAAACGTTAAGTAGTCAGTTCGGTTGTGTGCGGTCGTGGTCGGCACTGGTTTTGCTATCATTGCCGATGAGCCGGACAAGGCCAAAAGTAATCAAACCTACCATTACAACATGAAACGCAATCTTCTCGCCATCGGCCTTGTGGCCGTAACCATGGGGGCCGTGGCCCAGAACAAGGCCAAAGAGCCCGTGGTGCTCATCAGCACCTCGATGGGTGACATCAAAGTGAAACTGTACAACGAGACCCCGAAGCACCGCGACAATTTTCTTGAGATAGTGCGCACCGGCAAGTTCGATGGCAGCATCTTTCACCGTGTCATCAAGGACTTCATGATTCAGGGCGGTGGGTCGGACGGAGGGCTCAACACCATCGACAACCGCCCCATGGTGGATGCCGAGATCATGCCTGCCCTGTACCACAAGAAGGGGGCGATGGCGGCAGCCCGCACTGGCGACAATGTGAACCCGAAGCGCATGTCATCGGGCTCGCAGTTCTACATTGTGCAGGGCCGCACCTTCCAGCGCCCGCAGCTGCAGCAGATGGCCCAGCGCGGGGGATTCACCTACACCGAGGAGCAGCTCAAGATGTACGAGACCGTGGGCGGCACCCCGCACCTCGACATGCAGTACACTGTGTTCGGTGAGGTGATAGAGGGCCTCGATGTGGTGGATAAGATAGCGGCCGTGCAGACCAAGCCTGGCGACCGCCCCGTGACCGACATAACCATGAAGGCGACCTTGGTGAAGTGATCTGGCCGATCTTTGAATGAAGACCCGTTCTGCCCCGGCAGGGCGGGTCTTTCTCTTTGTGCCCATTGAATCCACACCGCATCCTACCTCCGTACCTCACAACCCTATCTTTGGCCGCATGCAGCTTTTGAAAGGAAAGACCGCCCTTGTCACCGGGGGCACGCGCGGCATAGGGCGTGGCATAGTGGCCGCTCTGGCCGCACAGGGTGCCGATGTGGCCTTCACCTACCTCAGTTCCGATGCGCAGGCCCAGGCCGTGGCCGATGAGCTGCGCACCTACGGGGGCCGGGTGCTCGCCATCCGCAGCGATGCGGCCGACCATGCTCAGGCACAGGCCCTGGTAGACCAGGTGGTGGAAGGGTTCGGCAGCCTGCACATCATAGTGAACAATACCGGCATCACCCGCGACAACCTGCTCATGCGCATGACCCTCGAGCAATGGGAAGAGGTGATGGCCACCAACCTGCGCTCGGTGTTCAACGTGTGCAAGGCCGCCCAGCGCACCTTGCTGAAGCAGCGCCAGGGCAGCATCATCAACATCAGTTCGGTGGTGGGGGTAAAGGGCAATGCGGGCCAGGCCAACTACGCAGCCAGCAAGGCGGGCATCATCGGGTTCAGCAAGAGCCTGGCCCTCGAGCTCGGGTCGCGCAACATACGGTGCAACGTGGTGGCCCCTGGATTTATTGAGACCGAGATGACCGCGGCCCTCGACCCCAAGGTGGTGGACGAGTGGCGCGCACAGATACCCCTCAGGCGGGGCGGCACCCCGCACGATGTGGCCCAGGCCGTGGTGTTCCTTGCCAGCGACATGAGCACCTATGTTACAGGCCAGACCCTGAGTGTGTGTGGAGGCATGTTGACCTGATAGACCCCTGCGGGCGTGGCCGAACTGACCTTTGAGTATCCGACATGGCTGGTGGCCGTGGCACTTGCCCTGGGTGCCGTGGCCGCCATGGCCCTCTATTACCGCGACAGCCGTGCCGCTGAGCTGCCCCTGTGGACCAGGCGCACCCTGGCCGCCCTGCGCGGGGCCAGTGTGGCCCTTATTGTGGTGCTCTTGCTGGGCCCCATGCTGCGCACCGTGCAGAACGAGGTGGAGAAGCCCATCATTGTGCTGGCCCAGGATGTGTCGGCCTCGGTGGCCCTCAACCGCGACTCGGTGTGGTACCGCACCGCCTACCAGGCATCGCTCGACTCGCTCCGCACACGCCTCGCTGACCGTTTCACCCTCGAGTCGTATGCTTTTGACGGCTCGGTGAGGCCCCTGCCCGATACCCTCCGGTTCGATGGCCAGCGCACCGACCTCACCTCCCTGTTCGAAGACCTCGAGAGCCGCTATGCCAACCGCAACGTGGGCGCAGTGGTGCTGGCAAGCGATGGCGTGATGAACCGCGGCATTGACCCCGCCTACCGTCCCCTGCGCCTTAAGGGCACCCTCTACACTGTGGCACTGGGCGACACCGCGCGGCCGCGCGACCTGCTGGTGCGCAGGGTCGAGCACAACCGCTATGCATACCTCGGCAATGAGTTCCCGCTCGAGGCCGAACTCGAGGCCGACCTCATGAAGGGCCGCACCATGCGCGTGTCGGTGAGCGATGACCGCGGCACCCTGGCCCAGCGCGAGGTGGCAGTGCCCACCGACAGGTTCCGCATCACCCTTTCATTTAAACTCAAGGCTGAGACCCCCGGCCTGATGCGCTACCGCGTGGACATACAGCCCATTGATGGCGAGATGACCCGCAGGAACAACTCCAAGGAGGCCCTCATTGAGGTGATAGACAGCCGCCAGAAGGTGCTCATACTGGCCGCTGCGCCCCACCCCGATGTGGCCACCCTCAAGCGGGCGCTGCAACAGAACATCAACCTCGAGGTCACCGACCAGCTGCCCACCGAGGGCGTGGTGGAACCCTCAAAGTACAGCCTCATCGTCCTGCACCAGCTGCCCGACCAGACTGTGGCCGGCCGCGAGGTGGCCGACAAGGTGCTGCGCAGCGATGTGCCCCTGTGGCTCATGGTGGGGTCAAAGTCTGACATACGCGCCTTCAACGGCCTGCAGACCGGTGCCAGCATCAACTCACCGAACAACGCCCTCAATGCCGCATTCCCGGCCCTGAGCCCCGGCTTCGGGCTATTCAATGTGGATGAGGGCCTGCGCAGGCTGCTGCCCAAGCTGCCCCCGCTAAACGCCCGGTTCGGTGAGCACCCCGTCACCAAGCAGGTCACACCCCTGTTCACACAGCGCATAGGCAACGTTGAGACCGACATGTGGCTGTGGGCATTCAGCCAGATGGACGGCCGCAAGGTGGCCCTCACAGCGGGCGATGGCCTGTGGCGCTGGGCCATGACCGACTACCGCGAGAATGGCACACGGGCCAACATAGAGGGCCTGGTGCAAAAGACCGTGCAGTACCTGGCCGTGACGGCAGACCGCAGCCAGTTCCGCGTGGCCGTGGGCAACTCGTTCATGGAGGACGAGCCCGTGATATTCCATGCCGAGCTCTACAACGATGCCTACGAGCCCACCAACACCCCCGAGGTGAGCCTTGCCCTGCGCAGGCAAGATGGCACTGAGACCACCTACACCATGGGCCGCACCGAGACCGCCTACCGCCTCAACACAGGCACCCTGCCCCCGGGCGACTACACCTACCTTGCCCGCACCCAGCTGGCCGACCGGATACTGACCGCCAAGGGCATGCTGCGCGTGGGCGCCCTGCAGGCCGAGGCCCTCAACACCGTGTCCGACCACCGCACCCTGGCCAACATGGCCACCGCCACCGGGGGGCACATGTTCCGGCCCACACAGATGTCTGCCCTGGCCGACTCGATTGTGGCGCGGCAGGACATCCGCAACGTCATCTACTCGCACGAGCGCTTCCGCGAGGCCATCCACCTCAAATGGGTGTTCGCCCTCTTGGCGCTCCTGCTCTGTGCCGAATGGGGCCTCCGCAGATGGGGTGGCGTGTACTGAGGGTAGGAAAGGGCACAGCCGTTTTTCTCTGTCATGCTGAGCGTAGTCGAAGCATGAGGGGGGGTAAGGTTGAAGCGGGCGTCACGCTGAGTAGGCCCTGTCTTCGGGGCCGTATCGAAGGGCCCCGCGGGTCAGGGATCTTGCAGAAATATGTAGCAACACATGACAATGCGTTCCCAGCCTGTCAGTCCCGCCTTGGGGGATTTCGCTGAGCGTAACAATCAACAATCAGCAATCAACAATCGGCAATCAGAAATCCCCTCACTTCCTGAAACTGAACGTGAACTCCGTTGCGTTGCCCATGCCGTCCTGCACCTTGCCGCCCATGTTAACAGTGCCAGAGGGGGTGCGGTCGTCCACCACATGGTATAGCAGGTCGTTCTTGGGGTCGTACTCAAGCAGCATGAACCCGCTCTGGCAGAACCCCTTGTAGTAGGCAATGCCCGTCAGGTTGTCCTTGAGGCTCCACTTCAGGGTATCGCCATGGGCCACCTGGGCACCATCCTTCAAGTTGAGGGGCTTAAGCGCGGGCGGTATCATGTCCTGCATCAGCATGAAGCGGCCGAGGTCGCGGGTTTCGCCCTCTATCATACCGTTCACAAGTTCGTTGCCGCAGAATTCGGGCAGTTTCCCTCCCCCTTTCATACGGAAAAGGCCCATGCCATCGGGTTTTGCGCCCTTGGGCAGGGGCAGGCGCACTTTCGCGGCCTTCATGAGTGATATGTCGGGCTGGCCTATGAGCACCACATCGCTGGCACAACCGGCACAGGGCTCTTGGGCCGGGGCGCGCAACACGAGCGTGTCGAACAGACTGCCTTTTGGGGCCGATATCTGAAAAAGGCTGTGGCTGTATGTGTTGTCGGCCAATGGGAGGAAGGTGGTGAGCGGCCCTGCATCAGTGGGCTGTTTCTTTGTTGGCACCCCAACAAGGGTGAACGCCAGCGTGCTCTGGTTGCCGGCCCGGTCGGTAACGGTCACTTTCACCTGTTTCCTTTCGCCATTGGCCAGACTCATCATGCCGTTCGCCTCTTTGGCCATGTAGATGGGCATAGGGTTGGCCGGGGCGGTGTAGGTGCGCTGCACCACCTCTTCGGTGGCCAGACGCTGGCCAAGGTCAATGCCGCTAAGCACTCCGCGGGCCCAGTCAAAGCCCACCTTGTCAATGCTGTGGGCATACACCTCGCGTCCGTCCACTTCCACCTTCATGCTGCGGTTGCCGCACTTGTTGTCGGCCCCATCCAGCAGGTCGTGGTTGCCTATGCCCAGGCTAACGGTGCCGCTCACGCGTATCTCTTTAGGCTCAAGGCCGAATGTGCCATCGGTGCCCGGGCGGACCTCAAAACGCTTCTTCACGTTCGCCCCGTCCACCTGTGCGTTGGCACCGTGCGGGTATACGGTCAAAGAGCTGAGTACGGGCCTGTGCGAGTCGGGCACCTTTATTCCGTAGGCGAAGGGGTCAAGGGTGTTCTCGTCCCTGTCGCGCAGCTCAAAGTGGAGGTGGGGCCCGCTGCTGCGGCCGGTATTGCCCGTGTAGCCTATCACCTGCCCGGCCTTGATGCTCATCTTACCGGCAAAGGGTTTTACATCCACCGCATCGGTCTGCTCCTGATATTGGCGTTCCTTGAGCCATTCAGCCATCTCGTCCGACAGGCGGTTAAGGTGGGCATACACCGAGGTCATCCCGTTCGGATGGGCTATGTAAAGCACCTTGCCGTAGCCATCGGGGTCCACCTTTATGCGCGCCACGGTGCCGTCCCACACGGCCCTGACAGGCGTCATCAGGGGGGCTTTGATATCGATGCCGTAATGGAGATGCGCCCCGCGCACCTCACCGAAGTTGCCGCTCAGCACCAGCGGTATGCTTATGGGGTCAATGTTCACCACGGTCTGGGCTGATGCCTGACCACATGCGGCACAAAGTGCCACAAGTGCAAATGCCGAAGAGGAAGGAAGGGATGTAATCATCTACTTTTGGAACCGATATGAATGGCCTCGAAAGTACCATCACCACGCTGACCGACCGGGTCAATGCGCTCTTGGCGGCCAATGCCGACCTGCGCGCCCAACTGGCCGACCTGCGCAACAGTGGCGGTGCGGCCACACAGGGCGGGGACATCATATCGGCTGACAGCGCGACTCCGGCCCGCGATGCAGCTTGGACAGAGGAGCAGAGAGAGCGGCTGGATGAACTGGTGCGGGAGATAGACAAGTGCTTAGCGATACTGAACAACTGAACCTTTTCCCCGGAGCCCATAGGCCCATAACGGTGCATGTGGCAGGCCGAAGCCTGCAGATGACCGTTGAGAGCCAGGCCGAGGAAGATGTTATACGTGAAGCTGAAAGGGCTGTGGCCGAGAAGCTGAACATGTTCACGAGCAATTACCGCAGCATCAATCGGCAGGATCTGCTGTGCATGGTGCTGTTGCAGTTTGCCACAGAGGCGGTCGATGCGCGCAAAGAGCCGCATATGGCCGATGATACGGTCGCACAGCGGCTCAATGCCCTGAGCGAACGCATTGCCGAGGCGCTTGTCTGAGTCTTTCCCTTCGTTCTTTCACATAGTCCTAATGGTAATTCAACGTCCATGTGGCGGGCAAGGTCCCGTTGCATGTACGCACCACATCCCGCACTGACCAGACGTTTGCCAAACTCAACAGAACAAGAATCGGGGCAGCGCTCAAGGGTGGCAAAGGCAGGCCTCAATTGCTAGCGATAGCGATATCCGCCCCGTAAGGCGGCAGAGGATCCCTGACCCGTCCGGCAGCCCCGTACATACCTTACCGGAGTTTGGACTACCTCCGTGGTCGGTGCGGGTTTTTTCATTTTTCAACATCAACCCATCAACCCAAAAAAGAAGAGATGATACCAGTGATAATAGGCATCGTGGCCGCAGTGCTCGGTGCCGTGGCAGGCGGGGCCGCCATGTCGGTGATGGCCAAAAAGGGCCGTCAGGGCGAGGCCGACCTCATCATTAAAGAGGCCGAAGTGAAGGCCGAGGCCATCCGTCAGAACAAGATGGAGCAGGCCAAGCAGAAGTTTGAAGAGCTGAAGGCCAAGCACCAGCAGGAGGTGGCCCAGCGCGAAGAGAAGCTGATTGTTGCCGAGCAGCGCGCCCGCGAGGGCGATCAGCGCATCAGGCAGAAGGAGCAGAGCCTCAACCAGCGCTTTGAGGACGCCAAGCGCGAACGCAGCGATGTGGAACGCGACAGACAGAACCTTGAGCGGGACAGGGAAAAGGTGAAGGTTCAGCAGGAACACCTGGCCAAGAAGGTGGAGGAGGTGGAGCGCGACCGTGCCCGCCAGATAGAGCAGCTTGAGCGCATTGCCGGGCTGAGTGCCGAGGAGGCCAAGGCCCAATTGGTTGAGAATATCAAGGCCGAGGCCAGCACGCGTGCCATGGCCCAGGCTCAGGAGATGATAGCCGAGGCCAAACTGACTGCCGAGAAGGAGGCCAAGCGCATCGTGGTGCAGACCATACAGCGCACCGCAACCGAGCACACGGTGGAGAATGCCGTCTCGGTGTTCAACATTGAGAGCGATGAGGTGAAAGGGCGCATCATAGGCCGCGAGGGCCGAAACATCCGGGCCCTTGAGGCCGCCACCGGCATCGAGATCATTGTGGACGACACCCCCGAGGCCATCATCCTCTCCGGGTTTGACCCAATAAGGCGCGAGACCGCCCGCCTGGCCCTGCACCAACTGGTCACCGATGGCCGCATTCACCCGGCCCGTATCGAGGAAGTGGTGGCCAAGACCAAGCGGAAGCTTGAGGAGGAGATTGTAGAGATAGGCAAGCGCACGGCCATAGATCTGGGCATACACGGCCTGCACCCCGAACTCATACGCATGGTAGGGCGCATGCGCTACCGCAGCAGCTATGGCCAGAACCTGTTGCAGCACAGCCGCGAGGTGGCCAACATGTGCGCCATTATGGCCGCAGAGTTGGGCCTCGATGTAAAACTGGCCCGCAGGGCCGGCCTGCTGCACGACATAGGCAAGGTGCCCGATGAGGAGCCCGAACTTCCGCACGCCATTTACGGTATGCGCTTGGCCGAGAAGTTCGGAGAGCACTCCGAGGTGTGCAATGCCATTGGTGCCCACCACGATGAGATTGAGATGACCAGCATGCTGTCGCCCATCATCCAGGTGTGCGATGCCATAAGCGGGGCACGCCCCGGAGCAAGGCGTGAGGTGGTGGCCAGCTACATCAAACGCCTCAACGACCTTGAGGCCCTGGCCCTCTCATTCCCAGGTGTTACCAAGACATACGCCATTCAGGCTGGCCGCGAGCTGCGCGTTATCGTTGACAGCGACCGCACCACCGATGCCCAGAGCGACCAGATGGCCAACGAGATCAGCGCACGGATCATGAACGAGATGACATATCCCGGTCAGGTACGGGTGACCGTGATTCGCGAGAAGCGTGCGGTGGCCATAGCCAAGTGATGCATGGGCACCCGGCTGCGCTGGCCTGCCGGCTGGGCGGGCGATGCAGGCCTGCTCATGGCCGGCACTGTGGCCGGACAGGTCGTACCGCTCCTGCTACAACCTTGGCTGAGGCGCACTTTCAGCGCTGACGATTTCGGCACGTTCTCGGTCTATTTCAGCCTTTGTTCCATTTTGAGCGTGAGTTCATCGCTCCGTTTCGAGATGGGGATCACCTCGGCCGTGGGCGATGATGAGGCCATCAGGCTCCATGCCCTTTCGCAATGGGTCAATCTGGGGGCTGGAATGCTCATGGCGCTTCTCCTTCCGCTCGCACTTGTGCCTACCATCAGTGGGGCGGTCGGGCCCGGTCTGCTGCCTTGGGTATGGACTGTCCCGCTCAGTGTGGTGCTCATGGGGTCGTTCCGCAACCTGAACATGCTGCTGCTGCGGCAGAGGCTATTTGCCCTCTCAGCATGGAACAAGGTGAACAGGCGGGGTGCCGAGGGCGCAGTGCAGTTGGGCGGTGGACTCGCAGGGATGCCCGGCACCTTGATCCTTGCCGACCTTGCCGGACATGTGCTCAATAACATTTCGGCCTATGTGCGGCTCCGACCTCTGTTACAACGGCCGCCTGCTACTTGGCTGCAACTGAAAGAGGCCGCCCAGGCGAATGGCGCATTGGCTCGGCTAAATGCGCTGCCATCGGTGCTCAACACGTTCTGCCTGATGTTCCCTGCCATTATCGTTCAGCGGCATTTTGGCGATGCCGCCACCGGCCAATACGACCTGAGCCGCTTTGTGCTGGCAGTGCCTTTGGCGCTGGTAGGTGCTTCTGTTGGGCAGGTGGTGCTGCAGCGCACGGGCGAACTGCGCAGGCAGATGCCACAGCTTGTGCGCTTTTACTCTCAGGTGGCCATGGTGCTCGGCTCTTTGGCCTTGGTAATGGTTGTGGTGGTAGTGCTTTTCGCCAGGCCACTTTTCAGTTTTTTTTTCGGGGATGGATGGGAATGGGCCGCACAGATCACCGTGTTGCTTGCCGTGGCCTATGCGCTCAAGCTCGTGGTGTCGCCCATGAGCTCGGCCCTCATCGGGTTGGGGCGCCTGCGGCCTGTGGCCTATTGGCAGTGGACCTACACACTGTTCATCATCGGTCTGTGGCTTTGGCCTGCTCATGATTTGAGCAGCTTCTTCAGCATATTTGCCGCTGGCGAATGTGTGCTGTATATCGGCTACGCAGGCATCATCATCCATCAGATAAAAGAAGAGAACAGTGGCACGCGTGCTTGATCTGGCCCGGGGCCATGTTATCCTGCTTCTCTACCTCGTAATGTTCGCAGTACTCACCATTGGGGTGGCGGCCATCAGCGGGGCGCAATACCTGCCATGGCTGGGTCTGTTCATAGGGGCACTCCTCGGCACATATGGCCTTTTCAGCCTGGCTCTTGGCAAGAGGATAGGTTCGCTCATGGCCCGTTTGAATCTGGGCAACGAGGGCATCATTCCTTTGGAGTGGCTGTGCGGCACCAGCGTGGCCCTGGCCGTGCTGCATCTGATCTGGCTGGGCTGGAATCCGTTCATTGCTGCCATGTCCAGCATAGACATGAACCACATCATGGGCCTGCGCATACGCATAGCCGAAGAGTCGGGCATGGCGTGGGGTTATCTCATGAGCTTCAATGTGCGGGCGTTCCTCCCCCTTTCGCTTGCCCTCTGCGTGCATCAGCGCAGGAGCCGCCTGTTCTGGCTCATGCTCATTGCAGGCACCCTTTACTGCGTCTCATTGCTGCACAAGAGCTACATATTCGGTTTTGTTCTGCCCTCTGTCATTCTCTATCTGGCCGATCGCCAATGGCTACGTGCCTCGCTGCTAGTGGCTCTTATGCTCGGGGTCATCTATCTGCTCATGTATGCCTACAACCCCAGCCTGCGCAGCAAAAATTTCATAGCGCTCGATCTGGAGGAGCAGGAGCTTACACCCGAGATGATTGAGGAGATGGAACACTTCGGAGCCGCGTGGGACAAACGGAACTTCTCATTCGTGATAGGTCTTGGCAGTCGCCTCATGTACATCCCCGCCAAGATGCTCGTGGGCTGGTTCCGAAACATTCCGGACCGCAGACCTTTCCTTCACGGCTGCGGATATCGTCTGGCGGCCAAGTGGATGGGCTGCGACTACCGCGAGTATGCCAAGGAGCTATACCCGTTCATTTCTCCCGAATATTATGCACGCGGATACAAAGGCACAGTGAACACCGCCAGTTTCATGTACGATTATGCCAATTTCGGCCTGTGGGGGCTGGTGCTGGCCGGCTTCCTGCACGCCATGTTGTTTGTTGTGCTCGAATCGGCTTTCGGTGCTGATACAGTGCTCAAGTTGGCCCTCAACCTCTTCTACGTGCTGTTCCTGAGTTCTGGGGCATTCACCACCCTGTTGCTCACTGGCGGCTGGGGCATCATGGTGGGGGCCTATGCGCTGGTGCGCAAGGAGTGAGGCGCCATGCACCGCCTATTCGCGCTGTTCATCCTCTTTCTCTCTTGGCCGATTCTGTCTACTGGCCAGAGCCGCACAATAGATAGCCTCTGCGCAGACCCCGGATTTCATCAGTCAATAAGGAATTATTGGCATGATTTAAGGCCATCAGTCCTAAGTACATTGCTTGAGTCGCAGGCCGAGACCTACAACCTGTACCACGCCCACGAAGCCGTTAACCTGTTGCTGTGGTATGCATTCAATCAGAATGATAAGGCACTGATCGATGATGTGTTGATGGTGGTGCTCGAATCACTGGGCACAACCGACACCACCGACAGATATTTTTTCCGCTTTGCTGATGCGGAGACCGGCCGCGATTCACTGCTCTTTCTCAGCAACAGTTCTGTCATGTGGGTCGATGGTACCGACTCCATTGCCCCAAAGGAGGAGGACATCCTGTCGAGCAGTCTGTTTCTGTCCATGGTGGCGCAGACCGTTTTCCGCATAGCCCGGATACCTGACCCCTGGCGTAGCCCCATCATGACGGTGTTCGTCAAAAGATTCGGTCCTGTGCTCAGTTCACATTACAACCGTTGGGTGATGGGCGCCACATTGATTGATGCAGATGGCAATATATCGCAGGTCGGGGCCGGGCCTTTTCAGAGGCGCAGTTGGGGCTGCAGATACCTGGATCAGACGAGCCCGGTCATGATGACCCATGCAGAGCTGATCGACCACATCATGTACGAGAGCCTTGCCAGCGAACCATCGGCCCGGTACTGCAATGCTGTCACCGATGTGGATCTGTTCATCATGAGCGGAGTGAGCGACCTGGTGGCCGCATACCTGACCGATAGCACCCTTGTGCAGCGGCCAGAGAATCTCGACCATCTGTTGTACCGATATCTACCCAAGGCCAATTTTATGGTCACAGACCGGCTTGTGGCTACTGAGCTTACGGATTGGAGCGGGGCAACTGTGGCCGGTGCGGTATTCGACAAGGGCCATTGGGACGAGCACCCCGACCATCGATATGCCGGTACCGAACAGATCGATACCGACCCCGATTCGTTGCTTCCGGTCATCGCCCGCGGCACCGGGTGGGACATCAGCCATGGTCGCAGATTCGTCACCGCGTACCAATCGTTCTTTGATAACAGGGAAATTCTTGGATTTACACGGCCCGATTGCAACGACATGCGCAGCTTGGCAGACCAGTTCATCTACGGGGTTTATAATGGCGACAGTGTGCTGCCCCTTTTCTCCAACTACATGGATGGCGCGAATGGATGGTACCGTGTCGGTTACCAGAAACGGCCCCATTTCGGCTATGGACCTTCGGATCTTTCAATCGCATCAATCACAGGTGGTTTTGGCATGTGGTCGCAGTTCAGGCCTGGCATCAAACGACTCATGGGCTACCTTTATAATTTGCTCATTTCGGGGAATCCGGGAGTTAGGCAGCATGTCATTACCCATTACGAGATGAACCACTGGCAGAGCGATTCGCTGGGAACATCTGCCACAAGGCCTGATGAGTACGAGTTCGTATTCCCTATCACCGACCTGTGGACCAAGCGCGACCTTCTCAGGTTCTATTGCAGCATGTGCATTGACCCCAATTCAGATTGCACATTACCAGTAACAGATTTGGATAGGGCGATTGATGATGTACCTGTAGATGTGCGAATATCGCCAACCGAATGAACTGAGGCCCCGATTCGCATTGGGGCATGATGCCGACAACCGACATTTGCACCCCTTCAAACAACTGATTAAACCAAGAAGAAACACCATCAGCCATGGCAGACGAGAGACAACAGGGCAACCAACTGAGCATTGAACTGAGCGAAGAAGTGGCCGAGGGTACTTATAGCAATCTGGCCATTATCACCCACAGCAGTGCCGAGTTTGTGATTGATTTCATCAAAGTGATGCCCGGTGTGCCTAAGGCAAGGGTCAAGAGCCGTATCCTGCTCACCCCAGAGCATGCCAAACGGTTCATGCGCGCCATGCAGGACAACATTCAGAAATACGAGGCTGAGCACGGCACCATACGCCATACCGAGCAGGCAGCGGCATTCCCTATGAACTTCGGTGGGCCAGCGGCTCAGGCCTGATCACTGATGTCATCTGCAACAAAAAAGGGCCGACTCACTGATGTGGGTCGGCCCTTCTGTTTGAGTCTGTTCTCAAACGGTCATTTCACCGTGCTGGTGCTTGCGTAGTTGGCATCTTTGCGCCAACGGTCGGTGGTCATCAGTTGGCCATTTGAGTAGGCAAGCTCTATCACAGTGCCATTGTTACGGTCGTAACTACGAAATTCGCCATGGCGCCTGCCACTATGGTAATTGATTTCGGCTGTCTTGTTGCCATCAGCATCCCATGTCTGCCAGCGACCCTCTGGGCGACCGTTGAGATAAGTGCCCTCTTCGACCACTTGACCATTTTCGTGCATGCGAACCATTTTCACAGTGCCATCGGTCTGTTCGGTGTACACCGTCTTTCCTTTGTCGGACCCTTGGGCCACGGCCATGGTAGCCGATGCAAGGAGCATGATAAGTGTATTGCGGTACATGATGCGTGCTTTTGAATGTTAAGCCAAAGTTAAGGCTCATAACGTTAGCTTAACAATACAAGTTCACATCATTCCTAAAATTTAACATTGGAAGCATGAATGTTCATCTGATAAATAAGGAGCTGAGTGTTCGGGTCAATCCACTTGGGGCCGAACTGTGCAGCGTGGCGTGTCGTGGCACTGGCTATGAGTACATGTGGAATGCCGATCCTCAGCATTGGGGCAGACATGCGCCCATCCTGTTCCCTTTCGTGGGCGAGACCGCAGGCCGCAGAGTAATTTATGACAATCAGGAGGCAGAGATGCCTCGTCATGGATTTGCTCGAACATCAATGTTCGAGGTAGAATCTCAGAGCGATGATGAATGCCTTTTTGTTCTGAATGAGAATCGACATACCCTTGCCATCTACCCTTTCCATTTCAGATTTGAAGTGGGATATAGACTCGATGGCCGCATGGTGAAACAGTTTTTCAGGGTAACCAATACCGGACAAAAGGAAATGGGATTTCAGGTTGGCGGTCACCCGGCCTTCGCGTTGCCTGTGGCCCAAGGCAGACACTTCATCGCATTCGATTCGGATGCACAACTGAATCGTCACTTACTCAGTTCTGAAGGCCTGTTTACTGGTCTAACCCGCGCTGTTCGTTCAACTGATGGCCGACTATGGATAAAGCCAGGTCTGTTTGACGAGGACGCCATTGTGCTTAAGGACACCGGAATCAGTGAGGCGACACTCGCCACCACCGAAGGCAGTCGTTCCATAAAGGTGCGATTCAGCGGTTTCCCGATGCTAGGCATTTGGAGTGTGCCTGCCACACCATTCGTGTGCATCGAGCCATGGTTCGGTTGTGCTGATAGGGTAGGGGGAACGGGACGATTGTGGGATAAGGAGGGCCTGCTCACCATTGGCGCGAACGAGGTTTTTGAGGCTTATTTTTCGATGGAGTTCATTGGTTAGTGGCCTCGCGCACAGGGCCGCAAGAATTAGCAGTTCTCATATCTAACTGCGTTTGCTTTGCGTAGATTCGGGCCATGCGACATGTGATAGCCCGAATCGATGCCTCTGCGCTCGCCCCTGAACTGATTGACCGGGTCCGCTTCGGACTGATTATTGCCTGCTCGGCCGTACTGCTGCTGCCGGTGCCTTGGCTCGTTGCTGTGATTGCCTGCACCATGGCGTGGCATGGTCTTATTGGCTGGACATACGATACAGCATTCGGCAGGGCCATTGGTGGTTGGGCCGATGCTGTGGCACTCACACTGGCGCGCCCCATGCTTAAAGACGTGCGCAATAGCCGCTACCTATGGGCTCTGTTAGGAATCGGAGTGTGGGCACCAACGATTTTCATTGCATCATGGTGGTATCAAACCTACGTGGCCGTCAGTTTCAACTGGTGGGCGGTGTTAGCCTATCATGTACTGAATTATGGGCCGTATTTCGCTTTTTTCTCGCAAGTGGCCACCCTTATACACAAGGAAGGCCACGAACCGAAGGGTCTGTTCAAGCCCGGTTTTAGCATGCTCAACAAGTTCTTCGGCTATTTTCTGGCGCCTTTGTACGGGCATGTGCCCGAAGGCTACCCGATGGGTCATATGCGCATACACCACAAGTTTGATAATGCACCGGAGGACGTTACATCAACCGTGTATTATGACCGCAGGCATGCCTCGCGGTTCATGATATATCTATTCGAATTCGCCTTGTTCTGGACCGGAATTTCCATTGTTGGGCACCACTTGGCCAAAGGAAAGACCAAGGAGGCCAGGAAGATGATGACTGGAATGGCTCTTTTTTATGGACTGATGGCGGTCGTGATGGCGTTTGACCCATTGTTCGGATTCGCGTATCTGCTTTTGCCACACCTGAGCAGCATCATATTCCTTGCTGCGATCAACTACACGTGGCACGCGTTTACCGACCCCGATGATTCACGCAATACCTACAAGAACTCAGTGACTCTGATTGAAGGGCAGTACAACGTGTACAATGAGGACTACCATGTGGAGCATCACTTGCGCCCACAGACACACTGGACCGAGTACCCCATCAACTTTGCCAAACACCGTGAGGACTATATAAAACACAAGGCCATCATTTTCCGTGACACGCAGGCATTTGAGGTGTTCTTCCTTATTCTGCTCGGTAATTACGACAAGATGGTGAAGCACTTTGTTGACCTGAGCGGCACAATGACTGATGAAGAGAAGCGCGCACTGCTGCTCCGTAGACTACAGCCCACACCTTTTGAGAGCAAGGGGTGAGGTGCGGGCCATCTGAGCGGACATGATTCTTCTTTGTATATCGAGCCTTTATTTGAATTGGCTTCGATTCATCATATCTCCTTAAAAAAAAGAGCCGGCAGAATTTCTTCTGTCGGCTCTTTTTATTTGAAAATGCAGGTTCAGAGTTTGGCTTTCACCTGCACATTTTCGTATCCCTCAATGATATCGCCCACTTTGATGTCGTTGAATTTCTCAATATTGAGGCCGCACTCGTATCCGGCTGATACTTCTTTCACATCGTCTTTGAAGCGCTTGAGCGAGGCGAGGCCACCGTTGTACATCACAATGCCATCGCGAATCACGCGGACCTTCGTGTTTCGCCCAACTTTGCCATCGAGAACCATGCAACCGGCCACTGTGCCCACTTTGCTGATCTTGAACACATCGCGAACTTCGATGTTGCCCACGATCTTCTCTTCGAATTCGGGAGCCAGCATCCCCTCCATAGCGGCTTTCACCTCTTCTATGGCATCGTAGATGATGCTGTACTGGCGAATCTGGATCTGCTCGTTTTCGGCCAGTTTGCGGGCGTTGAGCGATGGACGTACCTGAAAACCAATGATGATGGCATCAGAAGCTGAAGCAAGGAGAACATCGCTCTCAGTGATCTGACCCACCGACTTGAGTATGATGTTGACCTGAATCTTCTCGGTGCTGAGCTTGAGAAGCGAATCCGAAAGGGCCTCAACCGAACCATCAACGTCACCTTTAACAATGAGGTTAAGCTCTTTGAAGTCTCCGATGGCGAGCCTTCGCCCGATCTCATCGAGGGTGATGTGTTTCTGAGTGCGTAGACCTTGCTCGCGCTGCAATTGCAGGCGTTTGTTGGCAATGTTCTTGGCCTCGCGTTCATCATCCATCACGTTGAAACGGTCGCCTGCCTGAGGTGCTCCACTGAGACCGAGAATCTGTACAGGGGTGGCCGGACCGGCAGATTCAATGGTCTGTCCGCGCTCGTTGAACAGGGCCTTTACGCGGCCACTGTGGCAGCCCGCCAGCAACACATCGCCCACACTGAGGGTTCCTGCCTGCACCAGTACCGTGCTCACATATCCACGGCCCTTATCAAGCTCACTCTCAATCACGGTTCCCACCGCGTTCTTCTCTGGGTTGGCTTTCAGGTCAAGCAGTTCTGCTTCAAGCAGTACTTTTTCAAGCAGCAGTTCAACGTTGGTTCCGGCTTTGGCTGAAATTTCCTGCACCTGATACTTACCGCCCCAGTCTTCGACAAGGATGTTCATCTGCGAGAGTTGCTCGCGGATCTTGTCAGCATTGGCCCCCGGCTTATCAATCTTACTGATGGCGAATACGATGGGCACACCAGCAGCCTGTGCGTGGTTGATGGCCTCAACGGTCTGCGGCATCACAGCATCATCGGCCGCTATCACAACAATAACCACGTCAGTCACCTTGGCACCACGGGCACGCATGGCGGTGAAGGCCTCGTGACCGGGGGTGTCAAGGAATGTGATACGCTTGCCGTTGGCCAGCTCCACATTGTATGCACCAATGTGCTGGGTTATACCACCGGCCTCTCCAGCTATCACATTTGCTTTACGGACAAAGTCGAGCAGCGAGGTCTTACCGTGGTCTACGTGACCCATCACGGTAACAATCGGTGGACGAGATTGCAGCTCATCAGCCGTGTCCTCGCGTTCTACCACCTGATCCTGAACTTCGGCACTTACGAATTCGACCTGATAACCGAATTCCTCAGCCACAATGGTCAAAGTCTCGGCATCAAGGCGCTGATTTATACTCACAAACAGTCCAAGGCTCATGCAAGCCGATATGACCTTGGTCACCGGCACGTCCATCATCTTGGCCAATTCGTTCGCGGTCACAAACTCTGTGACGCGCAGCACGCTCTTGTCACGCTCCAGTTCCTCTTCGTGCTGGGCAGTGCGTCTGGCTATCTCTTCGCGCTTCTCTTTGCGGTATTTCGAAGATTTCGATTTTCCACCACCCGAACTGAGGCGAGCAAGTGTCTCCTTGACCTGTTTCTGAATCTCTTCATCAGTCAGGGCTGGTTTCTTGGCCTCGCCCGGACGTGGGCCACGGCCAGCCTGGTGAGTGCCTATGCCACCTGGTGCGCCTGCTTGACCATTACCTCCACCCCCTTCGGTGCCTACGCGCTTGCGTTTGCGCTTCTTCTTTGGGTCATCGGTGCTTGATGCAACAGGCTTCGGTTTGCGCTCCTTCTCTACCGGCAGCTCCATTCGGCCCAACACTTTGGGGCCGGACAGCGTCTCGGCCTTGGCGCGAATCACCTCATCCTCTGGGGCCGGGGCCGCTTCGGTGAGAGGGGCCGCTGTTTCTTCGGCAGAAACGGGGTCAGCAGCAGCGGCAGATTCGGAAGCTGCCTTTGTGGCGGCAGCTGCTTTCTCTTCGGCCTCAGCTGCTTCGCGTGTGGCTGTCTCTTTGCGCTGGCGCGCCTTTTCGGCCTCCACTTCCTTAATGCTGCCCAATACTTTTGGGCCACTCAGGCTATCGGCCTTGGCGCGGATAACTTCTGGGGCTGGGGTGCTCGCCTTCTTCTTAGCTGCCTCTTCGGCCAGCTTGGCAGCCGAGGCTTCGGCAGCTGCCTTGGCAATGGCATCCTCTGCAGCTTTTTTCTTCTGGGCCTTCTCTTCCTCTATCTCCTTCAGATTGCCGACAACCTTAGGGCCGGCACTTTCTACTTTGGCACGGATCACTTCGGCCACAGGCTCAATCTTCTTGGCCTCTTCTTTTATCTGGATCCGCTCCTCCTTGTGTTTTGCCAGCTCATCGTGCCTCTTGTCAACGGCCTGTTTCTGAGCCATATCTGGGGCAAAATGCGAATACACTAGCTCCACCTGATCGGGTTGGAGCTTGGTGGTATCAGTGGCCGCGATGCCCTTCCCCTTCAGAAAATCGATGACGTGAGATGAACCAACGTTCACCTCAATGGCTAAAGCATTTACCCTCTTGGCTACTGACATTATCTACATTTATGTGAAAACGGGCTTTTGACTCACTGTGCGGGCAATGACCCGCAAAGGAAACCATCAGTCCTCAAATTCCTCTTGAAGTATGCGCCTCACCTCGCGTACGGTCTCTTCTTCCAGGTCGGTGCGTTTAACCAACTCGTCAACCGTCAGATCCAACACGCTCTTGGCGGTGTCGCACCCGATGGCCTTGAACTCGTCAATGATCCAACCTTCAATCTCGTCACCGAACTCATCAAGATCAACGTCTTCGTTGTCCACATCGCTGTCACGGTACACATCTATCTCGTAGCCTGTGAGCTGGCCAGCGAGTTTGATGTTGAAACCGCCTTTGCCAATGGCCAACGCCACCTGATCAGGGCGTAGGTACACATCGGCACGATTAGTCTGGTCGTTAAGCTCTATACGAGTGATCTTGGCTGGATTGAGCGCGCGCTGAATGAACAGTTGCGAGTTGTTGGTGTAATTGATTACATCAATGTTCTCGTTCCGCAGTTCGCGTACAATGCCATGTATGCGACTGCCTTTCATGCCCACGCAGGCTCCAACGGGATCAATGCGGTCATCATAGCTTTCAACAGCCACCTTGGCGCGTTCGCCAGGTACACGTACAATCTTGCGGATGGTAATGAGACCATCGAACACCTCAGGCACCTCGTTCTCGAACAGGCGCTCCAGAAAACGTGGGTCGCAGCGCGAGAGGATAACCTTCGGGCTGTTATTCTCCATGTTCACCTCCTTTATAACGGCACGCACGTTGTCGCCCTTTTTGAAGAAGTCCGATGGAATCTGTTCTGTCTTGGGCAGAACCAGTTCGTTGCCTTCATCGTCCAGGATTAAAATCTCGCGTTTCCATATCTGATATACCTCTCCGGTGAGCAGTTCTCCCTCGCGATCCTTGTACTTGCGGTAGATGTTGTCTTTTTCAAGCTCAAGTATCCTCGACTGCAGGTTCTGCCTGATAGCCAGGATGCTCCTACGCCCGAAATCCTCGAACGGGATGCGTTCAGTCACCTCTTCGCCCACTTCGAAGTCATCCTGGATGAGCAATGCCTCACTCAGTCCTATCTGCTGGTTCGGGTCTTCTATTTCATCGTCATCAACAATGACGCGGGTACGATAGATTTCGAGGTCACCTTTATCAATGTTGATGATGACCTTGACATTTTCCTCGCTCCCGTACCGTTTGGCCAAAAGACTCTTGAACACATCCTGAAGGATGTTGACCATGGTCACACGGTCAATGTTCTTGAACTCCTTGAATTCGGAGAAGGATTCTACCAGATTAACAGCGCTCATTTTTCTGTCACGTTATTTGAAAGTGATGATCTTCTTGGTCTCTTTGATCTGATTCATGTCGAAGGAAACGGGCTCGACCTCAATGGTCGGTACTGCTTTTGACTTTCCTTTCGATTTTGCTTCGGGTATGATGGTCACAGCTTTGTCAATCACTGCATTGATTCGGCCCGACACCTCGGTTCCGTCAATGAGTATCACTCGCACCTGCCTCCCGATGTTCTTGACATACTGCAACGGGTGGGTAAAGGGCTCTTCCATTCCGGGCGATCCTACCTCGAGCTCAAAATCCTCGGTCTCTCGGTCAAGGTGCGACTCAATGTGGCGATGTATGGCCACACAGTCCTTCATGGTCAGGCCCGAACTGAGACGGTCTACCAGCACACGGATACGGTTGCCTGGGGCCACGGTAGCGCGAACCACGAACATGTCCGTGCCTTCAGCTAAGGCCCTAACCCATTCCTCTATCTGAGTAGCGACTATCATTGATCTGGCAATGAAAAAGGGGACTGGCGTCCCCTCTCTACCTCAAAACCGGCTGCAAAAGTAATCAGAAAATTGAATCGCCATACAGGTTGAGGGGTAAGTATCTTATATGATTGAAAATGAGGTGATTTTCGCGTGGTGTGGTGATGGGATTTCGGTTTATGTCGATTAATGGGGTGGTATGCATCGAGTAAATCACCACCTTCGCGACCCGAAAAAACGCCCGAGAGAATGTCGCAACCTGCTATCAATCCCCGCTGTTTCTTTGAGATGGAAGCCGATGGCCAGCCATTGGGCCGCATAGAATTCGAACTGCGTGCCGATGTGGTGCCGCAGACGGCCGAGAATTTCAGGGCCTTGTGCACAGGCGAGAAAGGCTTTGGTTACAAAGGAAGCCCTTTTCACAGGGTGATTCCTGGTTTCATGCTTCAAGGAGGCGATTTTACCCGAATGAACGGAACCGGAGGCCGAAGTATTTACGGTGAGCGTTTCGCTGACGAAAACTTTAGCCTCAGACACACCGGTCCAGGAGTGCTGAGCATGGCAAATGCTGGACGCAATACCAACGGCAGCCAGTTCTTCATCTGCACAGTGCCCACCCCATGGCTTGACGGTGCGCATGTCGTGTTCGGGCATGTTACCTCTGGTCTTGATGTGGTGGCCGCCATTGAAGCACTCGGATCACGTTCGGGCGCTACGGCCAAGAAGATCATCGTGTCTGACTGCGGGGAGATCTGACGCGACTAAGTGAATCCCGTATTATATTTGCCCTCTATTTGCCTGCACTGAAGCCCATGCGCAAGCTCATTTTTGTTGTGTTACTGGTGTTGACTCTGCCACAACTGGCTGATGCACAGCGTTGGAAGCGTATGCGCTACGAATGGGTGGTAGGCGCAGGAGCCACAAACTTCTTGGGTGAATTGGGGGGGCGAGACCAGATTGGTTCCGACTTTTTCTTCGACTTTGAGTACATGACCATCCGTTATGCATTCAATATCGGTCTGCGTTACAAGCTTTCTGAGTACCTCTCTTTAAAGGGCGGCCTTTCGTATGCCGAACTGGCCGGTGACGATAAGTATACCAAGGAGCCCTTCAGGGAATACCGCAACCTGCATTTCAGATCGCCCATCGTAGAGTGGGCCCTTCAACTTGAATTCTCTTGGATGAAAGAGAACCTTGGCAGCCGATACAAGATACGTAGGGTACGTGGCCGAGGTAAGAAGGGCAATCAGGCATACGTGTATGGGTTTGTCGGAATAGCTGGCTTCTACATGAATCCCATGGCCAAATACAATGGCGAGTGGGTCTCCCTCCGGCCGCTGAATACAGAAGGTCAAGGATTTGTGCCCTCTCGGGACCCATACTCCAGTGTGCAGTTCGCCATACCGTTCGGTGTAGGTATGAAGGTGGCGGTAGACAAGCAGAGCAGTGTGGGCATCGAATTCGGTCTGCGTAAGACCTTCACTGATTATATTGATGACGTAAGCACATCATATCTGTGGAGCAACTGGGCCAACCCTCAGGATAAGGCTGTCATAATACAAGAGACAGGAATAACTGACATAGGCCGCGCTTTGGCTGACCCATCGTTGGCGCGCTCGCCTACAGGGGAGGGCTGCTCATATTGTCCCGGCCAGCAAAGGGGTGACCCTACCGACCTTGACTCGTACATGTTTCTCTTGATCACATACAACCGCAAGATCAAGACCACCCGCAAGGGCCTGCCCAAATTCTGACCTTTGTCCATGTCATTTCGCGGCTTCCTAGTCTTTCTCGCAGTGCTCGGCACACAGTTTAAGGCTGTGGCGCAACGGTCGGAGGTGGGCCTGATGGCAGGAGTTTCTTTTTACATGGGCGACCTGAACCCTGATATGCCATTTGCCATGTCGCGTCCTGGCGGTGGTGGATTTTTCAGGTACAATTTCAACGACCGCTTCAGCGCAAAGGCCACGGGCCTGATTGGTTATGTTATGGCGGATGATGCGATAAGCAGCGTGCCATCACAACAAGAACGAAACCTGAGCTTCCGCTCATGGCTGTTTGAATTTGCTGTTACTGGCGAGTTCAATTTCTTCAAATACCAACCGGGCAACCTATACAACCGTTGGACCCCTTATATTTTTGGAGGACTTGCCCTTTTCAAGTTCAATCCACAGGCCGATCTGAACGGAACGCTTTATGAACTTCAACCATTGGGAACAGAAGGTCAGGGAACCACTTTTTATCCCGACAGGAAAAAATACTCGCTGGTAAGTGGTTCAATCCCTTTCGGAATAGGGGGAAAGTTCAATGTCACTGAGCGTTTCAGTGTCGGGCTGGAATGGGGGATGCGGTGGACCTTCACCGATTATCTCGATGATGTGAGCGGCACATATGCCAACCCTGAGGTGCTTGATGCTGAGAACGGTGTGTATCAGGGATCTATGTCCGTAGCTCGCGAACTGGCTGATCGCAGCACCACGCCCGATATACTCAACACCGACCGTCAGCGTGGCAACTCGACCACTAACGACTGGTACTCCTTCCTTCTGGTTACGGTGTCGTACAACATCAAGGCAAGGCCCCCGAAGTGCCCCGCCTATCAATGATCCAGATCAGCTTACTTTTGCCGCCCGTCCCGAAAAGGGACGCGCTTTTTTATTGACCGTGGAAAAACCTAAGTTAGACCCAGCCCGCGTACCAGCGCATATTGCCATCATCATGGATGGCAACGGCCGTTGGGCCAAGAAACAGGGCCTGTTACGTACTTTGGGTCACAATGCTGGTGTCGATTCGGTGCGCAAGGTTGTAGAAGCCGCAGCACAGGCAGGGGTGAAACACCTTACCCTCTATGCCTTCAGCACCGAGAACTGGAACCGACCTAAGTATGAGGTGATGGCACTCATGGAACTGCTTGTGCGCACCATCAATAAAGAAGTGCCCGACCTTCATCGCAACAACATAAGATTACAAGGGCTGGGCGATAGGTCGAGCCTTCCAGATTCATGTATTCGCGAACTGGAAGAGGCGGAGGCCACAACGGCCGGAAACACCCGCATGACTTTGCATCTGGCCTTGAGCTACAGCTCCAAGTGGGAGCTTACCGAGGCGGTTAAGCAGATTGCAAAAGATGTTAAATCAGGCAACTTGCAGCCCGATTCCATTAATGAGCAGACGATTGCCCAGCATCTTTGCACCAAGGGCATTCCCGATCCCGAACTCCTCATCAGGACCAGCGGAGAGTACCGTATCAGCAATTTCCTACTCTGGCAGCTCGCATACGCAGAACTATACTTCACCGACAAGCTGTGGCCCGATTTTGATGGTGACGACCTGCTCGCTGCCATTGTTGACTATCAGAGCCGCGAGCGCAGGTTCGGAAAAACGAGTGAGCAATTGGAAAAAGCGAAGTGAGTCTCCGAATAACAGCCCTTTCATTCTTTGTTCTTCTGTCGGTGTGGGTGCGCGCCCAAGTGGGTAGCGACATAAAGATTGACTATGGGTCACCACGCGAGCTTGAGATTGCCGCGGTCACAGTCAGTGGAACACAATATCTCGATAAGAAAGTGCTCGTATTGTTGAGCGGACTCACTGTTGGTGACAAGATACAGGTGCCTGGCGAGGTAGTCACCAAGGCCATCCATAATCTGTGGGACCAGGGACTGTTCAGCGATGTACGCATAAACGCCACCAAAATTGTTGATGGCAAGGTGTACATCAACATTCATCTACAGGAAAAACCCCGCCTCTCGAAATTCTCAATCAAAGGGGTCAATAAGAGCGATGCCAATGACATACGTGAGAAGATAGACCTGGTGAAAGGAAAAGTGATCACGGACAACGTGGTCGTGAACACCAAGAACATCATTAAAGAGTTCTATGTTGATAAGGGATTTTACAATGCCGAGGTGCGTATTGACCAGAAGGCAGATTCGACCCAACCGAATACAGCTATTCTTGATGTACGGATAGCCAAGAAGCGAAAGGTGCGAATCAGACGCATCGTGTTGCATGGCAACGAGCAAGTGAAGTCGGGCAAGTTAAAGCGCTCGATGAAAGAAACGAAGCAGGCGCAATGGTGGCGGGTCTGGAAGGCTTCAAAGTTCATCCGTTCCAATTATGTGGATGATAAGAAGAATCTGCTGGCCAAGTACAATCAACTCGGTTTTCGCGATGCCCGGATTGTAAGCGATTCGGTATATACCAACAAGGACGGTTCATTGAGCATTGAACTCTGGTTGGATGAGGGTCGCAAGTATTATTTCCGCAATATCACTTGGCTGGGAAACACTAAATACACATCTGAGGAACTGAGCAAGGTGCTGAGCATCAAGAAGGGCGAAGTGTACGATCAGGGAAAGTTGGAGGCCAACCTGATGATGAACCCCAATGGCCGCGATGTGAGCTCGCTGTACCTTGATGACGGTTATCTGTTCTTCAACGTTGAGCCGGTAGAGATCAGGGTTGAGAATGACAGCATTGACCTTGAGATGCGCATACGCGAAGGCAAGCAGGCAACTATCAACCGTGTGACGGTAGTTGGCAACACCAAGACCAGCGACCATGTGATTTTGCGCGAATTGCGCACCAAGCCTGGGCAGCTTTTCAGCCGAAGCGACATTATCAGATCTCAGCGCGAACTCTCGCAATTGGGCTACTTCAACCCTGAGACGATGGGTGTGAACCCCAAGCCGAATCCTTCCGATGGAACTGTGGACATCGAATACACGGTTGAGGAGCGCCCGAGCGATCAGGTCGAGCTTTCGGGCGGTTGGGGCAATGGCCAGATAGTGGGCACCATAGGTGTTTCGTTCAACAATTTCTCGGGCCGCAACATGTTCAAGAAAGGAGCGTGGAAACCGCTTCCATCTGGAGATGGCCAGAAACTGAGTGTGCGGGCCCAGAGCAACGGTCTATATTTCCAGAGCTATAATGCTTCATTCACCGAGCCCTGGTTCGGTGGTAAGAAGCCCAATTCATTGAGTTTCTCGGTGTATCACTCCGTGCAGAGCAACGGACAGCCAGTGGGAAGCGAAGGGCGCAGCAGCATCATGATTACAGGTGCCACCATCGGGCTTGGGCGAAGGCTCAAATTCCCCGATGATTACTTCATACTTCAGAACGAGATCAATTATCAGAACTATCAGCTTACCAATTACACCCTCACAGGTTCGTTCAACAATGGCTCCTCCAACACCTTCAGCATTGGCACCACCCTATCGCGCAACAGCATAGGAGACCCGATATTCCCGACCTACGGCAGTATCATATCACTTTCTTGCGAACTCACCCCTCCGTTCTCACTTTTCCGCAGCGGCATCGACTTCAAGAATGCCGAGCCTGCGGTGAAATATCAATGGATTGAGTATCACAAGTGGAAGCTCGACATGAAGTGGTTCGTGTCTTTGGCAAAGAATTTGGTAATCATGACCAAAGGACAATATGGATTCCTCGGTCTGTATAACCGCGACATCGGCATCTCGCCATTCGAGCGATTCTTCCTCGGTGGCGATGGGCTTTCGGGTTTCGGGCTTGATGGTCGGGAGATTATCGCGCTTCGCGGATACGACAACAACTCGCTATCTGCCACCGGTGGTAGCACCATCTTTAGCAAGTACACGATGGAGCTGCGCTATCGAATCTCAGCCAACCCACAGGCCACCATTTTTGTGCTTGGTTTCGCTGAGGCGGGTAATGCTTGGAACAAGTTCAGGGAGTTCCAGCCCTTTGTGCTTAAGAAATCGGCTGGGGTGGGTGTACGCCTTTTCCTGCCCATGTTCGGGTTGCTCGGTCTTGATTATGGATGGCGCTTTGACGATGTCGCTGGCCGTCCCGACATGGCCCCGAGCCAGTTCCACTTCAGCATAGGTCAGCAGTTCTGATACAAACGCAATAACCAATGCCTATCAACATGAAAAAGACGATTCTAACCCTCGCTGTGGTCCTATTGGGCCTGAGTGCACAGGCGCAGCGTTTCGCTTACGTTGATACTGAGTACATCCTTGAGAACATTCCGGAATACAAGACCAAGCAAGGCCAACTTGATGAGCTTAGCGTGGGCTGGCAGGCTGAGATAGAGACCATGTACGCCACCATAGATAAGTTGTACAAGGATTTTCAGGCCGAGCAGATTCTGCTGACTGAAGAGATGAAGCGCAAGCGTCAGGACCAGATCATTGAAAAGGAGAAGGAGGCACGTGCCAAGCAGAAACAACGATTCGGGCCCGATGGTGACCTGCACCGCAAGCGGCAAGAATTTGTGAAGCCAATACAGGATAAAGTGTACCGCGCCATCAAGGACGTGGCCGCCGCCCGCGGCTACTCAGTGATCTTTGACAAGAGCGGCAGTCTGACCATGCTGTACACCGATGTCAAGTATGACATTAGTGACCAGATACTGCAGGAAATGGGTTTTTCGGCCAAGGAAAGCAAGGATTCGAAGGATTCGAAGACAGGTTCCGGCACTGGCACAGGAGGCGGGAAGACCGATGGCAACTCAGGATCAGACAAGAAATAACAACTTACTTACTTTCGCACCGCTCAAAAAACGAGACCATTCAACATGAAGAAGATGATAGCTGTGGCCGTGGTGGCCCTATTGATGGCGGCTCCGGCCATGGCCCAACAGAAGTTCGGACACATAGACTCTGCCGAACTTGTGGAACTGATGCCAGAGAAGACTGCTGCCGAGAAAAATCTGCAGGACCTTGCCAAGGAACTTGAAGGTCAGCTCAAACTTATGGCCGCTGAGTATGAAACAAAGGTGGGCGAGTTCCAGAAGACAGAGAAGAGCATGACCGAGACCTTGCGCAACACCAAGATCAAGGAGATCGGTGATATGGAAAAGCGCATTCAGGAATTCCAAGGCAGTGCCCAACAGGAACTACAGAAAAAAGAGGAGGAACTGATGGCCCCGCTGATTGATAAGGTGAAGAAGGCTATAACCGATGTGGCAGTTGAGAAGGGCTACACCTACATCTTTGATGAGAGCATGGGTGTATTGCTTTATGCCAAGGAAAGCGAGAGCGTACTGGTGGATGTGAAAAAGAAACTGGGCCTCTGAGCCCCACAAGGCCCACTACATTTGAACCCGCCCACCGCTAAGGTGTGGCGGGTTTTTTTATCACAAGCATGGACAACCGTCCGATTGGCATGTTCGATTCGGGCATTGGCGGCCTCACGGTAGCCACGGCACTTACGCGTATCATGCCTCACGAGAGCATCGTGTACTATGGAGATACAGTGCACATGCCCTATGGGGAGAAATCTGCCGAGGCCATTGTTCAATATTCGCTTCGGATAACCGACCACCTGGTGCGCGAGGGATGCAAGACCATCCTCATTGCCTGCAACTCAGCCTCATCAACTGCTTACCGCGCCATATTGGACCATGTTCCGCCCGGTATGCCGGTGTTCAACGTCATTGACCCCGTTATCCGCCACCTGGCCCAGCAGCATGCTGGCCACAAGGTGGGTGTGATAGGCACCCGGGCCACCATCGGCTCGCATGTGTATGCCCAGCGCATGATGGAGGCCGACCCTACTGTGACTATAGTAGAGAAGCAAACCGCCCTGCTGGCCGCCATGATAGAGGAGGGCTTCCATGACAATGAGATAAGCAGTGCGGTGATACAGGCCTATCTGGAGGACAGCCGTTTTGACGGCATCACGGCCTTGGTGCCCGCCTGTACTCACTATCCGCTCATTGCGGGCGAGATAATGGCCTACTTCGGTGGGCGGGTGGATGTGTTGGATGCGCCCGGCATAGTGGCTGCGTACGTGCGCGACATCCTCATACGGAGAGAATTGGCAGCCGGAACCGGCAACGTGCCTGCCCACCGCTTCATGGTGAGCGACCTGACACCATCATTCAAGAAAAGCAGCCGGATGTTCTTTGGGGCCGATATTGATCTGAAGGAGGTAAGGTTGGGTCCGAATCAGCCTTGATTATCTCCATCCTCGCTGAACCACCCGCTGTACATCACGTAGTTCTGGGCGATGCGGTCGAGCAGGTCGCGGGTGTGGGTGGCGTCTATCTCCTTAACGCGCTTGGCCGGCACCCCGGCATAAATGCCGCCCGAAAGCAGGTGCGAGTTCTCGAGTACCACTGCACCAGCGGCAATGATCACATTGCTTTCAACAATAGCATTATCCATGACTATGGCACCCATGCCTACAAGAACGTTGCTGTGCAACGTGCAGCCATGCACCAGGGCATTATGACCAATGCTCACATTGTCACCTATGGTGGTGGGCGCCTTTTGGTAGGTGCAGTGGATCACGGCCCCGTCCTGCACGTTCACACGGTTTCCCAACCGTATCCAATGAACATCGCCCCGCACCACGGCATTGAACCAAACGCTGCATTGGTCACCCATAACCACATCGCCCACCACCGTGCAGTTGGAGGCCAGAAAACAGTCGGTGCCCATCTGAGGGCTTTTTCCGTTGACAGGCAGAATAAGGGCCATGGATTTTGTCAGTTGCGATGCTGGTGCTCGGTCCTCAGCTTACTGGGCGAATAACCGAAATCCTCAGTGAAACAGCGCGTGAAGTATGCCGCATTGGGGTAACCCACCCGATATGCCACTTCAGAAATGTTGCCAACATTGGCTTTGAGCATGGCATGGGCGTGCTCCATGCGGTAGGCCCGCACAAAGCGTGTGGCCGAGCGGCCGGTGAGTGCCGTGAGCTTGCGGTGAAGCTGTGCTCGGCTCAGGCCAACCTCGCGGGCCAGGGTCTCCATGTCAAAATCTTCATCGGCCAAATGGCGGTGCACGCAATCGCACACACGTTGCAGAAAGCGGTCGTCCATCGAAGGCTCGTCCACCTTTACCGCATCGGGAAGCACACTGCGCGAGTATCTGGTACGCAGCTGCTTGCGAGAATCCAAGAGGTTATCAAGGGTGATGTTGAGTTCCTGAGTGCTGAACGGTTTGGTTATGTAAGCATCAGCCCCGGCTGTGAGGCCCTCAATGCGGCTCTCTGTACCCATCTTGGCTGTGAGTATGATGATGGGCACATGGCTGGTGCGGTCGTCAGCCTTCAGCGTGCGGGTCAATTCTAACCCATCAATGCCGGGCATCATGATGTCGCATATCACCGCATCAGGCACTGTGTCTAAGGCTTTTGCGAGCCCAGCCTGTCCATCGGCTGCTTCCAATACCTCGTACTGCTCGCCCAGCATCAGCCTTATGAAATCGCGAATCTCCACATTGTCTTCCACCACCAGCACCACAGGGCGGTTGTCATCGGCCTGTTCGGGGTCAGCACTCTCAGTTTGTCTAGTGGGTTCAGCCTCAGGGCTCCATTCGGGCAACGACACCATCTGTCCTTGCTGATATATCCGTTGCACTATGGGCAAGAGAACAGTCACTTCAGTGCCCTTGTCAAGTTCGCTGCGGATGCTTATATCACCATTTAGCATCTTCACATATTCTTTCACCAAAGCCAGACCCACGCCCATACCGGCTGTCTGCCGTTGGCGCACGGCCCCCCCCTGAAAGTAGCGCTCGAACACATGGGGCACCTCATGGGCCGGAATGCCGATTCCTGTATCGGTCACAGTTATACGAGCATGGTCGCGGCCATCAGCCCTCGTCTGGTCCACATACAGCGTCACTGTGCCGCTATCGGTGTACTTGAAAGCATTGGATAGGAGGTTTGACAGGATGATGTCCAGCTTCTCAGGGTCGAAGTCGGCATAGAGGCTGGGTACCGACATCACCTTGCGGAACTCGATGCCCTTCTTATTGGCCAATGAACGGAATGGCCGGCCTACTTCAATCACCTTCTGCACAAGATCGCCATGGCGCAGGTCGAGGCTCATGCGCTTGCCTTCAATGCGGGCTATGTCGAGCAATTGATTAACCAATCGCTCCAACTGTACCGCGCTACGCTGCGCTATGTTTACCTGCTCACGCTGCTTCTCATCGGTCATCTGTGCTTCGAGATACTCGAGATGGCCCTGAATGAGTGTGAGAGGGGTGCGCAGCTCATGTGTGACATTGGCAAAGAAGTCGTTCTTGAGCTGGTCAATCTGCTTGAGGCGTTCAGCCTCCTTGTGCTCTAGTTCTATCTGATCCTTGAGGCGGAGACGGTACAGGATCACCCATGTTATTAGCCATACACCCACCAGCAGCGCCACCGAGAAGATGGGCAGCACCCAGCGAGGGTCCATAGCCAGTAACACAGGCTCAGAGATGCACATGGGCTGTCAGTGCAGCATCACACGCTCACTGCCCATCAGCCCATCAGGTCCAAGGAGACGAAGTACATACATGCCCTTCGCAAGACCGTTCAGATCAGTGCGGGTCTCTTTCTGGCTGATGTTCCACTGGCGCACTGGGCGGCCGCTGAGGTCAAGGAGTGTGGCAACATTCACCTTGCCATCGAGCGCGGCAAGGTCTATTACCAATAGACCCTCGGTAGGATTAGGGAATACCAGTGCGCGGCCCTGACGTTGGGCATCATTCACTCCATCTGGCTCTTCAAAATTGAAAGTGTAAGTGAGTTCGCTCCCGAAATCAGAGAGGAAATTCTTGAAAATGGCCGTTTGGCCCAGCTTCTTGAGGCGGAAATAGCCGCTGCCCTGAGCCGTGTTGGCCCACCAGGTCAAACCATCATCGCCCAGGTCGGTTATCACCAGCCGGTAGCATCCGCTGGTCAGGGTTACGGTATCCTTATAGGTGGTGTTGGCGGTCAGGTTGCTACGCTCGGCCACTATCTGGTCTGCGGCATCGTAAAGTTTCCAGCTGTTCTGCTGCGGACTGTTGTTTGATTTCAGGCTGATCTCGAACCCAGGAGTGCCTGTGATCACATCGGGCATTACAAAATCAGATGTCATGGTGTTGTTCAATGCATATCCGTCTGTGCCACCGTTGGGGGCGCTTACGCTCACATCGAACTTAGAGGCCGAACCGTTCCAGTCAGTCAGGTTTGGCAGTTCGACCTCGGTGCTCTCTAGGAAATTAAGACTGCCTGTCCAAGTGTGGTTCTGCGCAGTGGCTCCTCGCACTCCATAGGTTATGGTGAGCGAGGTGAGGGTCGCGCTTCCAGTGTTGCGGATGCGTACCACCGGATTGGTGCATGTGGGGTTTCTGCGGCCATGCTCGTCTTTGGTGGTCGGGGCTATGATGTCGGCCACCTCGGCATCGAGGGCAAAATTGGGCGCCCCGTGCTGGATAATCTGGGCGGCAAGGCTGTAGCTGGCCCCGTTGGATGGGGTAAAGGAGCTGAAGTTGATGTCGAGCATGTTGGTCTGCCCGATGTTCACATTGGCCGTAATGTCATGGTCATACGTCCGCACCGCCTCGCCCGGGCACCAGTTGGCACGGTCATATACCCAAGTGCCTCCCTGCGGCCAAAGGGCATTTTTGCCGCAATCGCTCTTCCAGATGGTCTGCTGCGCCACGGTATTGTTATTTGACCTGAGGAAATACTTGATGTTGGGAGTGAACTCTCCATCCTGTCCGTGGCCGGTCACGAAAACACGGGCTCGAACCCCTTCTGCATCGGGCCGAATGTCAAACGCCTTGTCGGGTAGCTGCACGGTGTTGAAATTGGTCGCGTTTGAGTACGTATAGTCACCTTGATACAGGTTGTCAACACTCAGCACATCCATAGGCGGGGTACCTTCGATAAATTCGAAATCAAGGGTCACGCTGAAACCGCTGCTCCAGCCGCTGTAGAAGGCGCGGATCTCAACGGAATCGCGCAGCAGGTGCTGATAATCAGTAAGATCATAATAATAGTCCTGCACCCAGGTGTTGTTGTATCCGTTAGTGCCATAACCGTTGTTGGCCGGGTTCATGTAAGTGCCGTAAGGGGTTATGGCCCGGGCCAGCTCGTATTGGTCTATGTGGTCGCTAAGGGTGTAGTAGTCGGTGAGGGTGAGGTACTCCGTTCCGGTGGGGTTGGCATATACTGAGTCTACCACGGTGCCTGTCAAATCAAAAACATCGTACCAGAACCCTGCCGGGTATACATACAGCGTGTCGGTGGGCAGCAGCGGGTCGCTGCCATCGCCAAAGAGCACAATGGTGTCGGTCTCTAGCCACAGGGTATCTGTGTCGGTGCCGTTCCAAGAGGTGGCGTAGGTCGGGTCGGTACTGTACTGTGCCGAGTCGGTCTGCGCACCGTTGAGCGTGAAACTCGGGGCCTCGGCCCAAGTGGTGTCGCTGTAGCCCGGGCGATGGCGCAGATACATGAGTGTGGTATAGTCCCAGCCGCTGCATCCGCCCGATGCGCATCCCAGCCCGTAGTGCAGGGTCACTTTGCGGTAGTCGGTGCCAGGTGCGGGGAACTGCCCCCAACGGTCATACGCCTCAAACCAGACCATGTCCACAGCATCATGCACGGTCACAACGGTGGTGTCGCCAGGGGCGGCAAGAGCGCGAAAGGCACCAAGGGTAAGAGAGGCAGCAAGTAGGATGTTTCTCATTTCGGTTGGATAAAAGGGTCCCAAATGTAATGGGATGCGAGCGGGATCGCACACGTGCCCGGCTTGAGTCCCAGGGTATGGCTCATCAATACCATACATTCGTTCAAAACTGATATTGTTCACATACAATTTAACCCATTGAATGCGATGCTCTGCAAAATGACAGCTGCACCGCAGGTCAGAGGGGAATGTTGCCGTGCTTCTTGCGGGGCAGACGGTCCACCTTGTTGCGCAGCATGGCAAAGGCGCGGATCAGCTTTTCTCGGGTCTGTGACGGGACAATCACCTCATCTACATAACCCCGTTCGGCAGCGCGGTATGGGTTGGCAAAGTGCTCGAGATATTCAGCTTCTTTCTCTTTCAGCTTTGCATCGGGGTCAGATGCACTTTTTATCTCGCTGCGGAAAATGATCTCCGCTGCCCCTTTGGCACCCATCACTGCTATCTCGGCTGTTGGCCACGCATAGTTCATATCGGCCCCGATATGCTTGCTGTTCATCACATCATATGCCCCACCGTAAGCCTTGCGGGTGATAACCGTGATGCGGGGCACCGTGGCCTCGCTGAAGGCATAAAGTAGCTTGGCCCCGTTGGTGATGATGCCGTTCCACTCCTGATCAGTGCCAGGCAGGAAACCGGGCACATCCTCAAACACGAGCAGCGGAATGTTGAAACAGTCGCAGAATCGAACAAAACGACCGCCCTTCTGCGAGGCCTTGATGTCGAGCACCCCGGCCAGTACGGCCGGCTGGTTGGCCACAATGCCGATGCTGCGGCCGGCCAATCGGGCAAAGCCGACAACAATGTTGTCGGCAAAATCCTTGTGAACCTCCATGAAACTTCCCTCGTCCACCACTTCGGCTATCACATTCTTTATATCGTATGGTTGATTGGCGTTCTCTGGCACCACGCTGTTAAGGGCAGGGCGGCCCTCATCACCGGCCTGATAGGGCAGGCTAGGGGCATCGTCCTCGCAGTTCTGTGGCATGTAGCTCAGCAGCCGCTTGATATGGAGGATGCAGTCGGCATCGTTGGCGCAGGCAAAGTGGGTCACACCGCTCTTTGTGCTGTGCGCACTTGCCCCGCCCAGATCCTCGCTGCTCACATCCTCGTGGGTCACGGTCTTCACCACATTGGGGCCTGTGACGAACATGTAGCTCGTGTCCTGCACCATCAGGATAAAATCGGTGAGCGCGGGCGAATACACCGCTCCCCCTGCACAGGGTCCCATGATGGCCGAGAGCTGCGGCACTACCCCCGAGGCGCGGGTGTTGCGGTAAAAGATGTCGGCATAGCCGCCAAGGCTCACCACTCCCTCCTGTATGCGAGCCCCGCCCGAATCGTTCAGCCCGATAACCGGACAGCCGTTCTGCATCGCGAGGTCCATGATGCGGCAGATCTTGCCTGCGTGGGCCTCGGCCAGCGAGCCACCGAACACTGTGAAATCCTGTGCGAAAACATACACTGTGCGTCCGTCCACTTTACCGTATCCGGTCACCACCCCATCACCTAGGAATTTCTGCCGCTCCAGACCGAACTCAGTGCTGCGGTGCGTTACGAACATGCCTATCTCCTCAAAACTGCCTGCATCCATCAGCAGGCTTATGCGTTCGCGTGCGGTGAGTTTTCCTTTACTGTGCTGCGATGCTATGCGTTCGGCACCGCCACCAGCCATGGCCTCATCGTGTTTTGCACGTAGTGATTCTATCCTTTTGCTCATCAATGCTTGAATTTGGGCGTGGCAAAGGTGCGAACGCAAAGCCCGCAACTCCGCATCTTTGCGGCATGGCACGCATACTCACGGGCATTCAGAGCACAGGGAGGCCGCACCTTGGCAACATAGTAGGTGCCATAAGGCCTGCAATAGAGCTCTCGCGCACTCCGGGCAATGAGGGATTTTATTTCATAGCTGATCTGCACTCGCTCACCACGGTGAAAGACGCGGCCCAGCGCACCGAGAGTGTCGATGCGGTGGCTGCCGCATGGGTTGCCTGCGGGTTCGATACCGACAAGGGCGTTTTCTACCGCCAGAGCGACATACCCGAGGTGTGCGAGATGACGTGGTATCTTTCGTGCTTCACGCCTTTCCCGATGCTGGCCAACGCTCACTCGTTCAAGGACAAGAGCGACCGGCTGGCCGATGTGAACGCAGGCCTGTTCACCTATCCGGTGCTGATGGCGTGTGACATACTCATGTACGATACAGATGTTGTGCCCGTGGGCCGCGACCAGCTGCAGCACCTCGAGATGGCGCGCGACATGGCGGGGGCTGTCAACCATCGACTCGGGGCCGAGGTGCTGCGCGTGCCCAGGGCCAGCATCCGCGAGGATGTGATGGTGGTGCCTGGCACCGATGGACAGAAGATGAGCAAGAGCTACGGCAACATCATCGATATTTTCCTGCCCGAGAAGGAGTTGCGAAGGCAGGTGATGGGCATTGTGACCGACAGCACCCCGCTGGAGCAGCCCAAGGACCCCGACACGTGCAACGTGTTCAACATTTATCGCATAGTTGCCGAGCCTGACCAGGTGAGTGACTTGCGACAGCGGTACATGGCGGGCGGCTATGGCTATGGACATGCGAAGCAGGCCCTGTTTGAGGTGCTGCTGCACGGTTTCGCTCAGGAGCGCGACACCTTTTCAAGACTGATGGACGACCGCGCCTCCTTGCATGCCATGCTGGCCAAAGGCGCCCAAAAGGCAAGACCTGTGGGCCTGGGAGTGCTGAAAAGGCTCCGCATCGCGTTGGGCTACGCCAACTGAGGCATAAGGGCCACCAGGGCCAGTATGATCAACAGCGCATCGGCCAGCCATGGGTTGCCCACGTTTTTGACCAGACGGGCAAATACAAGTGCCAACGGAACAGCTAACATCGGGGCCACCAGTACCGATCGGCCGCGCATTACCATGAACATGGGCGCGGTAACGGCCAGCAACAGCAGCAGTACTGATATGAACGTGCGCTGACGCACGGGCCCCGTGCCGCTGTCAATCACTGCCCCAGCCACAGCCAGGGCACCCAGGCCAAGTGCCAGATAATGCGATCGGCTGATGCCAAGGTCGCTCATGTGGGTGGTCATGTGTCCCAACGCTTGAACAGACTCGCTAATGGGCGCACCGCTCAGCAGGATGTATGTGAACCATGCAATGAGCGGCAGCAATGCACCGCTAAGCAGAACCCCCATCTCGCGCAGGTTAAAGGGCCTGATCACCCACAACGATACCATGAGCCATGGCAATACGAGAACGCTCCAGCGCTCGCCTAACAACAGAATGCCGGCCCCCATGCCCACATGGAACAGGGCACCGCCCACGGCCCCCACACCATAGGTGCTGAACATGGCGGCACACAGCCCTGCAGCAAGGGGTGCAGCCATTGATGGTAGCAGTGCACAATCATTTCGCAGCACAAGAAGGCTGAGGCAGGCGGCTATGAAGGTGACCATGTTTCCATTGGCCAGGTCGTAGGCCGTGGCGAGTACCCTGATGCTGATTATTAGGGCAAGATGGGCAGCCACCGTGGCCAATGGTTGCCAGGCGCTGCCGCAGGCGTACCAGGCGCTGCCAGCCACCACAGCATTTTGTCGACCGTAATGCAGCACTGCGGCACCGACCACCATCAGGGCCATTAGCACCAGCCCGAGCGGGGTGTTCTTATCCAGAGCCTTGCGGATCATGCGGCAAAGGTGCGCAACGGATAGCGTGGTGTGCAGGTGCATCTTTGCGGCCCATGATAGCCATTGGCCGCACCTTGGTGAGTGAAGACCTGCTCGACCGCAGATTTGTTTGCGACCTGTCCGCTTGTAAGGGTGCCTGCTGTGTGCAGGGCGATGCAGGGGCACCTTTGTTGGATGAAGAGATTGGGGTGATGGAAGAAGCCTTGGATGTTGTGCTTCCATACATGGATGATGAAGGGAGGGCCGAGGTGAGCCGCGCTGGAGTTTTTACCATGGATATTGACGGTGACCTCGGTACTCCACTGATTGACGGTGGTAGATGTGCCTACTCTATAATTGCCGCTGATGGAACCGCCACCTGCGCCATAGAGAAGGCTCATTTAGATGGCGTACTACCTCGTTTCCGTAAGCCGGTCTCCTGCCACCTTTACCCTGTCAGGGTCAAGGATTACACTGAGTATCAGGCCGTGAACTATGACCGTTGGGACGTGTGCCGTCCGGCCTGTGTCTGTGGCGACCGTTTGGAGGTTCCGGTGTTCCGATTTGTGCGCGAGGCGCTGATCCGCAGATTCGGCACAGAATGGTACGAGGAGCTTGAAATGGTTGACCAACTGAGGCGATCGGCCGACCAATAGCCATTCGGACAGGTCCGGTTCGCGTGCAACATAGAACGCGAGCGCATGAGCATAACCATTCCTTCATGATCAGATAATGATTCTCTTATGTCCTGACTTCGCAATGGGTCAGGGAACGTAGCAGCAGCAAGGGCTACAGCATTTATACCATGTTATCAACTAAGCCGAAAGACGGTTCATGTTGAAAACTGCGGGCAATTGTTGATCGAAAAATCATGGTGCGTAGGCCCCTTTTCTGAACATTCGCAACAGCGGAAACGCGGACGGGTTGAGTTGATCAACACGTTCATTTCCAAACAGATAGATTGATTGGTCGTTTTGACCGCCCTCCAGGGGAACTTAAATCCCCCTGCAAGGCGTCTTCGCCTCCAGTCTCACCTATCTGGCACACAATGAAAGGACTTGAAACACGTTGAACCGACCAAACTGAAAGCAGCCACTGAAATGGAGACCAATACCCTGACCACCGTCCCTGATATCAATTCTGTGTTGCCTCCCAAGACCTCCGTAGGGGTAGAACCCATCCTTGTCGAGAACAACGACCGGTTTGTTCTTTTCCCCATTAAGCATCAGGACATATGGCAGATGTATAAGAAGGCCGAGGCCAGCTTCTGGACAGCCGAGGAGGTGGATCTTTCTCAGGACTTCACCGATTGGGAACACAAGCTCAATGACGATGAGCGCCACTTTATAAAGCATGTGCTGGCATTCTTTGCGGCCAGCGATGGCATTGTGAACGAGAATCTGGCAGTGAACTTCCTGAACGAGGTACAGTATCCCGAGGCGCGCTGCTTTTACGGCTTCCAGATAATGATTGAGAACATCCATGCCGAGATGTACTCGCTATTGATTGACAGCTACATCCGCGACACGAAAGAGAAGGACTACCTGTTCCATGCCATTGAGAATCTGCCATGTGTGGGCAAAAAGGCCGACTGGGCATTGCGTTGGATAAGCAATGGCACGTTCGCTCAGCGTCTGGTGGCATTCGCTGCCGTAGAAGGCATCTTCTTCTCAGGCAGTTTCTGTAGCATCTATTGGCTCAAGAAGCGTGGCCTCATGCCGGGCCTCAGCTTCAGCAACGAGCTGATCAGCCGTGACGAAGGCCTTCATTGCGATTTCGCCTGTATGCTCTACAATCAGCTACAGAACAAGCTCAGCCCGGCCGAGGTGCGCCAGATCATAACCGAAGCGGTGGAGTACGAGAAGGAATTTGTGACCGATGCCATCCCCGTGGCGCTCATAGGCATGAACGCAAAACTGATGTGCCAGTACATCGAGTTCGTGGCCGACCGCCTGTTGGTGGCCCTAGGCTGCGCCAAGGCGTACAATGCCATCAATCCGTTCGATTTCATGGAGATGATCAGCCTCGAGGGCAAGACCAACTTCTTTGAGAAGCGTGTGGGCGACTACCAGAAGGCCGGTGTGATGGGCGATGGCAAGGCCGCACGTTCATTCACAACTGATGAGGATTTCTGAGAACACAGCCCTGTCAGCAACTGATCGGCACCAGTGACCGGAACCGCCCCTTTTCATCCCTAAGATTGATCTAACCAGTCAACCCACTTTCACCTCACCTCAACATAACCCATTGCCATGTATGTGATAAAGCGCGATGGCCGCAAGGAATCCATCAAATTCGACAAGATAACCGCCCGTGTGCAGAAGCTCTGCTATGGCCTCGACCCCATGGTGGATCCTATCCCCGTGGCCATGAAGGTTATCGAGGGCATCTACGAGGGTGTGACCACCCAGCAGCTCGATGAGCTGGCCGCTGAGGTGGCGGCCTCGTTCACGGTGCGCCACCCTGACTATGCCCTGCTGGCCAGCCGCATCACGGTGAGCAATCTGCACAAGATGACTACCAAGAGCTTCTCGCAGACCATGAAGGCGCTGTACGACTATGTGGACCCTAAGACCGGTGAGTCAGCAGCGCTCATTGCTGACGATGTGTACCGCATCGTTATGGACAATGCCGAGCTGCTCGACAGCACGATCATTTATGACCGCGACTTTGGATACGACTATTTCGGATTCAAGACCCTTGAGCGCAGTTACCTCCTCCGCATGGACGGTGAGGTGGCCGAGCGCCCCCAGCACATGCTGATGCGTGTGGCCGTGGGTATTCACAAGGAGGATATCGATGCCGCCATTGAGACCTACAACCTGATGAGCGAGAAGTGGTTCACCCACGCCACGCCCACCCTCTTCAATGCTGGCACGCCCAAGCCGCAGATGAGCTCGTGCTTCCTGCTGACCATGAAGGATGACAGCATCGATGGCATCTACGACACCCTGAAGCAGTGCGCCAAGATCAGTCAGAGTGCCGGAGGCATAGGACTCAGCATACATAACATCCGCGCCACAGGCAGCTACATCAAAGGCACCAACGGCACCAGCAATGGCATTGTGCCCATGCTGCGCGTCTTCAACGACACGGCCCGCTATGTGGACCAGGGCGGAGGCAAGCGCAAAGGCTCGTTCGCCATTTACCTTGAGCCATGGCATGCCGATGTGTACGACCTGCTTGAGCTGAAGAAGAACCACGGCAAGGAGGAGCAGCGTGCCCGCGACCTTTTTTACGCCATGTGGGTGCCCGACCTGTTCATGAAGCGCGTTGAGGCCAATGACGACTGGAGCCTGTTCTGCCCCAACGAGGCACCGGGCCTGGCCGATTGCTATGGTGATGAGTTTGAGGCCCTCTATACCCGCTACGAGCGCGAAGGCAGGTTCCGTAAGCGGGTGAAGGCCCAGGACCTGTGGTTCCATATACTCGAGTCGCAGATTGAGACCGGCACTCCTTATATTCTTTACAAGGACGCGTGCAACGCCAAGAGCAACCAAAAGAACCTGGGCACTATCAAGAGCAGTAACCTCTGCACTGAGATAGTGGAGTACACCGCCCCTGATGAGGTGGCCGTGTGCAACTTGGCCAGTCTGGCCCTGCCCCGCTTCGTAACCGAGGACGGCACCTTCGATCACCAGAAACTTTTCGATGTGACCTATGTGGTCACCCGCAACCTTAACAAGGTGATTGACCGCAACTACTACCCTGTGCCTGAGGCGCGGAGGAGCAATATGCGCCACCGGCCTGTGGGACTGGGTGTGCAGGGGCTGGCCGATACCTTTATCCTCATGCGCCTACCGTTTGACAGCCTTGAGGCCAAGAAACTGAACCGCGACATTTTCGAGACCATCTACTACGCGGCCATGACCTGCTCAAAGGATCAGGCCAAGGAGTTCGGCCACTACGAGAGCTATCCGGGTTCGCCCGTGTCACAGGGAATCTTTCAGTTCGACATGTGGGGTGTTACCCCTACCGACCGCTGGGAGTGGGATGTGCTGAAAGAGGAAGTGGCCAAGTACGGGGTGCGCAATTCGCTGCTGGTGGCCCCCATGCCAACTGCAAGCACCAGTCAGGTTTTGGGCAACAACGAGTGCTTCGAGCCTTACCACAGCAACATTTACACCCGCAGGGTTTTGAGCGGTGAGTTCATCGTGGTGAACAAGCACCTGCTCAAGGATCTGGTGCGCCTGGGTCTGTGGAACGAGGGCATGAAGAACAAGATCATTGCCTCCAACGGGTCCATACAGGACATACAGGAGATACCTGAGAACATCCGCGTACTGTACCGCACCGTGTGGGAGCTGAGCATGAAAGAGATCATCGATATGGCCGCAGACCGTGGTGCATTCATTGATCAGAGCCAGAGCCTTAACCTCTTCATGCAGAACGCCAACTTCGGTAAGATGACCTCTATGCACTTCTATGCATGGAAAAAGGGACTCAAGACCGGTATGTACTACCTGCGCACCAAAGCGGCAACAGAGGCCATCAAGTTCACCGTAGATGCCGAGATGCGTCAACAGAAGGCCGCCTCAGAGGCTGCCGTACCCGTGCTCATGACTGCCCCGGCCCCCGAGGCCGTGGCAGCCACTGCTCAGGCCCGTGCACAGGTGCTCAACGAGAGCCTCCCAACCCCCGACATACAGTACGCCAAGGATCAGATCAGCTGCTCGCTGGATAATCCTGAAGGCTGCGAGATGTGCGGAAGCTGAGACATTGTTTAGCCGTATGTGTGAGAATGAGAAAGGGCCGATCAGGCCCTTTCTTGTTTTTCAGCTAATCTCCACCCATTGACTCACCCTCCCTGCCCTATTGAGAGGTACGTCCCTTTCCGTTCAACAAATCCGTAGAGTTGCAAGAAATATGGATCCTCGGCATCCCAATTTCCCATTATGCGCATCTCTTCCAGGTGGCTCATCAAAGTATGTGCATCGGCACAGCGGTTGAGATGCAGAATGGCATCTTGAAACTCTGAGGCGTTATTGCCGAACAGATTCTTGATCAGCCCGAATTTCTCGTTGAGCGGGATGCCTGTTCGCAAGTCGGCTATGGGTTTGTTCAGCCTCTCGCCCAGGATCCTCGGTTCGGTTTCGTCCGGGCGAGGGGGCGCAGATTCAGCATAGATTGGTTGAGGTGCCGAATCTGGCTTGGCCGTTGTTACAGGTGCAGTGATCGGGGCAGGCACGTCAATCTTGGCGGGAGCCTCTTCATTCTTCGGCTCGGACAAATCTGAACTCGCCTCTTTATCTCTGGTAGAATGAAGAGATACTTCGGGTCGATCTGCCGTCACTGCTGGCTCAGGGGCACTGACATTCGGTTCCATGGGCAATTCAGCATTGACTTCTGCCAGAGGCGTTGCCAAAGGAGAGGCAATGACAACGGGCTGTTTCGGAGCCCGCTGCACCAGTTTCGTCCCATGGATCGAGGTATACACCACCCGCAGCTCATCCAGGGCCAAGTCTCGGCTCAAGGCATCCCAACCTTCGCGATCTGCTTCTTCCATAAGCTCCAGGATCCGGTGCAGCCGGTCATGCAGTTCATCGTTCCTCATGGCTCTCAACTTTGTTCCTTTGTGCAACGGATGGTGCCCCTGCATATTGTGGGCACCGCCAAATGTAAGCGCCTGCCATAGCATCTGCCCTGACCCATGTTCCTTGAGAATTCACGACATACTGACGGTCGCAGAGGCTGGATCGAAGTAATCTGCGGCAGCATGTTCAGCGGTAAGACTGAGGAGCTGATACGCAGACTGAAACGTGCACAGTTCGCCAGGCAGCGGGTGGAGATATTCAAACCTGAGATAGACCGCAGGTACGATGACGCGCATGTGGTGAGTCACGATGCCAACGCCATACCCAGCACCCCTGTGCCGGGCAGCTCGCACATCACCTTATTGGCCGATGATGTCGAGGTGGTGGGCATTGACGAGGCCCAGTTCTTTGACCTCGGTCTGGTAGAGGTCTGCAACATTTTGGCCGCAAAGGGTATCAGAGTCATTGTGGCGGGCCTCGACATGGACTTCCGTGGCGAGCCGTTCGGGCCCATACCTGCCCTGATGGCCAATGCGGAGTACGTGACCAAGGTGCACGCCATCTGTATGCGCTGCGGCAGTCTGGCCAATCATTCCTATCGCCATTCGGGCGGAGGCCAGCTGGTGCAACTGGGCGAGAAGGACAGTTACGAACCCCTGTGTCGAGACTGTTTCAGCAAGGCCCAGGGCGTTTGGATCAATACAGACCGATGACCACGCCTGGCACCCTCGGCTGGCTGATGCACGTGCTCGGGCAACCATGCCCCGAAAATCTGGCGCAGACACATATAACTGAACTGCTTACTGACAGCCGAAGACTGAGTCAACCGGCCCGCACAGCCTTCTTTGCGCTGCGAGGTGACCGGCACGATGGCCACACTTTTATAAAGGACCTTTACCAACGTGGGGTGCGCGTATTCGTTGTGAGCCGAACCGCCCCCGAAGGACTTGATGATGCCGTTTTTATCTGCGTCAATGACACTCTGTCCGCCTTGCAATCGGTTGCCGCGGCACGCAGGGCGCTGTTCAGCTATCCTGTTATTGGGGTTACCGGCAGCAACGGCAAGACCGTGGTGAAGGAGTGGCTTCATCAGCTTTTGGAGCCCGACCATCGCACTGTTCGCAGCCCCAAGAGCTACAACTCGCAGATAGGAGTGCCGCTGAGTGTTTGGCGGATGAGCGAGGCCCATACCCTCGGCATTTTCGAGGCAGGGATATCCAGACCAGGCGAGATGATCAGGCTGCAGCGGATCATAAAGCCCGAGATCGGGGTGTTCACTACCATCGGACAGGCTCACGATGAGCATTTCATTGATCATCATCAGAAATCAAAAGAGAAACTTGATCTTTTTGTCGATAGCAAGGCCATCATCTATTGCCGCGACTACAAGGTGCTCGATGAGGAAGTTCGGCAGTACCCTTTCACACAGTCGCCCCGACTGTTCTCATGGAGCCGCAAGGGCATGGCCGACCTGCAGGTGGGCCGCGTGGCCAAAGAGCGCGATGGTACCGACATACAGGCAGTTTACCGGAACGATTTCATCCGCATCCGCATACCTTTTACTGACGAGGCATCGGTTGAAAATGCCATATCGTGTTGGGCCGTTCTGCTGCATCTGGGGGTAGATAATGCGGTGATAGCTGAACGGATGGCCCTGCTAGGCCCCGTGGCCATGCGCCTCGAACTGAAACAGGGAATAAATGGCTGCTCAGTGATCAACGACAGCTATAACTCTGACCTCCAGAGCATAGCCATTGCGCTCGATTTCCTTGCACAGCAGCACCAGCACCCTGTGCGCACCATCATTCTGAGCGACATCTTGCAGAGCGGGCAGGACGATGCCGCGTTGTATGGCGAAGTGGCCCGTATGGTGAACGAACGGGGCATTTCGCGATTGATCGGAATCGGGCCACGTATCTCGGCACAGGCGGGGCTTTTCGGGTCGGGTAAAGAGTTCTTTCCAAGCACCGAGGCATTTTTGAAAGTGTTCAGCCCAAGGCAGTTTGCTAATGAGACCGTGCTACTGAAGGGTGCACGGCCATTCGGTTTCGAGGCTATCGGCAATCTGCTGCAACAGAAGTCGCACCAGACTGTGCTCGAGGTTGACCTCGGAGCCATGGTGTACAACCTCAACGCCATCCGCGCCCTACTGGCCCCCGATGTTAAGATGATGGCCATGGTGAAGGCGTTCGGCTACGGCAGTGGCACGTACGAGGTGGCCAATCTGCTCCAGTTCCATAGGGTTGACAGGTTGGCCGTGGCCTATGCCGATGAGGGCGTGGAGCTGCGCAGGGCCGGGGTATCGTTGCCGATCATGGTGATGAACCCTGAGGAACAGGCTTATGATAGCATGATCCAAAACGGACTCGACCCAGAGGTATATAGTATGCGGTCGATGGGCGCGCTACGGCAGGCGCTTGACCGCAGAACAGCTGATACCGGACGCGTGGCGGTTCACATCAAGCTCAACACGGGCATGAACCGGTTGGGTTTCAATGAGGCCGAGGTGGACCGCATGTGTGCGCTGCTTCGTAATGGTCGCGATGTACAGGTCGTATCAGTGTTCTCGCACCTTGCAGCCAGCGAGGACCCTGCTCATGACGCATTCACGCGGCAACAGATACAGTCATTCAGCCATATGGCCGACCGCATCATGCAGCGGCTTGGGCACAGGGTCGATCGGCACATTCTCAATTCGCATGGCATTTTCCGTTTCCCCGAGGCGCAGTTTGATATGGTACGGCTGGGCATCGGGCTTTACGGTGTGGCTGTGGACCCGCGCCTGCAAGGTCTGTTACAGCAGGTGGGCACATTGCGCAGCACCATATCGCAGATACACGAGCTAGTACCCGGTCAAAGTGTCGGTTACGGTCGCATGGAACAGGTGGGTCGCCCTATGCGCACGGCCACAATCCCGATCGGTTATGCTGATGGGCTGAGCCGTAGACACGGAAACCGCAAGGGTCATATTCTGGTTCACGGCCATGCAGCGCCTATTATAGGCAGTGTGTGCATGGACATGTGCATGATTGACATTACGGGCATTCCGGCCCAAGAGGGCGACCCTGTTGTGGTATTTGGTGAAGGGTACCCGGTAGCCGAGTTCGCCCGCAATGCCGACACCATCCCATACGAGGTGCTGACATCGATATCGGGCCGGGTGAAGCGGGTCTATTTCGAAGAGTAGGGCCAACCATTTTGGTAGTTCACACAGTTCATTGCAAACGAAAAAGGCTGCCCGTTAGGCAGCCTTTTCCTTCAGTGTGGTAGTTACAATCAGCGCAAAGAGACGTCAGCAGAGCCGATAAGCACCTTGTCGGTGTATATCTCTACCGTGTGCTTACCCTCCTTGAATCCTTTGGCGGTTGGGGCGTTCTGGTACACACATATGTCCATCTGCTTGTTCTGGTAATTCACCTCTTTTACAAGCGAATACACCATACGGCCTCCTTCAAACTCAAACTCCTCTTCTTTTCCCGAGGTGAGCACTTTTCCTTCCGGGTCAATGATGCGCATGTACAGGTTCTTGCTACCCGGCTTCGCAATGGCGTTCTCGCCCAGTATGAAGCAGATGTGGAGCTTCTCTGCCCTCCGGGCCTTGGTCATCACCTTGTCCTTCTCGCCACGCACGCCTTCTACTGATACACGGTAGGCGGTGAGCATGCTGCCACGGGCCACAGTGCTGCTAAGGTTCAGGTTCTCGCTGGTCAGCTCCTGTGTCTTGGTCTGCTCTTTGGCCAGATCGCCCTGCAGGGCGGTCTTGTCGGCAATCAGCACCTGAGTCACTGCGGCCAAGCTGTCGTATTTGGTCTCGAGCGACTTGTACTTCACATTGTACATGGCCAGTTGCTCTTTATACCAGTTCATTTTTCCGGTATCGCCCTTGTACTTCTCTATATCCGCTTTAAGGGCAAGAATCTCCTGCCGTTGAGCCTCCAATTCGCCTGTCAGTTTGCCGTTCTCCTCCTCAAGATCCTTGTATTTCTCTAGCAGTTCATCAAGTTCGGCCGTCAGGTTGTCCTTTTCTGTGTTGATCTGTTTTATCACCTCTGTCTTGCGGTCGTTCTCGCTCTTCTGCTCAAAGAGCTGCCAACCTAAAAGGCCCGAAAGTGCCAACAGGATGATGGCAAGGATGAGGAATACCTTGTTATTATTGGAGCGCTCTTTCTCGTCCATCTGTACCAAAGGTGGTTATTGGGTTGATCGACAAATGTATATCAACTAGTAGTGTTCATCGGGTTTTAATTCGCCTTTGTAAAATCGATGTCATGCATCTGCGCGAACTGTTCAGGCTTGAGGTGCTCACCGAGCTACTGTTCCCGCGACTGTGCATGGCCTGCGAAGCGCACCTGCGGCATTTTGAGAACGGAATCTGCCTGATCTGTGCCGAGTCGTTGCCCTTAAGCTACCACTGGCGCTACCCTGTCACACCTATCGAGCGGCTTTTTGCAGGGAGGGTGCCCATAGCCCGCGGGTGCACTTATCTCGATTTCAGCAAAGGTGGAAAAGTGCAGCACATGATGCATTCGCTAAAGTATCAGGGCCGACAGGATGTGGGAGTGTTGCTCGGGGCAAGGTTCGGGTCGTTACTGATTGAGGAGGGTTTCTTTGAACCCGTGGACCTCATAGTGCCTGTGCCGTTGCATCGTGCCCGGCAAGATCGGAGGGGATATAATCAGAGTGAATTGATAGCAGAAGGAATGGCGGGGCCGCTGGGTGCACCCTTGGCCACCGATGTGCTGCTGCGTGCGGTTGCAACGGAATCGCAGACAAGCAAGGGCCGTTACGAAAGGGCCGTGAACATGGACGGGGTGTTCAAGTGCCCCAAGCCCAAGAGTATCAAAGAGAAACACATTCTTCTTGTTGATGATGTGATAACCACTGGATCAACACTTGGAGCCTGTGTCCATGCGTTGCTCGATCACGGTGCGGCCAAGGTGTCGGTGGCGGGGCTGGCCCACGCGGTTAGCTGATGCTCTGTCAGCTGCGTTGCTGCCGCTGTTCGTGCCATATCGAATAGGCCAGACACGCAAACGCGAAAGCCAGGAGCAAGGCCACGTGCGGAGCGAGTTCGGCCCAGCCGCCATTGCGCAGCAGCACAACATTGAAGGCATCGAGCGACCATGCCAGCGGACTCAATGAGCCTATGGCCTGCATCGGTGCGGGCATGATATAGAGCGGGACCCAAATGCCACCCACGGCAGAGAGGATGACCACGCTCACGGCACCGAATATGGCCGATTGCTGGTGGGTGCGGAAAACGGTTCCTACAACTATGCCGTATGCCGTGGCGGCCATGCCTATGCCCATAGCGGCAAGCAGCAGCCGCGGAAGGCCATCTCCTATTACCAAAGAATGGAGCCCAAGATGTGGCAATCCCCATCGGCCCATGGCCAACAGCAGCACGAACTGACTGAGACAGATGCCGAGGTACACCACAAGTTTGCCGCTCAGGTGCAGCCATGGCCCGCCCGGCATGGTGCGCAGGCGCAGGGCGGCCCCAGAGGAGCGCTCCCTCACCATGTTACCCGACAGCGGCACTACCATGAAGAACATGGCGAAAATGGTCCAGGCCGGCACGTTGTGCTGGGTGCTATTGGTGGCCACGTGGGTGCCAAATGCATCGGTGGTGGCAAGCTCTTCGGCCACACCGGCACCAAGGCCCGACAGCAGTACCTGTGGTGCTGGGCCTCCTGTCATCTCGCCCATGCGCTGGCTCAGTGCACCTACCAGTTGTTTGGACGATATCCCTGTGAGCAACCGTTCGACCACGCTATGCAGTGTCTGCCTAAACGATAGTTTCACTGTAGGATCGATGACGAGGCGCACTGTGGCACTGTCGGTGGTACTGGCAACTGGTATGCTGTCGGCAGGAGTGGTAATTGCAGCCAACATGCCATCGACCATGCCGAACGAGCGGGCGCTGATGGCCGAACTCACCCCTTCAGGCACAATGATGCCCACTTGATAATCGCCTTTGCGGATCTGGTCGCGGAATTTCTGTTCGGTAAGGGTGCTGTCTGCCACAGTAACATCGAATGCACCTGATGCCGACAAGCCATCGCGTATCTCCTCGCCCACGGTCCCAGAGTCATGATCACGGAAAAGCACACTCACCTTGTGTTCCTGAAAACTTCGGAATGGGGCATCCTGCACCACGGCCATGATAACCACCAGGCACAGCGGCATGAGATAGAGCACAGCCAGCCCTGCCCTGTCGCGCAGCAGTAGCAGCACCTCTTTCATCATTATCGCACGCAATCGGGTCATGCGGTATGGTCGCGCAGGGTTCGGCCGGTCAGTTTGAGGAAAACAGATTCAAGGTCTGGGCATTCGTGAGCATGCAATAGCTGGGCAGGGGTGCCCATGGCTATGATGCTGCCATGGTCCATGATGGCCAACCGCGAGCAGAGGCGTTCAGCCTCGTCCAGATGGTGGCTGGTGTAAAGGATGGTGGTGCCGCTCCGGTTCAGTTCACTTAAATGCGAGTTGATCAAAGCACGGCTTTGAACATCAATACCAATAGTGGGCTCGTCAAGTATGAGCAGGCGCGGGCCATGCAACAGCGCTGCCATGATGTTGACGCGTCTTTTCATCCCCCCCGAAAAAAAGCGGATCTGATCATCGGCCCTTTCGAGCAGTCCGAATCTGTCCAGCAATTCATTGATACGGGTATTCAGGTCTTTACCGGACAGGTCATACATCGCCCCGAAAAAACGGAGATTCTCGCGGGCTGTCAGCGTATCGTACAAGGCAATATCCTGTGGGACAAAGCCTATGAGTCTCTGCACGGTATGCGATCCGGCACTGTGGCCCACCACCTCAACGGCCCCGTGGTCAACCTGAAGAAGCCCGCATACGATGCTGATGGTTGTGGTCTTGCCGGCACCATTGGGACCCAACAGACCGAAGAATTCGCCCTCAGCCACATCCAGACATAGTCCGTTCACCGCTGGGCGCTCGGCACCCGGGTATTGCCGCACGAGGTCGGCTATGTGAAGGGCAGGCAAATCTGTCAAGGTTTGCACTTGTAAATGGCCTCGAACACCTTGCGCTCGCTTTCGGCTATCTCAGTCAACAGGTCGGCCAAGGTGGCGTACGTCACCCCCTCAGGGGCGCGGCCTTTGCAGATCCGGCCGGCATCGTAGGCAAAGTCACGCCATTGGTCGCCTATATCGGTCATCATCTTGGCGTGTTCGCGCAGTTCGGGTCTATCGAGCAGTTTGGCGGCCTCTTGCAGGAAAGCTGCGTACATGAACCTGAAACCGCCACCGCCTGTGCCTATCTCCTCCTGCATCCGTACAATATTGCCCAGATAGAGCACGGCCTTGCGCGGGCCATATTCCTTCTCGTAATTGCGCACTTTGCTGCCCAGGTAGTTGATGGCCTTGTATCCGAAAATGGGCACTGGGATGGTGTGCATGTCGTAAGCATTCTTACGCAGCGACTTCGACACCGCAGGGCGCAGATCCACATCTTTGGGCACCTTGGTGGGGTAATACATGCGCCCTTTGGTGGGTGGCAGGCCCTTGGCGAAACGCGCTCTGATCAGGGCGGTGCGGTGAATGGTGGTGGTGGTCTCCATAACGGGGTCGCTCACCAGATATTCATCGCCCTGCCTGCCGAAGATGACAATGTTGTGACCGTTGAAGTGGAAACGGAAAGCGCGGGGCAGATATGGCAGATAGAAAACGCTGGTCATCATGCCTGCCGGCAGCCCCGATTCCAGCACTCGGTCCAACTCATTCATGGCCTTTTCGGGTGTACTGAAGGTTTGCCGCACCATGCTGATATTGAGCCGAGAAGTAACGTTTTTGAATATGTTGCCCGGCAATATGCGGTATGATGTGACAGGCAATCCGTTCACTTTTAGGAAGGGAAAATGGCTGAAGAACAGCCCTCTGCCTATGCCGAACGCCATGGGTTCAGATATTTGAAGGCCGTGGAAGCGCATCAGGTTGCTGATTACGCCTGTTTCGCAATGCGCACTCTGTCGGTGCTCGAAGGGTAGTATAATCTCTGCCATGCGCCTCTCAGTCCTCCGTTCGCTTCAATTGTTCCACACTCACCTGTAGCACCTCGGCATAGCGGGTCAAAGTCTCTGTATCCAATGCCGCAAATTCGGCCGGCTGCATGTGCTGCCGCACTCTGCGGGCCGAGAAACCCATGTAATCTGATAGCAGTTCGGCATCCATCTGGTTTCGTTCCATGTGGTAAGCCAAAGGGCTGGCCTCGCCTGCCCTTACGCGCTTCAGGGCTGCCTCAACCTTCTCGTTAATGACGTCCCAGGCCTGAGCCAGCACCACATTCTCGGGTTCCCAGCCTACGCTTTTCACCAGCTCATACTCGCCCTTCTCGTTCACTGCATACTTCACCACCTTGAACTTGCCTTCGAGCATGTTGGCATCGTCCTGCGGCACCTCGTCTTTTTTCATGCTGATGTTCCTCCTATGGGTCTGATGGCGGTGCGCGAAGGTCGGTGATCGGGGTTCATTTATCGGCCCATCGTGCATGGCCAATTCTGCCTCACTTGAATTTCTACCGTTCACACAGACACAGTAGCCATGCCCTCGATACGATGAGACGGTCATTTAAAACACTTATGGTATCTCTGCGCAAATGGATGGTATTGAGATTTATACGGTTCAATATCGGTTTTAATAAGCAGTCTGTATCGCGTTGGAACCTTATTGCGGCAGCGATGTCGCGAACACTGGGTCACCCACATCTGTTGCCCCACGGGGCCTTTGATGCCATCTTACCTTCGCGACCCGAAAAAACGGCCCACAGCCAATGAGCGCGCCCGAGAAATTCACCTACCTGGCCAACATGGATGTGGCCGCTGCCGAGCACCTTTACCATCAGTTCCTGACCGACCCATCGAGCGTTAGCCCTGACTGGAAGCTGTTTTTTGAGGGTGTCGATTTTGCAAGGACTCATTTTGGCGAAAGTGCCGCCCCAAGCGGGCCTGTGCCCGATGGCATGGCCAAGGAGTTCAACGTTATCAACCTGATTAACGCCTATAGGAAGAACGGGCACCTCTTTACCCGGACCAATCCGGTGCGCGAGCGCAGAAAATTCACGCCCACGTTGGCCATTGAGAATTTCGGCCTCAACCAGTCCGATTTGGACACGGTTTTTCAGGCGGGCTCTCAATTGGGACTGGTAAATGCCACACTCCGGCAGATCATCGATCACCTGTGGGCCACCTATTGCCAGAGCATCGGCTCAGAGTACATGTACATCCGCAGGGCCGATGTGGTGGAGTGGATACAGAAGCACCTCGAACCCACACGAAATCAGCCCGGATTCAGCCTCTATGAGAAACAGCATATCCTGTACAAACTCAATCAGGCCGTGCAGTTCGAGCAGTTCTTGGACCGCAAGTTCCCAGGCCAGAAGCGCTTCTCCATTGAGGGTGCCGAATCGCTGATCCCCGCCCTCGACATGGTGGTTGAAGAAGGTGCCGAACTGGGCATTGAGGAGTTTGTGGTGGGCATGGCGCACCGCGGCCGCCTCAATGTGCTCACCAACATCTTCCATAAGACCTACGATGCCATTTTCTCAGAATTTGAGGGGAAAGACTATGACGATGAGGCCTTTGAGGGCGATGTGAAATACCACATGGGCTACACCTCTTACGATATCACTGACAGTGGTAAGAAGGTGAAACTTAACCTGTGCCCCAATCCCTCGCACCTCGAGGCAGTGGACCCGGTGGTGGAGGGAATCTCACGGGCCAAGATTGACCGGAAATACGCAGGCGACAACTCCAGACTGTGCCCCATCCTGATCCATGGCGATGCGGCAATAGCCGGGCAGGGTGTGGTGTATGAGGTGATTCAGATGGCCAAGCTCGATGGTTATCAGACCGGGGGCACCATCCACATAGTCATCAACAACCAAGTGGGTTTCACCACCAACTATCTCGATGCCCGCAGCAGCATCTATTGCACCGATGTGGGCAAGGTGACCCTCTCGCCCGTTTTCCATGTGAATGGCGATGATGTGGAGGCCGTGGTGCACACCGTCAAGTTGGCCATGAAATTCCGCCAGACCTTCAAAGGCGATGTGTTCATTGACCTGCTCTGCTACCGCAAATACGGCCACAACGAAGGCGATGAGCCCCGTTTCACCCAACCTCTACTCTATAAGATTATTGAGAAGCACCCCAATCCGCTCGAGATATACAAGCAGAAGCTGATGGCCCAGGGCGTTGTTGAGGCGGACATGGTGCGCGAGATGGAGGAGGAGTTCAAAGTGCTGCTGCAGGCCCGCCTCGATGATGCCAAACAGATACAGAAAGGCACTGTCACCCAGTTTTTGGAGGACACATGGGATGGTTTCCGTTTCGGCCGTGCCGATGACTTTGCCACCTCACCTGCCACAGGCGTGCCCCGCGATGTGCTTGAGAACATCACGCGCAGCATCACCACCGTGCCAGATGGCATGCGGCTGTTCCGCAAAATGGAGCGCATCCTCAAGGACCGGAGCGAGATGGTCTTTGACAGGAACCTGGTGGACTGGGGCATGGCCGAGCATCTGGCCTACGGTACCCTGCTGCTCGAAGGGCACGCTGTGCGCCTCAGCGGGCAGGATGTGGAGCGGGGCACATTCAGTCACCGCCATGCAGTGCTCAAGGTGGAGGAGAGCGAGCAGGAGCATGTGCCCTTGAGCCACCTGGCTGAAGGGCAGGGCCGTTTTGAGGCCTACAACTCGCTGCTTAGCGAGTACGCGGTGCTCGGATTTGACTATGGCTATGCCTTTGCATCGCCCCGTACCTTGACCATCTGGGAGGCCCAGTTCGGTGATTTTTTCAATGGGGCGCAGATCATCATCGATCAGTTCATATGCTGTGCCGAGGAGAAATGGCGGGGCATGAACGGGCTGGTGATGCTCCTGCCGCACGGCTACGAGGGCCAGGGGGCCGAGCACAGCAGTGCCCGCATGGAACGGTTCCTATCGCTTTATGCCGACCACAACCTGCAGATAGTGAACTGCACCACGCCTGCCAACTTCTTTCATGTGCTGCGCAGGCAGATGCTGCGCGATTTCCGCAAGCCGCTCATCGTGTTCAGCCCAAAGAGTCTGCTGCGGCACCCGCGCTGCGTCAGCCCGGTCGAAGACCTCATTTCAGGCCATTTCTGCGAGGTGATTGACGATGCCACGGCCGACCCGAATAAAGTGAAGCGTGTGGTGCTGTGCCAGGGCAAGGTGTATTATGACCTGTTGGCCAAGAAAGAAGAGATCGGTGATGACTCGGTGGCCCTTATCCGCCTCGAACAGATAGAGCCATTGCCCAAAGCTCAACTCCTATCCCTCTACAAAAAATACGGGGTGAAGCGATGGACATGGGTGCAGGAAGAACCCGCCAACATGGGTGCGTGGGGGCATCTGCTCCGTGTCTTCCCCGAACTGCCCATGGATGTGATAAGCCGCGAACCTTCGGGCACACCGGCCACGGGATCGGCCCAAAGGCATGCAATGGTGCACCGGAATCTGATAGAAAAGGTTTTTCATAAAGCACTCGTTCAAGGATAAGTACAGATGAAATTAGACATTAAAGTCCCGAGTCCGGGAGAATCAATCACCGAAGTGGAGATAGCCAACTGGCTGAAGGCCGATGGCGACTATGTGCAAAAGGATGAGGAGCTGTGCGAGATAGACTCGGACAAGGCCACCCTTACCGTGAATGCCGAAGCGGCCGGAACGCTCTCCATTAAAGTAGGTGCAGGTGAGTCAGTCAAAGTGGGCGAGGTGCTGTGCACCATCGATACCAGCGCTGCCGCCCCAGCCGGTGCTCCATCCCCCAAGAAAGAAACACAGGCCGTGGCGGCTCCGGTGGCGAAAGCAGCCGAGGTTCCTAACTCGCAGGGGGTGGTTCCTAACTCCCCTCCCTCTAGGGGAGGGGTTGGGGGAGGGGTTTCCTACGCCAGCGGCACCCCATCGCCTGCAGCCAAGAAGCTGATGGACGAGAAGAACATTGCCCCCGCACAGGTAATAGCCACGGGCAAGGACGGCCGCATCACCAAAGGCGATGTGCTGGCCACCCTATCAACGGGTTTCGCGGCTCAACCATCTACCCAGGCGGCCCTCCAGGGCTGGCAGGGCGAGCGGACTGAACGCAGGGAGAAGATGAGCATGCTGCGCAGAAAGGTGGCCGAGCGCCTTGTGGCCGTGAAGAACCAGACGGCCATGCTCACCACATTCAACGAGGTGGACATGAAGCCCATCATGGACCTGCGCGCCAAGTACAAGCAGCAGTTCATTGAGGTGCATGGCGTGAACATCGGGTTCATGAGCTTCTTCACCAAGGCCGTCACCGAGGCGCTGTACCACTACCCTGCTGTGAATGCCCGCATCGATGGGCAGGAGGTGGTGTACCACGATTACTGCGACATCGGCATTGCCGTCAGTTCGCCCAAGGGCCTCATGGTGCCGGTGATCCGCAATGCCGAGCAGCTATCGTTGGCCGGCATTGAAAGTGAGATAAAACGCCTGGCCGGCCTGGCCCGCAATAGCACCATCAGTGTCGATGACATGACCGGTGGCACGTTCACCATCACCAACGGTGGCGTGTTCGGCAGCATGATGAGCACGCCCATCATCAACCCGCCACAAGTGGCCATACTGGGCATGCACAACGTGGTGGACCGTGCCGTGGTCATCGATGGGCAGATCGTGATCCGCCCCATGATGTATGTGGCCATGAGCTACGACCACCGCATCATCGATGGCAAAGAATCGGTCAGTTTTCTTGTAAAGGTGAAGGAAATGTTGGAGAACCCCGCCCGCATGCTCTTTGGTGGCAAAGACCCCGAACAGGTGCTGCTAGGGTTGTGAGGCGCTGGCTGAAAAGTTGTCAGTTCTCGAGGCTGCGCTGCGAGAGCACCTCAAACGAACCCAGCTCCAGACACAGCAGTGTACCCACTTCCCTGCCGTTGGGCACAAGCACACATCCGTTGTCAATCCCGATGGAATGGGCCCTGTTCTCTATCGACTTCAGGATGTTAGGGTACGAGCGGGGCTGGTGGCCATGTATCACCTTGCGGCCGTTTACCGGTTCCTTGGCTTTGAAGTCGCGGATCCAGGTCATGGCATGCAGGTCTGAGAAGGGGTCGGGTATGCTCAGGTTAAGGCCTGCATGGATGAGCAGGAACCCATCGGTGAGGTAATAGAGCGGCAGCGTGGCCAAAAGGCGCCTGTAGCGTTTGCGCACCTTCCCCTTCCTGTTCAGGAGCACCTGCAGCCTGGGTTGCGTTACCATGAACTCGGCCAGTCTTTCGGGCCCGGCCGCAATGGCGGCCAGCAGCATCTCCTCGTGGTTGCCGCGCAGGGCCATGACGCTGAGGCCCTGATCCTGCAGTGCAAGGATGGTGTCGAGCACCTCGTGGCTGTCGGGGCCTCGGTTTATCATATCGCCCAGAATAAAGATCTGGTCCTCCACGGTGGGGGCCATCTGTTCGAGCAGGGCCAGGAATGTGCGTGCACAGCCGTGTATATCGGGGATCACGAGTCTGCGGCCACCTTTTCGGGGCATCGGCACCTCGCGGTACACCTTGGCGGGTATGATCAGTTCTCCGGTCACAGCGCTATGCGCATACTCAGTTTATAGGTCAGGTTCTGATCGAACTCTTTCAGGGCCGTTGGGCCATAGCGCAAAAATGCACCTCCGCCAATACCTATCACCTTTATGCGTATCAGGTCCTCTATCACCACACCGCTCTCAAAATGCCCGTTGCGCATGGTCTGCACCGATGTGCCTGAATAATGTGCCGGTGTCGGATTGCCACCCAGGCCTATGTTGTTGACCAGCAGGAACTCGGGCACCAGCCACTGCATGGGCGATGCCCACCGCCCGAAACTGTGAACATGGTGCAGACTGAGCTGCCACCGGTGCAGGAACTCATTCATCCTTACTGTCTCGAAGCTCTGGGGCGAATAAAGCGAGAGGTCGTCAAAATTGGCGCGGGGAGTGAACATGCGGAGGTAGGGCACGGCATGGCTCACCCAATCGGCACGCAGCCGAAACGAACCTTTGCCCAGCACCCTGATGCGGTACGATGCATTTGCCTGTGCACTTATGCGCCAGTAATCGTAGCCGCTGCCCAATACCCCGCTCATTCCCCTGGTGAGTTGCACCTCGGCCCAGTGCGGACCATCTTGGGCCATGGAGCGGCTGTCGATGGTGTATAGCGTCTCCCTATAGGACCACCGCACCCCGAGGTTCACCTCAAAGAGCGTAGCGGTGCCGATGGTATCGCCCGCTACCGGTACAAACGCCTGACCGCCCTTGGCCTCTGACCTTGAATGAGAGGCGCCCATGCGCAAACGGAGGCCTCTAATGGGTCGCAGCAGCACATCGGCCCTCAGCTCATCCATCATATCAAACATCTGTAGGTTGATGGTGCGGTACAGGTCGCGCAGGCCAGGCGGGGCATCGGGCATGGTGCGGGCACTTCCGCTCTCCTGCAGGTCGTGCAGGTAGCTGAGCCGGAGGTGGAGGTCGATGCCTCTGTGAAGGAGCACATCGGCCCTGCCCCCGTATTTCACGGCCTTATCGCTGAATCCGTATGCCACATGGCCGCCAAGAGTGGTGCCCCGCAAAAGCCGCGGTTGGGTGTATATGCCTGCCCCGAGCCGGAACCCTTCGTAACGGTTGAAATCGATCAGACTGGCCAGGTCAAGGTCAATAGGCCCGATGGGCAACATGCCGCTGGCCGCTGCGGTGAGCAGACGCACACGGGCATCGAGTCTGGCTTTGCGTCCGAGGCTGTCAATGGTGCGATAGGTGCGCTGTTCCCAGGCGTTGAGGGGCTCAGGGCGCGCACCGGCCCAGTAAGTCGAGTCGCGTCTCAATGCCTCGCGTGCCACCTCAAGCGGTCTGATGCCCGGTTTCGGTGCGTTTGCCCTTTCGATTATCCGCACATCGTCAATGGCAGTCACTCCACTCATGCCTATGTAGAGTCCGTTGGTGCTCAACAGCGTGAAGGTGCCATCGGTATAGAGCCGTGAAGGGAACCAGCGCCCACTGGGCAGACGGGCATATTCCTGCCTTATGTGCACGGGCCCCATGGCAGTGACCACACCAGCACTCACATTGCGAATGGCGTGGTCGGCAGCATTGATATGCAATGTGCCGCTCAGGCCCCTGCCCGACCATGGGCTGAATCCCACCACATACACAGTGTCGTTATCTACCACCAGCGTGTCTGTAAGCTGGAGCCTGAACACCTGCCCTGCCATCCGCATGATGGGGGTGCTGAAGGTCTCATCGGCCACTTTGAAAGTCGCGGAATAGAAAGAGAAGGACTGAAGCTCGGTGGCCAACACAGGCAGTTCAGAGTTTCGCAGTCCGCTGATGCGTGTGGCCACCACCGTATCAGCCCAAGTGCCCGAGCGGTAATGTCGGTGTGTGACGTTCTCGGTCAACATCAGCCCGTGGCGCTCCATGGTGCCATGTACGCGGGTCATCAGGCTGTCGCGACCCGTTCTGCGCAGTTTCGAGCTGTCGGGCACCGCCACAAAGCGAAACTTATCATACCCCGTGTATGAGAATGCGCCTATCTCCAAAGGGTCATTCTTTGCCCTGGCAGCATACACCTTGCCCATCAGCGCATAGGCGGGGTCGGCCTTAGGTGTCACGGTCACTGTTCCCAGCTCATTCGTGGCGCGGACAAGGAAGATTGTATCCGGGACCGGGCCATTCACCCAGATAGTCCGCGTCTGATATCCCAGATGCCCAACCCGAATGCTGTCTGAGGTGCCTGCGGGCAACGCGAATCGGCCATCCATATCGGCCACCGTTCCTTTAGGCCCCTTTCCTATTACAATGTGGGCAAATGGCAACGGCTCGGAGGTGCGCTGGTCGGCCACCACCCATTGAGCCCTCACCCTTTGGGAGAAAATCAGGAAGATGGACAGGGAAAGAATCAGCCGCAGATGGGTCATGATCAGGTGCCGTGGCAAACCTAAGGGCCACCCGGCATTTGAGCGATAAACGGGTTCTCGCATTATTTTCTCCACACTGTTGCACCGCTTCTTGTTTTGTATACATTTGCCGCCCCTTTGGGAGTTTAGCTCAGCTGGTTCAGAGCATCTGCCTTACAAGCAGAGGGTCGGGGGTTCGAATCCCTCAACTCCCACCAACAGGGACAAGGGTTTCAGAGGTTTCGGCCTTTGGAACCCTTTTTCATTTGCGAGTAATTTGCAAGTAAACCGCCTTCATTCGGTCTTTTCGCCCTCCGCTGGTGCGCTCATGTCAATGATGCGAATTGTAGGGAAAAGAGGCTGCTCCGCTTGTTCTGTGCCGCTAACAACCCTTCGCGTTATGTGAATGTGGTTTGGGCTTTCGCTATCGGGCACGCTCAGGTCAATGCCCGTGAAGATGGGCTGCTCTGTGCGGTCAAAGCCTAAGATGGTGGGCGGCTTGGGGGTAATCAGTTTAAGAAATTCAAGGTGAACCCTCAGGCGGGTTTCGGGGTCTATCGCTGCAAGGTCTAATTGTAGTTGGCCATCAAAGTACCCTTCTACCACGTTCTCTAATAGTTCGCGCATCTGTGAGGTGGTGCGGTTGGGTGTGCCTTTTTCCCGTCCGCCTGTCTTTTGTCCGTGTGCCATCTATTCAGAACTACTTTAGAACAGGCCCAGCAGGTACTCCCCTGCATGATAGACTAAGCTAAGGCCCAGCAGATAGGCCGTTACCTCAATGACAAAGGGATGTATCAACTCAATTAGCGGGTGGGGTGGCCTTTCGTATT
>JBIKWM010000015.1:0-70160 GCA_044356305.1 Flavobacteriales bacterium
GAACTCTTAAGGACTGTCGGGCCACCCAACAAGGACAATATGGCAGGCCACAAGGACTGTCGGAGAACTCTTAAGGACTGTCGGGCCACCCAACAAGGACTATTTGGCAGGCCACAAGGACTGTCGGAGATTTCTTAAACCCTCATTTTCAGCATCATAATTAATAGTGTAGGGTGAAATCATGCTTAGCCGTACAATTCAGGCTGATGCGGATTACGGATGGGTACGGATATACAAATGGTTGATAGTCGTTGGCTGTTAGCCATTTGTTAGAGTGAGAGTGAAAGTGAGAGTGAAAGTGAGGGTGAAAGTGAGGGTGAGAGTGAAAGTGAGGGTGAGAGTGAAAGGGGAAGCCCTGGCCGGTATGGTCGGGGTTTTCTGTTATGGGCTGATGCGAATTACAGATGAGTACGGATATACAAATGGTTGATAGCTGTTCGCTAGGAGGGGTGTGGTGGAAGGTGCTGGGTGAGCGGGAATGGTGTGTGGCTCGGATATTTGTTGACCTTTGGTGAATCGGAACGATGAGCTGGCATGAGAACACTGGCTACCGGGTGGAGCATGAATGGAACAAGGACTTTTTCATTAATTATCGCTGTTACAAACAGCGAGAACTTGGGACCGAACAAGTGGTCCTGCGGAACACTTGCCCGGGCGGGGTATTTCTGTCCAGATCGATGTTGAATGCCGTAGATAGTCTTTCACACCAAAGTTGGGAGAACGAATGCGAATTAGCTCCAGAACCACCATCTGAGCGGAGAGGTGAAGAGCCTAGCCACCCTAAGAAATTTCAATCTAACAAGTACGACCCAACATTTGCTATCTATCCGAATCCAACTAATGGCAGGCTTACTATTGCGTGTTCAATTGATGGTAAAGGTGAATTGACCATTCATAGTACTGATGGCAAACGTGTTTTGGGCCCTACTACAGTAACATGCAATTCACCCATCGACCTTTCGCTATTGCATTCTGGGCTTTATTTTATCCGATTTGTTGGATCAGATGGCTCAATATATCACGAGAAGCTTGTGATAAAGAGAACCGAATAGCGAATGGAGATGCAGGTTGTCCAGGCCTTTTCTGCCGTTGTTTTATTGTTGCTGTCGAATCACTTGATAGCACAAGAGAATCTAGTTCCAAATGGGGGGTTCGAAGAATACACTAGCTGTCCTGATAATTATGGTCAAATTGAAAAGGCAATACATTGGTCTGACCCAAATAATGGTTCCTCTGACTTTTTTCATAACTGTGGAATAGGTGGATCTTCCCCCGTTATTCTTCCTCCCCCATCTTGTGACCTAATTATTCAACCTCATTCTGGCGATGGTATTGCTGGGTTGATTACCGTCTTTAACATTCATCAAAGGGAATACATTCAGGTTAAATTGTCTGAGTCTTTGGATTCTGGTCAACAGTATTTTTTTAGTGCCTTCCTTCACGCATCTTGCATATCCAACAGCAATATTTCAGGGAGTATTGGTGTTTATTTTTCCGATACAATAATCGCTTTAACGGTTCCTCACTTTAATGTTATTCCTAATATTCAGAGGAATCCTTATTCTTTCATTCAGATTGATTACGACTGGGTCCATTGGGAGGCTCTTTTTGAATCGAAGGGTGATGAAGAATATCTAATAATCGGAAATTTTCTGCCCGACTCCCTTTCGCCCACTGTAGGCTCTGACGTTGGCGCATACATGTTCATTGACGACATCTCCCTGACCCTCCTCGATACCACATCTGGTGTAGGAGAAAACGAAATAATTGTAATGCAACTGGCCCCAAACCCGGCAACCAGCTCCGTGACAATTAACTACCAAGGCAATAAGAAAATGCAGGGCGTGGCCTTGGTTGACCTAATCGGAAGATCGGTTAAAAGCCAAGGCCCGGCAAGGCAAGTAGATGTGGGTGGCCTAAACAATGGTGTTTACGTTGTAGTGGTTGAGTTTGAAGGGGGCGTGAAGGCGGTGAGTAAACTTGTGGTGCAAAGGGAGTAGCCCCCCGCTTGCTCATGCGTTCCGCAGGATAACCCGTGCGGAACATTACACGCGAAGCCTCTGCGTATTCATAAGAGATTCAGACCGGGCAAGTGCGGGGGTCATTAACCCAGGCATTCTGATCTGTTGCACCTGTATTTGCACAATCAGTACAGGTTAATAGATGGCCGTTGGCTGTTCGAGGTTCGCGATGAGGGTGGCAGCAGAAAACAAAAAGGGCCCCGAAGGGCCCTTTATCATTGACAGATGGAGCGGTACGGCTCAGGCCTCGGCCTCTTCAGCCTTGGCAGCGAGCAGTTGCTCGTACTCTTCGCGGCTGCCCACCACCAGCTTGTCGAAATCGCGCTGGCCGGTGCCGGCAGGGATGAGGTGACCTACGATCACGTTCTCCTTGAGGCCGTTGAGGGTGTCGAGCTTGCCACGTACAGCGGCCTCGTTGAGCACCTTGGTGGTCTCTTGGAACGATGCGGCCGAGATCCAGCTATCGGTCTGCAGCGAGGCGCGGGTGATACCCTGCAGGATCTGCTCGGACGTGGCGGTAACGGCATCGCGTGCCTCAACGGGCTTCATGTCCTTGCGCTTGAGCATGGAGTTCTCATCGCGCAGCTTGCGGGCCGAGACCATCTGTCCGGCCTTGAGGTTCTGCGAGTCGCCCGGTTCGGTGACGAACTTCATGCCGTACAGCGCATCGTTGGCCTCCATGAAGTCGAACTTGTTGACCAGGTCGCGCTCGAGGAACTCGGTGTCGCCCTGATCGATGATCTCGACCTTGCGCATCATCTGACGCACGATGACCTCGAAGTGCTTGTCGTTGATCTTCACACCCTGTAGGCGGTACACCTCCTGCACCTCGTTGACGAGGTACTCCTGCACGGCAGTAGGGCCTTTGATGGCGAGGATGTCGCTCGGGGTGATGGCGCCATCGCTGAGCGGGGCGCCTGCCTTGGTGAAGTCGTTCTCCTGCACCAGGATGTGCTTGGTCATGGGCACGAGGTACTTGCGCACCTCGCCTGTGCGGGCCTCTACGATGATCTCGCGGTTGCCGCGCTTCACCTTTCCGAAGGTGACAATGCCGTCCACCTCGCTCACCACGGCCGGGTTGCTGGGGTTACGGGCCTCAAACAGTTCGGTGACGCGTGGCAGACCACCGGTGATATCGCCCGCCTTGCCTGAGCTGCGCGGAATCTTCACCATGATGTCGCCTGCCTTGATCTTGTCGCCATCGTTGACCACAATGTGGGCCCCCACGGGCAGGTTGTAGGTCTTGGCCATGTCCTTGGCCGCAATGGTGACGGTAGGGATCTTCTTCTTGTCCTTGGACTCGGTGATCACTTTTTCGGAGAAACCTGTCTGCTCATCGCTCTCGACCCGGTAGGTGATGCTCTCCTCCACATCGGTGAACTCGACCTTACCATCGATCTCGGAAACGATGACCGCGTTGTAAGGATCCCATTCGCAGATGTCCTGTCCTTTTGTGACCTGACCACCGTCCTTGACATACAATTTGGAACCGTATGGGATGTTGTGCGATGCGATGAGCACGCCTGTTGACTTGTTGATGAGGCGCATCTCGGCCGAACGACCGATGACGATGTCGCACTTGCCATCGCTGCTCTTCACGGTGCGGAGCTCATCAAACTCCACGCTGCTGTCGTGCTTGGCGATGATCTTGTTCTCACCGGCAGCGCCCGTGGCCACACCACCCACGTGGAAGGTGCGGAGGGTGAGCTGAGTACCCGGTTCACCGATGGACTGTGCGGCTATGACACCCACGGCCAGGCCGCGCTGTACCATGCGGCCGGTGGCCAGATCGCGGCCGTAGCACTTGGTGCACACGCCACGCTTGCTCTCGCAGGTCAGAACGGAGCGTATCTCCACGCTGTCGATACCGGCCTCTTCGATGCCCCTTGCACGCTCTTCGCTTATCTCATCGCCACTGCGCACAATGATGGCACCGGTTTCGGGGTGCAGCACATCGTGCAGCGAGGTGCGGCCCAAAATGCGGTCGTAGAGCGGCTCAACCACGTCCTCGTTGTTCTTGAGGGCGGTGGCCACAAGGCCGCGGAGGGTTCCGCAGTCCTCTTCGTTAATGATCACGTCCTGAGCAACGTCAACAAGCCTACGTGTAAGGTAACCGGCATCGGCCGTTTTGAGAGCCGTATCGGCCAGACCCTTACGGGCACCGTGGGTAGAGATGAAGTACTCGAGGATGGAGAGGCCCTCCTTAAAGTTGGAGAGGATGGGGTTCTCGATAATGTCCTGAGCTGTGGCACCGCTCTTCTGCGGCTTGGCCATCAGGCCCCTCATGCCGCTGAGCTGACGGATCTGTTCCTTGGAACCGCGGGCACCGCTGTCCAGCATCATGTAAACGGGGTTGAAACCGTCCTTGTCGCTGGTCATCTGCTTCATCAGGGTCTGGGTGAGGCGCGAGTTGGTGTGTGTCCAGATATCGATGATCTGGTTATACCGCTCGTTGTTGGTGATGAAACCCATGTTGTAGTTGTTCATCACCTCGTCCACCTCGGCCTGTGCACTGGCCACCAGGTCGGTCTTCTCTTTGGGGATGAGCACATCGCCCAGGTTGAATGACAGACCACCGCGGAAAGCGCTCATAAAGCCCAGTTCCTTGATCCTGTCAAGGAAATGCGCTGTTTCGGCCATGCCCACCTCTTTGATGATGTTGCCGATGATGTCGCGCAACGACTTTTTGGTGAGCAGCTCGTTGATGAAACCTACCTGAGCAGGCACCACCTGGTTGAAGATGACGCGACCCACCGTGGTGGTGATGCGCCTTGTGACCAGTTCACCATCCTCTTTAACGCGGGCACGCACCTCGATGCGGGCATGCAGATCGACCTGCTTCTCGTTGTAGGCGATGATGATCTCTTCAGCAGAATAGAACTTCTTGCCCTGACCCTTGGCATTGGGGCGCTCCTTGGTCATGTAGTACAGACCGAGCACCATGTCCTGCGATGGCACCGCGATGGGCGCACCGTTGGCCGGGTTGAGAATGTTGTGGCTGGCCAGCATGAGCAGTTGGGCCTCCAACACGGCAGCATTGCCCAAGGGCAGGTGCACAGCCATCTGGTCACCGTCAAAGTCAGCGTTGAAAGCAGTACACACCAGCGGGTGCAGCTGTATGGCCTTGCCTTCGATCAGCTTGGGTTGGAACGCCTGGATACCCAAGCGGTGAAGGGTCGGGGCGCGGTTGAGGAGTACCGGGTGACCGATGAGGGCATTCTCCAGGATGTCCCACACAACGGCCTCTTTCTTGTCCACCAGTTTCTTGGCGCTCTTCACGGTCTTCACAATGCCGCGCTCAATCATCTTACGGATGATGAACGGCTTGTACAGCTCTGCAGCCATATCCTTGGGCAGACCGCACTCGTGCATCTTGAGCTCAGGGCCTACGACAATGACCGAACGGGCCGAGTAGTCGACACGCTTACCGAGCAGGTTCTGACGGAAGCGGCCCTGCTTACCCTTGAGGCTGTCAGACAGCGACTTGAGAGCGCGGTTGGCATCGGTCTTAACAGCACTGCTCTTGCGGCTGTTGTCGAACAGCGAATCAACGGCCTCTTGCAACATGCGCTTCTCGTTGCGCAGGATCACCTCGGGGGCCTTGATCTCGATGAGGCGCTTGAGGCGGTTGTTGCGGATGATGACCCTACGGTAAAGGTCGTTCAGATCGGAGGTGGCGAAACGGCCACCGTCCAACGGAACGAGCGGACGCAGGTCGGGCGGAATCACGGGGATCACACGCACGATCATCCATTCGGGGCGGTTCTCAATGTTCTCGCGCGAGGCACGGAACGCCTCAACCACCTGCAGGCGCTTGAGGGCCTCGTTCTTACGCTGCTGGCTGGTCTCGGTGTTGGCCTTGGCACGCAGGTCGTAGGACAGCGAGTCGAGGTCGAGCCTGTTGAGCAGGTCGCTCAGGGCCTCGGCACCCATCTTGGCCACGAACTTGTTCGGGTCCCGATCATCGAGGTACTGGTTGTCCTTCGGAAGGCCCTCGTGGATATCGAGGTACTCATCTTCAGTAAGGAACTCCATGTGCTCCAGCGGGGTACCGTCCTGTTTCTGGGCTATGCCGGCATTGATGACCACATACCTTTCGTAGTAGATGATCATATCGAGCTTCTTGGTGGGAAGCCCAAGTAGGTAACCTATCTTATTTGGCAGGCTCTTGAAATACCAGATATGAGCCACTGGCACTGTTAGCTGGATGTGGCCCATGCGCTCTCTGCGCACTTTCTTCTCGGTCACCTCCACACCGCAACGGTCGCAGACGATGCCCTTGTAGCGTATGCGCTTGTACTTGCCGCAGTGACACTCATAATCCTTGACCGGACCGAAAATCCTCTCGCAGAACAGGCCATCGCGTTCGGGCTTGTAAGTGCGGTAGTTGATGGTCTCGGGCTTCAGCACTTCGCCCCTCGAGCTCTCGAGCACTTGCTCGGGCGAGGTGAGGCTGATGATGACTTTCTTGAAATTGCTCTTGAGCTTGAGCTCTCGTTGAAGGGCCATTATTTGGCTGGTTTTGAGAGGTTAGAGACTTTGATCGGAATTGATGCTGACCTGTTCCACTGCTTCTGAGCACCGCCCTGCACACGCCACGGAGGGCCTGTGCAGGGTGGCTCAGTAGAGCTTTAGTCGAGGGTTACGTTGAGGCAGAGACCGCGCAGTTCGTGCAGCAACACGTTGAACGACTCCGGTATTCCCGGAATCGGCATCGGGTCGCCTTTCACAATGGCCTCGTACGCCTTGGCACGGCCCATCACATCGTCAGACTTGATGGTGAGAATCTCTTGCAGGATGTTGGCTGCCCCGAATGCCTCGAGCGCCCATACTTCCATCTCACCGAAGCGCTGACCACCGAACTGTGCCTTACCGCCCAGCGGCTGCTGGGTGATGAGCGAGTACGGCCCGATGCTACGTGCGTGCATCTTATCATCGACCATGTGGCCCAGTTTGAGCATGTAGATGATGCCCACAGTGGCCGGCTGGTCAAAGCGCTCGCCTGTGCCGCCATCATAGAGGTGGGTGCTGCCGAATTCGGGCAGGCCGGCCTCTTTGAGCTCCTTCTGGATATCCTCGAGGCTGGCACCGTCAAAGATCGGGGTGGCGTACTTGCGGCCCAGTTTCTGTCCGGCCCATGCAAGGATGGTCTCATAGATCTGACCGAGGTTCATCCTCGATGGCACACCCAGCGGGTTCAGCACGATGTCGACCGGGGTACCGTCCTCAAGGAACGGCATCTCCTCGGTGCGCACAATACGCGCAACGATACCCTTGTTACCGTGGCGGCCTGCCATCTTGTCGCCCACTTTAAGCTTGCGCTTCATGGCAACGAACACCTTGGCCAGCTGAACGATGCCCTGTGGGAGTTCGTCACCGATGGTTATTGCGAACTTCTTGCGCTTGTAAGCACCAAGAATCTCGTTGCGCTTGAGGTTGTAGCTGTGTATCAGGCGTCTGATCTGACCATTCCGTTCATCGTCCGTGGTCCAGTTATTGGCATTGATATTCTCATATTCAATGCCCTGAAGGGCCTTCTGCGTGAACTTGGTACCTTTCGGGATCAGGACCTCCTTGAAGTGGTTGGCCACCCCTTGCGAGGTCTTGCCATTTACTAGGAAGAAGAGCTTGTCGATAAGCATGTGCTTCAGCTCAGCCATCTGCTTCTCGAATTCCTCATCCACGCGCTGAACGAGACGCTTCTCGTCCACCTTCATCTTCTTGTCCTTCACATTGCGCGAGAACAGTTTCTTGTCGAGCACGATGCCACCGCTGCTGGGAGGTGCCTTGAGCGACGCATCCTTCACATCACCGGCCTTATCACCGAATATGGCACGCAACAGTTTCTCCTCTGGGCTCGGGTCGGTCTCCCCTTTGGGAGTGATCTTGCCTATGAGGATGTCGCCAGGTTTCACCTCGGCCCCGATACGAATCAATCCGTTGTCATCGAGATCCTTGGTGGCCTCTTCACTCACGTTCGGGATATCGGAGGTCAGTTCCTCCACACCGCGCTTGGTGTCGCGCACTTCGAGTGTGTACTCATCAATGTGGATGGAGGTGAAGATGTCCTCTTTCACCACACGTTCAGAAATAACGATGGCATCCTCGAAGTTGTACCCTTTCCATGGCATGAAAGCCACTTTCAGGTTACGGCCCAAGGCCAGTTCACCGTTCTGGGTGCCATAGCCCTCGCACAGCACCTGGCCGGCCTCAACACGTTGGCCTGTGCGCACAAGCGGGGTAAGGTTAACGTTGGTGCTCTGGTTGGTCTTGCGGAACTTGATGAGGTTGTAGGTCTTCACATCGTCATCAAAGCTGACCATGCGCTCTTCATCGGTGCGGTCATAGCGGATGGTGATCTTGCGGCTGTCTACATATTCCACCACCCCGTTGCCCTCGGCATTGATAAGCACGCGCGAATCGCGGGCCACAAGAGGCTCAAGACCGGTGCCTACAATGGGCGCCTCGGGGCGCAGCAGAGGCACGGCCTGACGCATCATGTTCGATCCCATCAGGGCGCGGTTGGCGTCATCGTGCTCAAGGAAGGGGATGAGCGATGCCGCAATGGACGCGATCTGATTCGGAGCAACGTCCATGAGGTTCAGCTCGGCCGGTGTGGGCACAGGGAAGTCGCCCTCAAGGCGTGCCTTCACGCGGTCGGTGAGGAAGTTGCCGTTCGCATCTACCGCGGCATTGGCCTGCGCTATCACGTTCTTCTCTTCCTCTTCCGCGCTCAGATAGATGATCTCATCCTTTTTCACCTTACCGTCCACCACCTTGCGGTATGGGGTCTCGATGAATCCGAGGCGGTTCACTTTGGCATACACGCACATCGAGCTGATAAGACCGATGTTCGGTCCTTCGGGCGTTTCGATGGTGCAGAGGCGGCCGTAGTGGGTGTAGTGCACGTCACGTACCTCAAAGCCGGCCCGCTCGCGGCTCAGACCACCGGGTCCGAGGGCAGACATCCTCCGCTTGTGCGTCACTTCGGCCAACGGGTTGGTCTGATCCATGAACTGGCTCAGCTGGTTGGTGCCGAAGAATGAGTTGATGACCGAGCTGAGGGTCTTGGCGTTGATCAGGTCGGTAGGCGTGAACACCTCATTGTCACGCACGTTCATCCGTTCGCGGATGGTGCGCGCCATACGGGCCAGACCAACACCGAACTGTGCATAGAGCTGCTCACCCACGGTGCGCACCCTACGGTTGCTCAAGTGGTCGATGTCGTCCACATCAGCCTTTGAGTTGATGAGCTCAATCAGGTACTTAATGATGGCGATGATGTCCTCCTTGGTCAGCACCTTCACATCTGGGGCGATGTTCATGCCCAACTTCCGGTTTATCCGGTAGCGGCCCACCTCACCCAGGTCATAGCGCTTGTCAGAGAAGAACAGTTTGTCGATAATGCCACGGGCCGTCTCCTCATCGGGCGGCTCGGCATTGCGCAGCTGACGGTAGATATGCTCTACTGCCTCCTTCTCAGAGTTGGATGTGTCCTTCTGCAGAGTGTTGTAGATGATGGCATAGTCGGCCGTGTTGGCGTCCTCCTTATGCAAGATCACGGTTTTCACACCGCTGTCCACAATCAGGTCAATGTGGTCGTTCTCGAGGATGGTCTCCCTTTCCAGAATCACCTCGTTACGCTCAATAGAGACCACCTCACCGGTGTCCTCATCCACAAAATCCTCAATCCAAGAGCGCAGCACCCTTGCGGCCAACTTGCGGCCCACAACGCGCTTCAGGCCGGCCTTGCTCACCTTCACCTCATCAGCCAGGTTGAAAATCTCAAGGATGTCCTTATCGCTCTCGTACCCGATGGCGCGCAACAGGGTGGTGACCGGAAGCTTTTTCTTCCGGTCGATGTACGCGTACATCGTGTTGTTGATGTCGGTGGCGAACTCGATCCACGAACCCTTGAACGGGATGATACGGGCCGAGTAAAGCTTAGTGCCGTTGGCGTGGTAGCTCTGACCGAAGAACACCCCTGGCGAACGGTGCAACTGGCTCACCACCACACGCTCGGCCCCGTTCACCACAAAGGTGCCCTTAGGCGTCATGTAGGGCATGGTGCCCAGATACACGTCCTGCACGATGGTCTCGAAATCCTCGTGCTCAGGATCGGTGCAGTACAACTTCAGCTTGGCCTTGAGGGGCACGCTGTAGGTGAGGCCGCGCTCGATGCACTCGTCAATGTCGTAGCGTGGCGGATCGATAAAATAGTCAAGGAACTCCAGCACGAAGTTGTTCCGCGCATCCGTGATCGGGAAATTCTCAGCGAAAACCTTGAACAGGCCCTCTTGGGCGCGGTTCTCGGGCGAGGTATCGAGCTGGAAGAAATCGCGGAACGATTGGAGCTGGATATCAAGGAAATCAGGATATGGTACCTGATTCTTGATGGAGGCGAAGTTTATCCTCTCTTGCATGGTGATTAGGGCCAGTGTCTTTCTGTTTGTAGGTCAGTGACAGGCGGAAGGGAAAGGCTGAAAGCTAGAAAGGTCGGGACCCGCGCCCCTTCCGGGCGGGGTCCCAACCTGCGGGGCCTTTCGGCCCAGTGGGTCACTTAAGGTCCACTTGAGCACCGGCCTCAGTGAGCTGGGCCTTGATGCTCTCTGCCTCTTCCTTGCTGACGCCTTCCTTCACGGGCTTCGGAGCGGCATCAACCAGGTCCTTGGCCTCTTTCAGGCCCAGACCGGTGATTTCCTTCACCAGTTTCACCACACCGAGCTTAGAAGCACCGGCCGATGTGAGGATTACGTCAAACGAGGTCTTCTCGGCAACTGCCTCGCCACCGCCACCGCCACCTGCTGGGGCGGCCACTGCTACTGCAGCAGCAGCTGGCTCAATGCCGTACTCGTCTTTCAGGATCTTGGCAAGCTCGTTCACTTCCTTTACGGAAAGGCTCACAAGCTGTTCTGCGAATTGCTTCAGGTCTGCCATTTTATTGAGGATTGATTGTTCTTGGTTTGGTTAAGTTGAGTAAAAAGCCGCGAGGTATCAGCCCTCCTTCTCGGCCAAAGTCTTGAGGATGCCGGCCAGACCGCGTCCAGGGCTCTGCAGTGCAGAGACGACATTCTGTGCTGGTGACTGGAGCAGACCGATGATCTCTCCGATGACCTCTTCTTTGCTCTTGATGCTCACGAGCTGGTCGAGGCTGTTGTCGCCAATAAAGACGCCTTCTCCCACCCAAGCGCCTTTCAGCACAGGACGGTCCTTTTTCTTTCGCAGCTCCTTGATGAGCTTAGCGGGTACGCTGGCGCCCTCTGCGAACATGATCGCACTGTTGCCTTTGAGCACCCCACCGAGCTCTATCAGGCCTGGATTGCCTGAGCGCTCAAATGCCTTGAACAGCAGAGAGTTCTTTACCACCTTGAGCGTTATGCTCCTTTCGTGGCAAGCCTTGCGCAGTTCGTAGGTGTCGTTGGCGTTGAGGGTCGAAATGTCGGTGATGTAGAAGTTAGGGTTAGCACCCACTTCTTGCAGTAGGCCATCTATGACCTGGTCTTTCTCCTGTCTTGTCATGGCTTATGCATTCACTGATTTCGGATCAACCTGTACCCCTGGGCTCATTGTGCCGCTCAGGAATATGCTTTTGACGTATGTGCCCTTGGCAGCCGATGGCTTCATCTTGACGAGGGTCGAGATCAGTTCCATTGCGTTCTCAGCGATCTTATCCTTTTCAAAGGATGCCTTCGCTATGCTCGCATGTACGATCCCGGTCTTGTCAACCTTGAAGTCAATCTTCCCGGCTTTCACCTCAGTCACCGCCTTGCCCACATCCATGGTCACGGTGCCACTCTTCGGGTTTGGCATCAGGCCACGAGGGCCGAGTACCTTACCGAGTACACCTACCTTGGCCATCACCGTGGGCGTGGTGATTATCACATCTACATCGGTCCAACCACCTTTGATCTTTTCGATATAATCGTCAAGACCTACGTGGTCGGCACCGGCTGCCTTGGCCTCTTCCGCCTTATCGGGCGTACAGAGTACCAATACCTTTACCTGTTTCCCGGTACCATGAGGCAGAGAGACCACACCTCTCACCATCTGGTTCGCTTTACGGGGATCAACACCCAGCCTTACGGCCAGATCGATGCTCGAATCGAATTTGGTGGTGGAGGCCATCTGTTTCACCAGCCCTGCGGCCTCAGCCAACGGGTAAGCCCGCTCGCTGTCCACAAGTGCCAGTGCTTTCTTAAGGTTCTTGGTCAGTCTGGCCATGTCATGCTTTTTTTGGCAATGTACCGTTCACTGTTACACCCATGCTACGGGCCGTTCCGGCCACCATGCTCATGGCTGATTCCAGTGAGAAACAGTTCAGGTCAGGCATCTTATCCTCTGCAATGGCTTTTATCTGCTCTACCGTGATAGAACCGACTTTCTTGCGGTTCGGCTCGGCAGAGCCCGATTTAAGTTTCACTGCGTCCATGATTGAGACAGCTACAGGTGGACGCTTGATCACAAAGTCAAACGTCTTGTCAACGTAGACCGTGATCACCACCGGCAATACCTTCCCCTGCTGATCCTGCGTGCGAGCGTTGAACTGCTTGCAGAAGTCCATGATATTGACCCCTTTGGAGCCAAGAGCCGGACCGATGGGGGGAGAGGGATTGGCGGCACCGCCCTTCACCTGGAGCTTTACGTAGCCGCTTATCTCTTTTGCCATCTTGATTGTTGAACTGTTGGTTGGTTAACTATGATAGTCGGTACTTAAAGGGAAGCTTTAATCAGTGTACCGGGATATCCGATCGGGTTGGGTCAGGCTTCTTTTTCCACCTGCATGTAACTGAGCTCCAAGGGGGTCTTTCGACCAAAGATCTTCACCATCACCTTGAGCTTCTTCTTCTCTTCATTGATCTCTTCGATCACTCCTGTGAAGCTGTTGAAAGGACCATCAATCACCTTGACATTCTCGCCAACGATGAACGGTATGTTAAGTTCCTCATTACTCTCGGCCAGTTCGTCCACTTTGCCCAGAATGCGGTTCACCTCAGACACGCGCAGGGCTACGGGGTCTCCTCCCTTGGTCTCGCCAAGGAACCCGATCACCCCATTGACCCCTTTGATGATATGGGGCAACTCACCCACCAGTTCGGCCTCCAGAATGACATAGCCCGGCAGGTAGCTGCGCTCTTTGCTCACTTTCTTGCCGTTGCGTATCTGGTACACCTTTTCGGTGGGTATGATCACCTGAGCCACTTGATCCTTGAAACCGTGGAATGACACCTCGGCCTCAATGTGCTCTTTCACCTTCTTCTCCTTACCGGAGATGGCGCGCACCACATACCACTTCTTTCCGCTCTCGGCCATGATCAGATCAGCTGGGGTGTTGGATTGAGGTTTATTTGGATAGGTAGGTACCGGTTCAGAACATCTCGTAGAAGAAACCGAGCACGCCTTTCCAGGCCGAATCGCCACCGCGTATGCCGAACACGAAGTCCATGGCGAACACAACGAGAGCAATGAGCATGCTGGCCACCGTTACGATACCTGCACTGCTCTGGAGTTCACTCCAGGTAGGCCATGACACTTTGGTCATGAGCTCGGAGTAAGACTCCTCTACATATTTGACTATCTTCTGCATGTTGGCCCTTTGCGATGATTGCACGGGCGGAGAGGCTCGAACTCCCAGCCTGCGGTTTTGGAGACCGCTGCTCTACCAATTGAGCTACGCCCGTATCCGATTTAGCTGGTTGTATCTGAGTCCTTCCGTTTCCGTGCCGAGCCTAGTTCCCTTACCGCTGGGGCCAGTAGGCTCCCGCCTACCAGCACCCATACGGACAAGGTCATTCAGCTCAATTCACAGAATCACTTCAGGATCTCGGTCACCTGACCGGCACCCACGGTACGGCCACCTTCGCGGATAGCGAAACGGAGACCTTTGTCCATGGCTACTGGCACAATGAGTTTTACGGTGATGGTGAGGTTATCACCGGGCATCACCATCTCCTGACCTTCGGGCAGGAAGATCTCACCGGTCACATCAGTGGTACGCAGGTAGAACTGCGGACGGTACTTGTTGTGGAAAGGTGTGTGACGGCCGCCTTCTTCCTTCTTAAGGATGTAGACCTCAGCCTTGAACTCGGTGTGCGGGGTGATAGAACCCGGCTTGGCGATGACCATACCTCTGCGGATAGCGGTCTTGTCAATGCCACGGAGAAGCAGACCTACGTTATCACCAGCCTCACCACGGTCAAGGATCTTACGGAACATCTCAACACCGGTGATGGTGCTCTTCATTTTCTCGTCACCCATGCCCAGGATCTCAACTTCCTCGCCTGAGTTGATCACACCGCGCTCGATACGACCGGTGGCAACAGTGCCACGACCGGTGATAGAGAACACGTCTTCAACTGGCATGAGGAACGGCTTGTCGATCTCGCGAACCGGCATCTGGATCCAGCTATCAACGGCATCCATAAGCTTCACGATTGTTTCGCTCCACTTTGGATCACCGTTAAGTCCACCGAGGGCTGATCCTTGGATCACCGGTGTGTTGTCGCCATCATACTCATAGAAAGACAGGAGTTCGCGAACTTCCATCTCAACAAGCTCCAGCAACTCAGGATCATCGACACTGTCACACTTGTTCATGAATACCACCAGACGGGGCACACCCACCTGACGGCCGAGCAGGATGTGCTCGCGGGTCTGCGGCATAGGACCATCGGTAGCAGCAACCACAAGGATGGCACCGTCCATCTGAGCAGCACCGGTAACCATGTTCTTCACATAGTCAGCGTGGCCTGGGCAGTCAACGTGCGCATAGTGGCGGTTGGCTGTCTGGTACTCAACGTGTGATGTGTTGATGGTGATACCGCGCTCCTTTTCCTCAGGGGCGTTATCGATTGAGTCGAAGCTCCTCACTTCGCTCCAGCCTTTTTCGGCCAGAACCTTTGTGATAGCCGCAGTGAGGGTGGTCTTACCGTGGTCAACGTGGCCGATTGTGCCGATGTTGACGTGGGGTTTGGTCCGCTGAAAAGTCTCTTTTGCCATTGCTGAATGATTGATTAGTGATTTGAAGTGAAGTGATTGTCCTTTTGTGTGCCTCTGTTGCTCAGCCCTCTACATTAATAGAGGGATTTGCGATGGAGCCGTTGGCGGGAATTGAACCCGCGACCTCTTCCTTACCAAGGAAGTGCTCTACCTCTGAGCTACAACGGCCGGTCTCGTTTCTTGTCGGTTAGCGCCAATGGTCAGGAGATGAGCGGGAGACGGGATTCGAACCCGCGACCCTCAGCTTGGAAGGCTGATGCTCTACCAACTGAGCTACTCCCGCCTCTTTGCCAAAGTACCGCACCCTATTAGGGGATGCGGATGCACTTACCTTGCGTGGTGGGGAGAGCAGGATTCGAACCTGCGAAGGTGTACACCAACAGATTTACAGTCTGTCCTCGTTGGCCGCTTGAGTATCTCCCCGACTTGTCAAAGAACCTTGTCCGTCCCGCTTCCCCCTCGGCCCTCCGGCTCTCTGGGCTGGCCCAGAGAAAAAGATGGCAAGGTGAAGAGCCGGTGGAGGGACTCGAACCCCCGACCAGCTGATTACAAATCAGCTGCTCTACCAGCTGAGCTACACCGGCACTTGGTCACAGAACGGCCTTTTGCCTCAGTTGCGCCATGCTTCCACAGCCCCCTTGGAAAAAGGACTGCAAATGTAGGCGATTCGGGCTTATGCCCAAATATTTTTAAGTCTCTGATGTTGAAAATTTCCGAACACCGCGCCAACCCGCATCAACAGGGGCTTTGAGCGCGGCACAGCATCAGTGTGCCACCTTCTCTTTACGCTTCTGAAGCTGCGCACGAAGGGCTTCCACCGCCTGATCGGCAGCCTCTTCGAAGGTGCGGCACTGCCGCTTGGCGAACAGGTCGCTGCCCGGCACAAGCAGTTTCACCTCAACTATCTTATTTTCAGAGGTCGTACTCTTGTCAAGGCGCAGATACACCTCTGAACTGATGATCTGATTACTGAATGTGGTGAGTTTGCCCACCTTTTCCTCTATGAATCTGGTCAGTTTGACATCAGCGTCAAAATGGATGCTCTGAATCTTCACTTTCATGGGTTCTGGGTTTATGCCCTCGGATGGGCTTTTCGGTAAACGTTGTTCAGTCTTTCAATGGTACTGTGGGTGTACACTTGGGTGGCGGCAAGACCTGCATGACCCATCAGTTCCTTTATGGCATTGAGGTCGGCTCCGTTGCCCAACATGTGAGTGGCAAAGGTGTGGCGTAAAACGTGTGGGCTGCGCTTCTGCCTGGTACTGACCCGCCCAATGCACCTCTTTACTAAGGTGTAAAGTCGGTTGACAGTAAGTGCCCGGCCATCGGGCTCGGCCACCAACGGACTATCGGGCCCCACAGGCACCCCGGCCGCAATGCGAACCGCCATGTGCTCGTGCAGTCGGGTGGCAAGGGCGGGTGCAAATGGTACTATGCGCTCTTTGTTCCGCTTGCCAAGTATTTTCAACTCGCGCTGGGAAAGATCAGCATCACGTACCGCTAGACCCACCACCTCGGACCTGCGTAGCCCAGTATGGTATAGCAAGTCAACCACAGTGCGCTCCAATTGGCCCTCGGCCCCATCAGAATAAGGTACCTGATCCAACAACCGCTCCATTTCGGCCGGTGCCAGGAACTCCGGCACCCGCTTGGGCACCTTCTGCAAACGGAGCCGCGTGGTGGGATCGGTGTCCACAACACCTTCGCGGAGCAGATACTTGTACAGTGACCGGACTGCGCTCATTTTACGGTTCACACTTGTGGGCTTCAGGTGTGCGTCCTCCACCAGGCTCACGGCCCAGCTGCGCACAGCCGCGCGGTCGATTGCACCCGCGTCAGTCATTCCAAGTGCCTGCATGTGGGCTATGTACTGACCCAGATCGTTGCGGTAAGCCAGCACGGTGTGGGCCGACATTCTCCGCTCCTTGGCCAAGTATTCCACAAAACGGTTCACCTCTGCCTCCATACCCACAGTCCGTTACCACAAGTATAACTACATGTGGCCTTTCGAGGTTCACCCCAGTGTGATAAAATTGCGACCTGACTTCGAGGCCAATCCAATAGCCGGACTTCTTGACTTCACCCATTATAATGAAAATTATAGGCAACGTCCATCGCTGTCAATTTTCTCTCCGAATGTGAAACATAGAATTCCGTTTTCCGCACCTCATTGCACACGTTGCGCCTACCCCGTATCATTGCACAACAAGCCACCGGCACCAACAGCCCTTGGGCCGTGCAGGTGCGGTGAAAGAGATAAACGCTGAGAAACCCTACAGATGCCCGAAGTACTAACAGGCCTCAACGATTTTGTGATCCGGTTTGCCAATGTGAACGGGACCGGTAGCGCCAGCGCCAACTTCCTGTTCACGAAGGCCATCTTCCGGATGGGAGTGCCCGTCACGCCCAAGAACATTTTCCCGTCCAACATCCAGGGCCTGCCCACTTGGTATGAAGTGCGTGTGAGCGAAAAGGGCTACCTGGGTCGCAGGGAGGGAATCGATTTCATGGTGGCCATGAATCCGCAGAGCCTACGTGCCGATGTCGATTCAGTGCGATGTGGCGGCTACCTGCTGTACGATAGCACCAAGCGCCTGCACGATGAGTTCATTCGTGAGGATGTGAACTACATCGGAATACCGCTCATGGACATGTGCAATCGCACCTACAGCGATGCACGGCAGCGGCAGTTGTTCAAGAACATCATATACGTGGGCGCACTCTCGGCCCTTTTGGACATCGAGTTCGGTGTGCTCGAAGGACTGCTGGCCGATCAGTTCAAAGGAAAAGAGAAGCTGATTCCGATGAACGTGAACGCCCTGCAGATGGGCGTAAGCTACATCCGCGACAATTACCCGCATCCGCTCGGCATACGTGTGGAAAGGCGCAATCTGGTGGGCGACAGCATCATGATAGATGGAAATTCGGCCTGCGGGCTGGGAGCCATCTATGCCGGAGCCACGGTGGCTGCTTGGTACCCTATCACACCCAGCACATCGGTGGTAGAGGCTTTTATGGACTATGCCGATGAGTACCGTGTTGACCCCGAAACCGGCAGGCGTAACGTGGCCATTGTGCAGGCCGAGGATGAGCTGGCCGCTATTGGCATGGTGATAGGTGCAAATTGGAACGGGGCACGCTCGTTCACCGCCACCAGCGGGCCGGGACTGTCGCTCATGAATGAGTTCCTTGGCCTTGCCTATTTTGCTGAGATACCTACCGTCCTTATTGATGTGCAGCGTACCGGGCCAAGCACCGGTATGCCAACACGTACGCAGCAGAGCGACATTCTGGAAGCAGCATATGCCAGCCATGGCGATACCAAACAAGTGCTCCTTTTCCCCAGCACACCTAAAGAGTGCTTTGAACTTACGGTCGAGGCATTCGACCTTGCCGAGGAGATTCAGACGCCCGTTATCATATTAACCGACCTTGACCTGGGCATGAACGACCACATGACCCCTGCTCTAACTTGGGATGATAGCCGTAAACTGCGCAGGGGCAAAGTGCTGAATGCCGAGCAGTTGGAGCAGATAGGCCGTTTCGGGCGATATCTAGATGTGGATGGCGATGGAATTCCCTATCGCACCATTCCTGGCACACACCCGAGCAAGGGGTCTTACTTCACGCGAGGCACCTCGCGCGATGAGTATGCCACCTATACCGAGGACAGCGATGCCTACCAGCGCAACATGGACAGGCTGACGCGCAAATGGGAGACCACCAAAGGAATGGTACCTGGGCCTCATTTCTATCAGGAGAACAATGCCAGTGCCGAGGCGCTCCTGTTCTTCGGCACTTCGCGCTATGCAGCCGAGGAGGCCATGGAACTGCTCACCCAACAGGGCAAAAAGATGGATGCCATGCGCCTACTTTCTTTCCCGTTCAGCAAAGCGGTCAGAGCCTTCATTGATGCACATCAAAAAGTGTATGTAATTGAGCAGAACCGTGATGCCCAGATGCGCAGTCTGCTCATGATAGAGTTGGGAATAAGCCCCGACAAGCTGGTGGCGGTGCTCAACTACAATGGTATGCCCATAACTGCCGACAACATTCTCAAGCAAGTGGGTGGTGTAGTTAACAGTGCTGTGCCGGTCTGATCTGCATTCCACTCCCCAAAAAAAGTTAAGTCCGAAGGCCCTAGCACCGGGGCACTGGTAGTTTTGTGTCCATGACCAAGACTGCCATCAGGGCCGTGGTGACCGTGATGGCGGTGGCACTTGTAGGGCTGGTGGCCGTGCAGGTGTATTGGATCCAGAATGCATATACACTGCGTCAGCAGCGTTTCAACGAGGCTGTGAGCGAGGCGCTTACCGGAACAGCCCAACGTTATGACCGCCTGATAACAGCCCGCAGAATGGCCCTCACCACCGATGTGCACGGCCGTAGGCAAGAAATCATGCGCGAGTTGGACTCCATTAATCAGACTCTTTGCTGTGGGCCTGGCACACCTGATGCGGTGGTTGCTCCTGAGCCGGTTGAGATAGAGGTAAAAGAGGAATATCTGGAAGACAGCGCTGGCACCTGGGTACTGCGTAGCAACAGCCGCAGTTTCCGCACCATGCCGCAGGCTTCGGGGCAATACAACTGGCCGCTGCTGGGGCCGATTAACGATGGCAAGCGGTCAGAGTACATGGACTCACTGAACCGGATGCGTGCCGAGAGCCAGGTGTGGCTTGAGCGAAGGGCCGAACTGGTTGACGAGATTTTTCAGGAACTGGTGAGTGTGGACCTGTTCCGCGAGGCCGATGGCATCGATACTGTGGCACTCGACTCCATCCTGCACCTCGAACTGGCCCAGAACGGTGTGGGGGCCAGGCCCGCATTTGCCGTAACCGACCCTTTCAACAACATATTGATGAGAGGCGGCAAGGAGGTCAATGAGGATTCGCTGCTCGATGCCACCTACCGGGTCAATCTATCGAGGGGCAACATGTTCACCGAACCGCGGTTCCTGGCCGTTCACTTCCCCGATGAGAAACAGTATGTGATAGGAACCATGCTCGCACTTTTGGCTGTGTCGGGCGCACTGATCATAACAGTGGTGGTGGCTTTCGGATTCACCGTGAGCACAATTATCAAACAGAAAAAACTCTCTGAGATTAAGAATGATTTCATAAACAATATGACCCACGAGCTGAAGACGCCCGTGAGCACCATTTCGCTGGCATGCGAGGCCATGACAGACCCTGATCTGCGAAACACCCCGGGCATGGTTGATAGTTACCTTAAGGTAATAGCCGATGAGAACAAGCGCCTTGGCATGGTGGTGGAGAATGTGCTGCGCACGGCCATCATTGATAAAGGAGAACTGAAACTGAGACAGGAGGATATTGACCTACATGCACTGATAGCCACTGTTGCGCGCAACATGGAGATACAGGCCAATGGAAAAGGCGGGGCCATTGAAACAGACCTCGCAGCCACCACCTGCCATGTGCAGGGAGACAGCGTACATCTGACCAACGTGGTATTCAACCTGATAGACAACGCCCTGAAATACACCCGCGACACGCCACTGGTGCGCATAAGCACCTCCGATGGCGAACCGGGCCACATACGCATAGCAGTGGAGGACAATGGCATAGGTATGGCCAAGGATCAGCTGCAACGCATCTTCGACCAGTTCTATCGTGTGCCCACGGGCAATGTGCACGATGTGAAAGGATTCGGCCTGGGCCTGAGCTATGTGAAAGCCATAGTAGAGAAACACGGTGGCCGCGTGCAGGTGATGAGCGAACCTGGCCGTGGCAGCCGCTTTGAGCTGACTCTTCCGTTAATGAACCAAAAAGACCAACTGACTCATGGGAACTTCGAATAATGTAAAGGTACTCCTCGTAGAGGACGACCAGAACCTTGGCAGCATACTGAGGGACTATCTGGTGGCCAAGGGATACGCCACCACCCTTGCCCGAAACGGCAAGGAGGGATACGATCAGTTCTCGAAAGGCAATTTCGATATGTGCATCCTCGATGTGATGATGCCGGTCAAAGACGGTTTCACGTTGGCCGAGGAGATTCGGCAGACTGACAAAGAGATACCGATCATGTTCTTAACAGCCAAGAGCATGAAGGACGACCGAATCGCAGGCCTGCAGAAAGGGGCCGATGACTACCTGACCAAGCCATTTGCCATGGATGAACTGCTTCTACGGATGCAGGCCATACTGCGCAGGACCCGCCCCGATACCGCCAAGCCAAGGGCCAAAGGGCCGGTTGCCATCTGCGCCTTCACATTCGACCCCGAACATAGGACCCTTACCCTAGGTGATGACGTGCAACGCCTCACCACCAAAGAGAATGACCTGCTGAACATGCTCTTCGAGAACCGTTTTGATGTGCTCGACCGCAGTTATGCTCTCAACCGGATATGGGGTGATGACAGCTATTTCAACTCACGTAGCATGGATGTGTATGTGGCAAAACTGCGCAAGTACCTGTCAAAGGACCCGAAGGTGCAGATTGTGAACATACACGGCAAAGGGTTCAAGATGTTGACGGACGAAGACTGAGTCTGCCCTCCTGGCTCAATACCCCGCCTTGGCAGGGCCGATATTCTCTATGGGGTGCCAGGTGGTCTTGAGCTCCTGGGTGTCAAGGATCAGGTAGGGGTCTTCACCCTCGAGTGTCCAATCTCGGGTGCTCCAGTCTATCATCCGCTTCACATTGGCGGCACCCTGGTCCTGCATCTTGGGCCACAGACTGAGTCCGGCCCGAGCGTTGACACAGGCATTGACATCCATGTGCGAGGCCAGATGCACAGCCAGGTCAGTCACTTTGCCCGTAAGGATATTGACCACGCCCCCGGGCAGGTCGCTGTTGTTCAGTACCTCGGCAAAGGTGACAGCAGTATGGGGCAGCTCCTCAGATGCCAGCACCACACAGCTGTTGCCTCCCGCAATGATGGGCATTATCACACTTACGAGACCAAGCAGCGCAGGTGCCTGAGGCGCCACCACTGTGGCCACACCAGAAGGCTCGTGCACGCTGAAGTTGAAATGCGATGAGGCCACAGGGTTCACACTGCTGAAAAGCTGTGAGTACTTGTCGCACCATCCCGCGAAATGCACACAACGGTCAATAGCCGCATCCACTTCCATGGTGGCCTGTGCCAAGGTGGCACTGCCCTGTTGGAGTTCGCTGACGAATTGTGCCCTACGGCCATCAAGCATCTCGGCCACCCGATACAGGATCTGGCTTCGGTTGAAAGCGGTACGTCCGCTCCAGCCACTGAAGGCGTTTCGGGCGGCCACCACTGCATCGCGCACGTCCTTGCGGCTGCAGAGGCAGATGTTGGTCACCGAACCATCAATCAGGGTCACAGGGTAATAGTGCCCGCTCTCGGTGCGCGGGAACTGGCCGCCTATGTAGATCTTGTATGTCTTAAGTACCTCCAAACGCGCCATGCTGTTGTGTGTGTGGTGCGCCACGCGGGCCGTGGCAGGCACAAATGTAAACGGATGGGGCGGCTTACTTCGCCAGCTCGGGCCCTATGTCCCAGTCCAGTTCCTGATCCCAATTGGCGCGCACATCAATGCCCTTGTCATACAGCACTATGCGTTCAGGCTGGCGTCCCTCACGGTAACTGCCGGTGTCCCAGCGGCCGTTGCCATTGGTATCGTCAATGGCGCGCAGGGTGTAGGTGCCCACAGGCAGCATGGGCATGTCGAGCATCGCCTGTGCGGTGAATGCTAGCCGGCCCACTGTGTTCCCGCCCTTGTCGCGCACCTCGGCCACAAGAGGCCGACTTTCGGGGCCCTTAATGTTGAATGTGATACGGCCAAGCTCATCGACCCGAGGCAGGGTGAATGCGGCCTTCAGCGTGTCGCTCGTCAACCCATACAGATCTTTGAAAGCACCGGGCGGAAACCAGATACTGTAGGCCGACCCTAACTGCCAATCGTGCAACACGTTCCAGGTGCGCAGGGCGGTGTCGGTCAGCTCTATATCGAAGGACACGGGCAGAGAGTCGCGCATCAGCACGGCCCCTTTCAGCGAAAGGTCGCGCACCGGATGATTGAACTTCACAACAAGCGGTTGTCCCGGCCGTGGCAGCAGTTGGGCAGGAATGTACCCTTCGAGCCTGAAATCCTTCTGCGTCCGGCCTCTTACGCCCTTACCGCCCCCAACGCCCGCCACATCCACCTTTTCGCTGCGGGGTTTCATCTCCACCTGGGCCGTATCGGTCATTCCATCGCCCCTATCAATTATGATTGAGACCGAATCATCGGGCAGATCGGTGGTCCACACCGTCAGGGTATCGCGTCTGGGACTGTATTCCAATATCTTCCATTCCTTCTTAAAAGTGATTGCCTCTACTCCTACCCTCGCCCTGCCCACCGGCAGATTATAGGCCAGCACCACTTTGCCGAAATGCTCGCACCAGGCCTTGCGCAGGTACTGGTTGGTGTCGGGCTCAGCGAACATGCGCACAACCGTGCCGGCAGCACGGTCATCAGTGGCGCCACCCTTCATACCTTTCCCCTTGGCGGCCGTGGCTGTGGTGTCGGGCAGAGCGGAGGTTTCGGTGCCGAGGGTATCGGAGACAGCTGCCGTGTCAGCCGGGGCCGGTGGTGCGATGTAAATAGGGCTGATGAGCGAGTCGGGGAAACCGATGAGCTCGTTGACCGCATCGAAACGATAGTTGGCATTTTCGTCTTTTAGGGCAAAGAGCCTGAAAGGCCGGTCGGGGATATTGGTAATGGTGAAGCGGCCGTCTTTGCCAGTCTTGGCGAAATAATCGGGCAACGCGGTGCGGGGCAGCGAATCATGCGTGCCTCCGTACAGCATGGCCCAGGCCCCGTCCACTGCAGCGCCATCCTCCGCCTTCACAAGGCGGCCGCTGATCTGCATCGAATCGACCGCCTCACCGGTGCTGAACACGTAGGTAAGGTTCTGGATGATGTTACCCTCGTTGAGGTCACGCACGGCCTCCCCGAAATTGACGGTGTAGGTGGTGTTGGGCCTCAGAGAGTCGGGCAGGTGCACGGTGATGGTCCTGCGGTCGAGCCGAACATCAGGAGGCACACCCAGAGGTGGTGACACCATCACCTGCTCGGTGGCTCCTTGCAGTTGAACGAACTCATTGAAGGTTATAGAGAATCGGTCAGCCGCAAAGCGAGTGCTGAGGGTGGGCGGATCCATGCTCACCACCTCGGGGGGCAGTTCGTCCTTGGGCCCGCCCGTAGGCGACACTATCTGGGCGCAGCCCGTGCAAAGGGCCATGAGCAGAAAGCCGAGGTTGCGCATCGGGGTCAAAGCGGGGGCAAAAGTGCGCACACCTGCGCCAGGTAACGGGCATCGGTAGGGCCGAAATCAGCCAGACGGGTGCTATCGACATCCAGCACGGCCACCACGCGGCCCTGCTGCACCACAGGCACCACCACCTCGCTGCGGCTCAGGCTGCTGCAGGCTATGTGCCCGGGGAATGCATCGACATCAGGCACAACAAGGACCTCGGCCCGCTGCCATGCCGCCCCGCACACGCCTTTGCCATAGCCTATGCGGGTGCAGGCCACATCGCCCTGAAACGGGCCCAGCACCAGTTCCTCACCCATCACTCTGTAAAACCCTACCCAGAAGAAGCCGAGGCCCTGCCTGAGGGCTGCGGCCACATTGGCCATGGCGGCCACAGAATCAGTCTCATCCTTCAGAAGGGCCGCCACCTGCGGCAAAAGAGCGGTGTAGAGCACCTCGCGGTCGGAGGTAACGGGCAGTTGTAGGGTATCGGCCATTGTAGGGCGCGAAGTTCAGATCATCCTAGGTCACATGGCTCACTATCCTGAATCAAGGTCAGATGCCTTACATTGCACCCTGATTTTTCCTCTATTCCATAAAACCACAGATCATGACACTCACCATCACCCATCAGGACGAGTACTCGCGCGGTGAACTGCTGCTGCGTTCTATCTTCGGTTTCATCTACATCATGTTGCCACATGCGTTCCTATTGGCATTCTTCGGCATTTGGGGCAGCATATTGGGCTTCATCGCCTTCTGGCTCATCCTTTTCACAGGCCGCTACCCCGAGAGTTTCTTTGAGTATCAGGTGAAACTTATGCGCTGGCAACTGCGGGTCAATTCACGGTTCTACAACCTGGTTGACGGTTATCCTGCCTTCGGCATTGATGGCACCGATGACCTGACCTCACTCGATGTCCCATATCCGGAGCTGAGTCGGGGGCAGTTGCTCCTCAAAACCTTTTTCGGATGGCTCTACTGCGCTATCCCACATATCTTCATCCTGTACTTTAGATTGATCGGATCAATGTTCGTGCTGTTCCTGGCCTGGTGGACCGTTCTGTTCACAGGCAAGATGCCCGCCTGGATGCACGATTTCCTGACCGGCACGTTGCGCTGGTCCTTTAGGCTCAATCTGTACCTGGGCAACATGACCGACACCTACCCACCCTTCAGCGGCAAACCCTGATGAGCGACCAGGCCGGCCACTATCCGCTGCCCCAGCCGCACGAGCTGAGCGAGCGGGAAAAAGAGGACGCCATGGGCGCATACCTCATGATGTTCGCGGCCATAGGTGCAGGCCTCCCGTTGCCCATAGTCAACCTGTTGGCAGGCATCATCTATTTCTCGGTCAATGCCAAAAAGAGCCGGTTCATACGTTTCCACTGCCATCAGGCCCTAATTTCTCAGGCGCCCACTGCACTGCTCAATGCGGGTCTTCTATTCTGGGCCGTGCGTATCTTTCTACTGGAGAGCATGGAGATGAACAAGTTCTTCATCGGCTATGCGCTCACCGTGGCTCTGTTCAATCTGGCGTATTTCGTTTTCGGGATCAAAGGGGCAGTCAAGGCCCGCAAAGGGCAGATGTACTACATGACGTTTTTCGGCCGGATCAGCTACGACCATGCATACCGCTTGCGTGCAATTGACGGGCATGCGGCCGACACACCTGTGAACCGCCCTCCGGGACAATGAGCAGAGAGACCATACGCGACCTGTTCATCATCCTCGGGGTGTTTGCAGCGCTGTGGGCGGTATTTGCACTGATGCCCTGGAAGTGCGAGACCCCCGAGCTGGGGCTGAGCATAGACCAGGAAAAGAAATTGGGCAAGATGCTGGTGGAGGATTGGATGATGGACGAGGGCGGATTGACGCTGCTGAAGGATTCGGTGGTCGATTCGGCTGTGGCGGTGATCAGTGAACGGCTCACCGAGGCGCTACCCGAAAGCGGCTACGACCATCATATCTGGGTGGTGCGCGAGGAACAGATCAATGCCATGACCCTTCCGGGCGGCTACGTCCTGGTCAACTCAGGCCTCATTCGCTTCAGCGACAGCCCCGAAGAGGTGGCCGGGGTCATCGCCCACGAGCTGGGCCATGTGGAAAAGCGCCACGTGGTGAGCCGGATGGTGGGCGAGTTCGGGCTCCAGATCCTATTCTCGGTGATAACAGGAGGCGATGCTGTGATCCTGGGCGAACTGAGCCGAAGCCTGCTCAGCACCTTTTTCAGCCGCGAGCAGGAGGAGGAGGCCGATGCCTTTGCCTGGGACCTAATGTGCCGAAGCGGCAGTGATCCCCGCGTACTGGCAACCTTCTTCCGCAAGCTGGAAGACGAGCACCCAAGCGGCCCCGATGCGCTCGAGATCCTGAGCACACACCCGCACAACGAGGCCAGGGTGCGCGCCACACTTGAAAAAGCTCTGCCTGACACGTTTGCAAAACGCCCAATTGACCTCGACTGGCAACGAGTCAAAACCCGACTTTGAGGCGGTCGGCACAGCTATATTTGCAGCCGCGTCAAAGGCGGGAGTAGCTCAGTTGGTAGAGCATCAGCTTCCCAAGCTGAGGGTCGCGGGTTCGAGCCCCGTTTCCCGCTCAGATTCATGTAGAAGGGTCGATTCGGATAGAATCGGCCTTTTTTATTCAGGTCAGCACGCTCTTACCTCTTCTTCTTGAAAAACTCTTTCAACAGGGCGCTGCACTCATCGGCCATCACTCCTCCTTTTACCAAGGTCTTGGGGTGCAGCAGCGGCACCCCTGTGCGCACATAACCGCGTTTCTCATCGTGCGCCCCAAATACTACCTTCGTTATCTGGCTCCAGAACAGGGCCCCGGCACACATGACGCACGGCTCGAGTGTCACATAGAGTGTGCATCCCTCCAGATACTTGCCACCAATAGCACCAGCAGCAGATGTGATGGCCTGCATCTCGGCATGGGCCGTTACATCATTCAGCGCCTCTGTGAGGTTGTGCGCACGGGCTATTATCTGCCTACGGGCCACGATAACGGCACCTACCGGCACTTCATCACGGTCAAAGGCACGCTGAGCCTCCTTCAGGGCCTCGCGCATGTAATGCTCATCGCTGAAAATACTGAGTTCCATTAGCCTGCAAAGTTGATGATGAGAGCGGTGAATTGCCCGCTCAGAGGTCGATTCGCAGCCGTTGCCGCGCCCCACGGGCAATTGACTACATTCGCGGTCGTATTAAAATGGCCTGAATGCACCGTACACACACCTGTGGTGAACTGAGGAAAGACGATGCTGGCAAGGTGGTAACGCTTGCAGGCTGGGTGCAGCGCAGCCGCGATCTGGGGGGTATGACCTTTGTTGATCTGCGCGACCGTTACGGCATCACGCAGCTGGCCTTCAACCTTGACACCGATGCCGCACTCTGCACCGCAGCCCGCAAACTGGGCCGCGAATTTGTTGTGAAGGCGGTTGGTACAGTACGAGAGCGCGAGAGCAAGAATCTGAATCTGCCAACCGGTGAGATTGAGTTGATCGTAACAGGATTCGAAGTGCTCAATGCGAGCAAGGTGCCACCATTCCTCATAGAGGATGAGACCGATGGAGGCGAAGACATCAGATACCGTTTCCGCTATCTCGACCTGAGAAGATCCCAGATGCGCAAGCGCCTCGAGCTGCGCCACCGAATTGGCATGGCCATGCGCAATTTCCTCGATGGCCTGGGCTTCCTTGATGTCGAGACCCCTTTCCTGATCAAGAGCACACCAGAGGGCGCGCGCGATTTCGTGGTGCCCTCCCGAATGCACCAGGGCGAGTTCTATGCCCTTCCGCAGAGCCCACAGACCTTCAAGCAGCTGCTCATGGTGAGCGGCTACGACAGGTATTATCAGATTGTCCGCTGCTTCCGCGATGAGGACCTACGTGCCGACCGTCAGCCCGAGTTCACCCAACTCGACTGCGAAATGGCCTTCGTGGAGCGCGATGATGTGCTCGCCACCTTTGAGGGTCTGACTCGGCACATTTTCCAAGAAGTGAAGGGTTTTGACCCCGGCACCTTTCCTCGCATGAGCTATGCCGATGCCATGCGCCTGTACGGCAGCGACAAGCCTGACCTCCGCTTCGGAATGCCTTTTGTTGAGCTCAACCATCTGGCAAAGGGCGCGGGTTTCGGGGTGTTTGACGGTGCTGAACTGGTGGTGGGGATATGCGCAAAAGGCGCCTCCACTTTTTCTCGTAAACAGATAGATAGCCTTATTGACCATGTGAAGCGCCCTCAGGTGGGCGCCAGCGGTGTGGTATGGTGCCGCCACGAGGCCGATGGCTCCTTCAGGAGCAGCGTGGACAAATACTATTCGCCCGAAAAACTGGCCCAATGGGGCAGTTCTTTCAGTTCAGAGCCGGGCGATCTGTTGCTGGTGTTGGCCGGGGCCAGAGACAAGGTACGTAAGCAGCTCAACGAACTACGCCTTTACATGGGCGACCAGCTCGGCCTGCGCGAACCGAACAAGTACATTCCACTGTGGGTGCTCGATTTTCCATTGTTGGAATGGGATGAGCAGAGCAGGCGCTTTCATGCCATGCACCATCCATTCACATCAGCACTGCCCGAGGACCTGCATCTGATTGATACGAATCCAGAAAAGGTCAGGGCCAACGCCTATGACCTGGTCATAAACGGTGTGGAAATAGGAGGCGGGAGCATCCGGATTCACGACCGGGCCCAGCAACAGCGAATGTTCGACCTGCTCGGGTTCACCCGCGAAGAGGCCCAGGCCCAGTTCGGGTTCCTGCTCGGTGCATTTGAGTACGGGGCTCCACCCCATGGAGGCCTCGCATTTGGTTTCGACCGTTTCACTGCCATTCTTGGCGGTCAGCACGACATCCGCGATTTCATTGCGTTCCCGAAGAACAATGCCGGCCGCGATGTGATGATTGAATCACCTTCGGCCATAAACCCCGCCCAACTCGTAGAGCTCGGCATCACCATCAAATAATCCCATCCGTTTTGAGATCCCTTCTCCTATCCATCGCAATAAGTCTTTCGCTTTCATCGTGCATGACGCGCAAGGACATATCATATTTTCAGAATCTGACCGATTCTACTGCCATTCAATCCATTAATCAGTCTATTGATGCAATCATTCAGCCTGGAGACCTCATCTCAGTTCATGTAACGAGCCTGAGCAAGGAGGCGAGCAGTTTTTTCAACACTCTTGACGACAAGGGTATTGAAGGGCCTGTGAGCTCCTATCTTGTAAGTGCCGCAGGGACAATTGACATTCCTCTTGTCGGTTCAGTCAAAGTGAGCGGTATGAGTGCCACCGGGGCCAAGGAAATTATAACCTCTGGCCTTTCAAAGTACCTTGTAGAACCTTCGGTTAGGGTGCGCATTCGCAATTTCAAAGTCACACTTCTGGGCGAAGTTTCGCGTCCAGGGGTGTACCCAATAGAAAATGCCAAGATTACATTAATTGAAGCTCTTGGGCTTGCTGGTGACCTGACCATATTCGGTCAAAGAGCAAATGTCCTTATCATTAGAGAAGAGAACGGAGAACGTAAGTTCCTGCGGATAGATCTTAAGGATCAAGGACTATTTAACTCGGACTATTACTACCTGAAGAACAATGATATTGTGTACGTAGAACCAGGCAAGGGAAAGATTGCCAGTGCCGATGCGGTGTACCGTTGGCTTCCGATAGTCCTGAGCGGACTGACAACCTTAGCATTGTTCATTCGAGCGGGAACCACGTTCTGAAAACCATAATGGCTCGAATAAAACCAAATAACTGACGCACTCATGTCAAATCTGAAGACAAAGGGAGGGGGGGCAAAGAAAGACGAGGAGATAGACCTTGGGCGCCTGTTATGGGTAGCACTTGATAATTGGTATATCTTCTTAATATCACTTTTACTTTTTGGCATAGGAGGATATCTGTATATCTGGTATGCTCACCCTTCGTATGAAATGAAGGCCACCGTATTGGTCGGAGACCAGACGAACGACATTTCTCAAACTGTGTTGGAGGCGGTGGGAATGTCATCAAAGAACCAGAACATTGAGAATGAGATTTCCATCCTCACATCGAGGAGCATGATGACAAAGGCTACGGCCGTTTTAGATATCAACTTCACGTACTTGGTAGATTACGGCCTGAAAAAGCGTGAATTATACCAGAAGACCCCCATTAAGGTAGAATTTATTCCAGATTCTGAAAAATCTGTCAAATCATTTCGGCTTGAGTTGAAGCTATATAAGGAAAACGACCAATTCAATGTGACCTTGTTCTCTATGAATCCTATTTCAAAGGAGGAGGTGGTCGTCTTAAAAAAAGACGGGTTTTTTGGTGAAGACCTTGCCTGTTATCTGGGGCACATCCGTATTAATAAAACAGACTCGTACGATGCTCTACTTGATGGAGATGAATCACTTACCGATACATATGAAGTCATTTATCGTAGTACCGAGATGCTGGTAAGCGCCTATCTCGGCAAACTTAAAGTAGAACCAGCACGGCTCAAAGCGTCTATACTTCAACTCACCCTTGTTGACAATGTGCCAGCTAAAGGTGTGGATGTGCTGAATACTCTCTTAGATGTATATGTCAAAGCCAGCGTAGAGAAGAAAAACCAACTTGCCAGTAACTCACTCAGATTTGTAGAAGCCCAACTACAAGTGCTCATCACTGAGCTTGAGGCAATCGAAGCAGAGGTTCAGCAATTCAAGACAGTGAACGCAATAACTGACGTCAGCTCAGAAGCAAAGATATTTCTTGAAGAAGTTGGAGGCCTTGATAAACGACTGTCGGAACTTGCCTTACAGATAAGCCTGCTCGAACACTTGGAACAACATATCAAGCGCGATGGAAGCCTTGAGAATGCTTCCGCTTCCAGCTTTGGGATTCAGGACGCGATGCTACAGTCTCTGCTTTCAAATCTGCATGCTCTTAAAGTTGAGAGAGAAGGTGCTTTGAAATTCACGAAGGCCGACAACCCACTGGTTACATCTCTCGATGTTAAGATTAATGAAAATAAAAAGGCAGTTTTTGAGACCCTATCTAACATTAAGACCAATTTGCTTGCGACCGAAGGTCAGGTAAAGCAACAAATGCGCATTGCTGAAGGCAAGGTGAAAGGCCTACCAAAAGCCGAGTACGACCTGCTCGCGCTTCAGCGCAAGTACTCTATCAAAGAAAGTATGTACGTCCTTTTGCTCGGAAAGAAGGCAGAGAACTCTATCCTTCTTGCCTCAACCGTGAGCGACCACCATGTGGTTGATCAAGCAATTGCTTCAACCTTACCAATTGGGCCAAATAAGCCGATGATATATATGGTCTGCCTGTTCCTTGGGCTGGGCTTGCCATTCATTTACGCTGCATGGCTCACATATTTTGATGACCAAATTAAGGACAAGAATGAGCTGTCTAGTCTTACGGACATCCCTCTGCTCGGAATCATCCCACACAATAGAGAAAGTGAGCTCTTGGTTGTGGGCAATAACAGTAATTCGCCCATAGCAGAATCTTTCAGGGCTGTTAGGACTAACCTTGGATTCTTGTCTGTAAAAGAAAACTATGGTCCAAAAACAAACGAAAAGGTAGTGCAGTTCACATCTTCAGTGGGGTCAGAGGGCAAATCCTTCTGTTCCCTTAATTTGGCTGCTTCCTTGGCTATCAGTGGCAAAAAAATCATTATAATAGGTCTTGACCTTAGAAAACCGAAACTCGCAGAGTATTTCAACGTCTCGAACGATATAGGAGCTAGTTCCATTCTTGCCGGGCACTGTAGTGTTGATGAAGCAATAATAAACTCTGGAATTGAGAATCTTGATGTTATTGTTGCCGGTCCAATACCCCCCAATCCTTCAGAGCTTTTAATGAGTGAGAGAATGCAGCAGTTCATCAACGAGCTTTGCTCACGCTATGACGGAGTAGTGCTTGATACCCCTCCGATTGGCCTGGTCACTGACAGTATGATAACAGCAGAATACGCTGCAGTCAGCATTTATCTAGTTCGTCAAGGTCACAGCAAACGCGGAGGTCTGGAATACATTAACGATCTCTATGTCAATGGAAAAGTAAAGAACCTTGCAATTCTGTTTAACGATGTAAAGATGTCCAGGTTCGGCTATGGATATGGGTATGGATATGGCTACGGATATGGCTATGGGTATGGCTACGGTTACTACAGTCAAGAAAAAAGAAAAAGCTTCTTTGCAAGACTTTTCAACCTTTGACTTATTTATAAATCTCAGGTTGGCAATAATTTTCAGATTTATTTATCTGAGCTCGAATTCAATTCGCAATAAGACGGCACCGACTGCGATATAGTACACCTCGATCGGTACACTCTCGTACTGCTTGCTACTTCCATTTTAACTACTCTGAAACCTGTCAATAAGAATAAAGTAGCTTAATTCCAAAAGATCAATCATTACTTCACTCAGAACCCGTAACCAACCGAAAAACCAATGGTGTGCGGACTTGCATACACAACATTAGGAAGGGTGGTACCAGCCAATGGGCCATTCTCCTTAAGGTAACCATAAGTTGCTGTGACGCTCAAGCTTTGAACGATTTCATATGCTACAGTCAATCTTCCTGATAGCCTTGAAAGCTCTGTGCTTGACATGAAAGGGATTCCCTTTCCATCAGACCCACGCTCATATGTCGAACCTGGGCCTTTGAGTATATAGGTCATATCTGCTTTAACCCGAAATCGAGGAACGGGCTTCACCCATAGGGCCGCATAAATCTCCTGGGCATTCTCTCCAAGGTAGTGCCCCAGACCATAGCTATTGCTCGAATATGTCGATACATCGAAGAAGTGTCGATATGCAACAGGGTTTGTTCGGGTGTACTCAATCACAATACTCGTATTTATTTTCCAAGGTAAAGACACTCTGGTTCCCATCTTCAAGCTAATATGGTTTGACTGCTTCTGGGAATTGAACATGTTACTGATGCTCATCTCATCCACGAACACACTCAAATACAACTCTGTATATTTGAGCTGCCTACTCACCAAGTTAATGAACATTTGAGAGTTCTGGCCTCTGAAATTATGGTTAGAACCAGTACTGTTAAGAGTGTGGTCAACTGATTTATAGAAAAGGAATGGAATCAGATACACTGGATTGAATTTGTCTGAATAGACAATTGAATTTCCAAATGTGAAATATAAGCGCTTCATAGGCCGAAATGTCCAAAGGTTGGCGGCAATATACTTATCTCTAAAAACAGTGCGTAGCTCACCATTAGACTGCATATAGCTCGCTGTGCTGTCTATCACATCACTCACAAGCCAACCGTGCAAATATTCAAAACTGAACCACTTGACCGGGTTAAGAGTAAGCCTTATCATCGGGAATGACGGAGTCCTTCCTGAAAGTATGTTGGAGCCATTATATGAGCTGCCCCAAACCACATTGTCCTTAACCACTCCAATGCTACCCCATTTGTTTGAAACAATGAAACCTCCTCTCATCTCGCTAAAATCGGTGCCCTTATAATTGGCGCCCATGCGAAGATTCAAGAATGCCGGATCAGATAGGTTAATTGACTCAGAATAGTCACGCAGGTCGGCGTAGAAGCCCAGGTGCTTGCCTATATAAGACTGAACTGATGCCCCAATGCGTCTCTGATAATAAAAGGATCCCCCAGTATACCATCCTTCAGCTCCCAATATTGGGTTCACGGTCAATGTGAATAATGAATCGCGGTAAAAGATCATGTCGTGCCTGCGTTGTCTTCTCCGCAAAGGGAACATACTGCCCCGTTTAAGTCCCTTACCAAAAAAATCGAACCCCTTGTATCCATCTGCCTCTTTGATATATTCCTGCATCATAAAAGACAACTCAGCCCTCTGCCTTCGGTTGAGGGTGCTATCTCTCTTCGCTACCTCAATCAGGTATCGGCTTATCTGTTTACGGCTCAAAGGCAATGCCACATCATTAAGGTCAACGGCCTTAATAGTTGACATCTCTTTTAGGAATTCATAGATACTCTCGTCAGATACATGTTGATACACAACCTGACCTCTTACAGAGTTACTGCAAATCGCAAACGCAAAGACGAGCACTGCGACTCGCTCAAAAGGCGTTCTCATGGACTTTCTTGCCGAAGACAGTGAGAAAGACGACTTTAAAGTCAAGCCATAGGCTCCAATTTTCGATGTACCACAAATCATGCTTTGTCCGATTATACTTTTGGTCATAGGTCTCTGTAGGGCCTCTCCAGCCATTCACTTGTGCCCAACCCGTTATACCAGGTTTAATATAATGACGAATCATGTATCCGTCAACATCACGCTGAAAATCCTCGTTCAAAAGGGTTCGATGTGGTCGTGGCCCTACAACACTCATATCGCTCAAAAGGACATTTATAAACTGGGGCATCTCATCAATACTGTACTTGCGCATGAAACGGCCGATGCGTGTCACTCTTGGATCATCCTTAACGGTGCTTTGGGTATTGTTTTGTGCCGGGGCGTTCTGACGCATGCTCCGAAACTTGAAACACTTGAAAGGTCTACCTCCTTGCCCAATGCGCTCAGGCACATAAAACACAGGGCCAGGGCTCTCAAATAGAATTAGTAGCGATATGACCATCAGAACGGGTGAGAGTATAACAAGAACACATGACGCGAAAATCAAATCAAACAAACGCTTCAATAATTTATTAACGAGATTGTCCAATGGAACTTCTCTTACATTCACGATTGGAAGGTCACCCACGCGATGGAACACGTAAGAAGCATTAAAAATTCGGTAATAATCGGGTATAAGGCGAATCCTGATGCCATGGAAATCAGCGATATCAACGACTGATTTAATCTTCTCCTCAGCAGACACGGGGAGTGCCAGATAAACTTCATCTATATCGTACTTCTCAATGACACCCTCGAGTATATCCAATGGACCAAGCTGAAGCTCAACAGGTGTATCTGAACCAACGAAATCATCGTCAAGAAATCCTATGACACGGTAGCCCAAAGCCGGATTTGAGACCATGAAACGGTAAACCTTAGTTCCCACTCTACCCGCCCCGAGCACTAGTACCTTTACCATGTGCCTGCCCCGCTGCCTCATGATTCTCAAATACTGATATAGAGCCACATAACCGAAATTGCGCAATAGGAAAAAAATCCCGATGGTACCGAAAATCATCAGCCGTGAGTACAGCTCAATATTGAACAATAGGATACCTACAGAGACCGCTCCGCTGAGCATGAGGAAATCAATAATCTGAATTCTCACCCGAGAACTTACACGTTCGCGGAAGGCTAAGTTCTGATTGCTGAAAAACAAGACTATTGCTGTCCATCCAACTGAAATGACCAAGAGGGCGAAATAAGCATTAGGTCTGGGGCTGAGGTTTCCGAATTTGACCAACCCTGCCAGGTAGAACGAGATGACAATAAGGAACAAGTCATACACAAGAAAATATCCAACCAGCCTCTTGTCTCTCTGAAGCATCCCCTTCTGCTCTTGAGGCGCAAATGTACACGCGAAACAACTGGTAAAAATTATAAGGCGCTCACTGATTCTGCTGAATCGAGATGTCCAGAACGATTGTTGTTCAAAATAGACCACCGAAGCTTGAAAGGCTTATTTTTGCGGCACCATAAAAGGCCTGTGATTTTATTTGACGTTTACCATTTGCCGCAGTGGAACTTCCTGCGGAGCTCTATTCACTCGGTCGAAGCTGAGGAGCGGATAGTGTGCTGTGTGGACCGTTCTAAACTGGTGAGCATAATCCGTAAAGAACTCAACGGGGGCACGTTCATTCATTTCGGTTCCTATAGGAACAATTTTGGTTTTTTAAGCATGGTGTTCCTCATAATAATCCCTAGGATACTTTGGCTGATATACATACTGAGGAAGTTAAAGGTCACCTATGTTATTTCGGCAAACTACCAGTCAAATCTTGCGGCCCGTTTCTGGGGCATCCCGAATATTGTATTCAATGATGATCCGCGTAAAGGGGTGATTCAAATTGCGAGATTTGCAGCAAATGTCACCTACCTTACTAAGGGCCTGAAATACCCGGGTACTCGAGAATTGAACTGTTTAAAAGAGTGGGCATACTTAGCTCCGAAGTATTTCAGCCCTGACCGAGGTGTTCTCACGTCTATGGGTCTCAGTCCCTTCGGTTACATAATGCTACGCGAGGTCAGCACTGAGACAACCAACTACTCCCAACAAAAGGCCGGCATGCTCATTACGGCTGAAGTGCCTGAGGGCGTCACGGTGATTCTGTCTCTTGAGAACAAGAAAATGCGGGCTCAGGTGCCTATTGGTTGGACGATACTTGAAGAGCCAGTGAATGATATCCACAGTCTGATGTTCTTCGCCCGGGGTTTCGCGAGCACAGGGGATAGCATGGCCCGAGAAGCTGCGGAACTTGGCGCACCTTCATTCTATTCGGGCATTCGGGACATGGGTGCCAATAAGGTGCTGATTGATATGGGGCTAATGGAACAGGCCACAGCTGAGGAGGCCATCGCTAGGCTCTGTTCACTGAAGCCAATTACGGATGTTCAAGCAGAGGTCAACAGGCGCCAAGAGATAAGAGAGCGCATTGCCAGAGAATGGGATGATGTGAATGAATTGATACAAAGTCACTTGAAAGAAACCAAGAAATAATGGACGTTTCAATTTTCGGGCTTGGATACGTTGGATGCGTGTCGATGGCATGTTTGGCCAAAGCCGGCCACCGCGTAATTGGGGTTGATGTGGCGGCTGATAAGAACATGCTGATTAACAGTGGCAGGGCCACAATTGTGGAAAAAGATATTGACGACCTGATTGAGGAAGGTTGGAAGAGAAATGCTCTGAGTGCCACTGCTGATGCTACCGAAGCGGTTATGAATTCGGAAGTGAGTATCATCTGTGTAGGTACACCCAACAACGACCGAGGAAATCTCCACCTTCGATATATTGAAGAGACAGGTAGAGCCATCGGCTTAGGGTTGCGTAAAAAGGAAGGCTACCATGTGGTAGCGATCCGCAGCACTGTGGTGCCTGGAACCTGCAGCAGCCTTGAAGAGATTATTGCTCACGAATCGGGCAAGACCCCTGGGGTTGATTTCAGTGTCCTCAGCAATCCCGAGTTCCTTCGGGAAGGAAGTGCAGTAAATGACTATTTCAATCCGCCAATGACCGTCATAGGATCTTCAGACACCAAAGCCGTTAAAGTGATAAGTCGGTTATATGAGAACCTTCCTGCGCCCATTATTGTAGTGGAGACCAAGGTGGCAGAAGTCATTAAATTCGTCAACAATTCATATCATGCCCTTAAAATAGCCTTTGCGAATGAAGTAGGGAATACGTGTAAGGCGTTGGGCATAGACTCGCATCAAGTGATGGAACTGTTTGGCCAAGACACGAAACTGAATATCTCTACTGCTTATTTCAAACCGGGCTTCGCCTATGGAGGTTCATGCCTTCCGAAGGACCTGCTGGGATTGATTGCAATGGCCCGAGATAATGATGTGCGAACCCCATTGTTAAAAGGCATTTCAGAAAGTAATGATGAGCAGGTCCAACGGGCACTCAGATTGGTTTACGCATCAGGAAAGAGAAAAGTAGGGATGCTTGGCCTTTCCTTTAAAGAAGGTACCGATGATTTGCGTCTGAGTCCACACGTGGTTGTGGCCGAAACGCTTTATGGCAAGGGCTTCCAGTTAAGGATATTCGACAAGAATGTGCACGTATCAGGACTCCATGGAAAAAACAAAGCATATATGGATCATCACCTACCTCACCTCAACTCTCTTATATCTGATGACTTGGAGGCTGTCATTGTTGAATCAGATGTCATTATACTAAGTCACAAAAATCAGATATTCAGCAACATACATCTTCGCTATCCCGAAAAATTGGTTATTGATCTTAACAGGAACGTACCGATTCTCAGCGCAGGAAATTATCAGGGCATATGTTGGTGACCGTGTGGGTCACAGGCCAGGACACACTCTGTTGTAAACAGACATTAGCCGCCTAGCTACTGTGCGGTTGTCATAACTGGTGAAATTGGGCCCAGCAGTACTGCGCGTACCGGTGCCCATCACCGTCTGAAGCGCATCGACATAAGCTCCGATTGACTTTGAAATGATGTGGTTCCCTGTTGAACCAATGCAGATTCTGCCCACTTCTCCCACATCGTTACTCACAATAGGTAGTCCATTAAGAAGTGCTTCTTTTATTACCTGAGGACTTCCTTCTGAGACGCTGCACATCAGTAGTGCATCTGAGGCCTTCATTACGGCTGTCACACCGGCCCTATCAAGGCCTTTAAGTTCTAAGAACTCAATATTGCGCTGTGGATTACGTTTGCGCAACTCATCAATAACGGAATGAGCAAATACTGGATCCTTCTCAGGCCGAGTGAACGATGAACAGAAAAGGACCACAAAAGCATTAGCATCAAGCCCTAATCTGCCCCGCGTGTTAGTTAAAGTACTCTCTTTCGATTCAAAATCAATACCGCATGGAATTACCTCACTAGATAACGGAAGTAGGGTCTGCAAGGGCGCGGATACCACAATCCGCGCATGGGCCAGCAGACCGGCAGCCCACGAGACCCACCTCTCTCGGCCCAGATTCAAGTCGCTGCCATGGTAAGTGACAACCCCTTTGGCGCGTTTCCAGAACATACTCCTTACGGCACACATTGCAGGCAGAGCCGAAAGGCCATAGTGTGCGTGCAATATTATAGGGTCCATCTGCCATATTCGATTGCACAACTCGAAATAGGTCTTAAAGTATCCCATTATTCCTCCCTTACCAATCAAATGATGACAGACTTCTCCGGAATTGGTGAAGCGTTCCAAGGCTATCGCCTGCTCTTCTACAAAAGGATGTGGGCGGCCATCAGGATTACTCCTGCTCACGAAGATGATCTGTTCTTTCATTCTGTTTCTTCTGATGGTAAGCAGCCGCCAATAGTCCCAAGTAAATGAAAATGAACGAGCGGAAGGAAATAATGTACATCTGTCCACTCACTGAGATAACGAATTGAATTAGAAACATGAACCAAAACAACCTGACGTTCTCATCAGACCAATCCTTAAGAGGCATCCTGAAAAGGAAGGGTATGGCAAAAAGGAAAATGAGGTAAATCAAAAGGCCCACCACACCTCCGCCATGCAACCAAGTGAAGTAGTCAACATGGATCATTCTGTCCAAGTACATTCCCCCGCCATAATTTCCCATAGAGTTGAACATCTCAAAACCAAAGAGTGATTTGGGAACATCGCGGAACATAAGCACCTCTTCGTAAATGATCCCGATCTCCTGATAACGCATTTCGCCTTCAAGGGACTCTACAGCCATCTTATCAGCCCTGGCCTCCATTCGCTCAAGGAATGCCTGAGAATTTACCGTCACAAAAAATGCCAATCCCAATATGATAACCGATGGGAGCAGGCGAGAGAAAACGGTGCGGACACTACCGGTGTTCATGAAAGCCACGCCCATCACAACAATCAAGGGTGAGAGCCTTCTCAGAGTGAACACCAGCAAAACTGTACTTATGGCCGATGCGGCCAACTCGATATATCTTCTCATTAATGACCCTGATCCACCTAGGGTGGTCAAGGTCACAATAGTCATGAGCGAGATTAAATGCAGATCCGAGCCGAAGAGGTAACCTGAGAGGAATGAATCGCTCCCGTATGTGCTCACTCCGAAACCGAAAATATTGCTCAACATCACATAGATAATGAATATGATCAGCGCTTTAGGAAACAATGCCCTCAATCTGGCCAGAACCCGCTGGGCATCCTTCACCCGAAAAGCCAAAGAGACAAGTATCAAAGGGATGAACACCCTCATTGCAAATCTGGCCGAGTGTTCTACATCTGAGCTCCGCATTATCCCTATCAAAGTATATAGGACAAGAAAAATGAGCACGATATCAAGACGCCTTAGTCCGGTCCGCGCATAATGAACCACTATGAATATATAAAAGAACCCGGCCCTCATAAGAGCGATCATGCCTGCTAACTCCGGACTTTGTGCCATATCAAGCGCGATATTCAGGACAAATGCGGAGAACATGAAATCACCGAGATTCAATGACTTTACACTCAGGAAAAGCCAGAGCACAATGAGAAAAATGGCAACAACCCCAAAAATCATCAGTTCCTGGTTCCAATGACTTTGGCAGGCACACCGCCCACTATGTCATATGCTATAATGTCTTTTGTCACCACACTGCATGCAGCCACCACAGCCCCTGTCCCTATTCGTACCCCGGGCATAATTACAGCCCTCCTTCCGAGCCAAACATCATCTTCTATAACAATTGCCTTCTCTTGGCCATAACCTTGAGTGATGATTGGCCTGTCCACAGAACTGAACTCATGATTGCGTGTATAGAACAGCACTTCAGGCGCAATAAGCACATTATCGCCTATTGTAAGATCTCCATGCACTTCGCACAGTCGGCCCAAGCCGCTATTATTGCCAATGGAGATTCTGCCTTTTCCGAGATAACATTCGGCATCGATATTGACATTGGAACCTACATGCCTGAGAAACATACGGGCGAACGTAGCCCTCAAAGTCTTACTGGGCGGACCTACCAAAGGCAACGATGTCCTAGGCAAACGATAGGCCAATAGATAATATCCGGCTATTCCTAACCACTTTCTCATCCTCGCATAATTTTCCAAGTCATCCGCTTAAATTGAAAAGCTAAATGGTAGGCCAAATAGGCCCAAGTTCTTAACGGTCTCGAGCCTATGGGCTTAAAAGGATAACCGGACTTTTCGAGCTCCATGTTAAACCTAATTCCAATGGTCATGGAGTCGCGGTCATAGTTTGGTACTTTATCTTTAGTTCCAACCGACTTACCAGCTGTCTCATTCACACGTGGAAGCGGGCGCACTTCAATGGCACCTATTAGGCGCAGCATGTCCTTAAAATCTGACGAGAGGTTTTCCTTACGCAATAGCAACCGTGGTGATGCTGCTATGAAGTTTGAAGGATCGACAAATGCCAATGGCATGAATAATCTAAGATAGTTCTCAAAGCCGATACCCACCACTCTGACAAGAAAATAAGCAGGAAGGTTTGCCAAAAGCATCATGTACTTGACTACGGGCCAATTGCCATGATGCATGAAGTAAGACAAGGGATTGTTCTTGTACTTGAGATACTTGCTATACGTTCGATCTATGGGATCGCTAACCCCGTAGAACAAGTCGTAACCGCTGCAATCATCAGGAATCTTGAAGGAATGTTTTGATCCTTCAGACCGACCTCCATATTGACTCATCAGTTCCTGCCTGACAGCTTCGCTCCCTGTGCGTGGAACCTCAATAAACACCGCTCTGTACCGGTCCAGAATAACCATTTTTTATCCGAGTCTTGACTTGAGTTTATGGAACCTCATTCTGAGGCGGTGAGTGTCGAAGAGTATCATTCGGGCAGTATTTGCCAACGAACCGAAAATGAACCTCAAAGAATCGAACAACAGGTGTAGAAGGTTCATCGGGTTCAGGCAGGCGCTTCTGCGACTTAGCCCACCGTAACCGAAGGATTCAAGTTCCTTTATGCACACTAACGAGTAGATGAAATTGACATATCCATCGGGGTCGAATTTACCTTTGTTTCTCCTGATCACACCGGCACCTACATTTCCATGAAAATGCCTATGGCTTTCTGGGACTACAAACTTCTTGTCCGGCCTTTCTGACACTTGGGTCTTCACTCCGAGCCACGAAACTATCTCTGCTACCCTTTCCGGATTCTCAAGTATGTCCTCATACCTGACTATGTGCTTGATCCACAAGGTCGAGAGGAATACCCTACTCTTATACTGCCAATTGAGGGCTGATTGCAGTACATTTTGGCTAAATGAACGACCAGCCAGATTTGTGCTATTTGCCTTCGACAAATGAACATCCCTGCCGTCACGCACCATCAGAATTGCCTTTGCATCGGGCCAGAGGTGCTCAAACTGACGCAGGTGATTAGTAGGAGGATGCTTCACAATGATGCACCTTTCGGTTGAATCTTCAAACCAAGGGTATCGCAACCTCAGGTGTTCTGCAATGATGGCCTCTGAGAGCGACTTAACATCCGTGTGTCTCTGGGCCATTGTCAGCACGGTGACTTTGCTCAATCCGAGATCATTGAACTGAGGCTCCTCAAAGAGGTACTCAGTGAGTCGGTCTGCAACTGGCAGCGTTGTCAGGCTCAAGAGTCTACTGACAAAGGCGGTTTCGTTCGTCACAGCCACGAACTCAAATCGCTCAAGCAAATCGGCCAACATTGTTGACCCGCTCCGGCTGTCGTATAAGATGAATGCCAGTTTAGAATTCAATGTCCTCCCTCTTAAATGCGCCTGCGCGAAATTACATGGTTATATCGGGCCTTGGCACCAGTTCTGGAACAGGTGTTGCCATACTACAAGAAACTGTTGCCGGTTGTATTCACCATTCTGCGATGCAGCATGTAGTTCCAGAGGGTACCACTTATGAGCGTTGCAATTGCCAGCCCATTCAAGCCTAACCATGGCACAGTGGTAAAAGCCAAGATCAATGTTATGACAAGCGATACGGCTGTAGACCGGACGAAGTAATCCCTCATATCGCTCAACTGAAAATATAGGCCAACCGGCCCAAAGAAGACATTTAAAACGTTACATAAGATAACTGTAACGCAAAGAATCAAGAACAATGGCTCTGCTGGATAGCCATAGAACTTAAGAAACCAAGGACTGCAAAGCAGTGCCAACATAGCGAATGCAAAGGTGGTTAGCTTTGATAACCGTATTAGTTGTCTATGGCGGTCCGAGAGTTGGTGACCCTCAGCTAGCCTTGCCAGGCCCTTGGCAATATCCGCATTCAACGCTACCAGTGGCAGGTTGACAAGCTTACCGAGTTTCTGTACCACGGAATAAAGAGCCACCTGCCCCAAGGGCAAGAATGCCCCTGCCAAGAAGACCTCGAGCCACCCTTTAAATACCTGAAGCCCACTGCCCAAAGACAGCGAGAGGCCTTTAGTGTAAACTGACCAAAAAAGCTTTGGGCTCATTCCAGAATGCTCAGGGGTTGACCCGTAAGACCGGATAAGGACTACAGCCAATGTGATGAGACATGTAATCAGGCCACTGGTCATGAGCATTTCAACTGGTTCGGCCTCATACTTGGATAGAAGAAAGACCATCACCACGGCCGATCGCAGGATGTCTTTGAACAGAATGTACCAATTACCGTTCAGCCAGTAGCGCGACACCTCAAACAGGAACAAGGAGAACGAATATGCGATGAACGCGACCAATAACCTCCAATCAGCCAAGGTGCTTATTGATTCCAGAGAGGCTATCAGGGCCCCAACCATTGCTATCGCCACAATATTCAGTGCCACCCCCATGGCTTTCAATGTCAACAAATCAACATCAAAGGTCTCTTTTCCAGCAAATGTCCTTAGTGCCAAGAGACCTTGACCTACCCCTGCCAAAGTGCCGAAAGTGAGGAGATACCCATGTGTGAGAATGTACTCCCCATACTCCGTGTCGCCCCTGAACTGCATGTAGAGCTTAGCCAGAGCGAACGTAACCAGAACACTGCCGCCCTTAAAGAACAGCGAAGTGAATTGACGGATAACACCTCTTTTGTTCACCTTACCTGCCATTTGCACCAAATAAGCTGAAGTGCGCGAATGGATCTGACATCGTCATCCTATCCCGAAGTATCATGATGTCGTCAAAATCTGTAGTGCGCTTTGAAACAGGCACATTTGTCAATCGTTTATTTCTTGCGGCATAAATTCCAAGTTTAAGGAACAGAGGCTGTGTCCAAGAATCTGAGCAATTGAGTCCTTGATGGTCAAACTCGATTCCATTTCTGCCAATAACTTGGAGGCGCCCTTTTTCATTGGATGCGAGCCTGATCACGAGAAGGCATTCTCGCCATTCTCCAGGTTCGGATAAGAACTTTCTCCTCATCGTTGTTCGCCCTGATGAGTATGACTGCCAGATACCACCTGAAGCATCTGAACGGAGCCGCCCTACTAGTGGCAGCCATGGACTGATTGGTTCTTTCTCCTTCTTTGTCCGTGTATGCAACTGCATACAAATCGCATCAGGAAATCCTGTCGCATCATCGGGGAAGGGTCTCATCCTAAAGTAAACTAGATAGGTCCCCTTGCCAATCTCAAATTCAGAGTTCTCTCCGAGCGAAATCTCCGTTCTGAAATCATTCCTTGGGTCGTTGTTACTGAGTTCAGCCCTCATAAAGAAAGTTGAATCAGACTCATCCATGACAATAACAGGGCAGTTACCGCTACAAACCCCAGCCTCGCTCAATAATCCAGTTTCAAAACCACAGCTGAAAATCAACTCAACCTCCTTCTGATTAAGCAGTTTTTGGATTTCCCGTTGAACTGGTCTTTCAGCATTCAAAAGAGTTCCTTTATCCAGATTGTCCGGCAATTTTTGGCTCATAGACCTGAATGGAATCAGAATCACGAGGCTAATAAGTCTAAGGGTCAAACTATACCCCATCGCATCAAAATTTCAACTCACTTTCCACCGCCCCGCACACACTGTGCGCAATGAGTATATGCATCTCCTGAATGCGCGCGGTGTCATCACTCGGAACAATCAGGGACAGATGGCACTTGGGTGCCAACTGGCCACCATCGCGACCTGCAAGTGCGATGCATGTGCAACCGATGGCCAATCCTGCCTTGACAGCGGCCAGCACATTGTGGCTGTTGCCACTGGTACTTATAGCTATGATGACATCTCCTGGACTTGCCAGGGCCTCCACCTGCCGCGCGAAGATCTGCTCAAATCCAAGGTCGTTGCCGATGGCCGTGAGAGCGCTCGTGTCAGTTGTGAGAGCAATGGCAGCCAACGCCTTCCTGTCAAACCTGAAACGACCACTCAGCTCGGCTGCGAAATGCTGGGCATCGGCTGCGCTTCCCCCATTGCCACACAAAAGGACTTTGTTACCTGCATAGAGTGCCTTTATGATCAATTGCGCCATTGCAGCCATCTGAGGCGCCAATGCGTTTCGCACAGATGTGAGGACCTCGGCATGGGCGTCTATCTCATCAATCATGCTCTTCTCCAACGGGCTCATCACTTGCTCAAGTATCCATCGGTTGAACTAAGAAACGCGTGATAACGTGCAATACCCTCATTGAGTGACATGAACCGGTGCGCACATCCAGCGGCCCTCAATTGATTCAGATCGGCACAAGTGAACTCCTGATATTTCCCTTTCAGGTGTTCAGGAAATGGCACCTCCGTCACCTTGCCATTTGGGCTGAGGCGTTGCAGCGAATCAGCCACAGCGGTGAAGGGTTCGGCCTTGCCGGTGCCACAGTTGAAAATCCCTGTGGTCGGGTGGTCCAGAAAATGAAGAACCACGGCAACCACGTCCTCTACAAAAACGAAGTCTCGTTTGAATCCCTCACTTCCCTCAAACAACTGCATGGATCCACCCTGCTGCAGCTGCCTGTAAAGATGGTACGCAACCGAGGCCATGTGCCCTTTATGGTTCTCTTGTGGCCCATATACGTTGAAGTACCGTAGACCCGTGACAGGCGCATGCAGGTTACCTTTTGCCCTACGATGGCGCACATGATTATCGAAGGCAAGCTTTGAGAAAGCGTATCCGTTTAGCGGCTTTTCACACATGTGCTCTTCGCGAAAACCCAATGTGCCATTGCCATACACTGCGGCACTGCTAGCATAGATAAGCGGCACATGCCACCTGTTGCAAGCATGCAAAACCTCCTTGCTGTAGAGGTAATTGTTCCGCATCAGGTAATCATTGTCCGTCTGGGTGGTATCTGAACACGCTCCTTGGTGAATGATGGCCGCATATTTCTGACTCGGCCCCTTTATAAGTGCAAGGAAATCGTCCCTGTGCATGTAGTCAGCATATTGCAGACCATTCAGATTAAGAAACTTAGGGCCGTTCCCAAGATTATCGACAATTAAAATATCCCTGATACCACGCTTATTGAGCCCTTGCACAATGTTGCTCCCAATGAAGCCTGCTCCACCTGTTACAACTATCATATTGAATCCCTCTTCTGAATGATAGCAGTAGTTGAAAGTCCGGGGACCAGTGGCAGAATGACCGTCTGGTCCGCATGCTCACGCCCAACCACCGCCTCGGGTGAATAATCTCCGCCTTTGACCAGAACATCGGGTCTGATGAGCTCAATGATCTGGGCCGGAGTGTCCTCATCGAAAAAAGTCACATAGTCCACAACACCGAGATGCGCAATGAGATAGGCCCGGTCATCGAGGGTGTTGATGGGTCTTGTATGGCCTTTGAGTCTCCGAACGGATTCATCGGAGTTCAGTGCCACCACGAGCAGGTCGCCCAAGGCGGATGCTCTTTCCAAAAGACTCACATGGCCCCTGTGGAGCACATCGAAGCATCCATTGGTGAATACGATACGCTTGCCTTCAACTCGTAATCTGATCAGTTCTGCCGTGAGTTCATTAATGCCTAGAATTTTGGAATCAGTTCCCAGCTGTGACGCAAGTTCTACCTCCTTGCTGGTGACACGTGCCGTGCCAACATGGCCAACAGCGATACCTGCGGCCACATTGGCCAAGCGCAGTCTGAGATGCCATTCGGTGTGGGTAGACATGAGGAGGGCGACCATAGCGAGGACCGTGTCGCCCGCACCGGTCACATCGAACACTTCACGTGCCGATGCCGGACTGTGCACCGCTTCAGTCGCAGAGATGTAAGACATCCCGCGCTCCGATCTTGTGACCAGAACGGCCCCTATCCCATGTTCTGTCAACAGTTTTCGGGCAGCACCGGTCACAGACCCATCGTCATTTCTAACCTCATGCCCCGAAGCATCTCCCAGCTCCTTTAGGTTAGGGGTGATAAGGTCGGCTCCAGTGTATCGGCCCCAGTCCGCACTCTTCGGGTCAACCACCGAGTATATACCCATCTGTTGTGACATGCTGATGAGCCGTGTGCAGATGTCTGGGCTAAGGGTGCCTTTGGCATAATCACTAAGCACCAGTACGGAGGCATGCTCCATGGCCCTGAATGCCCTGGTGAGTAACTCTTCCGTTCGTGTTGGCTCAATGACAGCATTCGCTACTTCGCGGTCTACGCGTACAAGTTGATGCTTGCCGGCCATAATCCTGGTCTTGAGCACTGTACAGGGCAAAGCGGCCACGAGATCGTGCTCAACGGTCAATTCATTGAGCCGGGCTGAGAGAATCTCAGCCTCTCGGTCAGGCCCTACGAAAGAGAGAAGATGGGCACAGGCTCCGAGTGCCACGATATTGGACGCCACGTTGGCCGCACCCCCAGGCGCTTCAGTCACCTCGCTCTGCAGCACCACCGGCACAGGGGCCTCCGGGCTAATACGATGTGCTGCGCCTGTCACATATCGGTCAAGCATGGCATCGCCAATGACAACGATGCGAAGTTGACTGAAATCAGGGAGTGACATGGCCGACAAAGGTCGGCTCAGACAATCATTCCTGCGCCAACGGTATTGTTGGTGCCTTCATCAATAATGATCACGCTGCCTGTGATGCGGTTTTTACGATAACCGTCAAAGAAAAGTGGGGCAGTGGTGCGCAGCTTGATACGACCAATGTCATTCAAAGCGATGGTCGTATCGCCCTCCACCTTTTGCATAGTGTTGATGTTCATCTTATACATCACCTCTTTGATCACACACCGGGCATCGCGGCTGGTGTGCTTGATCGCGTACTTACCGCCAAGTTGAAGTGGGCGATCGCTCATCCAGCATACCATCACATCCACCTCTTGCTCCGCATCAGGGCGGTTGTTCGGTTTCACGATCATGTCGCCACGGCTGATGTCAATATCATCTTCGAGGGTCATGATTACGCTCATCGGGGCAAACGCCTCCTTCACCTCTTCGCCCATGATCTCGATACTCTTGATCTTAGATGTGAAGCCGGAAGGAAGCACTGATACCTCTTCGCCTGCACGGAATATTCCGCCAGCCACACGTCCTGCATAACCGCGGTAGTCATGATACTCCGATTTCATAGGGCGCACAACGTACTGCACCGGAAAGCGCGCATCGATATGGTTATTATCGCTACCGATGTGAACGTTTTCAAGGATGTGCATCAAGGTGGAGCCACCATACCAGTCCATGTTCTTGGAGCGGTCCACCACGTTGTCACCCAATAGGGCCGAAATGGGAACGAATCGCACGTCTTTTATATCCAGGCGTGCCGAGAAATCCTCAAAATCATTACGCACCTTCTCGTAAGCCTCTTCTGAGAATCCGACCAGGTCCATCTTGTTGACACACACCACCACGTGAGGTATCTGGAGCAACGATGCGATGTAGGCATGGCGCTTGGTCTGCTCAATCACACCTTGACGGGCATCTACAAGTATGATGGCCAGATTGGCCGTGCTGGCACCGGTCACCATGTTGCGGGTGTACTGAATGTGACCCGGTGTGTCAGCAATGATGAATTTGCGCTTTGGGGTGGCGAAGTAGCGGTAGGCGACATCGATGGTGATGCCCTGTTCGCGCTCAGCACGCAGGCCATCGGTCAAAAGGGCAAGGTTCACATGCTCTTCTCCCTTTTTGGCGCTGGCCTGTTCAATGGCCTCCATCTGATCGGCAAAAATTGACTTGCTGTCGTACAGCAGTCGGCCGATAAGGGTGCTCTTTCCATCATCAACGCTGCCGGCAGTGGTGAAACGGAGCAGCTCCATGTCGAGGTAGCCGCGGTGGTCGGTGGTTACTTCCTTCGTCATTATTTCCTGATTGATATGATTTATAATATGTTGAAATTCAGAAATATCCCTGCTTCTTCCTGTCCTCCATGGCGGCCTCAGAGCGTTTGTCGTCCTGACGGCTGCCGCGCTCGGTGACGCGAGATGATGCCACCTCCTCAATTATATCCTCAAGGGTTGAGGCATTGGACACAGTGGCCCCGGTGCAGGTCATATCGCCTATGGTACGGAAACGCACCTGCATGGTCCGCCTGGTCGCCAGTTCGCTCTCGCGCAGGTTCATGTATTCAGAGTAGGCGTACAATGCCCCGTTGCGCTCGATCACCTCACGCTGGTGAGTGAAATAGATGCTCGGCATAGGGATGTTCTCCATCAGTATGTACTGCCATACATCCATCTCGGTCCAGTTACTGATCGGGAACACCCTGAAGTGCTCGCCCAGGTGCTTGCGGCCGTTAAAGAGGTTCCACAGCTCGGGGCGCTGGTTCTTTGGGTCCCATTGGCCGAACTCGTCACGGTGAGAGAAGAAACGCTCCTTTGCACGGGCCTTCTCCTCGTCCCTGCGTCCTCCGCCAAGGGCAGCATCAAACTTGCCAGCCTCAAGACTCTCGAGCAGTGTTACTGTCTGTAGAGCATTGCGACTTGCGTTGTAGCCCTTCTCTTCAACTGCGGTCCCACGGTCAATGGAATCCTGAACGTGGCCCACGATGAGCTTGGCCCCCGTGCGGGCTACCAGCTCATCGCGGTAGTCAAGGGTCTCTTGAAAGTTGTGGCCCGTATCGATATGCAACAAAGGGAACGGGATGCTGGCCGGATAGAAAGCCTTCATGGCCAGATGGGTCATCACTATTGAGTCTTTACCACCTGAGAAAAGCAGCACGGGGTTCTCGAACTGTGCTGCCACCTCGCGCATCACGAACATGCTCTCTGACTCGAGCTCGCGGAGGTGATTGAGTTTGTATGCCTTTGATTCCAAGTTGATTGAAATTGTATTATTCGTTTGATTTAGGCCCTTATGCGACCCATGATCGCGGCCAATACCTGATCTGCACATTCCTCCACTGAACGGCCAGCGGTAGGCACATCCACATCGGGCCGGTCGGGTGCCTCAAAAGGGGCATCGAGGCCAGTGAAGTTCTTGATCTCGCCTGCGCGGGCCTTTTTGTAAAGCCCTTTCACATCGCGTCTCTCACACTCCTCGAATGAGGTGTTCACGTAAACCTCCACAAAGTCATCGGCACCGATAATGTCTTTGGCCATTGTTCGGATGTCGCGCGTGGGGCTCACAAAACAATTGATGGTGACAATGCCACAGTTCACAAAAAGCTTGCTCACCTCCGCTATCCTGCGGATGTTCTCAGTGCGGTCATCCTCACTGAAGCCCAAGTTGTTGCAGATGCCTGTGCGCACATTGTCGCCATCGAGCACCTGGGTAAGAATGCCTTTTTCGGCCAACTTCCGCTCAAGTGCCGCAGCTATGGTGGTCTTTCCCGACCCGCTAAGACCGGTCATCCACACCACCGAACCACGCTGCTTGAGCATGGACTCCTTATCGCCCCGCTGAAGGATGCGATCGAAAGTAGGATGGATGTTTTTGCCTGTCAACATGTGCCTTTGGGGAAGGGCGCGAAGGTATGAAATAGCTATGAAGGGCCTTTCAGGCCTTCCACTACCTTCGGGCAGCCAAATAGTTCATGTCCGATGAGCCTAATTAGCACAGTTCGGGACTTCGCCAGTGCGCCTGTAGATCAGGTGGGCATTGAGGAACGCGTGTCCCGTTTCACCAAGCGCAGCATAAAAAATGAGGCGAAGCGCCAAGGGCTGCGCATGGCCCTGAACATGATCGACCTTACCACGCTCGAGGGCAAAGACACAGAGGGCAAGGTGCGACAGATGTGCTACAAGGCTGCCCACCTGCACGATTCCCTGCGGGGTCTGCCCACTGTGGCGGCAGTCTGTGTTTACCCCAACCACGTGGCCACGGCAGTTGATGCGCTCAGAGGCACCGGAATAAAAGTAGCCTCAGTGGCCACCGCTTTTCCATCAGGCAATTCGACCCACCAGATAAAATTGGCTGACACCCGTCTTGCGGTTGATTCGGGCGCTGACGAGGTTGACATGGTCATCTCCCGTGGCAGATTCCTTCAGGGCGATCATGGCTTTGTTTCAGACGAGATAGCCGATATCAAAGAGGCCTGTGGCAAGGCCCGCCTCAAGGTCATTCTGGAAACGGGCGAGCTCTGCACATTAGACAATGTGCGCATTGCCTCGTGGTTAGCCATGGAGGCCGGGGCCGATTTCATAAAGACTTCCACCGGCAAGATATCGCCTGCGGCCACCATGCCTGTGACACTTGTGATGCTCGAGGCGATACGCGACTATTACTATCACACTGGCCGCATGGTGGGAATGAAACCTGCCGGTGGCATCAGCAAGGCCAAACAGGCCCTTCATTATCTGGTGATGGTGAACGAGACACTCGGTGATGCATGGCTCAGCAATGAGTGGTTCCGCTTTGGGGCCAGCAGCCTGGCCAATGACGTGCTGATGCAATTGGCCCGTATGGAAGATGGGCGCTATCAGGGGTTGGACTATTTCAGCAGGGATTGAACATGGAAAAAAACAAACCTGAACTCACCTTCGGCAATACCTGGCAATATGCCCCGGCACCGGAGAGTGCGGCCCAAGTGTCCATCAAGAAGGAATACGGCCTTTACATCAACGGCAAATGGCAGAAGGCCGAGGGCGGAAAGACCTTTGCAAGTGAGAACCCCGCCAATGGGGAACACATTGCGCTGTTTGCAGAGGCGAGCGAGAAGGATGTGGACAAGGCCGTGAAAGCCGCACGGAAGGCTTACGATGATGTGTGGTCAAAGCTACCCGCCAAGGAACGCGCCAAGTACATCTTCCGCATTGCGAGGCTCATTCAGGAACGGGCACGCGAGTTCGCCATCTGCGAGAGCATGGACGGTGGAAAACCGATCCGCGAGAGCCGCGATATCGATGTGCCCTTGGCCGCCAACCACTTCTTTTACTATGCAGGCTGGGCCGATAAGCTGGAATATGCCTTTCCGGGCAAGAATCCGAAACCGTTGGGCGTGGCAGGGCAGATCATTCCGTGGAATTTCCCACTGCTGATGGCCGCTTGGAAGATCGCACCCGCCTTGGCCTGTGGCAACACCGTGGTGCTGAAACCTGCCGAGACCACCCCGCTCACCGCCATCAAGCTGGCCGAGCTGATCCACGATGCAGGACTGCCTGCCGGTGTGGTGAACATCATCACTGGCGCAGGGGCCACAGGCAACGCCCTTGTCAACCACCCTGATGTGAACAAGATTGCCTTCACCGGCAGCACGGGCGTTGGGAAGCTCATCCAAAAAGCCGTGGCCGGAACCAACAAGAAAGTGACCCTCGAGCTAGGCGGCAAGGCGGCCAACATCATCTTTGACGATGCTCCGCTCGATCAGGCCGTAGAGGGCATCATCAACGGCATCTTTTTCAATCAGGGCCACGTGTGCTGCGCGGGCTCGCGGCTGTTCGTGCAGGAGAATGTGTATGACACCGTCATCCGCAAACTGAAAGACCGCATGGCGACCCTACGTCTGGGCGACCCGCTTGACAAGAACACCGACATTGGGGCAATCAACTCGGCCAAACAGTTGGTCACCATTGAGAAATACCTGGCCATTGGCAAAGAAGAAGGGGCCGAGATGTGGCAGCCCGAATGTGCCGTGCCTGCAAAAGGCAACTGGTGCCGCCCCACCTTGTTCCTCGAAACCTCGCAAAGCCACCGCATTGTGCAAGAGGAGATTTTTGGCCCTGTGCTGGCCGTGCAGACCTTCCGCACGATTGACGAGGTGATTGAGAAGGCCAACAACACGCCCTACGGCCTCAGTGCAGGCGTGTGGACCGACAAGGGATCGAAGATCTTCAACCTCACCACTAAGCTGCGCGCGGGCGTGGTGTGGGCCAACACCTACAACAAGTTCGACCCGACCTCACCTTTCGGGGGCTACAAGGAGAGCGGGTTCGGCCGCGAGGGTGGGGTGCATGGGTTGAGTGCGTACTTGAAGGTGTGATGCACCCTGCATCTGCTCAGGCCAACGTGACATCACGCTTCGATTGACCGCATTGGGCAACTTGAATTCCGAGCACGATAGGTTGCATTTCCTTAGTCTTTCAGTGCGCTTCAACATAGTGCGCACTATCTGTCTCAGGCCCTGCGGTTGGCCAGCAGCAGCGGAGGTTCGCCATTGAACGGATTGCTGCGGCCTATGGTGCGCGCGCCCAGGCCCGAGGCCCGCATCACGGCCCGGTCGCCAAAGCGCTGGCGTATGCGGTCCATGCCCTGGTAGAGGTTTATCATGCTCTCGTCCTCATCGAACAGGCTGATCTGGTGGCTGCCCCCGGCCAGATGGCTGAAGCGTATGCCTATGAGCCGCACCAGCAGCCTACGGTCATATAGCCGGGCAAACAGCTCCTGCACCACGGGCAGTATGTTGTGGTCGGCCGCGGTGTGGGGCAGGGTGCGCTGCAGGGTGTAGGTCTGAAAATCGGAGTAGCGCAGTTTGAGGGTGATGCAGGCGGTGACCTTCTGCGCCCTGCGCAACTGAAAGGCAAGGTTCTCGGCCATGGCCGTGAGGATGCCGCGCAGCATGGCCACATCGGTGGTGTCGCGGTCAAAGGTGCGCTCGGTGGATATGGACTTGCGCTCGTTGTAGGCCACCACGGGTGTGGGGTCTATGCCATTGGCCTTGCGCCACAGGGTGCGGCCGTTGGTGCCCAGCAGGCCCTCCAGCATCTCCACAGGCATCTGTTGCAGGGTGCCTATGTGTTTCACGCCCAGGTGGCACAGCGTGTGGTGCGTCTTCTCGCCCACCATGGGTATACGGTTAACGGGCAATGGGGCCAGAAAAGGGCGCTCGGTGCCGTTGGGCACATGCAACTGGTTGTTGGGCTTGGCCTGATCGGTGGCCACCTTCGACACGGTCTTGTTCACACTCAGCCCAAAGGATATGGGCAGCCGTGTCTCGCGCTGTATGGTCTGGCGCAGCTCGGTGGCAAATTTGAGGCACCCGAAATAGCGGTCCATACCGGTCAGGTCCACATAGAACTCGTCAATGGAGGTCTTCTCCATGAGCGGTACGCGCTCGCGGATGATGTGGGTCACCTCGTCAGACAGTTTGAGGTAACTGGCCGAGTTGCCACGTATCACCACGGCCTCGGGGCACAGTTGGCGGGCCATGCGCATGGGCATGGCCGAGCGTATGCCGAATGCCCGCGCCTCGTAGCTGCATGCGGCCACCACACCGCGGTCTGAGGTGCCGCCCACCAGCACCGGACGGCCTACGAGGCGGCTGTCGTGCAGCCGCTCAACCGACACGAAGAAGGAGTCGAGGTCGAGATGGGCGATGGTGCGCTCGGGCTGCATGGCGGGTTCAGTGTGTGGCGGTGGCGCATGTGCGGCTGCGGGCGGCCCCGTGGGGCAGATGCCAAGGTAGGCGGGCCGCCCCTGCATGGGGCCGGTGTTGATAAATAGATTGCTGCTGAGTGTGTGGCAGATGCATCGGGGGCACAATGCTCAGCACGCACACCGTAACCTATTTACGGTGTGCTGTGCCCTGCCGTAACGACCTTGGCACCGCCTCATGCACCTCAACTGCCACAGCCATTTCAGTTTCAGATATGGGCTGATGCCGCCCTCGGCACTGGTGGAGGCCGCCCGACAGTGGGGGCTGCCGGGCATGGCCCTCACCGACATCAACTGCACATCGGGCATGCTCGACTATGTGCGCAGATGCCAGGACGCAGGGCTGCGGCCCGTGGTGGGGGTCGATTTCAGGACCGGTGCCCACCAGCACTTTGTGGCGCTGGCCGTTGACAACGAAGGCCTGATGGCCATCAACCTGCACCTCACGGCCTTTCTGCTGCAGAAGGGCGGCCCCCCGCAGCCGCTCCATCACCCCCATGTGATTGTCATATACCCGTTCGGCCAGGTGCCCGACAGGGCCCTGGGGCCCGATGAGTACATCGGGGTGCGGCCCTACGACCTCACCCGCGTGCGGTTCAGCCCGCACTGGCGCACCCACCGGCAGCGCATGGTGGCCATGGCCCCCTCCACCCTGCCCGATGCGAAGGCCTTCTACACCCATTGCCTGCTGCGGGCCATGGACCTGAACACGCTGCTGAGCAAGCTGGTGCCAACCGATGTGTGCCACCGCGATGATGTGCTGCCACCGCCCGATGCCCTGCACCGGACCTATGCAGAGTATCCGGACATGCTGGTGCGTGCCGATGAGCTGCTGGGCAGGTGCGAGGTGCATTTCGCCTTCGGCACCGACCAGGAGCACAACAACCTGCGCACTTTCAGCGGCAGTGTGGCGGGCGACCGCGAGATACTTCTGCGCCTCTGCCACGATGGCCTGCCCTACCGCTACGGTGCCGATCCGGGGCCCGATATCATGGCGCGGTTGGAAAAGGAGGTGGACCTCATCACCCAAAAGGGATTCCTGTCCTATTTCCTAATCAACCACGACATGTGCCGATACGCCCACAACAAGGGCTACATGCACGTGGGCCGTGGCAGCGGGGCCAACAGCATGGTGGCGTATCTGCTGCGCATAACAGACGTTGACCCCATCGGGCTCGACCTCTACTTTGAGCGGTTCATGAATCTGTACAGGCGCAACCCGCCCGATTTCGACATCGATTTCAGCCATCTGGACCGCAATGATGTGACGCGGTATCTCTTCAGCCGATACCCGAACACCGCGCTCCTGGCCGTATACAGCACATTCCAGACCAGGGCGGCCCTGCGCGAACTGGGCAAGGTGTACGGTCTGCCCGCGGCCGAGATAGACTCCCTTTCAGATGAAGGCACCGACCCTGCCGCACTTGATGCGCGGAGCCGAAAGGTGCTGCATTATGCCCGCGCCATACACGACATGCCCAGTCATCTGAGCGTGCACTCGAGCGGAATCATCATCAGCGAGCGGCCCATAGCGTGGTACACGGCCACCAGCCTGCCGCCCAAGGGCTTTCCCATCACGCACTTCAGCATGGAAGAGGCCGAGGATGCCGGGCTCTACAAATTTGATGTGCTGGCACAGCGCGGCCTGGGCAAGATAAAGGACGCGGTGCTGATGGTGAATGGCGGGCAGGGAGGGAATGCGGGCGCGGGAGGCGATGATGCGGCAGTGCGGCACATTGACATTCACGACATAAAAAGATTCATTGAGGATGAGAAGATAAAGGAGCTGCTGCGCGAGGGCCGGGCCATAGGCTGTTTCTATGTAGAGAGTCCGGCCATGCGCATGTTGCTCAAAAAACTGCGTGTCGACACCTACCTGGGGCTGGTGGCGGCCAGTTCTGTGATCAGGCCGGGCGTGTCGCAGAGCGGCATGATGCAGGAGTACATCAAACGCTTCCGCGACCCCGAGGAACGGAAGAAGGCCCACCCTGTGCTGGCGCAGATCATGCCCGACACGTTCGGGGTGATGGTGTATCAGGAGGATGTGATAAAGGTGGCGCACCTGTTTGCCGGGCTCGACCTGGGCGAGGCCGATGTGCTGCGCAGGGGCATGAGCGGCAAGTTCCGGGGCCGCGAGGAGTTTGCCCGGGTGCAGAGGCGCTTTTTTGAGGGCTGCCGCCAACTGGGCCGCACCGATGGCGATGCGCGCGAGGTGTGGCGGCAGATTGAGAGTTTTGCCGGATATGCCTTCGCCAAGGGCCATTCGGCCTCGTATGCGGTAGAGAGCTACCAGAGCCTGTACCTTAAGGCGCATCATCCGCTCGCATACATGGTGGCCACGTTGAACAACGGTGGCGGCTTTTACCGCCCCGAGTTCTATGTGCACGAGGCGCGGCTGCACGGGGCCAGCATTGAGCCGCCCTGCGTGGCCACCGGTCACGGCCACTGCACCCTGCGCGGCACCACCATTGTGCTGGGCATGCAGATGCTGCTCAATCTGAGCGGGGACACGGTGAGGGAAATAGTTGAATCGCGCGAGAAGGACGGCCCCTTCACGGGCCTCGACAATCTGCTGGACCGCACCACGATGGGGCTTGAGCAGGCGCAGGTCCTCATCAGGGCCGATGCGCTGCGCAGCTTCGGCATACCCAAGCGCCAGTTGCTGTGGCAGGCGCACCTCAGGTTCGGGCTGCAACGCCCGGCCCCGGTACAGCCCAGGCTATTTGCTGACGAGCGCAGGCAGTTCGTCATGCCCGCCCTTACATCCACGCAGCTCGAAGATGCCTTTGATCAGATGGAACTGCTCGGTTTTCCGCTCTGCGACCCCTTTCTGTTGGCCCGCGACCCGCTGCCCCAAGGGGTGGTGGTGCGCAATCTGCCCGAGCTTGTAGGCAAAGAGGTGGAGGCCGTGGGCTATGTGGTGACGGTGAAGCGCACCGCCACACGCAACGGCCAGCTCATGTATTTCGGCACCTTCATTGACCGCGAAGGATATTTCCTTGACACCGTCCATTTTCCGCAGGTGGCCCTGAGCCATCCGTACCGCGGCCGCGGGCTATACCACATCAAAGGCCGCGTGGCCGTTGAGTTCGGCTACCACAGCATTGAAGTGACCGCGTTTGATAGATTGGCCCTGATGCCCGATCCGAGGTTGGTGGATTAGGTCTGAACGATGCGCCAAGTTGCTCGCATCCTTCTTGGTCTCTATCACTCAAAAACAGGTCATCGACCCTGAAGGGGCGGAATTAGTTGTCAAAAGGAATCAGAACAAAGTGCCGACCCCCCGAACCCGCCACCCGACTGATGACCGAAACCCGAGCCCCCCGTGTGTGACATCAGTCATATTCGATTGTGTGACTCCCTTCGACCTTTGCGGCATGATCACAAAGGAGCGATACTATAAAGGCCTTACCTATGCCGCCTACCGCGCACGGGTGGCCGAGGAGTTTGAGCAGGGCCGTGTGACCGGCAACGAGCAGACCGAGGCCCGACTGGGGTTCACAAAACTGAACATGCACCGCATGGACCGCTGGGACCGCACGTTTGCGCCCGACCCGGCCACCATGGCGTGCATAGCCGGCACCGAGGGCAGGTTCCATTGGCTCGTGCTGGCCGAGGGCTGGTGCGGGGATGCGGCTCAGAACCTGCCTATCATAGCGCGGCTGGCCGAGGCATCGCCCGATATTGACCTGCGGATATTGCTGCGCGATGAGAACCTGGATGTGATGGACCGATTCCTGACCAACGGGGGCCGCGCCATCCCGAAACTGATTGTACTCGACTCCGATTTCAGACCCATCGATCAGTGGGGCCCACGGCCAAAGGAGATACAGGACCAGGTGACAGCGAACAAGCAGAGCGGGGCCCTGACCAAGGAGGAGATGGATGTACAGATACACACCTGGTACGCCCACAACCGTGGGGTGGCGCTACAGAAGGAGATACGCGAGATGATGTGCCGCCTGGTGCCGGCCAGCGACAGGGCCTAAGCCTTCAGCATACTCACCCACAGCTCGTTGCCCATGCGCGGGGCCACCGAATTGCGGCAGGGCTCCATTTTCCCAATGGTGAATCCGGAGGCAAAAAGTTGGCGGTACTCGGCCTCGCTGCCCCCAAAGGGCGGCCGGTCAGCATTGAGGGGAATGTTGAACAACACACCCACCAGTCGCCCGCCCGGTGCCAACAGCCGTGGCAGGGCGGTGGCATAGGTGGTGCGCAGGGCCGGGTCGAGTGCGCAGAAGAATGTCTGCTCCACTATCAGGTCGTAAGTGCCCTGATGGGCAAACAGGTCGCCAAGTATCACTTTTTCCTTCGGGAACGATGGCACCCGCTGTTTGAACCGCTCCACCGCGCTGGGTGCCAGGTCAATCACCGTGACATCGGTAAACCCGTTGGCGTGCAGGTACTCGGCCTCGTAGGCATTGCCGCATCCGGGTATGAGTATGCGCTGGTCCCTGCCGACCGATGTGTCGAAATACGCCTTGAGCGGTGGCGACACGGTGCCCAGGTCCCAGCCTGTTTCGCTGTTCCTGTAGCGCTGTTCCCAAAAAGTGCTGTCGAGTTCCATCATGTGGCGACAAAGGTGCGTGGGCCGGGTGATTACTCTACTTGAATAGACTTGTCTGAAAATGCCGATGACACAAATCCGGAACGATCATCCTACACGTCTTATCCGCACGGTTGCCATCGGGACATGCAGATCCAGCCCCAGCACCTTGCCCTTGCTGACGTGATACGTTGACCTGTTGCCGTTCTTGCACGTCACCAGCAATTCGCCTGTTTCCTTGCCGCGGTCGAGGGTGGAATAGCTGCAGTCCTCCTCGCAGAACACCTTGTCCGCTTTGCGCCCCGGCTCGAAATACAGTTTCAGGAGCGAATAGCTGATGGGGCCGTGCATCAGGCGCACGCCCGCATGCGACTCAATGCGGTACTGGTCGTCTGCCCGCTGCACCTTGGCCCACTTCTCTTTGTTGCCTCTGTTCAGGTAGATATAGTCTGACGAATGGAGGATGCCGTTGCGGTAGCGCACCTGGTACCTCGATTCCTCCTCGCGCTTCATCCACAGGAAATCGGTCTTGCCCTTGGCGGTAAGGGTGTACAGCTCGGTGCTGTCGTTCTCTTGGGTGCGCGCCACGGTCATAGACCCGAACGTGATGCCGAACACGCTCATCTCATACACCAGCACCTGTGCCCCCGCCCAATGGGCACATAACAGCAGAACAGGCACAAGGAGTCTGGTAATGACCATGGAAATCGGGGCCTCCGAAGGTAAGGCCGTGCAGTAGCAGGTGCCCCACACCTTCCGCACGCACCTTGCCGACCACCGCAATCGGCCCGCACCCTGCTCTGATCGGATCAAAATTCCATGCTCACTGTATGTGCACCCACGCACATTGATTTGTAAATCATCATTATAATTCTTGATGTTATGCGTGCCTCATATCGAGCTCTCCTTACTTTCCACATTCACTCCTATACTTTATACATTTACACTTTTACACCATATCCTTCATCACATTTCTCTCGCATTACTTCACATTTACCACACTATCCTACATCTCTTATAATGTTATCTCCTATTTTTACCCGCGCTCATCATCATACACCAGCAACAGCATCAACCATTTCACATGCCCATAGACGAACACGCTGAACGGCCCTACCGCATTGACGATGCGAATGCCATGTCTTTTTCAGGGACGATGCACCTCATATTTCAAGAGCGCGAGGCCGTGTTCGCGGCCTTCGACCCCGACTTTGCCCCGCCCTTTGCAGCCAACTGGAAGGCAGCCACCGAACTGGCCTACGACCAGTATTCTGACGAACTGACCGTGGACGAGCTGGCCGGTTTCACGGAGGAGGTGAACAAGGCCATAAAGCAGGGACGCAGCACCATGGCCGACCTGCGGTTCTTTGTGCACAAGGCATTCGGCACCAAGGGGCTGGCAGCGGTGTTCAACTTCAAGGCCCACGACCGCCTTACAAGGCAGCCGGCCAACTACATCATTTACCTGCGGGTGCAGCATGCCATGGCCCAGCAGTTCAGCGCGCAGCTCACCGCCAAGGGCATGACCCCGGCCCAGATAGCAGCCATAGCGGCCGCGGCCGACCAACTGGCCGCAGCCGAACTGGCCCAAGAGACCTTCAAGCGCGAACGCCTGCGCAGGACCGTGCAGCGCAAGGATGTGATGGCCGCCATGTGGGCCTACCTGCAACAGGTGCACCGGGCCGCACAGGTCATCTATGCCGAAGATGAAGTGATGCGCAACATCTTTGCGTTAGACCCGCCCAACCACTGACCCACCCCGCAATGAATCCGATGCACGTTCTGGTCGTCCCACAGGGCCATGTGGCTGCCGTTCAAAAAAAGTCTGTGCCCCTGCCGTTGCTGCAGATATTCGCTCTGAAGTTTACCTTTGAACATTAGATCGGTAAAACCCCATGGCCATGAACCTCCGCGCAGAAGTCCTCACCTTGGTCGAGGAAGAACAGGACCCAGATGTCCTGGCGGCTGTCCGCGATCTCCTGTTGAAGTCCGATACGGATTGGTGGGTCAAGCTCGGTGCGGCCGAAAAAGCATCGGTCAGGCGAGGCATCGACCAAGCTGATGCCGGACTGGGGGTTTCGCATAATGAAGCGATGAAGCCGTATCAAAAGTGGCAATGAGGATTGTCTGAATGCCTGAGGCATTGGCCAATTTCGCCAGCATCTGTGGGTATCTTGAAACAGCATGGACAGAGAACGAAGTGCGCAACTTTGTGCAGCAGACTGACCGGCTCATCCATCTTTTATCTCAAGGCAATGTCTCATTCCAGCGCTCTGCCCAGGCCAATTGCCACAGAGTTCCGATCACGCCACACAACATGCTCTACTATCGTATTTCTGGTGACGTTTTGGAGATTCTCACCATTTGGGACACTCGTCAGGACCCCTTGAAAAATCGGAGGGAAGATGGGAGTGATATGACCTGAACCGGCCCATCACCGCTAACTCATCTCGCGCTCTCGGTTAAAAATCCGATCACCCCGCTCATATACACCTCCTGGTCGTCCCACAGGGCCATGTGGCTGCCGTTGGGGCAGTAGTGGTAGCGGCCGTTCTGCACCAGCGCGGCCATCTCCTTCATCTCCTCGGGGTTCATGCTGTCGTATCGGGCGCCCACGGTAAGGGTGGGCACGCGTATCTCCTTTAGCCGGTCCCACACGGTCCAGTCTTTAAGTATGCCGCCCGGCACAAACTCGCTGGGCCCCTGCATGTGCACATACACGGCCGGGTTGAGGTGCCTGAAAGTGCGCTGCACCGCCTCCGGAAAGGGGTATATGCGGCAGATGTGGCGGGCATAGAACTCCTTTTCCACCAGTTGCAGGTAGAGCGGGTCGGTATAGGCCCCTTTGGCCTCAAACGCCTTGAGGCTATCGACCAGCGTGGGGCGCAGCTGCGACCGCAGTTTCTCGTTGTAGGCCGCATAGCGGTGAAAATCGGCAGTCATGTTGCTCACCACCAGCCCCTTCAGGTTGTGCTGATACTTGAGGGCATATTCCAGCGCAAGGATTCCGCCCCAGCTGTGGCCCAGCAGAAAGAAGTTGGTGCTGTCCAGCCCAAGCGCCACCCGCACCTGCTCCACCTCCTCCACAAATCGCCCGAGGGTGTACAGGTCCATATCATCGGGCTGATCAGAGTAATAGGAACCCAACTGGTCGTAAGCATAGAACTCGATGCCCGCCTCGGGGAAAAAGCTCTGGAAAGCCTCGAGGTACTCGTGGGTGCAGGCCGGGCCCCCGTGCAGCAGCAGCACCTTCATGGTAGGGCTGTTGCCGTGGCGCCTGGTCCACACCTTGTAGCCTTCCTTCAGTTCTATCATGCGCACCCCACCGGCCTGATAGGCCCCCTCGTCCTTGAATGCCAGATACTGGCAGGGGTCGTCTGCCTTGGCGGGCGGTGCGGGTGCTTGGCATGACGAGGCCATGAGCCAGAGCAGCATGATGCCGGAGAGTGCTTTTTGTATCATTCAGATGGGCGATTGAATAGGTCAATGATGTCGGTACCGGTCAGGTGGATGGCCTGTAGGCCCGCCATCCGGGCGCCCTCCACGTGCTGGGGCGAGTCGTCAATGAACAGTGTGGCGGCCGGGTCGAGGCCGTTCTCGTGGCAGACACGGGTAAAAATGGCCGGGTCCGGCTTGCGCATCCCCATCTGGTACGACAGGTACACCCGCCCGAAGAACCCGCTCAGATCCGTCAGGCCGTGCGCCCTTTGCAACTGCGCCCCGAAAGCATCAATGTGAATGGCGTTGGTGTTGCTAAGCAGGAACAACCTACGGCCATGGGCCAACTCCCTGAGCAGATCCAGCCGGGCCGCGGGCAGGTCGAGGAGCATGGCGTTCCATGCATCGTCTATCTCAGCATCCGTCACATCAGCGCGCAGATGCGACCGCAGCCCGAGGCGGAAATCGGCATCGCCTATCTGCCCCGTCTCATACAGGTCAAACAGATGCTCCTGCCTCAATTGCGTGAAATGCCGCTCGAAATCGACCATGCCCAAGGCCCTGAACGCCCTGATGGTGCGGTGATAATCAATGTTCCGGATCACCCCGCCCAGATCGAAAATGATGGTATGGAAGTCGCGCGGATGCATGTTGCAGGTGCCGCGATGAAAGTATACTTTTGCGCCCCTTCCTGAAAAAAACAGGAGGCCCGGGCCCTTAGCTCAGTCGGTTAGAGCAACAGACTCATAATCTGTGGGTCGTTGGTTCGAGCCCAACAGGGCCCACGTCAGAAGAGAGACCCCCAGGGCCATGTGCCTTGGGGGTCTTGTCGCATATGACGGGGTGTCTGTATAGTTTAGCGCCCTCTCATCCCGCCATGCACAGAATATCCATAATCGCCCTGCTCGGCCTCAGTTGCGCAGCAGTACAGGCCCAGGTCACAGTGAAAGAAAGCGCCAAATCCATTGCCGGGGCCAGCAACAACACCCTCAATGTTATGATCAAAGGGGGCGACACCAAGGCCCTGGCCAAAGAGGTGCAGCGTTTCATGAAGGATATGGGCTGCAAGGTGAACGAGAACAAGGACGGCACCCTGTTCGGTGACGACTGTGAGGTGAAGGCCATGGGCCCGAACACATTTGATATGCACGGCCGCCTGGACCCCATACCCGGAGAGGGGGTCGATGTGGTGCTGGCCATTGACCTCGGAGGGGCGTTCCTATCCTCGGCCGCCCATCCGGAGCGATTTGCCCCTGCCCGCGAGATGGTGTACAGGTTTGCGGTAGAGAAGACCCGCGATGTGATAGGTCAGGACATTAAAAAGGTTGAAGGGGTTATTGCGGAAAAGGAGAAGGAGCAGGCGCGCCTGGAAGCAGACAGGGCCAAACTGCAAAAAGACCTTGAAGAACTGAATGCCAGGATCGCAGCGGCCGAGACGGCCATAATCGGAAAAAAGGCCGAGATCCAGCTTCAGCGCGAACAGATCACATCGCTCGAGAAGAAGCGGTATGATGTACGATGATGCGCCATCTCATCTGTTCACTCCTGTGCCTGTCGCTCATTTCGGGCACCGCGGCAAAGGCGCAGGATTCGCTCCGGTACCACCGCAACTGGAAGGTTGATCTGGGCATCACGGCCGGAAGTCTGGCCGTGGCCGGTGCGGGGGCCTATTGCTACCTCGGCCTGAAGAGGCCGCTCAGCACCGATGAGCTCGTTGCGCTCGACCCGGCCTCCATCAACCCGCTCGACCGCAGCGCCACACTCAGGTACAGCCCGGGGGCACTCACCGCCAGCCACATCCTGGCCTACGGCTCCATGGCGCTGCCCTTCACCCTTTTGGCTATCAGGGAGGTGCGGATAGAATGGCTCTATATGGGTTTCATGTATGCCGAGGTGGGCCTTATCACCTTCGGAGTGACGGAGATAACCAAGGCCGCATCCGGCCGCATCCGGCCGCTGGCCTATAACCCGGCCTTTGACATGGAAACCCGCATGGAGGCCGAGTCGCGCAAATCGTTCTTCAGCGGCCATACCGCCAATGCGGCCGCCTTCTGCTTCCTCACGGCCCGCATCTTCGCTGATCATTCTGACAGTAAAGTGGCCAAGGCCCTGGTGTGGACAGGGGCGGCCACCATTCCGGCCGTTACAGGGTTCCTCCGCTATTGGGGCGGCAAGCATTTCCCCACCGACATCATTACGGGGTACATCGTGGGTGGGGCCATCGGTTATTTTGTGCCTTACCTTCACCGCAAGCGATGGAAAGACGACCGCCTCAGCGTGCTGCCCTTCGGTGGCCTGGGTTCGCAGGCCGGGCTGTGCGTGCTGTACCGGCTCTGATCCTGCTCGTGGCAGGCTGTGCTGATGAGCCGGCCAGACAGCCCTACGAGGACTGGCCCGGTGTGTACGAAGGGCCCATGATCAGCACCGTTGTGGCCGTGGGCGACACCGCAGCGGTAATTGACACCGTCACCCAACAGATAACCATTGGCGCTGGGTCCATCGAGGGCACCATCACGGTGCTCGATGCCACCATACAGCCCCGCGCTGACGGTGGCTACGAGGGCAATCACACCTTGGCGGTGTTCGGCACCTTCAGCCTCGCCTTCTTCAGTGCCGACAGCCTGCGCATCGCCTATCTGGCCGATGAGGACACCGTGATGCGGGCCGTCCGGTTCCGTGGCAGGAAATTGAATTGACCCATGCGTCAGTTCCTGATCCGGGCGGGTCTGTTCGCCCTGCTCATCATAACAGCAGTCCTTTTTTTCATACTGATCCATGAGCCCCCGAGGCAACAGGTGTGGAACGATGTGAGGACCGACTGTGCCGCCCGGGGCCCGTGGATGTACCACCGCCTGCATGCCGACACCACACCCATCGATGTGGCTTTCATTGGCACTTCCTATACCATGAACACGGTGGCCGACAGTGCCGTGCAGCGGCTTCTGAGCGCGGGAAGCCCACACGTGCATGTGGCCAACCTCGGCTACTGCCGGCCGGGCGAGAACCTCTACCCGGTCATTGTCCGCGAACTGTTGACCCGAAAGCGTCCCCGCCTCATTGTGGTAGAGGTGCGCCTCAGCCCCTCGCAGGGCAGCCACCCCATGTACGGGCACTTGGCCACGGGGGCCGATATCCTCCATCCGCCCATCTACTCCTATCAGTCCTACTTCACCGACCTGCTCACCGCCACCACCATGCGTTTCAGGTTGCTCCGAGAGGGCCTTTTCTCTTCCCCTTCTGGCAATGATGAGCCTCTTGGCCGGTTCGGGCACTACGGCAATCCTTCCACGGCCGATGCACAGTTGATGGCCCACCACAGGACCCTCAGGATGCGCGACACGGCAACGGTGCTCAACTGGAACGAGCAGCTCAACACGAGGCTGTCCTTTGCGGCATTGCGCGAGGTGGCCGATATATGCTCTGCGCACGGCATTGCGCTGGGCCTGCTCTATTTCCGCCCCTACGGCCATGTGCAAACGGTGCCGAAGAGCGCGGACCTGCTGCCCACGGGTGTACCGGTCTGGACCCTGCCCGGCCACATCTCTCAGGACCCAATGAACTATTACGACCACTCGCACCTCAACCTGCGCGGTTCGGCATTGCTGAGTGTGTGGCTCGATAGCACCATTCGCCACCAGGTGCCGACTTTTGGCCCATGACCGACCCGGCCGAAATCCGCATCCTGGTGCGCAGCCTCAAAAAGGCCAATCCGCGCAAAGTGGACGGGTGGTTCCACACGGCCCATGACGAGGTGTTCGCCTGCACCGACTGTCTGGCCTGCGCCAACTGCTGCCGCACCACCGGGCCCCGGTTCACCCCAAAGGACATTGAGCGGCTATCACGCCACCTGCGCATGACGCAGCATGCATTTGAGGTCAGGTACCTTCGGGTCGATGAGGATGGGGACCACGTGCTGCAATCGGTGCCCTGCCCCTTTCTGGGACCCGACAACATGTGCGCGGTGTATGATGTGCGGCCCAAGGCCTGCCGCGAGTATCCGCATACCGACCGCGAGAAACAGGTGCAGATCCTGAACCTGGCCGAGAAGAACGCGGCCATCTGCCCGGCCGTCGCGCAGATCCTTGATAAGGTCAGGCTGAGAGTGGAACGCGACAGGTAGTTTCGGGGCCATGACACACGTGGATGCAGGCACCTTTCTCGAACTGGCGCGCACCGTGCCGGTGGTCGATGTGCGTTCGCCCAAAGAGTTTGAAGAGGGGCACATCAGCAGCGCGGTCAACATCGCCCTGTTCAGCGATGACGAGCGCGCCCTCATCGGCACCATGTATAAGAACCTGGGCCGCGACCAGGCCGTGAGCAAGGGCCTGGAGGTGGTGGGGCCCAAGATGGCCGCCCTGGCCCAGGCCGCCAAGGACGTGGCGGTTGACGGCCGTCTGCTGGTGCACTGCTGGCGCGGGGGCATGCGCAGCAACAGCATGGCCTGGCTCTTTGAACAGGCCGGACTGCAATGCTCCCTGCTCTCAGGCGGCTACAAGGCATACCGCAACCACATGCTTAGCACCTTTTCTGACATGAAGGGCCTTGTGGTGCTCGAGGGGGCCACTGGGTCGGGCAAGACAGAGATCCTGCAACATCTCAGTGCCATGGGCCGGCAGGTCATCGATCTGGAGGCCCTGGCCTCCCACCGCGGCAGCGCATTCGGCTCGTTCGGCATGGGGCCGCAGCCCACCTCACAGCAGTTCCAGAACAATCTTTTCAGCCAATGGTCCGCCCTCGACCGGTCGGTGCCTGTTTGGGTAGAGGGAGAGAGCCTTACCATTGGCCGCGTCTATCTGCCCCATCCCTTTTGGCAGGCCATGAACCGCGCCCGCATCATTGAGGTGGACATGCCTCGCGAGCTGCGCGCCCAGCGATTGGTGGCCGACTACGGTGCTTTGCCAAACGAACTGCTGGCCGAGGGCATCAGGCGCATCACCGACCAGTTCGGGGGCAACCGCGTCAAAGAGGCCCTGACCCTGCTCGATGCTGGCGACCTATACAACGTGGCCCTCCTGTTGCTCGCATACTATGACGAACGATACCTCTACGGCCGCGAAAAGCACGGCCGCAGGCCGTCAGTGACCGTACCGCTCACCACCATCGACCCACAGTCCAATGCAAGATCCATCCTCGCGGCCATCTGACACCGAGTCCATCCGCCTCACACAGTTCGCCCACGGGGCCGGCTGCGGCTGCAAGGTGAGTCCTGCGGTGCTGCGCGAGATCATAGGTGGTGCACACAGCACTCCCTTTCCCGGGCTGCTCGTGGGCAACGACACGGCCGATGATGCCGCAGTGATGGACCTTGGCAACGGCCGGGCCATCATATCCACCACCGATTTCTTCATGCCCATTGTCGATGACGCCCACAGCTTCGGGGCCATCGCATCGGCCAACGCCATCTCCGACATCTACGCCATGGGCGGCCGGCCCCTCATGGCCATCGCCATTCTGGGCTGGCCCGTTGACAAGTTGCCCGCTGCCGTGGCCGCAGAGGTGCTCAACGGGGCACGGGCCATATGTGCCGAGGCGCAGATACCGCTGGCAGGCGGCCACACCATCGATTCGCCCGAACCCATATTCGGGCTGGCCGTGACCGGAGAGGTGGAGGTGCAGCACCTCAAGCGCAACAGCACCGCCCGCGCGGGCCATCTCATCTACCTCACCAAGCCCTTGGGCGCAGGCATAATCACCACCGCTGCCAAACGCGCACAGGCCGATGCACCCGATGTGCAACAGGCCGTGGCCCAGATGTGCCGCCTCAATTCAGTGGGTTATCCGCTCGGGCACCTACAGGGTGTCTCTGCCATGACCGATGTCACCGGGTTCGGCCTCCTGGGCCACCTCATCGAGATGTGCGAGGGCGCAGGCATCTCCGCCCGCATCCGTTCGGCCAACGTGCCCCTGCTGCCCGGCCTCGATACCTACATCGACCGTTTCATCTACCCCGACATGACCATGCGCAACTTTCAGGCGTACGGACACAAAGTGAGCACCCTCAACGCCCGCCAGCTCTTCACCCTCTGCGACCCCCAGACCAGCGGGGGCCTCCTGGTGGCCGTTCACCCCGACTCTGTCCATGACTTTATGGGTTTCTGCAGGATCGATGAGGTGGAACCCACCTTGATCGGTGAGTTTGTGGAGCGTGGCGAGAAGGTGGTGGAGGTGGTTTGAATACAGTTTTTGGTTGGAATGATTGAACAGGATCACCGTTCAATCCCCATTATTCTCCCTGGCCCAACCCCACCCCGGGCCTGGTCCATATCCTTTTGCCGGGTGGGTCAGGTGGAAATATCCAGGTGCACGATATGTTCGGCAGGGTGGTGCACCGCAGCACGTATTCACCAGGCACGCCCATCGACCTGAGCGGGGTGGCCGCAGGCGTGTACCAGGTCGTGTCCCATCAGGATACGGAGGGCAGGTCGGTGAAGAAGGTGGTCGTATCGCCATAGGGATTGAAACCGCATCCCTGAAATTCAACAATTACCCTCAATGCTGCACCATCACCCGCACCCGTGCCCGTTCGTTGCCATTTTCAACGGTGATGATATACAGCCCGTTGGGCCAATTGCGTACGTCTATTTCCAGATAAGTGCCGACCACCCCCGACCCCCCCAGTGCAGGAGGAGAGTAGGAGCGGCCTTGCATGTCGGTAACGGTAATTCTCATTTCATGCTGTTTTCTGTTACCTGTTACCTGTAACCTCACATACTCCCCTGCTGGATTCGGCCACACATCTACCACCACCTTGGTCCTGTCATGTTCATTCACCCCCACAAGGCAATCTGCATAAGGGCAGCCAACGCTATCAACCTTCAACAGCCAAGCATCTTGAGTAAGAGGAAACTCATGCTTGGCCTGCCCGCCCAGCAGAAAACCACCATCGCTGGTGGCTATAAGGGTATAGAAAAGGTCGGTGTTGCCGTTGTAGTCGTACTCTCTTTACCAGAGCACATTGCCAGCAGAGTCTGTTTTCAATAGCCATCCTGAGTTATTGTTACTGAATTTGTCTGTTAGTCCGGCTGTAGCGAGATCACCATTTGGCAATTCAATTGTGCGGTGCATATTATTATCGTTATTCTGAGGATAAGAGAAGGTCTTTGACCAGATCAGATCGCCCGAAATATTAACCTTGTACTGCCTGCCTATGGTACTTGACGCTCCTTGAGATCCAGAACCTGTAAGCAGATAGTTCCCATCTTGAAGGAGAACAATATTCTTCCCTCCCTCGTCACCCACACCCCCAAAGGTTTTTTGCGATTGCTGATTGCCAAGGCCATCGGTCTTTATGAGGTAAAAATCGCGCTGCCCGGCACCGTAGCTGCGTGTCCAGCCCAGGAGGAGAAAGCCGCTGTCGGGGGTCTGAACCAAAGAACTGCCTGCATCAAAATTGTTTCCGCCATATTGTTGCTCCCATAACAGGTTGCCTGCGCTGTCGGTGCGCACCAGGTACATGTCGGCATCTTCTCCCGGCATCACGCTTTTCTGGCCCACCATGGCAAAACCGTGGTCTGAGGTCATAATGAGCTGTTCACTTACCTCTCTTGTAGTATCTTCTCCATACATTTTCTTCCATAGTATATCACCATTCGAATCTAATTTGGTAATACACATGTTTGCCGATCCAGGCGGTTCGATAATAAACCCGTTGTGCTATTGAAAAAGCTGTTTGAAAAAGTTACATAAAAGGTCGTGCAATATGCTCATGTTCATTATTTTAGGGTGTCGAATCCAAATAAT
>JBIKWM010000003.1:0-195898 GCA_044356305.1 Flavobacteriales bacterium
CTCGGTCTCGCCACGAGAATCCTCTCAAAATTGGCCGCAATGACCATGATTCAACTTGATAATGCACTGAGCGGAAGACCATTAGGCCAAATCAAAAATGTTCGCTTCGCCCAATAGCACAACGGGTCTTGGGAAATGTGTACGTGTCCGGGTACAATTACAACTTTACCAACACCTCATCCATTGTCATTTTTGGTGAGGATACCCTAGAGACCAGCGGCTGCTCAAGTGCCTTTGTGGCCAAAATAGACTCGAATGGCGACTATGTGTGGATAAAGGAAGTAGGCGGCTCGCAATTTGACTGTGTGCTTAACTCCTACAGCGAAGCTCGAATTGTTTATGATCCTTATTCCAATACATTGATACTTATGAGTAAGATCATTGGCTATTACCCGAGGATTGGAGCTTGCGACATGGAGTATGTTACCCTGATCAATAGGTACTTAACCGCTCTTGACTTAGATGGAAATTGCCTGTGGTCTACCCGTCAAGGAGCTTGGGGTGACCGCTTAGTGCTGGATGGGCATGGTTCGATGTATGCCATTGCAGTCTCTAACGGAACAACTCAATTGAATGGTTCTGTGTTACCTGATGGTATTCACATGATTAAGTTGAGTACAGTCGATGGTGCCACCAAAATGGTCAAACAAATAGGCATTGAAGGTGAATTGAATGCATATATGATTGGCCATCAGATGAATCACCTTTACCTACGAATTTGGTCAGCCAATTCTACATGGCAATTAGATACGGCAATAGTTAATACCTCACCGAATTGTGATGCAATAGCAAGGTTAGACACATTAGGTAATGTTGAATGGGTGCGAACAATCAACAGTGGTCCATCCCACTATGGTTACATGGATGTTGATTTAAACGGGGTGGTTGCGGTTGTAGGCACTTATAGCGATTCGGTTTACTTTGATGAAGGATATTCATTGGTGAATAATGATGTTGTATCAAGTGTTTATATGCTTAAAATCTCTGAGCTCGGTGAATTGATTAGCCTAACTAATATTGATCGAACAGGTTATATTGGGGTATGGGGGGTATCTTGCCTATCTGATGGCCGTATTGTGTGTGGCCTATGGTGCAATGACGCAGTGCAGCTTGGTGGCCAGTCTTATGGAACAACAAAGGGCGAAGCCCATTATCTCGTGACTCATTTAAACTCAGATGGAAGTGTTGATAATGTTATCAGCGCGGCCTCCAATGGAACAGATGTCGTGAGCATTCAACGCGGCCATGGCGGTCTATTTTATTTTGTTGGCGCCTACGAACAACCTTTTCAGATCGGCACCCAACAGGTAAATGTGCATTACGGTCACGAGGACCTATTCATCGCTGCCATAGACAACACCCTGAGTATAGGCAGTTCGCGCGTAGGCAGTAGCGAATTGTATATATATGCCAATCCCACAATGGGAGAATGCAACATAACCATACCCGAGGAGTTTTTGACTGTTCCTTCACTTAGCCTTAGAATCATGGATTCGCTAGGGCGGCTCGTTTCTGAGCAAACCGTATTCATAGGTCAGAACAGGATACAGATCAATCTTGTGGCACAGGCCAAAGGCGTGTACAACGCAAGCCTAAGCAATGGCAGCAAGGTTTTCTATGGCAGAATCGTATTTGAATGAATATTACCGCCCCGGCACTACCTCTCCTCCGCACCCAACACCTCACAGACAAAACAGAAGTCCACCGCATAATCAGGCAATAAACCCCACCCCTCCTGCTCCCTGATGCCGATTGCCAGTGAGAATTGAAGGCCGCTCCCATGACGGGGGCGGCCTTTTTTTTTGCCCTGTGCAACGGCCTGACGCATATTGGCCTGACTCATCCATATCTCGTTCAGAACTCATTATAACATCATTCTGAACTCATCTAAAAGTGATATAAGTAATTAAATGTGTCTTGACCATAAATGGGTTAGTCGTAACCTCAATTATACGAGATGACAACTGAGTTATAAGACATCATGCATCATTCATTCGACATCATGACTCATTGATACGACTTTAAGACTCATATAATATAGTTTAAACCTCATTTATACGGAGCGAGGACTCATATATACGGAATGATAACTCAGTTATAAGACATCACGCCTCAGTTATAACGCATGCTGACGGCATCCTTATATCTTTGTGCACATCAAAGGAACTGAAAGGCCATGAAGCTGATATCGAAGGAGGAGATGCCAGAGGTGCTGCCTGTGAGGCGCAAGCGCAACACGCTGCTGCGCACCATGCTGCTGCAATTGGAGGTGGGCGCGGGTCTGTTCATGCCCCGCACGGAATGGAAGGCCAAGAACCCGCCCACATATGTGGTGGCGGGCATACGCAAGAGCCATGGCTACCGCTACGACTATGGCCTGCAGGCCGATGGCTCGGGGTGGCTGTTCCGCAGGGTGGCCTGAGGCAGGGGCTTTGTATAGGATGATCCATTCAGTTTCGGCCTGTCCTATTCTTCATGTTGCCCCGTCAGGCATCTGGGGCAATAATTCCCCAACTTCCTGCAACGCTCGGGGGTTCCTTTGAAGTGACCGCAGCACAGCGGGCATCTGCACTTGCACGGCCCGGTTGGGCACCGATCGGTCGGGGCGGTACATTCGCAGCCGCATGTCGCCTGTAAAGAAGAGGAAGAAAAGGGTCATAGGCCGCACCGACCGCATAGACCTGCCTGCCTTTGGGCTGTATGATGTGGAGTGTAAGGTGGACACGGGGGCCGATACATCGGCCATCCACTGTTCGAATGTCCGCATAGTGGAAAAGGACGGCCGGCAGACCCTGACCTTCAAACTGCTCGACCCGGAGCATCCGGCCTATTCGGGCAAGGTGATCAGCGTGAGCGAATTCACCGAGCGCAGAGTGCGCAGCTCGACCGGCCACACCGAGGAGCGCTTTGTGATACATGCCGTGGGGGTGCTGTTCGGCAAGGAGCATCCCATTGAGTTCACCCTCAGCGACCGCGACTCGATGCGCTATCCCATCCTTTTGGGCCGCAAGCTGCTCAAGCGCGGGTTTCTGGTCGATGTATCAAGAAAGGACCTATCCTATAAGAAGAAGAACAATGGCTGAAAGACCGTTGCACATTGTCATCCTCTCGCGGGGCGAGGGGCTGTACTCCACCAGGCGCATAGTGAAGGCGGCCGAGGCGCGCGGCCACCGCGTGCAGGTGCTGGACCACACCAACCTGTATATGGTGATAGAGAAGGACCGCCCACAGATATTCCATGGCGACACCGAGGTGACGGGGGTCGATGCCATCATTCCGCGCATCGGCTCATCGGTCACTTTTTATGGCAGTGCCGTTATCAGGCAGTTTGAGCTGCAGGGGGTGTTCACCACCGTGGGCAGTATAAACCTGGTGCGCAGCCGCGACAAGCTGCGCTGCATACAGTACCTGAGCCAGAACGGGGTGGATGTGCCCAAGACCGCCTTTGCCAAGTACCCGGGCGACACCAAGCACCTGATAAAGCAGGTGGGCGGGGCACCGCTCATCATCAAGATACTGGAGGGCACTCAGGGCCTGGGCGTGGTGCTGGCCGAGAGCTCGAAGGCGGCCCGCTCGGTGATAGAGGCTTTCCACGGCCTCAATGCCAACATACTGGTTCAGGAGTTTGTGAAGGAATCGAAAGGGGCCGACCTCCGTGCCTTTGTGGTAGATGGCGAGGTGGTGGGCGCCATGCGCAGGCAAGGGGCTGAGGGCGAATTCCGCAGCAACCTGCACCGGGGCGGCACCGGGGTGCCCGTTACCCTGTCGCCCGAGGAGGAGGCTGCGGCCATCAAGGCCGCCCATACCATGAAACTGCCCGTGGCCGGGGTCGATATGCTGCAATCGGGCCGGGGGCCTTTGATCCTCGAGGTCAACTCATCGCCCGGGCTCGAGGGCATAGAGGCCGCCACCGGGGCCGACATAGCCACCAAGATCATCGAATACGTTGAGCGCGGGGTGGTGGCACACCGCAAGAAGAAGGGAAAGGGGGCCGACCGCGATCAGGCCGACTGAGGCCCGATGCCCGCCACAATGGCCCGGGCATCCTGATCCACCATGCAGCGGAAGTGACCCTTTGGGCACTGCCTGTGGCCCAGCTTGGAGCAGGGGCGGCAGCTGAGGCCGTCCACCTCTACCATGCGCGATGGCACCGTGCCATCGGGCAGGTAAGGGTACATGCCGAATGCGGGGACGGTGTTGCCCCACACCGAGGTGATGGGCCGCCTGAGCGCAGCGGCCACGTGCATCATGCCCGTATCGTGGGCCACCACGTGGGCAGCCGCTCCTATTATATAGGCCGATTGGCGGATGGACATTTTCCCACAGGTGTCCCACACCCGGTCTCCGAGCGCGGCATGGATAGCCTTGCTCACCGTGGCATCTTCCTTACCTCCTATCAGGGCCATGGGCAGGGGGCACAGGCGGCACACCTCAATCAGCTTTTCGGTGGGCATACGCTTAGTGGCCTGCTGGGCGCCTATCACCACCGCCACAAAAGGGGTGCCCACCGCCCAGGGCAGCGGCACGGCATCAGCATCGGCAAGGAACAGGTCGGTGCCCAGACCATCGTCCACCGCCCCGAGAGGCGCAGCGGCTGCCAGATATCGCTGCACAATGTGGATCCTCGGCAGCCTGTCTGTCCTGAGATTCACCAAAAGCCATTTGGCGAAATTCAATTTGGCGAAAGACTGGGACGGCACCGATGGCATGGCGGCCTTGACCATGGCCGTGCGCAGGTTGTGGTGCAGGTCGATGATGCCCGTGTAGCCCATGGAGCGCAGATGGCCGATGGTGCCTGTCAATGATGGACCGAGCGTGATGATGCGGTCGATATACGGATTGCCATGCAGCAGCGGGGCAAAGGCCTCTTTGGTGAGGTAGTGTATCTCGGCCTCCGAATGTGCCTTGCGCAGGCACCGCACCACAGGGGTGGTGAGCAGCACATCGCCCATGCTGCTGAAGCGGATGATCAGGAATCGGGGGCGCACGTGGGCCATGGGTGCCAAAGGTACCCCGCCTACCTTTGGCGCGGCCATGGAGCTGATTGACACCCATTCGCACCTGTTCACCAAGCACTTCAGCAACGACCTTGCAGAGGTGGTGGGCCGGGCGCGCGCAGCAGGACTGGTAAAGGTGCTGCTGCCCAATATCGATGCATCGACCATGGCCGCAGTGCATGCCACGGCCGCCACGGACCCATCGCTGTTCGGCACCATGATGGGCCTGCACCCGTGCGATGTGCGCGAGGACTGGCTGGTGGAGATTGAGGCCATCCGCACCGAACTGTTCAGAGGCGGGCACGTGGCCGTGGGCGAGATAGGCCTCGACATGTATTGGGACAAGACCACCATAGGCCGCCAGACCGAGGCCTTTGTCATGCAGCTCCGCTGGGCCAAGGAGCTGGGCCTGCCTGTTGCAGTGCATTGCCGCGATGCGTACAGTCAGGTCATTGAGAGCATCGGTGCCGAACAGGATGGCAGCCTTCAGGGCGTGCTGCACTGTTTCACAGGCAACATCGATCAGGCAAAGAGCATCCTGGATCTGGGTTTTTATCTGGGAATAGGAGGGGTGGTGACGTACAGGAACGGTGGGCTCGATGCCATACTGCCGCACGTTCCCTTGGACCGGCTGTTGCTCGAGACCGACTCGCCCTATCTGGCGCCTGTGCCGCACCGGGGCAAGCGGAATGAGAGTGCCTACATGATATATGTTGCACAGCGTGTGGCCGATATCCTGGGCACCACTACCGAGGAAGTGGCCCGCATCACCACCGCCAATGCCCGCAGACTTTTCAGATTGAACTGAACCATGCCACGCCCGCGCATCCTTATACTGTACACCGGAGGCACCATCGGCATGATCCGCGATGCCGATACCGGGGCCCTGCGGCCCTTCGCCCTCGAGGCAGTGCTCGAGGCCGTGCCGCTGCTCGGCCGCCTGGGTTGCGAGCTCAATGCCGTTGAGGTCGATGAGCCCATCGATTCGTCAGACATGACCCCTGCTCATTGGGGCTGGCTGGTAGAGCGCATCGCAGAGGCCAGGCTGTCATACGATGGCTTCGTGGTGATGCATGGCAGCGACACCATGGCCTACACCGCATCGGCCCTCAGCTTCATGTTGCAGGGCCTCGACAGGCCCGTGGTGCTCACTGGCTCGCAACTGCCCATGGGCCTGGTGCGCACCGATGCACGCGAGAACCTTGTCACCTCCATCATGGTGGCCATGGAGAAACGGCCCGATGGCCGCCCCCGCGTACCCGAAGTGAGTGTTCTGTTCGAGGACAGGCTGTATCGGGGCAACCGCACCACCAAGGTGAGCTCGAGCGATTTTGAGGCGTTCCGTTCGCCCAACTACCCTGCGTTGGCCCGTGCGGGGGTCAGCATCCGCTATGACGATGATGTGGTTGAGCGCGACTCTTTCGGCTGCCAATGGGCACCATCCACCAAGATGGAACGGGCGGTGATGTGCCTGCGGCTGTTCCCCGGCATCGACCTCGGTTGGTTGCCAGACCATGTGCAGAGGCATGGTGTGCGCGGGCTGGTGATAGAAACGTACGGTTCAGGCAATGCGCAGCGCGATCCTGCGTTGCTGCACGCATTGGGCACCCTTGTAGAGGCGGGTGTACATGTGATAAATGTATCGCAATGCATACACGGCACAGTGGATATGACCAAGTACGACACCGGCCTGCGTCTTATGGAAGCTGGCGTTATCAGCGGTGGCGACATGACTGTGGAGGCCGCATTGACCAAGCTGATGTATGCCCTGGCCAACATTGCGGCACCCGAAGTGGCCCATTTTCTCTCAGTTCCCCAACGTGGCGAAGCGAACCTATGAGCACAGATTTGTCGGATCAGTTTTTTTGTACTTTGCGCACCCCATTTCGGGGCGTGGCACAAACAAAGTACGGAGAGATGGCCGAGTGGTCGAAGGCGCACGCCTGGAAAGTGTGTAAACTCCAAAAGGGTTTCGAGGGTTCGAATCCCTCTCTCTCCGCCATACACTGAATAGCATCATTCTCAACTTCACATAAAAACCAACCTCAGCAACCATCATTTCCCATCACCCATGAGAAAGTTCCTCGCCATCATTTGTATCGCTGCATTTAGCAGTGTGGCTCAGACAGAGTTCAGCGTGGCCCAAGATTCCTCGGGCACCCCGGCCACAACTGCCGCTCCTGCCCCGGCTGCAACCACCGAGTTGGAAGAGGCCCCTGCTCAGGAGCTCACCTTCCACCAGACCATGAAGCAGAAGTTCATCGAGGGCGATCCCATCTGGATGGCTCCGGTACTCCTGTCGCTGATCCTCGGTCTGGCGCTCTGCATCGAGCGCATCATCTATCTGACCATGGGAACCATCAACTCGCAGAAACTGCTCAACGAGCTTGATGCTGCACTTGCCTCAGGTAATGTGGAAAAGGCCAAAGAAGTGGCCCGCAACACACGTGGCCCTATTGCCAGCATCTTCTATCAGGGCCTGAGCCGTGTGAATGAAGGCCTTGATGTGGTCGAAAAGTCCATTGCCTCATACGGCAGCGTGCAGCTTGGCCTGTTGGAGAAGGGCATGTCTTGGATCGCTCTGTTCATCGCCTTGGCCCCCATGCTCGGGTTCTTGGGTACGGTAGTAGGTATGATCCAGGCCTTCGATGCCATTGAAGCGGCCGGTGACATCAGCCCATCACTGGTGGCCGGTGGTATCAAAGTGGCGCTTCTCACCACGGTATTCGGACTTGTGGTAGCTATGATCCTACAGGTGTTCTATAACTACCTGATGGCGAAGACCGATAGTCTGGTGAATGAGATGGAGGATGCCTCTATCACTTTCATTGATATCGTTGTGAAGCACAAGGTGTGCGACAAGAATTGATAGGCTGAAAACCATAACACACAATAAGTCATGGTAGACGCAATCGTCAATTACGGCATCCCATTCACATACCTGCTGCTTGTGGTGGCCACTGTGGGCGCTATAGCCGCACCGGTGTTGGAGATGCTGCAGAAACCTCAGACACTCAAAGGGGCCGCCATAGGCTTGGGCGTGCTGGCAGTGGTGTTCGGAATCGGATATGCACTGGGCGACACCAGCAACCCATCGAAGCTGGAGATCACTGAAGGCACAGCCAAGATGATAGACACCGGCCTCTACGCCTTCTATATTCTGGCCCTCATTTCGGTGTTGGCCACGGTGTATTCTGAGGTGTCCAAACTGATAAAGTGAATCACAGACATGGCACGCAAGAAACGCGAACTGTCTGAGATCAATGCCGGCTCCATGGCCGACATCGCATTCCTGCTGCTGATCTTCTTCCTGGTGACTACCACCATGGATGTCGATACCGGCATTGTGCGCATGTTGCCGCCACCGATCCTCGAGAACCAGCCACCACCCCCGCCTGTCAATAAGCGGAATGTGCTGGTGGTATTGGCCAACATGCATGATCAGTTGCTCATCGATGACGCTTGGGGCGACATCAAGGATCTGAAGGAAAAGGCTAAGGCGCATATCAAGAGCGACCCGAACAACCCCGACATGCCGGAGTACAAGCCAGAGGATTTTCCGGCCCCGTTCGGTGCGGGCTATCCGGTAAGTAAGCAGGTCATATCGTTGCAGAACGACCGTGGCACCAGCTACAATATGTACATCGCCATTCAGAATGAGCTTGCCAAGGCTTACAATGAGCTGCGCGATGAATTGGCACAGGAGAAGTTCGGCAAGACGTACAAAGAGCTTCAGGAGACCAATCCGGCCATGGCCGATGTGATCAGGAAGATCTATCCCAACAGGATCTCGGAGGCTGAACCTAAGAACATAGGAGCTGCGCAATGAAAATAAGGAAGGATAAGAAGAAGGGCTCACCGCCCATCTCAACGGCATCGTTGCCCGACATCGTGTTCATGCTGCTGTTCTTCTTCATGGTCACCACTGTGATGCGCGAGACCTCGTTGAAGGTCCAGATTTCGCAGCCCAATGCCACGGAGGTCACTAAACTCGAACGCAAGTCGTTGGTGGCCTATATCTACATTGGCGCCCCGCTCAAACCTTTGCAACGCATTTACGGTAGCGAACCACGCGTACAGTTGGATGATGCCTTTGCCTCGCCAAAGGACATTCCGCAGTATGTCGAAAAGGTTCGCTCAGAGACCAACGAAGCGGAAGTACCGTTGTTGACCTACTCGCTCAAAGTGGACAGGCGCACCAAGATGGGAATCGTGACAGATGTGAAGCAGGAGTTGCGCAAAGCCAACGCCCTCAAGATCAACTACTCCACTAAAAAGGACGTGAAGAAGTGATCTGATGGATGTGTCAGAATTAGGAGGGCCCCATTTGGGGCCCTTCTTTTTTTGCGTCTGTGCCAACGAATCATATTATCCGCCACCCGACCTCCAATTTTCTTATGTTTGCGCAGTTCAATCACCACGAACCAAAAACCCATCGAGATGTCTGATATAGCCGCCCGTGTCAAAGCGATCATTGTTGACAAACTGGGAGTAGATGAGAACGAAGTGACCCCAGAGGCCAGCTTCACCAACGATCTCGGTGCCGATTCGCTCGACACTGTGGAACTCATCATGGAGTTTGAAAAGGAGTTCAACATCGCCATACCTGACGATCAGGCCGAGAACATCAGCACTGTCGGTCAGGCCATCAAGTACATTGAGGAGAACGCAAAGTGATCACGGGCCTTACAGAGGCCTGAACATTGCCCGGACTGCGTAGGCGCGGCCGGGCTTTTGTATGTAAACGATGCAACTGAAGCGAGCTGTAATTACCGGGATGGGTGCCCTCACCCCCATTGGCAACACACTGAGTGCCTATTGGGAAGGTCTTTTGGCAGGCCGCAGCGGTGCTGCTCCCATCACACACTTCGATGCGAACAAGTTCAAGACCAGATTTGCCTGTGAGGTAAAGGGCTTTGACCCCCTCAACCACTTCGACCGTAAGGAGGCGCGAAAGCTTGACCCTTTTGCACATTACGCCCTTGTTGTGGCCGATGAGGCTTGGAATGATGCCGGATTTACAGAAGGCAACTTCGATCATGACCGCGTTGGCGTCATCTGGGGTTCGGGCATTGGCGGGCTTTTCACCTTTTACGAGGAGTGCTCGCAGTTCGCCATGGGCGATGGCACCCCACGGTTCAATCCGTTCTTCATCCCTAAGATGATTGCCGATATCGCATCGGGGCATATTTCGATGCGTTACGGCCTGCGGGGGCCCAACTTTACAACGGTATCAGCCTGCGCTTCTTCTACCAACGCACTCATAGACGCACTCACCTACATCCGCCTCGGCAAGGCCGATGTGATAGTGAGCGGAGGATCGGAGGCCGCTGTCACCGAAGCCGGTGTGGGCGGTTTCAACGCCATGAAGGCCCTTTCCGAGCGAAACGATGATCCGGCCACCGCCTCGCGCCCGTTTGATCTGGACCGCGATGGTTTTGTGCTGGGTGAAGGTGCCGGATGCCTTATTGTCGAAGAATTGGAACACGCTCTGCGCAGAGGGGCCAAGATCTATTGCGAGATTGTTGGCGGGGGGCTCTCTGCCGATGCGCATCATATCACCGCACCACACCCAGAAGGCCTCGGTGCCATCAAGGTGATGGGCTACGTGCTCAATGATGCGTGCATGAGCGCATCAGAGATTGACTATATCAATGTGCATGGCACCTCAACCCCTTTAGGCGATATTGCCGAGACAAAAGCCATTACCACGGTTTTCGGTGAGAGTGCGTTTCGCCTCAATATCAGTTCGAGTAAATCGATGACCGGACACCTGTTGGGCGCTGCAGGGGCCATAGAGACCATTGCTTGCGTCATGGCTGTTCAGAACGACCTGGTTCCGCCCACCATCAACCATTTCACCGATGACCCGGCCTTTGACACAAGTCTGAATTTCACTTTTAACAGACCGCAACAGCGTGTTGTGAATGCTGCCCTGTGCAACACTTTCGGGTTCGGGGGGCACAATGCCTCGGTCATAGTGCGCAAATTCAAGGGTTGAGCCGATTCAGTCTATTCGGTCCGTTACGGGCCATCATTTCCACAGACCGCGCCCTGATGCGGTCAGTACATGCTGTAACCGGAGTCTATCCCCGCAATGTGGCACTTTTCAGGCTCGCACTTACCCATAGATCCGCAGCATCTACCATAAAGGTCGGATTCAGGGCCAGCAACGAACGTCTTGAGTTCCTTGGCGATGCTGTTATCAGCACGGTGGTGGCCAAGTACCTCTTCCAGCGTTTCCCATTTGAAGACGAGGGTTTTCTGACCGAAGCGCGGTCGCGACTTGTGAGCCGAAAGGTGCTCAACGAGTTGTCGCGAAAGATTGGACTGCCCGAACTTGTGAGCCGTGATACTCCCGGTATGAGGAACAGCTCTTCGTTACCAGGCGATGCATTTGAAGCCTTGGTGGGCGCGTTGTTTCTCGACCGTGGCTATGAATGTGCCGAAGGATTCATGATGCGCTTCATCAGTCTTGGTCTTCTGGATGTGGAGACGCTCATACGCGAGGATGACAACTACAAGAGCCGCTTAATTGAATGGTGCCAACAGAATAAGCGCGCGTTCCGTTTCGATACTGTCGATGAGTCAACCTCTGGGCACGACACGCTTTTTACTGTGCAGATTCTTATTGACGGTAAAAAAACCGGTCATGGGCGCGAGCGCAGCAAGAAGAAGGCAGAGCAGATAGCGGCCAAGGAGGCATGCACCGCCCTGAATATCCCTTAAATAAGAAAGGCGGGTAAATACCCGCCTTTCCCACTTTATCCTGACCCTTTCTTAGTGCAATGCAACGCGCTTTGCAAGGCTCTTCGATGCGTTGCTCAGGTTCACCACATATACACCAGTGGCCAAGTTGCCAGTAGGTATCACCATCCTGTTAAAGCCTGAGTTGGCCTGTCCCTGACGGTCCATGACCAATTTGCCACCGGCATCCATCAGGCGCATGGTGTAAACTTCATTCTCATTTGCAGTGAACTCGATAGCGATGTTCTCATTGTCAACATCGTATGCACTGATCAGGTCGAATTCGGTGCCGTAATCCTCGCAAGAGACAGCCACAATCTGAGAGTACGACAACTTGCCGTCAAGATCCGTGGTGACCAAACGGTAATAAGAAGTGCCTTCAAGGCTGTTCTCGTCACGCATGGCGTATTCCTTGGCACTGTTGCTATTGCCAGCGGCCTGCTGCTCTCCAACTGTCTCGAAGTTCACCCCATCAGAGCTGTGCTGCACGGTGAAGTACGATGTGTTGGTCTCTGTCCAGGTGGTCCAGGTCACATTCACCGTCCCGTTCTCGCACTTGGCCTCGAAATACGCTAGCTCAATTGGAAGCGGATCGCTCTGGTCAACCAGTGTCCACACTTTGTGATAGTCGTGAAAATTGGCCAGATTGACAGTCACTGTATTGGCCCCAGTATTGGCCGTTGGGCTGTAGAGCCAATCGAGCCATACATCGTCCACGCTGTTGAAACGTTGTGCTACGATGTTGGCTTCCGTCATGTGGTTCGGGGCGGCCATCTCATTTACATCGTCATAGCCGAAAGTATAGGAGATGGCAGGGTATGCCGAGTAGTTCCCTTGGAAATTGTTCTCGATGAACCAATACCTGTCCATCACCCAAAAGTGGCTCGTCTGTTGGTAGTCGTCCGTAAGGTGAGTCACGTCAGTAGGGTAGGGCGTGTTGAGAGAACCGGTGCCGTAGGTTGCGAAATCGGTGTAGTCCCCTGGGCCACCGCCTGATATGGTACCACCTGCTGTCTTGTTATAGCGGAAAGGTATACTGACCGTGGCACCGGTTGTGGTTCCCCATGGAATAAGGTAGTTGCCCGTAGTGGCGTTCGGAATCCTCCAACGCAGGATAGAGGACTCTGCCTCGCTGATCAGAAAGCCCGACCCGACCGTAGCAACTGCTGTGGCCGCAGAATTCTCAACCGTCATGGTGTTTGTGTTGAGCGCCACCTTAGAATTGTTGATGGTCACTGTGCCGAAGATGTTCTGGTCGGCCGTCAGAGTCTTGATGCTCCCTGCTGTTCCCTCAGAGGACAGGTCAAAGAAATTGGTGGCATTGGTGCCGGCCAGATTCTGGGCGCCACCTGTGAGCCGAACCGTGCCGCCTGTGACTGCAGTAGGCGCAGCACCGAATACACCTGTGGGTTCATTGTTTGTCCAGTCGCCATCCACATGTATCTCGCCCGCATTGGTGACCTGACCACCCGCATTGTTCTGGAAACCTAGGTTGTCCACAATCAGGAAAGTGCCCGCGTTAACTTGCAACTTGGCACCATCATTTACCATCTGGGCATTTGCCCCCAGAGCCAAAAGGCTGGCTGGCAGTGCGATGGCGAACGCTCGGGAAATGTATTTCTTCTTCATGGCAATGCTATTCAGGAGGTATTAAGAGTTCTTGGTCCGGCTTCTTTTCTACCTTCGATTTTTAGGGAGCGTAAATCTACAATTCAAGTCGGTACAATGAGGTCGCTTCAATATCCCGAATTTAAGTGTCCGAAGTCAATGTTGTCGGGACTTAGGGCAGACCTTCGCAAACTTAAACCGATAGGGGGTGAGCTGGGTTAGTCCGTTCATCGATCTTAGCCGACCAGCAATTAGGATTCTGACCACAATCAATCATACGGTACAGGACCCGAATGGGTTCCTGCTGCAAATGGCCCGTGGATTCGACCATGTGGTCATTCTGAATGGAGGTGGTTCTGATCTGCCCAATGGGGCCGGAAAGCCTGATATTTATGGGTTCCGCGCTGGTTTCGGGGTCAACGTCATGGTCAGAGTGGAACACCTTGGCGACATTGAAAAGGCCGAGCGACTGATCGATGAATCACCGCTCGGGGCATTTGTGGTTCTTTCCTATGGGCTTGCAGGCCTTCTGGAACCGATTTCAAGGGTCAGGCATGATGATTCGTTTGAAAAGGGTCTGATATTCAGTCCTTTGTTGCTTACTGAGCGATTGTCAGACACTGAGATTCGGCTGTCGTCAGTCTGTCTTACAGAAAATGAGGTCCGGGCCATTATCAAGCAGGCTGAACATGAGGAAATGACCGCTGGCCATGGGGGGAAAATTAAATTTCAGATTCCCGAAAATGGGCGATACAAGGCCGCTTTTGAGAAACTGAAAGACCACATCAGGGTGGGAGACATCTATGAGGTGAACCTATGTGTGGAGCATGCGGCCACGGCTTTGGGGTTTGATCCATACAATGCTCATGCGGACATTGATAATGCGGTGGGGGCTCCATTCAGTTCGTTTGTTCGGATGGGTCATCGATTTGCCTCTTCGCACAGCCCCGAGCGTTTCATGTGCGGTCATGCAGGTAGAGTCTGGTCGCAGCCTATGAAGGGGACTGCACGAAGGGCAGCCGGTCAAGACAGCGCCATGGACCTTGCCACCGACCCAAAAGAACGGGCCGAGAACATCATGATCACCGATCTGGTCCGGAATGATCTTTCGCGCCACGCCCAAAAGGGAAGCGTGAGGGTGGACGAGCTTTGTGGAGTGTATCCGCTCGGACCTGTATATCAGATGATCTCGACCGTAAGCTGCCTACTCAGGCCCGAAGTTCATCCTCTTCGAGCGGTGCTCAGTGCATTCCCCATGGGATCTATGACCGGTGCACCTAAGGTCAGGGCCATGCAGCTGATTGACCAGAACGAGGACTTTGCCCGAGGGCTATATTCTGGTTCGGTAGGCTATTTTGATGGCGATGGAAGCTTCGATCTGAATGTGATGATCCGCTCTGTTTTCTATGATGCCGCCACTGGCCGCTTACGAATCCCAACGGGCAGCGCATTGACAATAAGCGCCAATGCCGATAGCGAATATGCCGAATGCCTCCTCAAGGCAGAGGCTATTATCAATGGGTTGGGATGAGTGCATATCTGAGCCGTTTTAAAAGTGAGTTGGCGCGACTGCAATGTGCCGATGGCCTTGCATTGATTGCTGTGAGCGGTGGCCGCGACAGCATGACTCTGGCCGAACTTTGCCGGATCAGCGGCATCGGTATGGCACTGGCGCACTTCAACCACGGACTACGTGGCGAGGAGTCGGATGCCGATGAGGCATTGGTTCGGGAATATGCCCACAAGCACAACATCCCATTTTATTCTGCGCGTTGGGAGAGGGAGAATCATGCTACTGATGGCGAGTCGACTCAGGACCTGGCACACAGGGCGCGGATGGGATGGCTCGGGACCCTCGTCAAAGAGAATAAGTTCGAGCACCTCTTTGTGGCCCACCATGCCGATGATGCCCTCGAGACGTATGTGATGGCCGCATTACTCCGCGGGAGGCCCGGGGCGCTGGTGGGGCTGCGCGATGCCGATGGCATCATCCGGAGGCCGCTACTCGGTTTCTCATCGTCAGAAGTGGAAGAAATGGCCCGTGCACTGAGTGTAAGATGGCGCTATGACAGCAGCAATGCCACCGACAAGTATCTGCGCAACCGCGTGCGCCACCATCTGGTTCCGTTGTTGCGCGAGCTCAACCCCGGGTTGTTGCGCCATGTGCGTCAACAGATGGGGTACCAGGCCGAATTGGAGCGCGCAGCCTCTGCAATGGCCTATGAATGGGCCTCGGCCAGCGCGCCTTCTTGGCACCCAGGAAGCACTTTCCCTGCCACCTATCGTATCCATACTTTGCTCGGTTCGCCATCGCCAATGCTCAGTCTGGCCGAGCTTTTCAAGGACTTCGAGCCGCATTTCGAAACGTTGCAGCGCATGGTGGCGGCATTGCACCGACCGCAGGGACAGCATTTCAGCCTGGGGCGGTACAGCGTGACTTTCTATGGGGATGAGATGACGGTCAGAATCCATGACATTGACCCGAAGGAGATTGAACTCAGTTTTGAGGTGATAAAAAAGGGCGAAGAATGGCCCGATGGGACGAACGTGATCTGGGTAGATGCCGATAGGATCGATCCGTCAAAGTGCATCTCAAGACCATGGCGGGAAGGTGACCGTATGCGGCCGTTCGGGATGAAAGGATGGAAATTAGTGAGTGACCTGCTCACTGACCTGAAGGTGCGTGGCCAGGAGCGCGATCGGGTCAGGGTGCTGGAGCAGGAGGGCGAGATAGTCTGGGTGATAGGCCACCGGGCCGATGACCGTTTCCGCGTGCCCGAAGGGGCCGTTAATGTTCTTGAGATAAAGGCAAGTGAACCAACGGCCTGACTGCTGGTTGGGTAGCTTTGCATCAACCAATAAAAACAGATGAAACGACTTTTCCCCATTCTGATGGTGGCCCTGATGGGCACCTCGCTTCAGAGCTGCCAGTACAACTCGATGGTATCAAAAGAAGAGGCCGTGACCGCCCAGTGGTCGCAGGTCGAGAACGTGTACCAGCGCAGGGCCGACCTAATACCCAACCTTGTATCGACCGTGAAAGGCTACGCCAATTTTGAGCAGGAGACCCTCACTGCCGTGGTGGAGGCCCGGGCCAAGGCCACGTCCATCACCGTTGACCCGACTAAACTCGATGAGCAGGGAATCAAGAATTTCCAGGCAGCGCAGGACGAGCTCTCCGGTGCCCTTTCGCGCCTCATGGTAGTGGTGGAACAGTACCCCGACCTGAAGGCCAACCAGAATTTCATGGACCTACAGGCCCAACTGGAGGGCACTGAGAACCGCATAGCCGTGGAGCGCAAGAAGTTCAACGAGGCGGTGCAGGACTACAACACGTACATCCGCAAATTCCCCAATAACTTGATAGCGGGGATGTTCGACTTTGACAAAAAGGCCTATTTCGAGGCTGATGCAGGTGCCGAGAAGGCCCCGAAGGTGGAGTTCTGATGAAGGCCGCTGAGGTTTTCACGCCCGAGGCGTGCAAAGTGGTGGAGGAGAGCATCCGCCAGGCCGAACTGCGCACCAGTGGCGAGATACGGTTGTATGTGGAGGACCGCTGCCCCGAGGAAGTGCTGGACCGAGCGGCCTTCATGTTCGAGACGCTGAAGATGCATGCCACGGCCCAGCGCAACGGGGTGCTCATATACCTGGCGGTGGCCGACAGGCAGTTTGCCATCATAGGCGATGTGGGCATAAACAGCAAGGTGCCCACCGGATTCTGGGACTCGGTGAAAGACGAGATGCTCGAGCAGTTCCGAAACGGTGAACTGCCAGCCGGGATAGCGGCCGGTGTGCGCGCGGCAGGCGAGAAACTAGCCGCCCATTTTCCGCGCAGGGCCGATGACCGCGATGAGCTGTCGAATAAAGTGGTGATGGGATGAGAGGCCTGATAGCAACACTGCTGCTATGTGTGCCCCTGAGCATGAGGGCACAGGAATATCCCGCACGGCCGGACAAGCTGGTGAACGACTATGTGGGCGTGCTGAGTGCTGCCGAGGCCCGCGACCTGGAGGCCGCCCTGGTGGCCTACGACCGCGAGACATCGGTGCAGATCAGTATCGCCATTGTAAAGACCCTGGACGGCTATCCCATTTCGGACTACACCTACAACCTGTACGAGAAATGGGGCGTGGGGGCCAGTGGCAAGGACAACGGGGCGCTGCTGCTGGTGAGCATGGAAGAGCGCAAGATGTGGATCACCACGGGCTACGGGCTGGAGGGCGCCCTGCCCGATGTGACGGTGAAGCACATCATTGAGGGGGAGATAAAACCCTATTTCAAGCAGAAGAGATATGCCGAGGGGCTGCGTGCCGGCAGCGATGCCATCATAGCCGCCAGCCGGGGCGAGTATGCCGGGCAGGGCGGGGGCGATGAGCAGTTGTCACCGGGCAAGGTCATCGGCATTGTGGCCATCGTATTGTTCATCATCATCCTGTCGCTCATGATCCAGGCGGGCAAGGCCATGCGCCATGCACGGCTGAACAACGTTTCGTTCTGGGTAGCCTGGGCCCTGCTCAATGCCGCATCGCGCAGGCACACCGGCTCGTGGGGCGACTTCCACTCGGGCCGGGGCGGTTTCGGTGGCTGGGGCGGTGGTGGCGGAGGCGGAGGCTTCGGAGGGTTCGGTGGCGGCCACTCGGGCGGTGGCGGGGCCGGAGGCAGTTGGTAACGGCTCAATAGTGGCATGATGCACGAGACCACACTACGGGGCGACCGCCACATACTGGCCGAACGGTACTACCTCATACTGGCGGGCATATTCATCGCCTCGCTGGTGGCGTGCAACCTCATTTTCCAGAAATTCTTTGCTTGGGCCCCTTGGGGGTGGTACACCTTCGAGATATCGGTGGGCATACTGCCCTATCCCATCACCTTTCTGTGCACCGACATCATCAGCGAGGTGTATGGCCGCAGGCGGGCCGACCAGGTGGTGACGGCCGGGCTGGTGGCCAGCATCTTCGTGCTCGGGGTGGTGGTGATGGCCGATGTGGCACCCGCCACGGCCTGGAGCCCGGTGAAGGACAGCGAGTTCAGCCACGTGTTCGGCCTCACGGGCATTTCGGTGGCTGCCAGCATGGCCGCCTACCTGGTGGCACAGTACATCGACATTCGCATCTACCATTTCTGGAAAGAGAAGACCAATGGCCGCCACCTGTGGCTGCGCAACAACGCCAGCACCATCACCTCGCAGTTCATCGACACGGTGACGGTGCTGCTCATCCTCTGCGGGTTCGGCATCATAGAATGGGAGCGCTTCGGGAGCCTGTTGGAGAACGGTTTCCTCTTCAAACTCATTGTGGCCCTGTGCGACACCCCTTTCCTGTATTTGAGTGTATGGTTTCTGCGCAGGCAGCTTGGATTGAAGGGATCGGAGGAGGTGGCGGTGTGAGCCTATCTTGCGCCATGTAGTTCTGAGCGGCCCAAATACCCGCAGCTTTACGAAATTCGCGACCCTATCCGTTGACCCGATGCTCAGAGCACTTCTCATAGGTATACTGTTCCCGCTCGGAGTGGCGGCCCAGATCTTCAATCCCGTGAAGTGGGAATGGAAGGCCGAGCGCACCAGCGCCACCGAGGCCACCGTGATCCTCACCGCCACGTGCGATGCCGGTTGGCACATCTACTCGCAGACCGTGCCCGATGGCGGACCCATTGCCACCACCTTCGACTACAAGGAACTGAGCAACGTAAAGCTGAGCGGCAAGACCACCGAGCCCAAGGGCCACACGGAGTTCGACAAGGCCTTTGCCATCACCCTCACCTACTTTGAGAAGACCGTGACCTTCAAACAGAAGGTGAAGGTGACTAAGGACCCCGCCAGCGTAGGGGGCGAGATAGGCTTCATGGTGTGCAACGATGAGCGCTGCCTGCCGCCCGATTACATCCCGTTCAAAGTCGATATCCCAAAGTTTGAGAGGAAGACGGAGGAACCAAAGGCCGACACCACCGGGCAGGGCATGAACACCCCGCTTGAACCCAGCGGCATTCAGGAACCTGTGAAGTGGGAATTTAAACTGGGCAAGGCCACCGATGGCACGGCCGAGCTGCAGCTGGTGGGCACCGTTGAGGCCGGATGGCACTACTACAGCACCCGCATGCCGGCCGATTTCCCTTTCCCCACCCTGCTCAACTGGACACCCGATGCGCGCTATGCCCTGGTGGACAGCGTGCTGGAGACGGGCCTCATCACGCATTACGACAGCATGTTCGGCATGGCGCTCTCCTATTTCGAAGGGAAGGCCCTGTTCGCGCAGCGCATCAACATTCTTACCGACAGCGCATTCACCATCAAGGGCAGCATAGAGGGCGTGGCCTGCAACAACAACATGTGCACCCCGCCCGACCGGGTCGAGTTCAGCATCGACATCCCCCCGGGGTCGCGCACGCAGGTGGCCACTGCCGATGCCGACACCTCGTGGGTCGGCATTTTCATTGGTGGGTTCCTGGGCGGGCTGTTCGCGCTGCTCACCCCGTGCGTGTTCCCCATGATCCCGCTCACGGTGAGTTTCTTCACCAAGCAGAGCAAGACCAAGGCCATGGGCATACGCAATGCGGTGCTGTATGGCCTGAGCATCATCGGCATCTATGTGCTCCTGGGTTTCGGGGTCACCATGGTGTTCGGGGCCGATGCCCTCAATGCCCTGAGCACCAACGTGTGGTTCAACATCTTCTTTTTTGTGCTGCTGGTGGTGTTCGCCATCAGTTTCCTTGGCGCGTTCGAGATCACCTTGCCCAGCTCGTGGGTCAACAAGGCCGATCAGGCCAGCGAGCAGGGCGGCCTTATCGGCATATTCTTCATGGCCTTCACCCTGTCGCTGGTCAGTTTCTCGTGCACCGGCCCCATCATCGGCACCCTGCTGGTAGAGGCCGCTGTGAACGGGGGTGTGCTGGGCCCCATCATGGGCATGACCGGGTTCAGCATGGCGCTGGCCCTGCCGTTCGGGCTCTTTGCGGCCTTCCCCGGCTGGCTCAACACGCTGCCCAAGAGCGGGGGATGGCTCAATTCGGTGAAGGTGGTGCTCGGGCTTCTGGAATTGGCCCTGGCATTGAAGTTCCTGAGCAATGCCGACCTGGTGGTGCAGGCCCACCTCCTCACCCGCGAGGTGTTTCTGGCCATCTGGATCGCCATATTCGGCTCATTGACGCTGTACCTCTTCGGTTTCATCCGCTTCCCGCACGACTCGCCCACCACAAACCTCTCCATCCCCAGGTTCCTGTTCGGGCTGGCGGCCCTCATTTTCACCATCTATATGGTGCCCGGGCTGTGGGGCGCTCCGCTCAAGGTGATCAGCGGTTTCCCGCCCCCACAGTTCTATAGCGAATCGCCCAAGGGGCTCATATCGGCCAGCACCGGGGGCGGCACCGCCACGGCCGACCATGGCACCCCCAAGGCTGGCGATGGCCATTGCCCGCACGATCTGCCCTGTTTCCATGATTATGAGACCGGACTGGCCCATGCCAAGAAGGTGGGCAAGCCCATAATGCTCGATTTCACAGGCTGGGCCTGCGTCAACTGCCGCAAGATGGAAGAGCAGGTTTGGAGCGACCCGGAGGTGCTCCGCAGGCTGGCCGAGGACTACGTGCTCATATCGCTCTACGTGGATGAGAAGACCGAACTGCCCAAGGACCAGCAGGTGGAAGTGACCATAGGCGACCGCACCAAGACCCTCCGCACCATAGGCAACCGCTGGAGCCACATGCAGGCCGAGCGTTTCGGCACCAACTCGCAGCCATATTATGTGGTGCTCGACCACAACGAGCGCCAGATAGGCCCCCCTGCCGCCTACGACCCCGACATCCAGAAATACATCAACTGGCTCGATGCGGGGCTGAAGGGGTTCAAGGAGGGGAAGTGAAGGGGTTCCCGAGAATCCCCATCCCCTGCCTTCACCTGCTCAGTTTCTCCACCACGCGCATCAGGGTGTCGCGCTCTTCGCGCACCCGGGCCAGTTCGGCCTGTAGCTGCCCTACGTCAACACGCCCTTCGCGCAGGCGGCCCTCAGTGGCCTCATCGAGGCGGTCGGCCAGGTCGCTGAACAGGTTGTGGCGCAGGGCCAGACTCATTTCCCATAGTATGTAGGCCTGGGTGCTGGGGGCGGCCAGCAGCACACTTATGTTGCTCTGCGACCGGTTCACGGCCCGCCCCAGGGCCGCGTGGGTCACACGCCTCTTCTTCAGCACCTCCTTTATCAGCTTGCCTGTGTCGAGGCCCTTGGCCCTTTTGTTCCGTATCTCCGCCATGGCAATGTCCGTCAGTTCAGTCTATTGGATATTGAACAAAGATAGAAAAATATCAGACATGATAATATGATCATCATTGAAACGAACAGAGCTATCAATATAAGTAATATGAATATCTATGATAGTAAATCAACTATCTGTAAAACATATTATTCAATCAAAGAAAGAAGATCAATTATCAATCATCAATATTATCCAGACCGTCATCAACGGTTGAAGCCTTCCGCGAGCCGAACAACGGCTTCAGATCGGCCACCTTGGTGTCGTACCCTGAGCCGTCCTGAAGCCGGTCCTTGTATTGGGCGTAGCTATAATCGTTGAGGGCATTGGTCAGGTTATCGTGGTCGTGCAGCCTGCGGGTCTCAGTCATGGCCCTGGCAAGCGAACTGAGGCGTGACGACCGGGCGGTGTAGAAGGCGCGGGTGGCATAGTCGCGGTCAAACTCCTCCCAGTCCACATCGGGGCTCTGCAGCTGCGGCATGTTCAGGTGGTACTGCCTCACCTTGTCCACCGCCAGGCTGTTGCGCCCTGTCATTCGGCCATACCTGCGGTTCTCCTCGGGGCTCAGGTTGCGCAGGTGCGGTTGCAGCAAGGCCTCGAGCTGAGCAATGAGGCTATCGACCTGGGCCATTTCGGCCAGGGTGGGGTGATCGGGTTTGATATCCTTAAACGGCATGGTGCAAAGTTCTTTTGGTGTGGACTGAACACAAAGGTGGGCAGCCCGGCTCAACTTCCACCCTCGGCCATGCACAGTTTGATTCGCCTCAGCACCTCCCAATAGCGGGGGAATGACTTGCCCGCCACCTCGGGGTGCGACAGCGCAATGCCTGCGCCCATGCTCAGGCACAGCGGGGCCAGGCTCATGGCCAGACGGTGGTCGTTGTGAGGGTTCAGTGTGGCATGGGTGGGCATGGCCCGGCCGCTGATGCGCCATGTGCCCCGCTCCTCATGCAGGCGTACGCCCAGTTTCTGCAGTTCGGTGGCCATGGCCCGCATGCGGTCGCTCTCCTTGTGGGCCAGATGTGCCACCCCCGTAAACGTGGCCTGCGCGCCCAAACCGGCACAGGCGGCCAACAGGGCGGGGGCCAGGTCGGGGCAATGGGTGAGGTCGAATGTCGGGCAGGGGGCCACCGCACCGGTGCCGGTGAGCACGGCCCCGTGTGCGGTGTAGGCCGTATGCACCCCAAGGGCGGCAAAGAGGGTGCGGGCCTCGGCATCGCCCTGTAGGCTCTTTGGCTGCAAGGCAGGGATAAAAAGACGGCTCCCGGGCCTCAGGGCCGCCACCAGATAGGCATACGAGGCCGAGCTGTGGTCGGGCTCATCGAGCCCCTCGGGCACAGCGATTGGGCCGGGCGCCACCTGCACCGTGCGGCCCTCTGTGCGCACCTGGGCCCCACTGGCCTGCAGCAGCGCTACGGTCATGCGGATGTAAGGCAGGCTCACCGTGTCGCCCGCCAGGTGCAGCCTCAGGCCATGGGCCATGAAGGGCGCGGCCAGCAGCAGGGCCGAGGCGAACTGGCTGCTGGTGCCAGTATCGACCGTGGCCTCGCCCCCGGCCAATGCGCCCCCGCGCACAAGCACAGGCGGGTAGCCCTCCTGCCCCTGGTAGCTGATATGGGCCCCAAGGCTGCGCAGTGTGCTGACCAGTGGGCCAATGGGCCGCTGCAGCATGCGGTGCGCCCCGCTCAATAGGGCCTCGCGCCCCCGCTGCATGGCCAGGTAGGGCAGCATGAAACGGAATGCGGTGCCGGCCATGCCTACCTCCACGGTGCCGTCAGCCTGCTGTTGCAGTGCGCGGTGCAGCACGTGCATGTCGTCAGGGTCGGCTGCGGTGGGCTCCTCCTGTTTCTGCCCCGCAAAGGCGCGCAGCATCATAAGGCGGTTGGCAATGCTCTTGGAGCGCGGCACCTCAAAGGTGCCCACCACCGGGCCGGGGGACGGAGATATGCGTATTGCACCGCTCATGGCCGCAACAGGGTGGACGACAGCGCGGCCATTACCTCACCGGGTGTGGCCCAGCAGTCAGTCAGCACGTTGCCTATGCCTTGGGGCAACGAGAAATTGAGGCGGTCGTCCTCGTTCTTCTTGTCATTGGTCATCAGGGCCATCAATGGCGGCATATCGGCCACTGAGATTCTGCACGCATCATCGCCCCAAGTATCAATGAGCGAAACGATCCTATTTAATTCATTTTGGGTGATGTGTCCCTGTGCAGCGGCAAGCGCGCACTCGGCCCGCATACCGGCCGCCACTGCCGCCCCGTGTGTAATTCCGCCATTGCCCGAGAGCGAGAAAAGGCCCTCAAGGGCATGCCCAACGGTGTGGCCGAAGTTGAGGGCCTTGCGCAGTCCCTTCTCATGCGGGTCGGCCGCCACTATGCGCAGCTTTACCTGTGCCGAGGCGGTGAGCGTGGCCTCATCGGGCAATTTGCGCCCCAGGGCCTCCAATCGGCCAAACAGGTCGGCATCGGCAATGATGGCATGCTTTATCACCTCGGCCATGCCGCTGGCAATCTCCGCCTCTGGCAATGTCTTCAGGAATTCGCGGTCTATCACCGTCAGCCTGGGCCAACGGAACGTGCCGGCCGCATTCTTCACCTGCCCGATGTTGACTGCGGTCTTGCCGCCCAGGGCCGCATCGGTCTGGGCCATGAGTGTGGTGGGGATGTTGATGTGGCCCACCCCGCGCTTATACACCGAAGCCACGAATGCGCCCATGTCGGTCACCATGCCACCGCCCACACATACCAGCATTCCCTGCCGCGACATGCCCTGCCGCAGTAGGCGCGACATCACGTGTTCAGCGGTGGTCAGGGTCTTGTTCGCTTCGCCTTCTTTGATCACGGTACGTTCCATGCCGCGCAGGCCCGGCACCTTTTCAAAGAGCACTGGCAGGCACTGGCCCTCAACCACCGTGTCGGTGAGCAGGTGCCACTCTCTGAGGTCGGCACCGGGGGTCAGGTCGGCCAATGCCGCCCATCCCTCAGCCCCGAAAAGTACCCGGTCACTCATGTCTGGTCTGTGTCCAGGGTGCGCCCGTCCATGATCAGGGTCTGCTGATGTATGCTCTCGGCATGAATGGCATCGAGCAGGTCGCGCACAAAGCGCTGGGTCATGTCCTTGCGGTCGGCATAGGCGGCACGGTCGTTCAGTATCTCGTTCCAGCGCTCGTGCTGCAGGATGGTGATGCTGTGCTCCTTCTTGAACCGGCCTATGTGGCGCACGGTCTCCATCCGTTCGGCCAGTCGGTCCAGTATCTCGTGGTCTATGCGGTCTATGTTAGCCCTCAGTTCCTCCAGGCTCAGCGCCACATTGAGGTCCTGCGCGGTGGGCCTGCGCCACACCAGCCCGGCCAGCATGGCGGCCATGTGCTCGGGGGTTATCTGCTGCTTCGGGTCGCTCAGGGCGTGGTCGGGGTCGGGGTGCACCTCCACCATCAGGCCGTCAAGGTCAAGGTCAATGGCCCGCTGCGACACCTCGGCCAGCAGTGTGCGGTTGCCGCATATGTGGCTCGGGTCGCAGTAGATGGGCAGCGTGGGCATCCTCCGTCTGAGTTCGATGGGCACGGCCCAGTTGGGGCTGTTGCGGTACGGGGTGCCGCGGTAAGTGGAAAACCCGCGGTGCACGGCCGCCAATTGCGTCAGGCCCACCTTCTGCAGGCGTTCCAGGGCCCCGGTCCACAGGTCCACATCGGGGTTCACGGGGTTCTTCACCAGTACCGGGGTGCCGGTGCCCCTCAGCGCCTCGGCTATCTCCTGCACCATGAATGGGTTCACCGTGGTGCGCGCCCCTATCCAAACGGCTGTTATACCGGCACCGAGGGCCAGCTCCACGTGTTCGGTGCCGGCCACCTCCACACATACCGGAATGCCGTGCGGGCGGGCGGCCTGCACCAGCCATTTCAGGGCCTCGGCCCCATGGCCCTCAAAACTGCCCGGACGGGTGCGGGGCTTCCACACCCCGGCCCTCAACATGTCAATGCCCAGCGGGGCCAGCCGTTCCACCGTTTCGCGCACCTGACTCTCAGACTCCGCACTGCACGGCCCGGCAATGATCACCGGCCGGTCAGGCCTGCGTACCAGCATGGATTGCATGCCGCAAAGTTCGGCCCGTGCAGGCCAGTGGTGCGTTTTTTTTCGGGGGGGAGATGGAGCCATTTCACATTAACGTGTGGCCGGGCAGAACTCATATTAGGCCACTAATCCTTTTTTGTAGATTTGATACGTGGTCTTCATAGACCTCAGGGCAGCAGGGCCACATGTACCTCACTTCAACGGATCATGGGCAGTCAAACTAATTGGACACCTGGGGCTCACGACAACAAACTGGGCCTCACTGACACCGATGAGATAAACCGCATAGAGGCCGAGGGCCTGATTGATGCGGGACTCTTCATTTTTGATCAGGATGAGTCAACCACAGTCACCGCCCAACTGATACTTGAGATTCACCGCATCGCATTTCAGAGACTTTATGATTGGGCCGGAAAATGGAGAACTGAAGAGGTTCAGGTAGGAAACCTGTTCCCGCCCCACCCCGCACGGATACCCATACTGATGTATCAATACATTGATAACCTCAATCATCGGATCAGCTTTGCACGTGATAGGAGTGCCCACATAGACTGCATTTCGTATGCCCATCATGAGTTTGTTCGCATCCATCCCTTCAATAATGGGAACGGCAGGACCGGCAGGCTGCTCATGAACCTTGTATGCCTGATATTAGGTTACCACCCGCTTAACCTGTACCAAAGGGATGGCGAACCGCGCCAAACCTATATATCGGCATTGCAAAGGGCCGATGCGGGCGACCTCCTGCCTTTACAGGCCTTGATTGACCGAGAGCTTGAGCTGTTATGAACCCCGTTGGGTCAGGGTCCTTCTCAGGGCGTCCAGGATGTAGTGCCTCGGCACAGTCTGGTTCTCAAGGGCCATGGAGGTATAAACTGATGACACCACAATGGACTCAAGTGAGCGCTGATCCCTGAGCTGGGAATATTTCGCTGAGAACTTCATCAGCACAAAAGTACAGACTGGGCCCAGTGCCCCATCCATCTGCTCAATAAGCAGATCATCACCGCCCCTGCATGCGCTGCCGCAGCAGATGATCGGCCAGCACCAGGGCGGCCATGGCCTCTACAATGGGTACCGCTCGGGGCACCACACAGGCATCGTGTCGGCCTTTGGCAGCCAGCACATGGGCCTGGCCGTTGGCATCGACTGTCTGCTGCTCCATGGCAATGGTGGCCACAGGCTTGAAGGCCACCTTGAACCGGATGTCCATGCCGTTGCTGATGCCCCCCTGCACCCCGCCCGAGTGGTTGGTGGTGGTGGTGATGCGGCCGTCCTGCATCACAAACGGGTCGTTGTGGGCCGAGCCGCGCATGGCCGAGCCTGCAAATCCGCTGCCTATCTCAAATCCCTTGGTGGCGTTTATGCTCAGCATGGCCTTGGCCAGGTCGGCCTCCAATCGGTCAAACACCGGTTCGCCCAGTCCGGCCGGGCAACCGCTGATGATGCAACTGATGGTGCCGCCCACGGAATCTCCTGCGGCCTGCACCTCCTCTATCAGCCTGATCATCTGACCAGAAGCCGCAGGTTCGGGGCAGCGCACAGGGGTGGCCTCCACGGCTGCGGGGTCCACATGCGAGGGTTCCTCACTCATATGGATGTGGCCCACGCTGCTCACGTAGGCGCTCACAGCGATTCCCTCTTGCCGCAGCAGCATCAGGGCAAAGGCCCCGGCAGCCACGCGGCAGGCTGTCTCGCGGGCCGATGCACGGCCCCCACCGCGCGGGTCGCGAACCCCGTACTTGGCCAAGTAAGTGTGATCGGCATGCGATGGCCTCAGCACCTGCGCCAAGTGGTCATAGTCGCTGCTGCGCTGGTCGCGGTTGGCAATAAGCACCGTTACAGGGCTCCCCAACGTGCGCCCGTCCATCACCCCGCTCACTATCTGAGGCTCATCGGCCTCATCGCGGGCGGTGGCAATTGCCGACTGGCCGGGCCTCCTGCGTGCCAGCATGGAGCTAAGCAGGTCGGTATCCACCGCCAAACCGGCAGGCAGACCGTCTATCACCACCCCGATCATCGGCCCGTGGCTCTCTCCGAATGTGGTGATACAAAGCGCCTTGCCGAAACTGTTGCCCGTCATGGGGCCAAAAGTACGGGGTTGCGGGGCGGTACCCTGCCCATGTGAACCTGTATTGACCTGTCTTATGGGTGGGACTGACCTAAGTCTGCCCAAGGTCCAGTGACGGCCGCTATGATCGCAACCTCAGAATAACAGGGAAATGCAGCACCGCACCATCATAGAGCCGTTCCGGATAAAGAGTGTGGAACCCATCGGGCTCACTTCAGAGGCCGAACGTGAAGTGCATCTAAAAGAGGCACACCACAACCCGTTCCTGCTCCGTAGCGACCACGTCACTATCGATCTGCTCACTGACAGCGGCACATCGGCCATGAGTGCCCAGCAGTGGGCCGGGGTGATGGTGGGCGATGAGGCCTATGCGGGCAGCCTATCGTGGCAGCATCTGGAGGCTGAGGTGCAGGATCTCACCGGCATGGAGCATGTGCTGCCGACCCATCAGGGCCGGGCGGCCGAGCGCATCATCTACGGCATATTGGGCGGGCCGGGGCGTGTCTTCATAAGCAACACCCATTTCGACACCACACGGGCCAACATTGAGTACAGCGGAGCCACGGCCATCGATATTCCGGTACCCGAGGCGCTTGACACGGCCCTGATTCACCCGTTCAAAGGCGATATCGATATAAAGCGTCTGTCTGACCTGCTGCAGCGGCATGGCCCTGCCGTAGCGGCCGTGGTGCTTACCGTGACCAACAACAGCGGTGGCGGCCAGCCGGTGAGCATGGCCAATGCCGAGGCTGCCTCGGCCCTTTGCCGCAGACATAAGGTGCCGCTTGTGCTCGACTGCTGCCGAGTGGCCGAGAACAGCTTCTTCGTGCAGCAGCGCGAGAAGGAGATGAGCGGCCTATCGTATCGTGAAATTGCCCAGCGCATGTTCTCGTTGGCCGATGTTGCAGTGATGAGCGCCAAGAAGGATGCGCTGGTCAACATGGGCGGATTCCTCGCCCTGCGCAATGCCGACCTGGCCGACCGCTGCCGCAACCTGCTCATCATCACCGAAGGGTTCACAACCTACGGGGGCCTCTCGGGCCGCGACATGGAGGCCATGGCCATCGGGCTGCGCGAGGTGTTCGACCCTCACTATCTGGGCTACCGCATGCGCAGCACCGCCTATCTGGGCGAGCGCCTGCACCACATGGGTGTGCCAGTCATGCTGCCCATTGGCGGGCACGCGGTGTATGTCGATGCCAAAAGGCTCTACCCGCACATTGTCCCCGAGCACTATCCGGGGCAGGCCCTGGTGTGCGAGCTGTACCGCCTGGCAGGTATCAGGGCGGTGGAGATCGGTTCGGTGATGTTCGGCAAGTACAGCCCTGATGGGCGGCTGATCACCGCACCTATGGAACTGGTGCGACTGGCCATTCCGCGCAGGGTATATACCCAGAGCCATATCGAATATGTGATCGAGACCTTTGAGGAGATCCTGACCCGAAAGGAACGCACCAAGGGCTACCGCATAACCCACGAGGCCGAGTTCCTGCGCCATTTCACAGCCCATTTCGAGCCGCTCACATGATCATCTGCCTACCAGACAGTTCAGGTTCGGGATGGCCCATGTGCTGCTAGGCCACATTCCAGAACCTGATTCCGCTTCGCCACCACGATGGTGGTCAAGGCCAATGGAGTGATAGGGAGGTGAGAGATTTTCCCATCGAATTCGAAGGGATGTTCGTTCCGATGGCCATGAACCGTAGCATGTCCAATGGGTCTGATTAAAAAAAATGTCAGGACCCATATACGGGCCCTGACAGATGCAACTACGGAGAATGCCGGGGTGCTGATCTCAGCCCACGAATACCGGATAATCGGTGTAGCCTTCGGCACCAGGGGTATAGAATTTCCGGAAATCGGGCTGGGCCAGTTCCTGACCATGCTGCAGCCTGCTCACCAGATCCGGATTGCTGATGAAGTTGCGCCCGAATGCCACCAGTACCTTGTCATTATGGGCTGTGAGCGCCTCTGCCGTGTCCGGGGTCTGGCTACCGCCATGAATGATGGTGCCTCCGAACTCGGCCGCTATGGCAGCCTTTAGATCTTCACCGACCGCTGGCGCACCCATGGCCGAGTGGTCGGCCACATGAATATAGACCAATCCGATTCTTCCCAATGCCTCAGTAAGATGCACATAGGCCTCCTTCACCTCTGGGAAAAGGCTCATGCCGCTGGCCACACCGTTTGGCGATAGGCGCATGGCTGTGCGGTCGGCACCGATGGCGGCCGCAACCTTAGTTGCAACCTCAATGGCAAAGCGGTTGCGGTTCTCTATCGATCCACCATACATATCTGTGCGAAGGTTCGATCCCGGATTGATGAACTGATCAATCAGGTAGCCATTGGCCCCATGCAGCTCCACACCGTCAAATCCTGCTGCTATGGCATTCTTAGCGGCCTGCACAAACTCGTCCTGTGCCTGTGCAATGTCGTCCAATGTCATGGCCTTGGGAGTAGGATAGGGCTGACTGCCCTGGGCATCGGTGTGCATTTTGCCCTCGAGCGCTAAGGCCGATGGGGCCACTATTATTGCGCCCGGCTCCATGTTGGCAGGGTGAGACACACGGCCGGTGTGCATCAGTTGCATGAAAATGTGGCCTCCGGCCCGGTGTACCGCATCGGCCACCAGTTTCCAGCCCTCTACCTGGTCCGTACGGTACACACCGGGTATGCGTGCATAACCTAGCCCATTGGCTGATGGGGCCACCCCTTCGGTGATTATAAGCCCGGCCGTTGCCCGCTGGGAATAGTACTCAGCCATCAAGGCGTTCGGCACATTGCCTATGGCACGGCAGCGGGTCATGGGGGCCATCACTAACCTGTTGCTCAAAGTGATGGAACCGAACTTGTACGAATTGAAAAGCATGTGTGAAACGGAAAGTTGTTGTTCGGATGGTGAACAGCCCCACCTGCTCAATGTTCGAACATTGATTCAGGTTCTTCTCAAATTCATCTTGAAATCTGAGAGAATCAGCCCTACTCCTTCTTCTTAAGAAACGGCCTCAGATCGATGTTGTAGGTCACCGCCAGCTGAATGGTGTGGTTGTTCTCCTTCTTCAGCCTATCGGCCTTGATGATCCATTGGTTGAGGTAGCCCAGCTGCACATTCCATGTGGCCGAGTGGCGGTAACCTAGGGCGGCATAGGCGCGGTTCTGATCGAGCACATTCAGCTTCACGGCCTCACCGAACTGCACGAAAAGCTCGTCATTCAGCCCGATGAACACCGTGCGGTCCTGCATCTTCTTATGGTTGAGCGGGATGCTCAAAAAGAGCTGGTAACGCACACGGTTTCGGTATTCCCATTCGTTCATGCTCCAGGCGCCCGCATCGTCCTGGCCCCACTTCTCGAGCCAGCGCTGCTCAAGGCGGAAACGGTGACACAGGTTCACGCGGCCAAGGTCGTGGTCCGTGAGGGCCTGTTGCCACAGGCGGTGCTCTGTGAACTCGTGCGCCACGGGCTGGTCGCCATACGGAAAGGTGATGATGTGTCCATACCCGGCCGTCAGCATCAGGTGGTCCATGGGGCGGTAGTCAATGCCCACGCGCATGAGCGACTGCTGCCAGTTCAGGATACCATCATTCCTGCGGAACTGGTACTCGGTGTGTATGCCCCATCTGTCGGTGAGGCGGTGGTTGCCGAAGTACATGTACCACCCGTGGAACTGGGCGGAGGTCTGAGCGGAGGCTATGTGCATCAGGCACAGCAGGGCCACAATGGTTGCCGGTGCTTTTTTCATGACGGCATGTGTCAGACCTCCTGTTTCCTGGCGTGACCGGTGTTCACCTGAAAGGCGGCCTCCAGAAAGGATTCCACAAAGTGAACGGCCTCTTTCATCTCCTCCAAGGTGAGCTCCTTCTCTGTGTTGCACACCATTAGGCGGCCCCTATGGCACTCCATGGACCGGGCACTGTGTGCCTCCAGAAAGCTGGCCATGTCCAAGGTCATGAACCGCCTCACGTCCTCCTCATGCCCCGAAGTGACGTGGTACTTGGCCGACAGCACGGGGAACTTCTCAAAATCGATGTCGTGGCCCAGCACCGCATCGGCCAGCCGCTCTGTGAGCCCCTCGGGCACAAGCTGCATCTCGGGCAGCAAGCCGGGGGTCTCTGATACTTGTACCACCGTGATGGTGCGCATGGTGGTGCCGTGACCGGTGTTCTCTGTCACCTCCAGGTCTGCCACTTCTACTCGGCCACCGGCAGAATAGCTCACGAGCACATTGGCCTCGCTCACCACCCGTAGGCCTTTCAGCAATCCGAATCCGGTGTACTTGGCCACCGGACGGGTGCGTTGCGGATAAAAGGCCATTCCCGCTCCTTCGGCCATGGTGCGCAGCTCCTGCTGGCGCGGGGTGAGCCGTACCTCCATGCGCTTGCGGTCGGCATTGCTGTTCTTGCGTGCGGCCATGGGGTGATTGCTGAATGGGCTGAAACGGTCGAAACCGATAGCGGTGACCGATCCACCTGCATGGGCAAAAGTCTCCTCAGTGTGGTGCATGAATTCCATGAAGCTGTGGTCTATCAGGTGCGCCTCGGTCACATCCACCACCAGTCGGGTATCAGGTTTCAGCTCCTTGAGCGCCTTTTTGAATCCGAGCAGGTTGGTGAACAGGGCAGAGCCATTCACCTTCATCACCACTTCTTTTCCCTTTGGGGCCATCTCATATCCTGCCTTGAAAAGATTCTTGAAAGGCACCCCGTTGAACATGTGAAAAATGATCTTGGTCAATATACCGGCCCCTACCCCGATGAGCAGGTCGGTGCTGATGGTGGCTATGATGGTGATGACGAATACCACCAACTGCTCGCTGCCGATCTTGTAGGTCTTGAAGAACTCGTTGGGCGATGCCAACCTGTAGCCCACGGCAATGAGCATGGCGGCCAGGGCTGTGTTTGGGATCATCTCTATGACCGGAATGAACAGCAGCATGGCCACCAGCAGGAAGGCCCCGTGAAAGACATTGGCCCAACGGGTGCGCCCACCGAAGCTCACGTTGGCCGAACTGCGGGCCACCTCACTGATCATGGGCAGACCACCGAGTACACCCGCCAGGGCATTGCCCGCCCCCACGGCCATCAGGTCGCGGTCGGGGTCCGACTGCCGTCTGAATGGGTCTAGTCCGTCTATGGCCTTCACGGTGAGCAACGATTCGAGGCTGTTGATGAACAGGAACATGATCACATACTTCCAGAACACGAATGTGGTGATGGCCGCAAAACTCACATTGAGGCCCACTGTGCCCCAGAAATCACCAATGTTCACCATGTCAAAGGCGGGTTCGGTATGACGGAAATCCATGAACCACGCCAGCGGGATGGTCACCAGCAGCACGATGAGCGGTGCAGGCAGATTCTTCGCCAGCTTGAACCTGAGCAGCGGTAGACCGAAGATGATCAGCAGGCTGATGACCCCGATGAATGTGACCCGGAAGTCCTCATGAATAAGAGATTCAGGAATCATAGCGAACAGCTCCAGCGGCTCCTTTCCCTTGAGGTGGGCCGGGTCGATGCCCAGCAGGATGTGGATCTGTTTGGAGAAGATGATGAGCCCTATGGCGGCCAACATACCGTGCACGGCCGAGTGGGGGAAGAAATCGCTGAGCGACCCGAATCTGAGTTTGCCAAATACAATCTGGATCAGGCCGGCCACCACCACGGCACCCAGCGCCAGATGCCAGCCCTCGGTGCCTCCGCCCATCTCGTTCACAGCCCCGGCACATACCGTTATAAGTCCGGCCGCTGGTCCTTTGATGGTGAGTCTGGACCCTGCGAACAGACCCACGAACAGGCCACCGATCATAGCCGTGAGCACACCCATGGCCGGTGGGAACTCGCTCGCCTTGGCAATGCCAAGACTAAGTGGCAGTGCAAGCAGAAAGACCATGAAACCCGAGAGGGCATCGGCCTTCCAATTCTCTTTGAGTCCCGCGAATCCATCGAGCGGGAGTTTCATCTTTGACGTTGTAGGGTTTGACATGTTGTTGGTCTTGTAAATTCCATTGGTTAAATTGTTTCAGGCCGAGCGTTTGGCCACCCCAACGCCCGAGGCGGTGTCTGGGCCCAGGAACACCCGGGCGTAGATGCGGATGACGGCCAGACCGTCAATGATGAACGTGAGCGATACGATGGCTGCGAGTACCACCTGGTTCTCGTGCATGTGGCTGAACATGAGGTCCTCGCCTATGAACGTGGGCGAAATGGGAAAACCCGCCAGCCCCAGGCAGCAGAGCAGAAAGATGAGTGCCAGTCGTGGGTGCCGCGCCACGTGGCCGTTGAACTGGTTGAGCGTCACATCGCGTTCCTTCTTCCTCAGTTCGAGGATGGTCCAGAACCCGATGGCCCCGGCCCCAACCACCCCGCTGAGGTACAGCAGGACCTCTGTGATAGGGAACCGCTCATTGAACGAGATGGCCAATGCCACCCACAGGTGCCCCATGATGATGAGCAGCCAGCTCACCCGCACGCTCTTGCGCTCGGTGAAGGCCTTCAGCATCATGCCCAGCGCCACCACAGAAAAGGTGACCGGCAGGTAGGCCGCCAGCCCCGTGGGCATGTATTCGTTGCTGATGATCAGGTATGCGCCCAGCACCAGCACCGGCACAGCGAAGTACATCACCCGCTGCACCGTGAGGAACCCGAGTGCCTTCCCTACGGCCTTTGAGGGGTTCCACAGCACGCGATACATGAACGACTCGAGGTTCCACTCCTTAAGGCTCAGCAGATAGAACGTGTACTCAAGTCTTTTTGGGATGGAATCCTCCACGCTGCGGTCGCGGGGCACGAAATGATAGAACTGCTCCCGGATCTGATAGGTGACCACCGAGGGCGACACCAGAAGCTGGTAAGTGCGCAGAAATGCGTTGCCTGCAAAGTGCAACAGCGCCAGCCATTGCAGCCCAAGGGCCAACTCGATGAAAATGAGTCCGATCTGCGCGATGGATGCGTATGCCACCTGCGCCTTGATGCTGCTTTGCACCCGGGCCGTGGGGGCCGCCAGGGCACTGGTGACAAGGCCCACAAGGGCAATCATCACCCTGGCCCATATCTGGTGCTCCCAGAAGGGGAAAGTGCGCAGCAACAGGAACACGCCCATGTGCACACTCAACGACCCGTAGAAAATGGCGCTCGATGGCGTGGGCCCTTCCATGGCGCGAGGCAGCCAAGGCGAGAACGGGAACATGGCACTTTTGGCCATGGCACTGAGCAGCAGCATGGCGGCTATGAACAGGCCCACACTGCTGTGCTCGGCCACCAGATGGTGTACCGTGTCGGTCTGCGCCAGCTGCATGAAGGTGATGTTCTCGTGCCACAGGTGGTGGCTCAGCCACATCACCAGTATCAGCCCGATGTCACCTATGCGGTAAATGGAGAACACCTTCACTGCGTTCTTCACCGGCAGATAGCGGTCGCGGTAGAATGCGATGAGCAGGAATGAGCTGACCCCCAGCACTTCCCAGCCCATGAACAGCGTCTCGAAATTGCCGCTCAGCACCGTGAGGCAGTAGCCCATGTAAAAGAAAAGCATGGTGTTGAAGAACCGCTTGTAGCCCGCTTCGCGGTGTAGATAGTACTGGCTGTAAAAGGTGATCAGGAACACCAGCAGCGACCCCACCAGCAGGTACACCGCACCCACCGGGTCGAAGAAGAGGTCAACGAAGAACTCGTAGCCGTGCGTGCGGTAAAGCACCCATTCTTTCACGTTCAGGGTAGGTGCACCACTAACCGCCCACCAGATGGTGTAGCCTATGGCGAGGGTCAGTTGCAGGCCCACGGTGCCCTGAGCGAGGGCCGACAGCCGGTTCTCGCGCTTGCCATCCATCAGCAGGCTGAGCACAAAGCCCAGTGCCGGAATGGCGATGAAAACGGGGAGAAAGTAGTTCATTTTGTGGTAGATGGCTGTTGGCTCTGGTCTTCGGGCCTCAGGTGTCTCGTTGTTCTAGTGCCAGTGAATGAGGTCATATCACCATCACAGGTATGTTGTCCATGGTAGATTCTATCACCTTGTTCAGGTCAGTGGCCAAAGGCACCGATCTCCGCAACGGGGCATATGCCACGAACCCGCTACCCGAGAATCTGAACATTCCCCTTGAGTCTGGGTCAATGGCCACCAGGTGCACCCATTCCTTTTCGAACCACTCGTAGGTGGCAGGGTTGGTACGGATGGTGCTCAGCACCACCTCTGGCCGCTGTTCCACCACCATAAGCAGCCGCACTGGGTCGTGCACCTCAATCATCTGCACGGGCAGGCCGGGCCTTAGGTCGCCTTCCATTCCGTTGGCCACCCCTATCAGGCCCATCACGTTGTGTGGCAGCTTGGTGCCTGCCCCCAGCATGTTGTTATCCACCCGCGAGAAATAGTATTCGAGGTTGATCCCCCCGCACACCGGGGCCGCTGCGTTTAGTATGCCCAACAGGTACTTACCTGTGGGGTCCACATACGGGTCGTAGCTGTTCAGGAACGCCCTGCGGTCGAGGAACACGTGGTCGGTCATGGTCCTGCGGCCCACAATGCAAAGCGAGTTGGTGGCGTGGTTCAGCTCGGGCCGTGGCTCAAAGAGCGACACGGTGCGGATCTTCACCCTGCGGTGTATCTCGGCCGGACTCAGGTGGGTATCTATGCTTTCGAATCTTCGGCTCCGCTCCTTGGCGTTCAGGTCGAGGGCGCGTTCCATGGCCGCAGCATGGCGTGCATGTGCTTCGGCCATGGCCGGTTGCAGCTCATTCACCCCGTAGTAGATGAACTCATCTCGGCTCGTGTCGTGCAGTCCGGCCACGAATACCGTCCCTTCGGGGATGCTGAAGCCCCGGCCCCGCAGCTCGGCCCGCACCTTGGCGTGGTTGGCCATGTGGCAGAAGGCCCTCGCGTTGAGCGAACCCGGCCGGCCGGAACAGGCCCCGCAGTCGTAGGCGGAGTAATGGGTGTTGTTGATGCTGCTGCTGCCGTGGCCCACTATGTAGATCAGCGGGGCAAAGTCCTTGTTCAGCCCGATGCTTGTGAGCATGTTCTGCACGCGGTCGGCCATTTCAGGTATGGTGTAGCCCACCTGTAGGCCGCCATCGGTCTCGCCCTTGTGCTCAACGGTCAGCGAGCTGTCGCGTCCCACATGGTCCACTGCCAGTGCGGTGCCCGAGGTGGCCGTTGGGCGGAATATGTTCAGGATCAGCCTCAGTGCCGACCAGAACCCCACGGTCTGCGCTATGAACCAACCACTGAAAAGCCCGTGGCTGCGCTTGGTCGAGAGCACATCCTTTTTGTGTCGGCCCGGAGCCTCTACCTCTTTTATCAGATGCTTGGGTGTGACGGGTGCGGGGCACACTTTGGTATTGTGCCTTCCCTGAGCGGGGCGGTAATACGTGTCGACAGCAAAGAACCCCGGTGTGCCGAAGGTCTGGGCGCCCGGTACCTCAGCTTCCACATAGCGCCTAACTGAGCACGATCGGTCATCGATGCACATCACCAGTTGGAACGGAACGGCATTCACGTTGCGCACATAATCGCCACCCGCTACAATACCGGCCAGCACATCATCGTAATAGCTCCATTCAAAGGCCTCTTGCCATAGCATGAGGGCGGTGTCGAGATCGGTCTGTCGCACCTCATCGAGCACGCCATGCGGTCTTCTTACCACTTTGCCGCTCAGGGGCATCCATATCTCTCCGAACTGACGGTCAAGCGCATCGATCTCAAGCAGCAGTTCAAAGGCCACGAGGTCGTGCAGGCACACCGTGCGTCTGTCCAGCAGGCCCTCGGGCTGTTGTTCGAGCACCGCCACCATGCCGCTCCAGCCCGGATGCGCAAACTGCTGGTCGTACAGGTAGCGTTCCCACAGGGCCTCATCGCCCACAATCAGGTGCAGCAACTGCTCGAGGGATGTGGAGGTATCGAGCATCAGCTTTCGGGCCCGAGGGGTATGGAACAGGCTGGTCATGGCCAGGCGCTCCATCTCGCGCAGGCTGTCAAGCAGGCCTTTATCCCACACAGGGAAGTGCCACATGCTTATGCCCTGATCCAAAAAACTGTTCACAACCCTGAAAAGGATGGGGTGCACCTGCGAGTCGAGATCTATCTGGTACTTGAATTTCCAATTGGCACGCAAGGAGCCTATCCGTTTGGCCGGAGTCGGACCCAACTTACCGTTCAGCATGCGGTCGCGCCATTGGGTGGCCAGGGGGCCCGGGTAGCGGGCGCTGAGAATGCGGTCGAGCACATCGGGCCTGATCACCCCTCGCTGAAACATGGCCCTGTACTCGGCCAATGGCAGGTAGGTACGGTAGCCAAACGCCACAGTGGCCGTGCGCATGGCCTCGTGAAAGGGCATGTGCTGCAACGAGTGCAGGGTGTTGTGGTGAATGAAGTCCTTGAGCGGGGCCTGACTGGGCAGGTGGTGCGCAAGGTGGTGCAACATGTCGTGCACCGAATGGGCTGTTTGTGCGTGGCTCATGGACTCAGCACGGGGGCCCGACCTTCATTGGCCGTGGCGGGTGTTGTAAATGATGGATAGAAGTGCGCCCGTAGGTGGCTGCATGCCGCAGCAGGCCTCACATCTAATCACAGATGTGGGCTGGTTGGTCCGCACCAGGGCGCAGGTGCGGACTCAGGAAATATCAGATCCTTATGTTGCGAAGGCTGATGAACAGCGGCACATGAGGCCCATGTCCGGGCCGGGCAGAGCATACTTGCGCTGCATAGCCGGACTCGCAGCCTAAGGCCCCGTCATGGGGCTGTTCGGCCACGAACAGATGGAACGGGTTCTCTTCTTCATTCGCACTGGTGCGCAGAGCGTCCTCTTCGGCATTGGCCAACAGGCTGTGATGCCCGTCCATGCCATGGGCCATAACCGCACCGTATATGTAGGGCTGTGCCACCTGTAGCAGCATGACCACCACAGAGAGGGTGCAGAAAAGCTTGCAGAGAATCTGGCGGGCGGGGCTCATTAGAGCGTTCTAATTCGGGGGCAAAGGTGTGTTCAATCTTATACAGTCTGATTTTGGTCAGCACCCCTTTAACACATCCTTAACAGGCCCTGTTGCCCATCAGTGGGGGCTACCTTTGGCCCGCCATCCCATTAAAGTGCAAGGCTTTCTCTTTTTTTGTTGTGTGATGATGACCCTGCAGGTCGGTGCCCAGAAACTGCTCGTCACAGGCCACCGCGGGGCAGCTGGCCTTGTCCCTGAGAACACTTTGCCATCGGTGCGCAGGGCCATGGAGATAGGCGTGGACCGGGTGGAGGTAGATGTGCAGCAGACTGCAGACGGAGTGGTCATTGTGCTGCACGACCGCGACCTGGACCGTACCACCAACATGCGCGGCCGTGTGGCCAAACTGAAATGGGCCGAGGTGCGCAAGGCCAGGGCCAACCGCGGTTTTGAGAAACAGTACCCTGATGTGACCGTACCGACATTGGACGAGGTGCTGAAAGCTGTGGACGGTCGTTGCACATTGGTGATAGAGCTCAAAGACGGCCACGACCGGTACCCTGACATTGAGAAGCGCGTGTTGGATGCCATAAGGGCGAACAGGGCCGAGCAATGGTGCGTCATTCACACATTCAACGACAAGGTGATCAGGCGACTGCGCGAGCTGCATTGCACGGTGCCGGTGCAGAAACTCCTGGTGGGCATATTCCCCTTTACGTCACTGATGCTGGATTTCCGGTTGCATTTCGCGGAACTGACCGATTACCCCGATGTGGATGCATTCACCTTCAGCCATGGCATGATTACACGGCAGAACGTGACCGATGCGCATGCTCTGGGCAAGAAGGTGCACGTGTACACTGTGAACAATGAGCACGATATGCGGCAGATGATCAGCTACGGTGTAGATGGTATCATCACCGACCGCCCTGATCTTTTGAGAAGGATCTTGGATGGAAAATAGGATACGCCCGCACTTTCTTCCGCTGCTTATCACCTATTCGGTGCTGGTCACGGGAGTGGCCTCGGTGGCCGTTCTGACGGGCGGCCCAACGGCCGTGTGGATTCCAGTTGCTGTGGCAGCGGCCCAGGTCTGGCTGTTCTTCCTCCGGTTGCACGTGGCGCAGGTGCCGCGCACCACCCCTGGGCTGCTGGGCATCACTCTCGGCATTTTCGCGGCCACCATGTACGCGCTCTATCAGGGCCGAAACGGGGGCGCTGGCAGCGTTGGGCCGCTATTGGCCTTCGTCTCTCTGGGCGGGTGGGTCGGTTATGTCATGTGGTTCAGCGATCTGGACCGCACCACCGACCGCATCAAGGTGGGCAGGCGCCTGCCACCTCTGCACCTCACCGATACGGCAGGCGCAACCGTGATCCTGCCACTTACTGATGGGGGGCGGAACCTCATCGTGTTCTTCCGCGGCAACTGGTGCCCCATCTGTGTGGCGCAGCTGCTGGAGTTGGCGGGTAATTCAGTTGCATTTACCAGACGGGGCGTCAGGGTATTTGCCATCAGCCCGCAGCCGCCTGCCCGCAATGTGCAGATGGAGGCCCGCCTGAACGGAAAGGTCACCCTTTTGCATGATGCCGATAATGCGGTCTCAGCCCAGCTCGGACTGGTGCAGGCCGGGGCGGTGCCGAGCGTATATGTGCCACTGGGCTACCTGCCCGATGCCCCCAAACCCACCGTGGTCGTCACGGACGCAAAGGGTCAGGTTGTATGGTGCGACCAGCCGGAGAATTATCGCCTGCGGCCACGGGTCGAGGACATCCTCGCGGAGTTGGACCGCAGGTAGGGTAAGGGTGCCGAACCTGCTGATCTATCTTTGTGTCTGATTATTGATTCCCAATAGGTTACGCACTCTCACTCGACATGATTCCGCGGTATACCTATGCCGATTACTGCCAATGGTCGGGACAATGGGAACTTATTGACGGTGTGCCCTATGCCATGTCGCCACTGCCTTCGGTGAGGCACCAGCGGATAAGCCTGAGGTTGGCAACACTGTTCGATACAGGGTTGGAGGGCTGCGGACACTGCCACGTGTCATTGCCCATCGATTGGAAGATTGACGATCACACGGTACTGCAGCCCGACCTGTTGGTTGTATGCTTCCCATTTCTCGATAAGATCTTCATCGAACGGCCCCCGATATTGGTGGTCGAGGTTCTTTCGCCTTCGACCCGCAATAAGGATCTGACGGTGAAGCGCGCCATTTACCTCGAACAGGGAGTGAGATATTATGTAGTCATTGACCCTGACACCGAACTCTATACCGTATCAGAATTGCAGGGCGGTGATTATGTGGTTGTGGCCAAGGGCCATGCCAGGAAGTTCTGCTTCTCTTTTGGCACCGATTGCCTGGCCGAGATCGATTTCGCACTCATCTGGACCTGACGGCCGGTCAGAACACCTTCCGTTGAAGTCGAACATGCGCTTGATGCCACGCCTGATTTCGAGGTTGATAGCGGCCATCGCGATGTGCATCTAAGGCCGCTTGGCCTTGACGGTGCCGTGCTCATCGATGGCCAATGGAACGCATTGGGCAATTACAAAATGGAGGTGCTGACCCCTGAGGAATGTGCCACATTCTACTTTCGCGCACCATGCGCCTCCTCGCCCTCCTTTTTCTACTTCTACCCTCCATAGCTTACGCCCAGATCACCCAGACCATCCGTGGGCAGGTGACCGATGCCGTGAGCGGCCGCGGGCTGCCGGGGGCCAATGTGGTGCTGATGGATACTGCGCTGTTATTGGGCGCGGCAACAGATGTTGACGGGAATTTCAAACTGGACGGTGTGCCCATCGGCAGAAGGAGCATCCGGTTCACCTTTCTGGGCTACGAGGAGGTTCGGATGGAGAATCTCATCATCAGCCCCAGCAAACAGACCGTGCTCAACGTGAAGATGACCGAGAGTGTGCAGCAACTGGCCGAAGCTGTGGTGGTGGCCGAGCGCGAGAAGGAACGCCCCTTGAACGAGATGGCCACAGTAAGTGCCCGCACATTTTCGGTGGAGGAGACAAGGCGGTTCGCGGGCTCTTGGCAGGACCCTGCACGCGCGGCTGCCGCTTTTGCTGGTGTTTCGGGCGGCAGTGACGAGCGCAACGACATCATCATCCGTGGCAATGCGCCCACGGGCCTGCTGTGGCGGTTGGAGGGCATCAACATCCCCACCCCGAACCACCTCACGTTCAGCGGCAGCACGGGCGGGCCGGTGAGCATTTTGAACAACAACATGCTCGATAACAGCGACTTTTTCACGGGGGCATTCCCGGCCGAGTATGGCAATGCCAATTCGGGCGTGTTTGACCTGCGGCTGCGCAGGGGCAACAACGAGAAGCGCGAGTACTGGGCGCAGATTGGCCTGAACGGGGCCGAGGCCGGATTGGAAGGCCCGTTCAGCAAAAAATACCGCGGCTCCTATCTGGCATCTTACCGCTATAGCACCATGGCCATCATCGGCCTGATGGGCATCGATTTCGGCATCGATGCCATTCCCTACTATCAGGACCTGACGTTTGTGATGGACCTGCCCACTGGCGGCAAGGCGGGACGTTTCGCCCTGTGGGGCGTGGGCGGTCTGAGCAGCATCAAGGTCGAGGGAGGCAACGATTTCTACGCCAGCAACTACACGCGCGCCAACTCCATCATGAGCGACATGGGTGTGGCAGGCCTCTCGCACCAGGTTTTCATTGGCGACAAGCACAACCTCAAGACCACCTTGGCCTTCTCTGGCAGCAGGTACGGCAGCGAGACCAGTTACACCGATGACCTGGGCAACGATGTACTCGAGAGCCGCAACCGCAACTACACCCTCACCGGCAGCCTGCACAGCGTACTGAACACCAAGTTCAACGCCAAGAGCCACCTGCGCACCGGCATTGTGGCCGACCTTTCGTGGATTGAGATGGCCGATAGTTTCCTCGTGGCCACCGACTCGTTTGCCATCAACCTGAAGGTGAAGGAGGCCCTGCAGGTGCTACAGGCCTACACGCAGTTTCAGCACAGGTTCAATCCCACGGTCACGCTCAGCGTAGGGGTGCACTATCAGCAGCTGCTGCTCAACAGTTCCTCGTTCCCCATCGAGCCGAGGGTGGGCCTCACCATCCGTCCGAAGGGCAGGCACCAGGTGCACATCGGGGCTGGGCTGCACAGCCAGACCCAGCCGCTGGTCACGTACTTCCACTCGCGCCAGTACCTGCCCACCGACCCCGTTCAGACCAACCGCAACATGGGCTTTTCGCGGGCGGCCCATGCCGTGGTGGGGCACGACTTCAGCTTTTCGGACCGCATGCGCCTCAAGACCGAGGCCTATTTCCAATACCTCTTCCAGATACCCGTGGAGCAGCGGCCCACCCATTTCTCCATGCTCAATGCGGGCGAAAGCATCGGTGACCTGCCCATTGTCGATAGCCTTGTGAACACCGGCACGGGCATGAACTACGGCCTCGACCTCACGCTCGAGAAGTTCTTCTCCAAAAGGTACTACTTCATTGTGGCCGGCTCCATCTACAACAGCACCTACCGCGGCAGCGATGGCATTGAGCGCAACACCACCTGGAACGGCAACTACAACCTCAAGGCCCTGGGCGGCTACGAACTGCCCATGGGCAAGAAGAACACCCTGAGTTTTGATACGCGCATCACGTGGACGGGTGGCCGCAGGTATGTGCCCGTTGACATGGACGCCAGCCGCGTGCAAGGCGAGGCGGTCTACGATCTGGCCCGCGCCTACGAGCCGCGCTACAAGGACTATTTCCGTTGGGACATGAAGGTCAGCTTCGCCTTCAACGGCAAGCGCGCCAGCCACTCGTTGGCCCTCGATTTCCAGAACATCCTCAACACCAAGAACATCTTCAGCCAATACTATGACCCCGCCACGCAGGAGATGCAGACCAAGTACCAGCTCGGTTTTCTGCCCTTGGCCTATTACAGGGTGGAGTTCAGGTGAGGGGCGATTTCTGCGCCTACCAGTTCTTTCGATAAATGTCGCGTCTATGCAATGCCCGCGCAAACCAAATGGTATTGTCTCTCACGTAAAGACCGATACGGTAATCCCGCTTACGGTCGAGGGTGATTCGTACACGGTATCTGGTTTCGTAGTCAACCAGCTTCTTGATGCCCCCGATATTTTCAACAGATTCTGCTCTTTTGGCCTGATCGATCAAGTTGAGAATGGCGGACGAAAGTTCAGGGTCAGGCCCGAGGGCCTTCAGATCTTTCAGAAACCTCGGTTTGAACTTAACGCGCATTTCCGCTAAGCAATTCCATGACCTCGTCCATGGGTGCTTCGCCAGGCTCGTTCATGGCCTCATCCATCAAACGGGCCAGACCTAAGTCTTCCATTTCATCCTCACGGAGGGTGCGGTGCTTTATCCGGAACTGATCGAAAAGCGTCCGGAACCAACGCTCCTTGCCTTCGGGCACGGTGATAAGGAATGTTTTCATGGTGGCCTTTGGTTCTGAGTATCACAAAAGTACTTCATTCCTATCTCACCGTCTACCAGCCCGGCTGCCTGCCTTTGGTCTATTGCAGGGTGGAGTTCAGATAGACGAGGAGACCACGTCTGCCTGAGCAGGTTCTTAATAAGGACAATCGGAAATGAAAGGCGGATGGGCTCGGCCCGGCTCAGGCGCCCTTGACGAGGCTCACGGCTTTGCGGATGAGGCCGCCAAACGGAACGGCATATAGCAGCATGACGAGTTTGGCCGTGTTGCGGGGCTGCATGGGGTGGCGCACCACAAAGTCCAGAATGGCGCGAATAAGTGCCCATCGTTCGCCCTTTGCCTCCAGTTTCCTTATCCTCCATTCCCGGAAGGTGAGGTAACGGCTCTTGGCAAACCGGTCGCTTATGCCCCTGCGCACGTCTGGAATCTGCATCAGTTGCCTGAAAACATTCTCTTGCTGATCGGTATGGTCAGGCACGGTGTCCTTGGTGTTCTGTCCGTGCACATATAGCCTTGCGGTATGTTCGTGGCACACGTGAATGGGATGATGTGCGGCCATACGGGCCCACAGGTGGTGATCTTCATTCACCACCAATGCCTCATCAAATCGGGTGGTTCCCAATGCCATGCGCTCTATGCACATCACATCAGGGGGCAGTTCGTTGCCCAATACATACTCCACGTCCGAGTAGAATCGGTCGCGCGGGTTGTAGGGCACCTCGGCATCGCCATCAGGAAAGTGCCATATCAGACGGGTGTGGTGCATGGCGGGCCCCGGGTGGGCCACACAGCTACGGTGCAGCACAGCGAGGTGGTGCGGCAGCCACATGTCATCCGAATCCAGGAAGCACACGTGGCCGCCCACGGCCCTGTCGATGCCCCTGTTGCGTGCCGCGCTGCGGCCGGCATTGGGCTGCCAGTGGTACTGTATGCGCGGGTCGGTCAATAGGGGCCCGAGCGTTTCGGCCGTGCCGTCAGTTGACCCATCGTCTATGATGATGAGCTCCCAGTCGGTGAATGTCTGGGCCAGCACGCTCTCCACAGCGGAGCCGATAAGGTGCGCCCGCTGGTAGGTGGGTATTATGATGCTGAAGAACGGGCGGGTGCGGGCATCAGCGCTCATTGTACACCACTTGCACCACCGTCTGCCCCACGGCCCGCAACGAGCTGCGGTCTATGATCTCCATCCCATCGCGGTGGGTGTGCCAGTGCCTGTTGAACGATGTGGCCGTGGTGGCATCGTACTCTATGATATCGATGGTGGGTATCTGAGCCAGCTGATTGATGTAGGTGTGGTCGTCAATGATGGGGCGGGTCTTGCGGTAGCTGAACCGCTCTGACAGGCCCAGGGCCGATGCCACATCCCACACATGCTTCAGCACAGCCGGTGCACTGGCCTGCGACACCCCTTCCATAGTGTACACGGCCCCGGTGGCGCCTACCATGTCGAGCAATATGCCATATTGGGCACGATAGCCGGGCACATGTGGGGCTGCGGCCCAGTGCCGCGAACCGAGGCAGAAATGGTGTTCGGGGTCCAAGGTGTCGGGGTCAAATTCCGGTCGGCCCTGGTCCTCGACATCAAACAGCACAATGTCCACCCCAACGGCAGGGGGCTTCTGACCCAGTAGCCGCGCCACCTCGAGCAGCACAGCCGTGCCGCTGCCCCCGTCATTGGCCCCGTCTATGGGGTCTTCTTTGCCCGTGCTGTCCTGATCGGCCCACGGGCGGGTGTCCCAATGGGCGCAGAGCAGTATCCTCTTCTTGGCCGATGGGTTGAAGGCCCCGATGATGTTGCGCATGGGCAGTTCCTTGCCGTCCATATGCGGCACGGTGCCGGTCTGTTCAGTTACTGTGGCCCCTGCGGCCTTTAGCTGCGCCACCAGCCAGTCGCCACAGGCCCGGTGGGCATCTGTGCCCGGTACGCGCGGCCCGAACGCCACCTGCCGCTCAACAAGGGCGAATGCCGTGTCGGCATTGAATACCGGTGCGGGCAGAAGCTCCACCTTCTTTTCGGTGGGCCCGTACTCACGGCCACCGCATCCGGTGGCAAGTGCGGCTATCGCCACCGCCAGGCAGAAGTGTCCAGCGCGCCTCATGCTTTTTCCCACACCGTGCCTTCCTTGGTGTCTTTTATGGTGATGCCCCTCGCCACAAGCCCCTCGCGTATGCGGTCGCTCATGGCGAAATCCTTTCGGCCCTTGGCCTCGGCCCGTAGCTCGATGAGCAGGGTCATCAGCTCGGCATACTTGCCTGACGGAGCGGTAGTCTCAGTCACATCAACCCCCAGTATCTGGACCATGAACGTGTCGAAGAATGAGGCCATGGCCTGCCACGTGGCCTGATTGAGCCCACGGTCGGTGGCAATGGCGGTATTGACCCATCCCGATGCCTCAAAAAGTTGGGCTATGACCTGGGCCGTGTTCAGGTCATCGTTCATGGCATCGGTGCTGCGGTCTGCCATGGCCTGTACCTCGTCACGGGCATCGGCAGTGCCATAACGGCCCTTGGCCATGTGGGCCTGCATGGAACGGATGGAGCGCAGCACGCGGTCGAGGCCCTTCTCAGCAGCCTGAAGGGCAGCATTGCTGAAGTCGAGTGTGCTGCGGTAGTGTGCCTGGAGCATGAAGAACCGCACGGTCATGGGGCTGTAGCCCTTGTCGAGCATGGGGTGGCTGCCTGTGAAAAGCTCGTGCGGAAGAAATGCGTTGCCCAACGACTTGCTCATCTTCTGTCCGTTCACCGTCAGCATGTTGGTGTGCATCCAGTATTTCACCGGGGCCTCATGGTTGCAGGCCCTGTTCTGGGCTATCTCGTTGGTGTGGTGGGTAGGTATCAGGTCCATGCCCCCGCCATGTATGTCAAAGGTCTCACCGAGGTATTTCGAACTCATTGCCGAGCATTCGAGATGCCAACCTGGGAAACCCTCGCCCCAAGGGCTGGGCCACCGCATGATGTGTTCGGGTTTTGCCTTTATCCACAGGGCAAAATCGAGTCGGCCTTTCTTCTCATCCTGCCCGTCAAGCTCGCGGGTGTTGTTCAGCAGCTCCTCAAGGTTGCGGTTTGACAGGACCGTGTAGTCATGCTCTCTGGCATACTTCTCCACATCAAAATACACCGACCCGTTGCTCTCATACGCCAGACCCTTGGCCAATATCCGCCTGGTCATCTCTATCTGCTCCACCACGTGGCCCGTTGCGGTGGGCTCTATGCTGGGCGGCAGGTTGTTCATCAGCTCCATCACCTTATGGAAATCGTAGGTGTAGCGCTGCACTATTTCCATCGGTTCGAGCTGCTCCAGGCGTGCCTTCTTGCTTACCTTGTCCTCGCCCACATCCGCATCGCTCTCCAGGTGGCCGGCATCGGTGATGTTGCGCACATACCGCACCTTGTAGCCCAGGTGGCGCAGGTAGCGGAACAGCACATCAAACGACACATAGGTGCGGGCATTGCCCAGGTGGGCGTTGCTATACACCGTTGGGCCGCACACATACATGCCCACGTAGGGCGGGCTCAGCGGTTCGAATGTTTCCTTACTGCCCGAAAGGGTATTGTGCAATTGCAGCCGCGAAGCCATTTCTGTAAGATTATTATAGGCTGATGATACGAAATGGGCGCTGCCTCACTTCTTGGCAGGAGGGGCCGAGAGCGACACCCCGCCCTTGTATTCCTCGGTGCTCACAAGTTTGCCTCCCTCGTAGTGGTACACCTTGCCATCAATCAGTTTCTTGCTCTTGAAGATCCCTTCTTTCGACACCGTGCCATCGGCATTGAGCAGTTTGTTGTAGCCGTCAACTATCTGGCCGTGGCCCATCTGTTTCGATTCGGCCTGCACCTTTTGCACCACCCCGCTGTATTTGGCCGCCCTGCCTTCGTTCTCTTTCCCCTTCACCAGGTCAACGGTCTTGGCCGGGTCTATCTTACCGGCATTGAAGTACCTGCGGGCGTGCACCGACCCATCGTCATAGTACTCCACCAGTTCTCCCTGTTCGTTGCCATTGGCCCAGGTGCCTATGTAGAGCGGTTTTCCGTTTTCATGATAGTACACCTGCTCGCCCTCCCGTTTGCCGCTGGCGTTATATTTCCACTCGTATTGCTTATTGCCGTTCTCGAAATAGTAGCGGTACTCACCCACCCACTTGTTGCTCTCCCACATGCCCTCTTCCTGCAGGTTGCCACTTTTATAATAGAACTTCGCAAAACCGCTCGCTATGTTATTAGCAAAGGTTATTTCGTGCTTCTTCTGCCCATTGGGCCAGAATTTGAGCCATACCCCGGTCTTCTTGTTGTCAGCATAGCGCCCCTCTTCAACCAACTGGTTCTCGCCATAGCCCACATGTTTGCCGTCTTTGTTGAAAACGAGCCAGCGGCCCTGTTTCATCCCGGCAGCATCCTTCTTGTTGATGGTATCGCCCTTGAAGAGTTCGAAACTCTGGGCACTGACCTGCAACTGCAGGCCTACGATTGACAGAAACAGAATCAGTGATCGTACCGGTACAGACATAGGCCGCCTTCTGTTGGTTTTTTCGCCCGGCCAAGGTACGTATTAGGCTTGGCTTACTGGTATATTTGACCGCCATGCATCGTTGGACCATTGAACCCGGCACGCACACTCCCCGTGTTGTGATCGATTCAGACAAGAGCCTGCTATTTATTGAAGGTCGGTCGTACCCTGAGGAGGGCATGGAATTCTATGACCCTATCCTATCAAAGATGCGCGAAATGGCCCGGTCGGGCGACCCGATCCGCCATGTGCATCTGCGGTTGGAGTATTACAATTCGAGTACTGCCAAGGCATTGGCCGACCTTTTTTCGGTGATTCGCAAGATACACGAGGGCGGTGTGGCCGTACGTGTGCAATGGGAATATGAGGAGGACGATGAGGGCATACGCGATGACATAGACATGTTCGCGGCCACGCACCCTTTCCCTTTTGAGGTGAGTCACACCACCTTTGACTGAAGGCCTCAGCCTTTTCTTAGGTTGGCCAACATATCGGCCACCATCTCCTTCAGACCGTAGTCGTGTTGCCAGCCCCAGTCGGTGCGGGCCACAGTGTCGTCAATGCTGTCGGGCCACGATGCCGCATACTGCTCGCGGTGGTCGGGGGCATAGTGCAGCTTGAAGTTCGGAATGTGCTGCTGTATCTCGTTGCCCAGTTCGTACGGGGTAAAATCGATGGCCGACAGGTTGTAGCTCGAACGGATCCTGACCTTATCGGCCGGGGCGTCCATGATGCCGATAGTGGCCTTGATGGCATCGGGCATGTACATCATGGGCAGGCGCTGATGTGGGGTGAGGTAGCACGTGTATTCGCCATGTGCCAGCGCCTTGTGGAAAATGTCGACAGCATAGTCGGTGGTGCCTCCGCCCGGCTCGCTCTTGTAGCCGATTAGGCCGGGGTAGCGCAGCCCGCGCACATCTACCCCCCAGCGGTTGTGATAATACTCGCACCAGCGCTCACCGGCAAGTTTGCTCACGCCATACACGGTCGATGGTTCAGTGACGGTGAACTGCGGAGTCTTCACTTTAGGGGTGTTGGGGCCGAAAACAGCTATGGAGCTGGGCCAGTACACTTTCCGGATGCGGCCTTCGCGGGCCAGTTCCAACACATTGAATAGGCCCTCCATGTTGAGTTTCCAGGCGCTCATCACCTTGGCCTCGGCCGTGGCGCTGAGCAGGGCTGCCAGCAGATACACCTGTGTCACGCCATGTTTGGCCACGATATCATCGAGGCGGGAGCGGTCTAGCACATCGAGCTGCTCGAATGGGCCGCCCTCCATCACCTCCTGGGCTGCCCCTTTGATGTCGGATGCCACCACATTGCTGCTGCCGAAACGTCTGCGCAGCTCCACCACCAGCTCGGTGCCTATCTGCCCCGAAGAGCCTATGACCAGTATCGTATCGGTTGACATTGCCTGCAAGGGTTGATGCGGCAAATGTATCATGGGGCGCAAGGCGCAGCGAATGACCTTTTGCAGGCTGCCATGGCTGCCATTGAGGAACATACATGGGCCCAAGGAACAGGGCGGTGAGTGTGACGGCACATGACCGGGCCGCTCTCGCATTCCACCCCTGACTTTATCAGAAAGGCGGCACGGTACATTTGCCCCTGATGGAGAGACGAGAAGCCTTAAAGACCCTAGGTGCTGCGGGTGCAGCGCTGGCCCTGACGCCCTCGGCATTGGCGGCACGGCCCTTTGAGAAAAGGGTGCCCTACACCGCTGCCGATTTCGGCCCCGATTTCCTTTGGGGTGTGGCCACGGCCGCCTACCAGATTGAAGGCGGTCACGATGCCGATGGCAAAGGCCCCAGCATCTGGGACACTTTCTCGCACCGCAAGGGCAAGATAGACCGAAACGAGCATGGCGATGTGTCGTGCGATTTCTATCACACCTACAAACAGGACCTGGCGCTGCTCAAGAGCCTGAACATGGATGTGTTCCGGTTCTCAACGGCTTGGGCGCGGGTGCTGCCCAATGGCACAGGCCAGGTGAATAATAAGGGCCTCGATTTCTATAAGAGGGTGGTTGACACCTGCCTCGAGATGGGCATTCAGCCTTGGATGACCCTCTACCACTGGGATCTGCCCCAGGCATTGGAGGACCGGGGCGGCTGGCAGAACCGCGATGTGACGGGTTGGTTCGAGGAGTATGCCAACCTGATAACCCGCACATTCGGTGACAGGGTGAAGAACTGGATGGTGCTGAACGAACCGATGGCTTTCACGGCCATAGGCTACCTGCTGGGCATCCACGCCCCAGGCAAGAAGTGGCCGAAAAACTTTTTGCCCACAGTGCATCATGCCACGCTGTGCCAGGCCGATGGCGGGCGGATCATACGCGCCAATGTGCCAGGCGCGCAGGTCGGTACCACTTTCAGCTGCTCGCCCTCCGAGGCGGTGAACGACCATCCGCGCCACAACACGGTGGTGACCCGTTTTGATGTGCTCATGAATCGCATGTACATAGAGCCGCCTCAGGGTCTCGGCTACCCGATAGATGACCTGCCCATGATAAAGCGCCTGCCCGAGTACATCAGGGATGGCGACATGGAGCGTGTCAAATTCGATTTTGACTTCTACGGCCTGCAGAACTACACCCGCAATGTGGCGCGTGCCAATGCCATCATCCCTTACATGAAGGGTGCACCGGTGGCCCCCAAGAAACTGGTGCCCCGTCCACAGATCACCGATATGAACTGGGAGGTGCATCCGCAGGGCATTTATAAGATGCTGCATTACTTCGCCAAGTACCCCGGAATCAAGAAGATCATTGTCACAGAGAACGGGGCGGCCTTCCCTGACACGGTGACCAACGGCCGCGTGCACGACCCAGAGCGCACCCAGTTCTATCAGGATTATATAGGCGAGGTGCTGCGTGCCAAGCGCGAAGGCGTGAATGTGGCCGGGTACTTCGCTTGGACCTTTCTCGACAATTTCGAGTGGGCCGAGGGCTACCGCACCCGTTTCGGGCTGGTGCATGTTGATTTCGCCAACCAGCAGCGGATTGTGAAGGACAGTGGGCTTTGGTTCAGGGATTTTTTGGCCGATAGTAGAAACTGATCACCATGGGAATCGGTCTTCCTTGAACGGGCGTCCTAGCGATTGCCGACCAACATCAATACCAAGATTGCTATACCGGAGATCGAGCTCAACCGTGTCAGTGCTCTGGGCCACATGCCACACATCCGACACCCACTTGATGATCCGGGCCTAAGAGAGGCCACTTCGTAGAGAGTTAGTTTTGGCAAAAAGATCAAAAGAATCGTATTGACCCGATGCGCACTTTATACCTCGTAATGCTGGTCTTTTTGTGCGGGTGCGATGAGGAACTGAAGGTCCCGCGCGAAGTGCTTGGGGTACAGTATGGCACCGATGTAGCTCAGGTGATGGACCTGTATTTCCCGCCCGAACCCGGGCCCAATGCGCCTCTGGTCATCCTGTTACATGGCGGTGCGTGGGCATTCGGGTCGAAGGATGATGCCTACACACAGGCATTCATAGCTCCGCTCAATGACGCTGGCATGGTGGCCTGTCCTATCAACTTAAGGCTGGCCGATAGCATTCCGGGACACCAGTTGGCCGATATCGGAGCGGCCATTGCCGAGGGCCTGGGCCAATGTGCGAGGTTGGGCCTGGGCCAGTCGCGCGTGTTTGTGGTAGGGTTCAGTTCGGGAGGACATCTGGCCTTGCAATATGCCTATGCCGGACCGGGCGGTGGTCAAGTGGCGGGGGTGGTGTCAGTGTCGGGGCCTACCGACCTCACCGCTCAGGATCTGCGCGACCGATTTGCCTTCCACGGCTTTCTTTGGGGGCTCGAACAGTTTGTGGGCGGCACATTCGATTCGATCCCCGAGGCCTATCGTGCGGCCAGTCCGGTGGCTGTGGCCAGTGGCACCCCAACACTCCTTTTGCATGGAACAGCCGATGATATTGTGCCCTACACGCAGGCATCGGCCCTTCGTGACAGCCTTGTGGCCAAAGGCTTTCCACCGACTTTCACGTCCTTTGAGGGGGCAGGCCACGACCTGTTGTTTGCCGATGAGGCCACTGGTGTACAGCTGATCCAGGGAGTGGTGAATTGGATCAGATCGAATTGATAAGGCTGAACCAACAGGAATTATCACTTGTTGACTTCATGATAAGCCTAAAATGTGCTTATTTGCCGCACTGATGCAGGTACAGGAGGCCATCGACCATATTCTGGGCAGACTCGACCGCGAGATAGCCCCCACGCTCTACTACCATGGGCCGCACCACACGCGCGATGTGATGCAGGCACTGGAGCCATTGGCGGCCCATGCCGGCATAAAGGGCGAGGATCTCGACCTGCTGCGCGTGGCCGCGGCTTACCACGATTGTGGTTTCCTGATCGACTACCGCGAGCACGAGCGCATAGGCTGTGAGATAGCCCGCGGGGTATTGCCCGGCCTGGGTTTCACCGAGCGGCAGATGTCAATAATAGACGGAATGATCATGGCCACAAAGGTGCCCCAGGACCCGAAGACCATGCTCGAGCAGATCCTTTGCGATGCCGACCTTGACTACTTGGGCCGGCCCGATGTGAATCCGATTGCAGACAGTCTTTTTGAAGAATTGAAGGCCTTGGGTATTGTGAATGACCTACAGGTATGGAACCGCATTCAGGTTAAATTCCTGAGTGCCCATCAGTACCACACGGCATACTCAAAATCTGAACGGGCACCGCTCAAAGCGGCCTATCTGGCCGAAGTGGAGCGCATAGTGAGCGGCTACACCGATTGAAGATCAAGCATCCATCCCCCAAAAGAATAACTGATTGATAATGGCTGAAGAGAAGAAACCGATCATCCTTGTTCCTACCGATTTCTCTGCGGCTGCGGGCAATGCCGTTGAGCATGCCGTAGGTATTGCCAAGCGCAGTGGTGACGAGGTGCGCCTGATTCACATTGTTGACAGCAACACCCGCACACGGCTAAAAAAGGAAGGAAAGAGCCTCGATGACCTCCACGCGCAGCTGAAGAAGGAAGAGGACCGTATTGCGGCACAGGGGGTAAAGGCAGGCAGCCACCTGCGCGAGGGCAGCATTTTCGACACCATTGGCGAGGTGGCCCGCGAGGTACATGCCCGCCTGATGGTGATGGGCACCCATGGCGTGGTGGGCATGCAGCACATCACAGGTGCCTGGGCCGTAAAGGTGATGACATCATCTCCCGTGCCCACCGTTGTGGTGCAGAAGAAAAGCCCGGGTGCAGCCGGCTATAGGAACATTGTTTTCCCCATTGGACCTGAAAAGGAGACCAAGCAGAAGGTGATACACACCATCTCGTTGGCCAAGTATTTCGGTAGCGATGTGCACCTTTTTGCCACGCACGAGAGCGATGAGTTCATCAACAATGCGCTGAAGAACAACATAGCCTGGGCTGAGAACACCCTGAAGCGCAATGGGGTGGACTATGATACCACCCACTCGGAGAAAGGGAATTACATAAAGCAGCTCATCAAATTCTCTGCACAGGTCAATGCCGACATGATCGTGATACTGACTGAGAGCAGCGAGATAAACGTTAGCGATTTCATTCTCGGGGCCGATAACGAGAAGATTATAAACAACGATGCACAGATACCCGTTCTGTGCGTGAATCCGATAGCGGAGCTGTACAATATCGGCAACGTCCTGTTCCAATGACCCTGCGCGCTTGGCCCGTTCATGCCGCTGTGGCCCTGCTTGTGTTGGGCGCAGTGGCCTGTGGCGACACCTGCTACGATGGGGTCAAGAACAATGGCGAAGACGGCATTGACTGCGGTGGCGAATGCACCCCATGCGACACCACTCAGCTGCCCCCCGATTCAGTCATCCCCACATGCTTTGATGGGATACAGAACCAGGGCGAGGTGATGATAGACTGTGGTGGCCCGTGCGGTGCCTGCCCCGACAGCGTGTGGATACCCGTTGATACGACCACAGCCCCGCCCGTGGGCCCGCAGCCCAATCCGCTGGTGTGTACAGGCAATGCCTCGCTCAACGACTATTTCCCACTGGCACTGGGCAATTACTGGAGCTATGTGGCCAATAACGATTACACTTTTACCGATGAGGTGATAGATCAGGTGTTCCTGAGCAACGGGCAGATGTTTTTCCGGGTCAACACATCGGGCAGCGCCTTGGCCACCACTTTTTACCGCACCGTGGCCGTCACAGGCGATGTGAAAGTTTGGATTACCGATGCCAACGGACAGACAGTGGGGCAGGAGCAGATGTTCCTGCCGGGCAGCCCCACCGTGGGCCAGACCTGGGTCAATGCCAATACGGGCATCACGTACACCGTCTCTTCTATTGACACGGCATTCACCGCGGCCAACGACTGTCCTTATTCTGAACTGCTATCAGTAACGATGAGCAATGGCGGCCGCATGGTGTTTCATCGCGGAATAGGGGCGGTGCAGATGGATCTCGGCACTACCTCCCACGTGCTGTGGGACCTGGACATCAACTGATGCCCGTCTGGCTGAACCGGTATGTGTGTATCGGTCTGTTACCTTATCTAATGCTCCTTTCGGTAGCCTGACCGGCCCGAATGGCCAGAAAGTATCTTCGCGGCATGGCTGCAACTGAGAACGAGGCACCTCGCATGGGCGATTATGTGCCCGGGTACGAACCACCGTCAAAGGACCTTGTGCGCAGCATCGTGGCAGTGCCAAAGGCCATTTTCTCTCCCACTTTTATTGGTTGGGACAATGTGAGCAAAGACCGTCCGGCCCTTTACGTCACCAATCATTCGGCCATCGGGCTGCTCGATGGCACCCTGTGGGTGGCCGAGATCTATCTGGAGAAGGATATCTTCACCCGACCGCTGGTCGATAACATGCACTACACCCTGCCCGGCTGGCGCGACATAGGCGACAGGCTCGGAGGATTTGTGCGCGGCACCCGCGAAAACTGTCTGGCCATGATGCGGGCCGGAGAGCACATTGTGGTGTATCCGGGCGGTGGGCGCGAGACCTGCAAACGAAAAGGCGAGAAGTACGCCCTGACCTGGAAGAAGCGCACAGGGTTCGCATCCATGGCCATAGAAATGGGCTATGATATTGTCCCGGTGGCGCAGGTTGGGCCTGACGATGCCTACGATATACTGCTCGATGCCGATGATGTGCTCAACTCGCCATTGGGCGAATGGATGAAGGAACGGGGCATAACCGACCGCTACCTGAAAGGGGGCGACAGTATCCCTCCCTTGGTCAGGGGCATAGGGCCCACGCTGATCCCTCGGCCCGAAAAGCACTACTATGCCTTCGGAGAGCGCATAAGCACCAGGGAGTATGCAGGCAGATCAAAGGATGAGGAAGCCCTGTGGGAGGTGAGGGAACTGGTAGAGACCCGCCTCGAGATACTCATAACCAGGCTGCGGATACAGAAACTTCAGGATGGTGACGATAACCCGATAAGGGCATTCCTGAACAGGCTTTGATGCAGAAGGGTGGCATCGTATCCCATCAAGAATCGATCGGGGTTTTGAATAGTGGATACACCGACCTTCGCGGCCCTCATCAATGGATATGGAGATCAATTATGTAGGCGAACAGATCTGGGCCGGTAAGCTGGGCCATCTGTTCATCGTACTGTCGTTTGTCGGTGCGCTCGTTTCGGCTGTGAGCTACGCCATGGGCGCCACCGACAATGACCGTTATGCGCAATGGAAATCGCTGGCCCGTGGCGGTTTCATGACGCACGCGCTGGGAGTGCTGGGCATCATAGGCACCCTGTTCTATCTGCTCCTCAACCACCGGTTTGAGTACCACTATGTGTGGCAGCACTCGAACACCGAGATGCCGCTGCGCTACATCCTGTCGTGTTTCTGGGAAGGACAGGAGGGAAGCTTCCTGCTCTGGACCTTCTGGCACATGGTGCTCGGTTTCTTGCTGATGCGCCTCCGCGATGGCTGGGAGGCCCCGGTGATGGCCGTTGTGGGTCTGGTTCAGGCTTTTCTCGCCTCCATGCTGCTCGGCACGGTGATCCTTGGTTACAGGTTGGGCAGCAACCCCTTCGTGCTTTTGCGCGAGCATCCCGAATTTGCAGGGTTACCTTTCATCCAAGTGGCCGATTATCTCAAGTCGCTCGATGGGCGCGGCCTCAACCCGCTGCTCCAGAACTACTGGATGACCATTCACCCACCAGTGCTGTTCCTCGGTTTTGCCAGCACCCTGGTTCCCTTCGCGTTTGCCATTGCGGGCCTTTGGCAGCGCAGATTCTCTGATTGGGTGAAACCAGCCCTGCCCTGGGCCCTTTTTGGTATGGCAGTGCTGGGCACCGGCATACTCATGGGCGGTGCATGGGCCTACGAGGCGCTCAGTTTCGGTGGGTTCTGGGCCTGGGACCCGGTGGAGAACTCATCGCTCGTGCCGTGGGTCGTGCTGGTGGCGGCCACCCATGTGCTGGTCATTCACAAAAGCCGGGGACAGTCGTTGCTATTGGCCTATTCGCTTTCTGTGCTCTCGTTCCTGCTAGTGCTGTATTCCACTTTCCTTACCCGCAGCGGCATCTTGGGCGATACTTCCGTACATGCCTTTACCGACCTTGGCATGAGCGGCCAGCTGCTGCTGTACCTGCTCACCTTTGTGGCGCTGGGCATCTTATTGCCCATTCTGCGCTGGAAAGAGCTACCCGAAAACAAGGATGAGGACGCCCTCCGGTCGCGCGAGTTCTGGATGTTCGTAGGCAGCCTGGTGCTGTGCGTCAGCGCATTTCAGGTTACCGTCACTACCAGCATACCGGTCATCAACAAAGTGCTGGGCACCGAATTTGCCCCTCCGCTCGATGCCATACGCCACTACAACTCGTGGCAGTTGCCTTTGGCCATCATCATCGCCACACTCATAGGCCTCACACAGTATCTGCGTTACAAGTCCACGCCCATGGACAGGTTCTGGAAAGGACTGCTGTGGCCCGCACTGTCCGCGCTGCTGGGTACGGTGGGCATAGCCATAGGGCTGCAATACACCAACGTGCTCTTTGTGCTCATGCTGTTTGCCACCCAGTTCGCCATCTATGGCAATGTGGCCTATTGGCTCACCCAGCAGCGCGGTAACCTGCTGGCAGCAGGTTCAAGTGTGGCGCACATAGGTTTCGGGCTCATCCTGTTGGGCGCGTTCATCAGCACCTCGCGCACCCAGGTCATCAGCATGAATACCAGCGGGGTCGATGTTCAGGGTCTGGGCGAAGACTTCAAGAACTCCGAGAACATCCTCATGTTCAAGGGCGACACCCTGCGCATGGGCCTCTACCATGTGGTGTATAAGGGGCGGAGGAAAGAGGGCATCAACATCTACTACGAGGTGGAATACCTGATCCGCGAGGGCAACACCTACACCAGCGCATTCACCCTTAACCCGCGGGTGCAGACCAACCCGCGCATGGGCAACGTGGCCGAGCCCGACACCCGCCATTTCCTGAGCAACGACATCTATTCCTTTATAACCTATGCCGAGCTGGAAGACCCGAAGCCCGAAGAGGTGTCGAAGGACATGAAACTGACGCAGACCAAGGCCCTGAGCCCGGGCGATACGCTCATGGCATCAAGCGCCATCATGGTATTTGAGGGGTTTGATAGAAATGTGGACCTGGCCGCCAACAACCTGCAGCCCAATGACCTGGCAGTGGCAGCCGTGGTGCGTGCCACCGATGTGAACGGCACGGTGCGCCAAATGCGCCCGTTGTACGTGGTGCGTGGTCTGATGGCCGCCCCGGTCGATGCCGATGATGCCGACCTGGGCATACGCCTCCGCATAAAGCGCATTGAACCCGAGAACGGCAGTGTGGAGATGGAACTGTACGAGAATCCGTCCAAGAAACGCGAGTTCATTGTGCTCAAGGCCATGGTGTTCCCTTACATCAACATTTTGTGGGCCGGCTGCATCATCATGGCCATAGGCACCCTCATGGCCATGCTGCGCAGGTGGAAAATGAAGGGATGACCTGACCGTTCCGAACGGTGCCGCAAGTCCGGGCCCACGGTAAGTGGATTGCTTCCCACAGCCAGGCCCTGTTCCGTTACCTGTGCATTGCTACGAACCTTGTCCGAGCAGGAACAACGAGGTCGTGTATGGCGAAGGCCCGAAGGCCGTTGGACCGATGTGAAAGAGGTGCGGAAAACCTGATGGCCGTAGGGGCTATTCCGCCCATGATCATTATCCGGGTATCTCCGATCATGTATCGGTGCGCATCATAGCGCCATGGCACTTACAGCAAGATCCACAGCAGTGTGAAAGTTCCTGTATTGCTTACAGTGAGATCCACAGCCTTGTGAAAGATTCTGTAATGCTCACAGCGAGATCCACAGCCTTGTGAAAGAGTCTGTAACGCTTACAGCAAAATCCACAGCCTTGTGAAAAATTCTGTGATGCTCACAGCGAGATCCACAGCCTTGTGAAAGTGTCTGTAACACTTACAGCCTTATTCGCCATAACAGTATGGACGGACTCATCTTTCGTTCGGAGCATGTGGCTCTCTGCGATCCACTGAATTCCTGAGGGCCTGATGTGCCCGGGCCGTGGCCCTCAATCCACCTCCCACACCCTGAAACCGCCCCGGTCGTATTTCAAATGAAGCGAGGTGGTGTTGTTGCGCACCCAACCCTCGGTGGCGGGGTCGGGCAGGCGGTCGCACAGAACTATGTGACTGATGCGGGCGGTGTCTATCTGCATGGGCATATGCACGGCCAGCGAGTCATCGGGTGGGCACATGGCTGCGCGGTGTGTGTAAAGGGCCAGGGCGCGGGGCTTTAGGAACATGATGCGGGCATGGGTGGGCAGGCTGTCGCGCACAAAGGCGAATGCCTCAACGGCCTCGGTGCGTTGCGGGCCTTCGGGCACGAACGAATCGGCCTCCGCCATGCGCACAAGCAGTGAATGGTTCTGTTGCAGCACAAGCAACGGCAGGGCAAGGGCCAGGGCCGGTCCTATGCGCGGCACCGCCCGCAGGGCCATCAGCCCAAAAAGAAAAAGGAACGGGAGCATGGGCAATACGAACCTGAACCCCCGTGCGCTGAACGGGAAAAGCAGGAACAGCCCGATGAACGCGGCAAGCACCAGGTGGGCAGGGCCAATGGCTCTTTTGGCAGTGATGATGAAGCCTACCACCACAGCCAGCCCGAACAAGGCGATGCCCACAATGGCCAAGGTGTGACACTGGTCGTAGGTGTGCAGGAACAGCCTGTAGGCCAGCACCTCGGTGAGGTACTCGGCATTGGTGGCCAGCACCCGTGGCAGGTCGTAGTGACTGAACTGATGTCCATATCCGGCCGTGGCCTTGATGCGCTGCGCAATGAAGGCCAGCAGTGTGGACCCTGCCACCAGGGCAAGGCGCTGCATCGGAACATGGTTGGCGCACCATTCGGGCCTAAAGCGCATGAGCAGCCACATGGCGCACAGCCCTATGGCAAGGGCCATGCCCGCCTCGCGCGTCAGCACCGCAGCCATGCCCGCCAATACCGCTCCGGCAGTGGCAAAGCGGTGTTTCGATAGCAGCAGGCAGAGGCAGACCACCACCCACAGGGTAAAAGGCAGATCGCTCATCAACTCGGTGCGCAGTTCGAGGAATATGGGGTTGTATGCCAGCGCCAATGTGCCCATGGCCGCCACCCACCAGGGCAACGATGCACGCAACAGACCGAAAATGCTGAGGAACAGGGCAAGGTGCACCAGTTTCATAAATACCTGGAGGGTGGCCATGTCGGGGCCAAAAAGGGCAACGACCGGGGCCAATAGGATGGGAAATCCCCAAGGGTATTCAGGGGGGCCTAGCGTGGGCCGCAGCGGATTGTAAATGTAGCCGTGGCCGGGCATGGAGAAGCCGCCTGTCAACTCCTGGGCCTGTATGATGTACAGGGCGAAATCATCGCCCCAGTCGTGGCCATGCTGTGGCCAGATGAACAACGAGGGCAACAGTGAAGCCAGCATCAGGGCGTATGGCCAAAAGGCCGTATTCCTTTGCATGTTCTGCTCCACGCCACAAATGAAGTGATGCTACACAATAACTTCGTGGCCCTCGCGTTGGCAGCGGCCTTCAAACAACAGTGCATCCATATCTGACATGATCCTGAACCGCATCTCTCTGCCCCTGGTGCTGGCGGCCGTCACCATCTGTAGCAGCCTCAGGGCCCAAGTGGCCGTGGGCCAATGGCGCGAACACATGCCCTACGCCAAGGGGCTGCGTGTGGCCGTCACCCCAGACCGTATCTATCATGTTGGCGAGCACGGCCTATATTACTTCGACCGAGGGGCCGATGCCCTTGAGCGCCTTTCAAAGATCAATGGCATGAGCGACTTCGGTTTCAGCGCCATAGCCTACAGCGACCAGCACAATACCCTCGTCATAGCCTATTCAAATACCAATATTGACCTGATCAAGGACAACCAGATCATCAATATCCCCGACATCAAAGACAAACAGATACTGGGCAACAAGACCATCAACAACATCCATATTGATGGCGACTACGCCTATCTGGCCTGCGGATTTGCCATTGTGGTGCTCGATCTGGTGCGGGAGGAAGTGAAGGACACGTGGTATATAGGGGCCAATGGAGGGCCGGTGGTTGTGAACGATGTGGCCTCGAATCCGGATCATTTTGTGGCGGCCACAGCCACCGGCCTGCTCATGGCCCCACGCAACGGGGTGCTGCTGGCCGACTATAACAACTGGACATTGAACAACCAGATACCGCAGCAGGCCTACTCATCAGTGACTGAGATGGAGGGCCGGTTCTACGCTTCATTACAGAACGGCCTTAGCGATACCATTTATTATCAGGAACAACTCGGCAGCGCCTGGGTCAGGTTCCCAGATCCGGTCATTTATAACCTGAACAGTCTGGAAAGCACCGATGACCGCCTTGTTGTGTGCATGGACGGCAAGGTGGAGATATACGACAACCTGAATGCGAGGCTGTTCGGCACCACATCATTTGGCGATTACGATGCACACCCCGTGCACGGCAGCCCCGATGCCGCTGGCAATGTATGGGTCGCTGACGATGAACTCGGTCTGTGCGAATTGCGCCCCGACTACAGCTCAAAGGCATACCCTTTAGGTGGCCCGGGCGATGTGAGCTCGTTTGACATGGATGTGTGGGACAGCCGCCTTTATGTGGCAGGCGGGGGCTACTCGGGTGCGTGGGGCCCCGAGTACAGCACTGTGGGCATATTCTCTTTCATTGACGGCCAATGGACCACCACCCGGCCTGGCAGCGGACTTCTGCAGAACATGTGGGATTTTGTGCGGGTCAAGGTCGACCCTTTTGACAGCCGTAGGATGTACGCCTGTAGCTGGGGTGCCGGGTTGGTCGAATTCTATGATGGGCAGCCTGTGGCACGTTACGACACCACAAACAGCGCCATCACGGCCATAGTGGGCTATCCGGGCAATTATCGACTCGGTGGCATGGCCATAGATGACAATGCCAACCTGTGGGTGGGTGGCACAGACTCGGGCAAGATGCTCTTCTGCAAAACGGCTGGAGGCAGTTGGTACGGATACAGTTTCCCTGGGGTGGTCACATCGGGCTCTGTGGCCAATATGACCGTGGATCAGACTGGGCAGGTGTGGGCCATCATCCCTCGTAACAACGGCCTGCTGGTGTTCAATCACAACGGAACACTTTCTGAGACAGGCGATGATCAGTCGCGCAAACTCACATCTGCTGTGGGCAATGGGGCTTTGGCCAGCAACAACCTCTTCTGCATCGCCACTGACCTCGATGGTGAGGTGTGGGTGGGCAGCGACAACGGAATCTCGGTGTTCTATTCGCCAAGTAGCGTTTTCAGCGGAAGCAGTTTCGACTCGCAGCAGATCATTATTGAGCAGGACGGCTATGTGCAATACGTGCTGGAGAATCAGGCCGTGACGGTCATAAAGGTGGATGGTGCCAACCGCAAGTGGGTGGGCACATCAAGTTCGGGTGTCTACCTCCTCTCGGCCGATGGCACCGAGGAGATACATCATTTCACGGTCGAGAACAGCCCACTACCCAGTAACGGCATCACAGCTTTGACAATAGACCACCTGACGGGCGAAGTGTACATCGGTACAGAAAAGGGAATCGTCAGCTACCGCGGCACCGCCACTTATGGCGAACCCACCATTGACGGCACCAAGGTGTATGCCTACCCCAACCCGGTCAGGCCAGAGTATTTCGGCCCCATTGCTATTAAAGGCCTCACGCGCGATGCCGATGTCAAGATCACCGATGTGTCGGGCAATGTGGTGTATGCCACCAGAGCTTATGGGGGTCAGGCCGTGTGGGACGGCAACAACCTGAGCGGCCAGTCGGCCCGCAGCGGTGTGTATCTCGTATTTGCCAGTGACGAGGACGGCACCGAGACCGTTGTGACCAAGATCATGTTTGTGCGCTGACGCACCATGGTGCACGACTCGCGGGCCATTGTGCTCAATAGCCTGCGTTACAGCGATTCGGCCTACGTGGTGCGCACTTTCACCGAGGTGGCCGGAGCTCGCAGTTTCCTGGTTCAGGTAGGCAAGGGGCGTACAGCTCAGGCCAAAGTGGCGCTTTTGCAGCCGCTCACCTTGGTGCATGTGGCCTGGCGTGCCGATCGGGCCGGGCTCGCACGTCCGGTGTCATTTCAACGGTCGGAGACATTGCTCAACATCCCCTTCGATACCATCCGTTCGTGCATTGCACTCTTCATGGCCGAGCTTACCGGGAGGGCAGTGCAGGAGGAACATGGCGATGAGGCCCTGTTCCGCTACATCTGGGCCGAGGTGCATGCGCTCGATAACGCGACCGGCCCGCTGGCATTGTTCCCGCATCGCTTTTTGCTGGGCCTTAGCGAAGTGCTTGGTTTCGGGCCATCGTCAAGGTCTGAGGGGAACATATTCGATCTGATGGAAGGGCAGTTCAGCAACCGATTCCCCCCGCACGTGCACCATCTGAGCGGGGAACCGGCCGCGTTGCTGCGCCAGATCATAGATGGCACCGGCCCCTTGCACCTGCCCGATGAGGAGGTGCGGTCCGAGCTCCTCAATTCGCTCATTGACCATTGTCGCATCCACCTTCAAGGCATGCGTGATGTGCACTCGCACCTGGTGTTGCGCGAGGTGCTGCGCTGAACATTATACGTACAGCTCTTAACGGAAACCTTTTGGGCCGCATGGATGACGGCACTCTTAGAAATGGGTACCCCCGCTGAAGAGGAGCGACCTCATACAACGGGGGCGAAACCAGGAATTGGAACTGTTGCCAAAAGTAAAACAGTCGCACAGGTTTTGCAAAGGATATTTCGATGAAAGCCGGATCTTTTACCCGGTTCTTGCATTTCCGATAATGAAAATCGGGGGTGAAATCGTGTTGAAAACTGGGTTCCGTGCGTGTCGTCACTTAATCTCCGGCACATGTGTCTCAGCTAATTTGGCACGGATAACAAAGGGCAGAGAATGGCGGCCAAGAAGAAGACTGAGCAGAAGATATTCGTACTCGACACCTCCGTGATCATCTACGATCACAATGCGATGAACAATTTCGATGAGCATGATGTGGTGATACCCATCACCGTGCTCGAAGAGCTTGACAATTTCAAGAAGGGCAACGACACCAAGAATTTCGCGGCACGCGAGTTCATCCGCATGCTTGACGACATGGCGGGCAAGCGCACCTTGCAGGAGTGGATCCCTTTGAAAGGGATAAAAAGAGGGTCGTTCAGGGTGATGATGAACGGAAAGGGCAAAGTGGATGTCAACGCCATTTTCGGAGAACGGAAAGCCGACCACCAGATTATCAGCACCGCACTGGCCGTAAAGGCCGATAACCCGGACAGGGCGGTGATCCTTGTGAGTAAGGACATAAATCTGCGGCTCAAGGCCAAGAGCCTCGACCTGCAGGCCGAGGACTATGAGACGGGCAAGATCAAGAATGTGGACGGGCTGTACCGCGGCATGACAGCGCTCGACAACATCACTCCCAATGCCCTGAACAAACTATATGCTGATGGTGCCTGCGCCCCTGCCGACCTCGGGATAAAGGACCCGCTCAACAACCACTATTACATCCTGCGGAACGGAAAGAAGAGTGCGCTGGCCTTTTACAGTCCGGTGCTCGGCATGATGCACCGCATTGAGAAGAACACGGCCTATGGCATCAATCCGCTCAATGCCGAGCAGATATTCGCTCTGCACGCCATACTGAATCCAGCTGTGAAACTGGTCACCCTGCAAGGTGTGGCCGGAACCGGAAAGACCCTTTTGGCACTTGCCGGGGCCATGGAACAGAAACGCGATTTCAGGCAGATCTACCTCGCACGGCCCATTGTGCCGTTGAGCAACAAGGACATCGGTTACCTGCCTGGCGATATAAAGAGTAAGATCAACCCGTACATGGAACCGCTTTGGGACAACCTGAAGTTCATTCAGGACCAGTTTCCTGAGAAAGGGAAGGAGGCCAAGCAGATAGAGCAGATGGTGGAGCAGGACAAACTCATGATAACCCCGTTGGCATATATACGGGGCCGCAGCCTGAGCAACATCTTTTTCATTATTGACGAGGCCCAGAACCTTACCCCGCATGAGGTGAAGACCATCATCACCCGGGCAGGGGAGAACACCAAGATCATCTTTACAGGTGATATCTTTCAGATAGACACACCTTACCTTGATACCCAGAGCAACGGCCTGTCGTACCTGATTGAGAAGCTGAAGGGGAACAAGCTTTACGCACACATCACCCTTGAGAAGGGCGAACGCAGCGAGCTGGCCAACCTGGCCAACGAGCTGCTGTGAAGGCGTGCACCTTGGTAAGGCGGATTAGATTATATTTGGCCTCCTTTTTAAGAAACCCGCGACAAAATCTCAACAGGCGAATGTTCAACAAACCAGCCGCCAATGGCAATGCTAAGCCCAGTGGGCCTGTCAGCATGCCTAACCACATTAACAGCGACACCCTTATTGAGGGCACCATCAAAGCCACTGGCAACCTGCGTATTGACGGCACTTTGAAAGGCGTGCTCGAATGCAAGGGACGCGTGGTGGTGGGCCCCAGTGGCCGAGTGGAAGGTGAAGTAAGATGCGAGAACGCTGAGGTGGAAGGCACCATCAATGCCAATATCCATGTGAGCGATCTGCTCTCGCTCAAGAGCACCGCTAAGCTCAATGGCGACATTGTGACCAAGAAGCTCAGCATTGAACCCGGAGCCGTGTTCGCTGGCGCTTGCAGCATGGGAGGCGCGGTGATCAAGGACCTCTCAGATGCCAACCGGAGAGAAGAATCGGCCCTCAAGCAAAAGACCGCCTGACGCTTTTTTGCGCTACACAGGCATGGCTACCCAAATGGTGGTGGTCATAGTTGTGGGCCTGTTAGTGGGTCGTTGGCTCGATTCTCATTTCGCCACGGCCAAACCCTGGTTTACTGGGCTGCTCACTGTCATCTCCGTATTCCTTTCCATGTATCTGGCTGTGAAAGACCTGTTGCGGAAATGAGTTATCCGCTCAAAGCCACCATTGCAGGCATACTTGCCCTTGGGGCCGGCTTAGCGCTGCGCTTATGGTTGACACCCGCTTTTTTCCCTGTGCATCTGCCGTGGTTGGTGGGTTTCTTCATGCTCTCTTCCATCGGCTTGCACTGGGCTGTATCGAAGGCCGCAGCTGAGAATCCCCGCAGATTCACCGCCTACTATATGGGCCTCACAGCTATCAAGATGATGGTATACTTGGCCATCATAGCCATTTATGCCTTTCTCAACAGGCCTCAGGCCATCCCGTTCACTCTTGCCTTCATGGCCCTGTACCTCATCTACACTACCTTGGAGGTGATTGAGTTCCTCAAGGTCGGGAAGTAGAATAGGCCGCCAATCGGTGCATCCTGATCAATTCAATAAGGCGCAACAGGCAGCCGGTGTTTTGAACCCTGGATCAATGCTTCTTGGCAAAAGCAGCAGCATTCAAGTAGCCCCGACAGGAATCCCTGCCTGAATGACCCAGTCGGGCAGGCCCGCCTGAATGACCCAGTCGGGCAGGCCTGCGTGAATGACCCACTCGGGCATTGAACTACGGGGCCATCCGTGTTCGGGCCGTGGGGGTCAGCGGTGCCCCGAAGCTCACAGAACTTCTGTTATGTCCGTGGCCTTGTCTGATGTATCAGTGGAGCGATCCAGTACTGTCTTCAGGAACCTTCTACCGGCCGCTGATTTGAAGTACCGATCGCGGGCAATGGCCTCTTGTCGCGTTTCGAACGGCTCAGCATAAATAAGCTTGAACGGTATGTGCCTTCTTATAGAGACAGTATTTCCCGCATTGTGCTGGGCCAACCGCCTGTCGAGGTCAGAACAATGGCCTTTGTAGTAGAAATCGGCCACCTCGCTCTTTATGACATAGGCGAAGAACAAGTAGCCCCGACAGGAATCGAACCTGTATCAAAAGTTTAGGAAACTTCTATTCTATCCATTGAACTACGGGGCCATCCGTGTTCAGGCCGCGAAGATATGCTCTGCACAAAGTACCAGGAAACTTCTATTCTATCCCCGCCCGTACCGGACGGTACGTTCGGGCGGGCATTGAACTACGGGGCCATCCGTGTTCGGGCCGCGAAGATATGCTCTGCACAAAGTGCCAGGATACTTCTATTCTATCCCCGCCCGTACCGGACGGCACTTTCGGGCGGGCATTGAACTACGGGGTAAGCATCAAATGAAAGCAACTTGCACTGACCCCTGGCGGTTGAGGCCAGTCGGGGTGGCGGGATTCGAACCCACGACCTCTTCGTCCCGAACGAAGCGCGCTACCTGGCTGCGCTACACCCCGATAAGGGCCGCGAATATCGCAAAATATGCCGTAACCGTGGGGCGTACCTTCGCGGCCCCATGCAAGAGAACCGATTGGTGGCGCTGCTGGCGGCCATCAAGTTCACGCACATACTCGATTTCATGATCATGATGCCCCTCGGGCCTCAGCTCATGAGGTTGTGGGGTGTGTCGCCCTCCGAGTTCGGCCTGCTGGTGTCGGCCTACACTTTCAGCGCAGGCATTTGCGGCCTCGCGTTCTCCTTCGTACTCGACCGTTTCGAGCGCAGGCAGGCGCTTGTGTTCCTCTATGCAGGGTTCCTGCTCGGCACGCTGATGTGCGCAATGGCAGAGAGCTACGCCATGCTGCTCGCGGCCCGTCTGCTGGCAGGCGCTTTCGGTGGTCTGCTCGGGGCACAGGTGCTGGCCATTGTGGGCGATGCCATCCCGCTGCAGCGCAGAGCTGCAGCCATGGGCAAGATGATGAGCGCCTTCTCGCTGGCATCGGTGGCCGGGGTACCGTTCGGGCTGTTCCTGGCCGACCGCATGGGCTGGCACGCCCCGTTCCTGTTCATTGTTGCGGTGGGCGCATTGCTTGCCGCTGCCGCATGGCGCTTCATACCTGTCATGACGGGCCACCTGCAGCGCAAGGACGACCAGATGAGCCTCCGACAGGCTGTTCAGGAACTTGCAGACCCCGACCAGTTGCGGGCACACCTTTTCATTGTGCTGCTCATGGTGGGGCAGTTCTCGGTCATTCCCTTCATCGCTCCTTACATGGTGAAAAATGTGGGGTTGAGCGAGTCGCAGCTGCCATTGATCTACCTCGTGGGCGGAGCGCTCACCTTCTTCAGCAATCCTCTTGTGGGGCGTCTGGCCGACCGTTTCGGGCGGTTGCGGGTGTTCACCGTTCTGGCTGTGCTGTCGCTGTTCCCACTTTGGATCATGACCAACATGGGGCCAGTGGGCATGGTCATATCGCTGGCCGCTGTCGGGCTGTTCTTTGTCTTTGTCACCGGGCGCATTGTACCGGCCATGACCATGGTCTCGGCTGTTGTGCCCCCGCAGAAAAGGGGCACCTTCATGGGCATGAACACAGCCGTGCAGCAGTTGGCCTCGGGTGCGGGCAGCTACGTGGCCGGACTGATGGTGACCACCGCTGCCACAGGCCAACTGATGGGATATGCCAACGTGGGATACATGGCCATTGTAGCCAGTGTGGCGGCCATGTTCATGGCGCGGTGGCTACGTGCGGTGGCCTGATGCCAGATTGTGAATGCCCGCAAGGGCAGCGTTGTAATCCGGGCTTTGCTGAAGAATATCAGCGGTCGCCATCACATCAACCAAGGTTAGGCCGTGCAGATGTAGGAATGATTCGGTCTCTGCTGATCGAGTTCCTGCTTTAACCCGCCCAGAGGCGCACAATAAAAGGCCCATGGCCAGCTCGGTTCCCATAGAACCGGCATGGTCAATCAGGCTTTTATATTCGTTAGGGGTGATGCCCCCCACATAACTCGATGCCACCCCGATCCCACGCCAAAGCCCGGTTTTCCGTTCTTCAGGAAACTGTTCGATCATGGTCATGAGTGGCCCGGTCTCCCCTTTGCTGATGTACCACATGGCGCGTCCCAGTCCCTGATCAAAAGCGGTGAGCAGCTCCGTAGGGATTCCCTCCGGAATCTCCATGGCCTGAATGCACCGCCTGCGCCTGAAGAGACCGCTGTAGTATCCATATCCATCGAGCACACGGCCCTGCATGATCCCGGAGAACTGATGCACGTAGGCATCAGGGCGGGCACCTGCCTCCGCAATGCCCCATCCTATGCCGATATGCACCTGCGCCCCGTGGGCGGGCCAATCGGGCACAGTCAACTTAGAGGCTCCGGCCTGTATCTGACGGTACGCCATACCTGCCACTGCGCCCTCATATACCACAGATATGAAAGGTCCCTTTGCGTTGTCCAGATGCCGGAGCAGTCCTTCAGTGGTATCAAGGCTTGCTGCTAGATCATGCGCAGAGCGGAAAAGGGTAAAGACCTCTTCAATCTGCTGAATGACCTGGTTTGTCGCCATAGTTGACACCGATAGAAATCCTCAATCTCTTTTGGACAGTCGCTTTACCCTGTACGCTCCAGAGTTGCCCAGCACTACAAACGACTCACCCAGCTCCGTGGCATGCAGGCCTGCAATGGCAATCATCGCATCGGCACGTTCTTCAATACTCAGGTCTGAGGAGCGCACCAACATGATGCCCCGATTGGGCAGGTGCAGGCGGAAGGTGAGTTCACCGAAATCCTTGTCTTCGGTTATCAGCACCGAATCTTGAAGAACTGCCATTTCGAGTACCTGACGGTCTGACGACCCAGAGGCCGACTCAGTCACAGAACCAACAGCAAGACCTTTGGACCGCAATGCCAGCACCAGACGGTGGTCCACGCTCTCATCGGCCAGAAAAGTCATGCCGCCCTGCTCAGCACCTCATGGTTCACTGATTCGGCCGCAAACAGCAGGCACGCGGTGATGGCAGCCTCTGAAAGGGCCGGATAAGCCTCCAATAGCTCATTCGCAGACATCCCGTATGCCAACTTCTCAAGGACAAGGCCAACGGGTATCCGCGTGCCTTTGATCACAGGCTTGCCGAACATCACATCTGGCTGGCCAGTGATATGGTCTTTCCAATCGATCATGGTGCTGAGAATAGCAGGGACCAAACAAAAGTAGGGTCTCCGCGCCTCACGCCATCACCGCCTCGCGCACCGGGTACAGCCACATGTGCATCATCTCCTCGGCCATAAAGGCATCACGGCCTATCATCACACTGTTCGGGCTGGTCAGTTGGCGGTTGCCATGCAGGCTCATGGTGTAGGGGTCCACCTCCATGTCCATCGGTGTGCCGTACACGTGGTTGCTCATCAGGCGGAAACACTCAGCGGCCATGCCCTCGAGTATGCCTATGTTCTTGATGATGGTGGCGTGTAGCGTCTCATAGTCTATCTGCTTCTCAACAATGCCCTCTTGGAATGCCTTGAGGAACGCCAGATCGAACGGATCTGTGTAGCGATTGACCAGGTCACCGTTGTCGTGCGGGGCAAAGTCGCTGAACAGGTTCTGCATCTGCAGGCTCAGCTCGCCATAGCGCGACAGCAGGGCCGTGGGCCCGTTCGATATCTTCTTGAGCAGTTGGATGTTCGTGAGGCCGTTGTTCACAAACAGCAGCGTGTTCACGCTCCAGTATGCGCCCCAGTCCCAGAATATCTTGGCTATCATGGTCTGGGTGCGGCCCCACTGCGGATAGCGGTTCTCATAGATGGGCAACCAGTTCTGGAATATGGCCTTGTGCACCTCGCTGTAATAGCGCGAACGCAGACCGATGTCCTCACCGCCCAGGTCGCGTAGCACCAGATCGGTGATCCATGTGTTGTTCATGCTGATGAAGTCCGATCCCGGGCTGTAGAACGGGTCCAGGAACGGCCCGCTCTCTCCGGCCACGGCCCAGCGGTCCTCGCTGTAGAATCGGCCCGACCCATGGGCAAAGTGCTTCAGCACCATGAAGTCGAGCACCTTGTCCAGGTTCCTGTCAAGGTCCTTGGCAAACTGCGGCTCGTTCTTGCGTATCCATTCCAGGGCCTTGTCCAGTTTGTTGTAGCTCTCAAAGGGGTGAATGGCCGGGTCGGCCACAATGCCCACGCTGGTGCGGTCGCCAAACAGCGGAATGATCCACACCCAGTATCCGGCATCCATCATGTGCACGGTGCTCAGAAAGCGCAGACCGGGCTTCACGTGGCTGTGCCACACGGGGTCATCGCTCCACGAGTCTATATCTATCTTATAGTCCATGCGGAACCAGGCCGAGCACACGGCATGCTCCACCTTCTCAGCAAACTGGAACTTGCGCTTGAGAAAACTGCTGCGGCCCGTGGCATCTATGGCCCAGCGGCCCGCCACCGTGTGGCGCATGCCGTCCTTCTCATAGGTCACATGGTGCAGGCCGTCCATGCTCTCCATCTCCTTCACCGTGGCCCCATCTATCACCTCGTTGCCGCGGCCCAGGCTCATAATGGTCAGGTCGTTCTCAAACGAACCCCGGTCTATCTGGTGGCTCGGCACCGGCAGCAGCTTCTTCGGGCCCAGCTCCACACGCTTCGTTATGTCGTCCTTGTGATTCGGGGAGAAGAAGAACCGCAGCCCGTGCTTCGGCAGCTGGCGGGCCTCCATATACTTCTTCAGGCCCAGCACCTCGCGCATATAGTGCGTGGCCAGCTCCACCGTGCTCTCGCCCACCTTGTGGGCCGCATCGGGGGCCGCACCGGCCCTGCGCTCAAGCACCACGATGCTCGTCTCGGGCCGTGCCTGCTTTATCTGTAGCGACAGCGTCAGGCCAGCAAGGCCTCCGCCCATGATCACCACATCATACTGTTTCGGGGCATTCTCATTCATGTTCAAAAGGATTTTGGGTTGGATCTTTCTCTTCGGTACAAGGGTGCTGCGAAATTAGTCTGTGCCCTTGGCCTGAGGCACTGACAGCCGTCAGCATCCCACCTTCGGCAGGTTCGCCTAACACCGGTCGGGTCCGGATGTTCTCATCCGCACCATCGAACATGTGGCCCTGACGCATGTTACCCCCTCGGTCTTTCGGGCCGTCTATATTTGCGCGGCCTCACCGACCCCCACTTGTTCTCAGCAGGCACAGTCTCTAACTGAAAAGGCATCCGGATTTGCAGGTCTACATCACCCGTACTTCATCATTTCTGCCCAATGGCCCCGTCTCAAACGATGAGATGGAGACCCTTCTGGGCCTCGTGGGCGGCCGCCCGTCAAGGGGCCGCGCCATTGTGCTGCGCAACAACGGCATCCGCAGCAGGCACTACGCCCTCGATCCCACGGGCACCATCACCCACTCAAATGCCGAAATGGTGGCCGAGGCCCTCCACAGGCTCGAGGGTGACGGTTTCAGCCTCGGCGATGCGCAGGTCTTGGCCTGCGGCACATCGGCCCCCGACCAGAACCTGCCCAGCCACGCGGCCATGGTGCACGGCCTCATGCCCCACACGGCCGATGTCGTTTCGCCCTCGGGCGCCTGCTGCTCGGGCATGCACGCCCTCAAGTACGGCTACATGAGCATTCTCAGCGGCCAGAGCGCCAAGGCCGTGGCCACCGGCAGCGAGCTGGTCAGCCCCATGATGCTGGCCCGCAACTTCGAGGCCGTGTCCGAAAGGGCCGCTGAGCTCGAGGACAACCCCATCATCGGCTTCGAGAAGGACTTCCTGCGTTGGATGCTCAGCGATGGGGCCGGTGCCGCCCTCATGGAGGCACACCCCAGGCCCGGCCACACCAACCTCCGCATCGAGTGGGTCGAGACCCGCTCATATGCCAACGAGTTCGCGGCATGCATGTACTCCTCGGCCGACAAGGAGCCCGATGGCACCTTCCGGTCCTGGAAATCGTTCACCACCGATGAGTGGCTCTCGCGGTCAGTGTTCGCCATGAAACAGGATGTCAAGCTGCTCGGCAAGAACATCGTCCCCATCGGGGGGCGCTATCTGCACGAGATATGCCAGCGCAGGGCCCTCGATATCGCCACCATCGACTGGTTCCTGCCCCACCTCTCCTCCAATTTCTTCAAGGACAAGGTGTATGACGAACTAAAGCAGCGGGGCATGGAGATTCCCTACCACAAGTGGTTCACCAACCTCACCGAGGTGGGCAATGTCGGCTCCGCTTCCATCTTCATCATGCTCGACTCCCTCGTGCGCTCCGGCCGGCTCAAAAAAGGCCAGCGCATCCTGCTCATGGTGCCCGAGAGCGCCCGCTTCCTCTACGCCTACGCGCTCCTCACGGTGTGCTGAGCCATGACCCTGCCCCACATCCTCGCCCTACCGCCCGAGCGCCTCGTGCCGCAGCGCCCGCCCATCCTCATGGTGCATGGCGTTAGCCGGGTCGAGGGGGCCGATGTCACTTCGCACTTCACCGTCACCCCCACCGACCTCTTTGTCGAGAACGGGGCCCTGCTCGAGGCCGGGCTCATCGAGAACATGGCCCAGACAGCCGCACTCCGCTCAGGCGTCATGGCCCTGCTCCAGGCCCCGCACAACGGCACCGAGGTGCGCCCGCCAGTGGGCTTCATCGGTGCCATCAAGGATTTCAACCTCCAGAGGCGCCCCCCGGTGGGTGCCACCCTCAGCACCACCGTGCGCGTACTCAACGACATGGGCCGGTTCCTTGTGGTCCAGGCCGAGGCTTCCGATGCCTCAGGGCCCTGCGCCCGCTGCGAGATGACCATCTTCATCAGCGAGGGCTGATAGGCCCCGCCCCCTTACTATCGACTATGGTCTATGGACCATCGTCTATTCCCCACCCGCCCCAATGTTCCCTTTTGTCACTCCTGCGGAACATTACGCGCAAAGCCTGAGTCCACGGGCCTGACCCCCTGACAACATCCTTATGGGCGGCAGACAGCGACTTCAGATAATATTCTTCACATTTGCTCAGGCCCCCGATCATGCAAAGAGCTTCAGGCAGTCGTCCATCCCTTCTACCAATTCCGCAGAATCATGAAGAAGCTGCCATCTGTCCTCTCATTATTTATTGTTCTCGCCACAGGGTGCTGCGACTGCGATGAGCTACAATCCGATGAGGAACTCAGAAAACTGATAATCGGGACTTGGGTGCAGCAAGGGTGTAGCTTTCCCTTTGAAGATTCAAAAGAGATTACGGCAAACTCACTCCTGCTTGAGCAAATGTCCTTTCATGCAGATGGCAGGATAACAGAAGGTGGCCTTTATTCTTATTGCTGTTCATCTAATTGTGACTCAGTGAATCAAGGGCCATGCACTTGGGCTATAGAAAGCGGTAAATTGATCATTATTCCTGATTCGACTGCATACTCGTCTCACTTGAATCAATGGTATCCCATAAAGTGTTTAGATGGCGATGCGCTTGTTTTCGATAACGTTGTAGTGGGCGCATTAGAAAGAACCAAAACCTGCTTCCGGAAACAATGAAGACCCCCGGCCCGATCAAGTGGTCCTTCGGGACACATACCTGGGCGTGTGGCCGATGGAAGCAGCAATCGTTAATTTCCACCTTTTATAATAAATCTTGGGTGTTATGAAATCAATCTTTGGCATTTTTCTGTGCATCACTACGCTAAGTGGTTGCTTCAATCTACAATCCGATCAAGAACTTAGGTCAGATATTGTAGGAACGTGGGAGGGGGACCAATGTGGTTTTCCCTATGATTCTGACCCTGATATTCACTATCCTTTTCCTGGGGGCAAGGTGGTCTTTCGGTCTGATGGAAGATTTATCCAAGATAATTCTGATCACAATATCTGCCGAGATAGCAGTGGGATTGATTCTGTTTGGATTTTATATCCCTATAGCTATTGTCAATGCAGTTGGTTCATCGAAAACGGGATGATAACAATCCTATCAGATTCCGCATTGAATTATGGATATTTCAACTTTCCTTATCCATTATTGAAACTTGATGATGATTGTTTGGTGTTGGATGAGGTGTTTTATAATGGACGCCAGATTGAAGAGAATCTCTGTTTTCAAAGGATCAATTAATCTCAGAAAATCCATGAATAATTTAATTTTTCTCTAGCTTCATTGGCCACACCCTCCACTCCGTCAGCCTGAGTAGCGGTCTTCCGCGTATCGAAGGCCCTAACAGCCCCGCATCAAACGGTGCCGGTGCGCCTGCACAGGGCCCCATTCAGATAGACCTCAGCCCCTACCGCCCAGGCACCTAACTGCTGCGCATCCAGCACCTCACAGGCACAACAACAGTCCACCGCATAATCAGGCAATAAACCCCACGCCTCCCGCACCCTGAGGCCGACTGTAAGTCAGAATTGATGGCCGCTCCCATGCCGGGGACGGCCTTTTTTTTGCCCTGTTCCATGGCATGACACATATTGGCCGGCCTCATCCATATCTCATTCAGAACTCATTATAACATCATTCAGAACTCATCTTTAAGTGATATAAGTAATTAAATGTGTCATGACCATAAATGGGTTAGTCGTAACCTCAATTATACGAGATGACTACTCAGTTATAAGACATCATGCATCATTCATTCGACATCATGACTCATTGATACGACTTTACGACTCATATAATATAGTTTAAACCTCATTTATACGGAATGAGAACTCATATATACGGAATGACGACTCAGTTATACGGAATGATAACTCAGTTATAAGACATCACGCCTCAGTTATAACGCATGCTGACGGCATCCTTTGGGAGTGCCACATGCGGTTGGGAAAATCCTCTGCACCGTGCTCAGACCTACCTGCACCATACCCACCCGCTTCAGCGCACTGCGGCACAATCACCATCCGCCCCCTACATCCATTGTCACCGCACATCGCATAGGTTTGTGTCCGCATTGCACACCCACCCCTTCGCCATGTCCACCCGTGGCGCCATCACATATCTGTTCTGCCTGTTGCTGCCTGCCTGCGCAGTGGCCCAGCAGCACGTGGCCGATAGCCTCGCGGCTGTGGTAAGGGCCAAGGGCCCCACCGTGCAGCTCCTCAACGACCTGGCCTGGGCCTACATGTTCCACCTCCCCGACTCCGGGCTGAGCATCGCCCTGCGCTCGGCACAGCTGGCGCGGTCTACTGGCGACCTGGCCGGGCAGGCACAGGCCCTTAACCGCGCAGGCGTGGCCTACGATGTAATGGACATGCCCGACTCGGCCCTGGCCCTCTATGAGCGGGCCCTCCCCGTGGCCGAGCGCAGCGCTGACGACAAGGTGCTGGCCGGTGTGCTCAATAACATGGGCATGGTGCACTGGAACCTGGGCGCCAACGACCGCGCTCTCGAACTCTACCTGCGCGCCACCGCCATCTTTGAGCGCACCGACAACCTCAAGGGCCTCTCAAACACCTACAACAACATCGGGCTCATCCTCTTGGACGAGAAACGGGTCAGCGAGTCGCTGCGCTACCAGCGCCACGCCCTGGCCGTGCGCCAGAAACTGGGCGACAAGGGCCTCCTGGCCGCCAGCATGACCAACATTGGGCTGCTCCTCGATGAACTCGATATGGTCGATTCGGCCATCTGGTATCAGCAGCGCGCCATCCCCCTGCAAGAAGAGATTGATGACCGCTACGGCCTGGCCAAATCCTGTGTCAACATGGGCACCTACCTCACCCGCAAGAAGAGGACTCACGAGGCCCTGGGCTACCTCAACAGGGGCCTGGCCATTTACCAGGATGAGGGCAACAGGCGCATGGTGGCCTCCACCCATTTCAACATGGCCAGTGTGTACCTCAAGGTGAAAGACATGCCGCGCTACCGCCAGGAGCTGCGCACCACCGTGGAGCTGGCCCGCGGGTCGGGCAATGCCAAACTGCTCTGGAAAGCTTGCAACGACCTCGCCCTCGAACTCAACGCCATAGGCGAGTACCGCGAGGCGGCAGCCCTGCTTATAGAGCGCAATGCTGTTAAGGACAGCCTGTTCAACATGGAGCGGAGCGAGCAGATGGCCCTCCTCGAACGGCAGTATCAGACCGAACGCAAGGACCGCCAGATAGCCCAGCAGGAGACCGAGCTGGCCCAGCGGGCCCTGGCCCTGGCCGACCGCAACCGCTGGATAGCCCTGCTGGCAGCGGCCATGGCCGTGCTGCTGCTGGGCGGTGGGCTCCTGTTCCAATACAACAGGCGCAGGGCCGAACGCGAGCACCACCGGGCCATGACGGCCGAGCGCGAAGCGGGCCTCAGGGCCGTGCTCATAGCCACCGAGGACGAGCGCAAGCGCATAGCAAAGGACCTGCACGATGGCACCGTCCAGTCGCTCACCGGCATCAAGATGCGCCTGCAGCGCACCCTTTCACTCATTCCCCTGCCCGAGGCCGAAAGGCCCCGCATGGACGACACCATGCGCCTGCTGGACGAGGCCACGGCCGAGGTGCGCAGCATCAGCCACCAGATGATGCCTCGCGTGTTGAGCGAGAGCGGCCTTGTGCCCGCCCTGGCCGACATGCTTGACAAGAGCCTGGGCAGCACCCCCATCCGCTACTCGTTCGAACACATGCGGGTAGAGGGCGTGCGCTACCGCGATCAGGTCGAGATCAGCCTTTTCCGCATCTGCCAGGAGCTCATCAACAACATCGTCAAGCACAGCGGGGCCAAGGCCGTGAGCGTGCAGCTCATGGCGGTCAAGGATCACCTCGTGCTGCTGGTCGAGGACGATGGCAGCGGCTTCAGACCCGAAGATGCCAACCAGCGCAACGGCATAGGCCTCATGAACATCAGCAGCCGTGTCGAGTCGCTGCACGGGCGGCTCGACTATTCCGCACAGGCCGGGCGGGGCACAGTGGCCACGGTCCGCGTTCCTATCGCTGAGGCATGAGGCACGCGCTGTCAGTCTTTTTTCTCCTTTGGGGATGGATGAATGTCCAGGCCCAACTGGCCGACACCACCCTAAGGCGCATACGTGCACTGCCCCCGGCCGAGCAGGTTCGTGCGGTGACCCTGGTGCCCTACGATGCCTTTGCTGCCGACCTGCCCGGCATGCGCAGGCTTATTGACCACGCCAATGCGCTCATCCCGGCCATAAAGGACACCATGCTGCGGGCCGACCTCCACTCCAAAGAGGGCACCGTGGCCTACCTCGAGGGCAACTACGACCGCAGTGCCGAGGCGACCATGCTGGCCATTGGCCTCTATCACGCCAAGAAGAATCTGGCCAAAGAGGGCAACGAGTGGTGCGGCCTGGGCTACCAGACCAAGAGGCGCGACATGGACAAGGCCCTGAGCTACATGCGCACCGGTCTGGCACTGCTCACCCAGACCACCGACACCGGCCTGCTCAACCCTGCATTTTCCAATTATGGGGTACTGATGGAGATGACCGGCAAACTGGACAGTGCAGTGCACTATTACCAGAAGACCCTCCTGATGCAAATGGCCGTGCACGACAGCCTCGGCCTGCCCTTCAGCCTCAACAAGTTGGGCGGTGTGCATCTGCTCCGGGGCGACTATCCTGCTGCTCTTACCGCCTTCCGGCAGGCACAGGCCATCCGCCAGCGCAGGCACGACCGCTACGGCCTGCAGGAGAACATCATCTATCTCGGAGACTATTATATGGCCTCTGGCCGGCCGGACTCGGCCCGGTGGTACTTCACCCGTGCGGCCGACTCGTCCTTTGCCCTCAACATCCCCTATCAGCGCCAGTACTGTTACGAGCAGCTCATCAAGGTGTGCCGCGCACAGGGCGACCTGGGTGCCGCCCTCGATTTCTCGCTGCGCCACTCGGCCCTGAAGGACAGCCTGATGGATGCCGACCGCAACAGGCGTCTGGCCGAGGCCGAGACCCGGTTCGGCACCGCACAGAAGGAGAACGAGAACCTCGAGCTGCGCAACCGCCAGGTCGAGCACATGGCTGCCCTTGCACGCCAGCGCATGTGGCTGGCCCTTCTCATCGGGCTGCTGGTGCTCAGCGTGGCACTGGGCCAGCTGGCCCTCATGTGGCGCAGGCAGCGCGAGCGGGCCCGCACCCACGCACTGCTCATCGATCAGAAGCAGAGACGCCTCGATGCCATCATCAGTGCGCAGGAGACCGAGCGCAGCCACATAGCCCGCGACCTTCATGATGGGGCCGTGCAGACCCTCACCGGGATCAAGATGCGCCTCCAGGCCCTCATGTCAAAGGGCCAGGTCCCAGCGTCAGCCCAAGATGAGCTGAAGCGCACCGTGGCCGAGATGGATGCCGCCAGTGCCGAAGTGCGCGCCATTAGCCACCGCATGATGCCCCGCGCCCTGGCCGAGGCCGGGCTGCCCGCTGCCATTGACGATATGCTGGGCCTCACTCTGGGCCGGGCCGGCATTCTCTACACCTTCGACCGGCTGCTGCCCCAGGGTGCACGTTTTGACCCCAAGGTGGAGCTGGTGCTGTTCCGCATGGCGCAGGAACTGGTGAACAACGTGCTGCGCCATGCGCAGGCCACCGAGGTGAACGTGCAGCTTCGGCAGGCTCAGGGTGCGCTCACCCTGCTGGTCGAGGACAATGGCCGCGGTTTCGACCCCGAGGGCGGCACAAGTGGCATGGGCATGACCAACCTCCGCACACGGGCCGAGGCCATTGGCGCCACCCTCAGCATCGAATCCTCGCCCGGCAAAGGCACCCTTGTGCAGGTGCGGGTAGGGGTGTGAACATTGGGACGCTACCGCCCCTCTGCGATATTCAGGTCTGCACGCCCATCCGGCTCATCAAAAGAACAAGGCACGCTGTTCTTTCCTGAATCTGCCCATCTGTGGCAACAGATTTACGCCTCACCGTGACCATCTGCAGATTTCGCTTTCCTTTGTCGGGCAATGCCATGTCAGGCATTCCCGACAATGACCTACATCCGACCCAAATTCCGCCACCCTGCGCTGCCTAAGAACAAGCTGGGTTATACCGTTGCGCATTACGAGGGTGCCCTCAGTACCTTATGTGCCGGCTGCGGCCACGACAGCATCAGTGCCAGCGTGGTGCAGGCGGCCTACGAGCTGAACATTGAGCCGCACCGCATGGCCAAGCTCTCGGGCATCGGGTGCAGCAGTAAGACCCCGGCCTACTTTGTGGGCGGGTCGCACGGGTTCAATTCGGTGCATGGGCGCATGCCATCGGTGGCAACGGGAGCCTATCTGGCCAACCGCGACCTGATATACTTCGGTGTATCGGGCGATGGCGACACCGCATCCATAGGCATGGGGCAATTTGTCCATGCCGTGAGGCGCAACCTGAACATGGTGTATGTGGTAATGAACAACGGCTGCTACGGCCTTACCAAAGGACAGGACAGCGCCACTGCCGACCGTGGGTCGAAGAACAAGAGCGGCAATGTGAACCCGTTCGAGAGCATCGACCTGTGTGGTCTGGCCATGGAACTGGGCGCTACGTTCGTGGCCCAGAGCTTCAGTGGCGATAAGACCCAGCTCATCCCGCTGCTAAAAGCTGCCATGAGTCATCCGGGTTTCGCATTCATCAATGTCATATCGCCCTGCGTCACTTTCAACAACAATGTTGGCAGCACCAAGAGTTATGACCACGTGAGGCAGCACATTGAGGCCACATCGACCATCGATTTTGTGCCTCAGGCAACTGAGATCACCACTTCGTATGCCGAGGGGCAGTCCAAACAGGTGAAGATGCACGATGGCAGCAGCATTAGCCTGCAGAAACTGGCCGATGACTGGGACCCGCTGAACCGGAACAGCGCCATGAACGCCCTTCGTGCGGCACGCGACAGAGGTGACATCCTAACTGGCCTGTTGTACATGGATGGCACGCAGCCCGACCTGCACCATGTGCTCAACACCACCGACCGTCCGCTCAACACCCTCGGAAAGGAGACCCTTACACCGCCCGCTTCGGCCTTGGCCCATATCAATGCGGGGTTGCGCTGACACCGCGCTGCATCAACCGAAAAGAGCCCTTAACCGCTGCATGATCTGCTTACGGAAGAACACAAAAGCGATGACACTCAGCAGCACATACGGCAATATCATCAGGTAAATGATGGCCGGGTTGAGGCCCGTGCCTACAAAATCATCGTTCTGCATGTTGCTGTTGGTCACAGCGCGGCACATGCTGCACTGAGCCCACGCCTCGGCACCTGCCATCATGGCAAGGAGCAGGGTAAGGCATATTGCTTTGAGGCGCATCTGAGGTCAGAAGGAATAATAGGGTGATATCATCAGGTACACCACCACCCCGGTAAGTGTGACATAGAGCCAGATGGGGAAGCTGAAACGCACCACTTTGCGGTGGGAGGGCACATTGCCCCTCAGTCCATGATAGAAAGAAAGGAGCACCAGCGGAAGCACAATGGCTGCAGTCAGGATATGTGTCACCAATATGAACAGGTAAATGGGCCTCAGCGGGGCATCGGCCGGGTAGCGGGTCTCGATACCGAAACTGTGGAACAGGATGTACGACACAAGGAACAGGGCCGATAAGGCAAAGGCCATCAGGTTGAGCCGCTTGTGTAGCTTGATCTGTCGGCTGCGGATGGCACGATACGAAAGCAGCAACAGAATGAAGCAGGTGCCATTGAGCACCGCGTTGAGGGTAGGCAGATACTTGACGAAGGAGGGAATTGCCTCCGCTCTTGGCAGATTGTAAAGAATCACCACAACCCCGAACACCACCACAGAGAGCAGCAGCACAAGATTAAGAACCTTCCTGTCACTCATCGTCCTTATCTCTGAATCGGTTGTTCTCCTTCAACTCCAGACGGTACTCGGCCATCAGCACCTTGATGTCATCGATCAGGTTATTCACCTGCTGCATGTCGGTACCGTCATATACCCCGATCATGTTGCCTTCATCATCAATACGGCTGCGCAGTTGGCCGTCCTTATCAACCAGTACAAAATACTCGGTATGCAGGAAACCTCCCGGTGCGAGGCTGTCTTCCATTGCGCTGCTCAGGTACTGAAAGGCCGCAGCATAGAGGCTGTCCTTTTCTCCGGTCACAAAGTACCAACGGTCGCCCTCAATATGTCGCTTAATGGCATACTCGGCCAATGCATGCGGGGTGTCGTTCACCGGGTCCACCGTGTGCGAGATCACAGCGAAATCCTCATAACCCTTGAACCTGTCATACACCTTGCGCATGTTCTCGGTCATGATGGGGCAGATGCTGGGGCAACGTGTGAAGAAGAAATCGACCACATACACCTTATTCTTCACCGTTACATTGTCCACAATGGTGCTATCCTGATTGATAAAGCGAAATCTGGGCGCCATCCGCACCTGCTGCTGCCCAAGCTCATCGGTGTAGGTGAGCACAGGCAGGTGCGCAAAGTTGTGCCTGCCCGTGGTGAGGAGCAGGTACAGCAAAGAGGGTAGAAGCAGTATGATGAATAGGACGAGGCACTTCCTCAGTCGCGGGTTTCCCATTACGGGAGCATCAACAGGTCAGAGGCCGAAATAGTTCTGTAGGCCAGATGCCATCACACCCACGTAAGTCCCTTCAACCAGACAGATGAAGATGAGGTAGCCTATAAGTAGGAAATACGGCACAAGAACAGTCAGTTTCATGTTCTTCTTCTCATCGCCAAGGTGCATGAATACCATTACGATATATCCGGCCTTGAAGAGGGTGAGGGTGATGAACGAGACCTTCAGGATCTCGGCCATGCCCGGATCCCGGCTCCACAACATACCCATGGCCACTTCTACGATGGTCACTACGGAAAGCAGAGCCAATACAAAGTAGAACTTCTTACGGATCTTGACCCCCTCCTCATCACTGTGGTGCAGGTCGAGAGAGTATTCGTACACATCGTCACGTGCGCTCATAGCAGTGTTCTTTTTTCGGTTTGTGAGATTGAAAGGGGCTGATCAGAGCAGGTAGAAGAAGGTGAAAACGAATACCCACACCAGATCCACAAAGTGCCAGTAAAGACCTGATTTCTCCACCATCTCATAATGGCCGCGCTTGTGGTAGGTGCCGCTTATCACCCCGAGAAGGATGAGGAAGTTGATCACCACACCAGAGAACACGTGGAAACCGTGGAAACCGGTGATGAAGAAGAAGAAGTTGGCGAACAGTGGTAGGCCATACTCATTGTGGCGAAGGTTGGCCCCGTGTATGTGGGTGGCTGTCGATTTCATGGCATCGGCCTCTTCACCGCTCACCTCGCGGAAACCGCTGGCATCGGCCTCGGGCACCAAATAGACACCTTCCACCATGTGGTGCGTGGTCGGGTCGAACTTGTGACGCATGACTGTCTGGCCGTCCTCAAGAAGGTAGGCCCCCTGTTCGGTGCCGTGGATGAAGTGATACCACTCCCACGCCTGCGAACCAACGAAGATGGCCCCGCCTATGATGGTGAGGATCATCCATTTGATAACGCTCTGCTTGTCCATGCGGTGTCCGGCCTCAACAGCCAGCACCATGGTGACAGACGATGCGATGAGCACAAAGGTCATGAACGCCACGTAGGCCAACTCAATATGGCCATGGTAGAACGGGAAGTGCGTGAACACGTCACCGGCTGTTGGCCAGATGGCGTCCCACTTGTGGCGCATAAAGCCGTAGGCCGTGAGCAGACCGCTGAAGGTGAAGGCGTCTGAGACGAGGAAGAACCACATCATCATCTTCCCGTAGCTCATCTTGAAGGGGGAGGTGCCTCCTGCCCAATCGCCCGCCCCGTGGTCGCTGTGGGTGGGTGCTACATGCTGCGTAACGTGTGCCATTGAGTGTGATTATGCCTTTTTCGGGCGGTGCAATTTTAGCGAATAAACTGGAGGAACAAAAAGAGATATATCCAAAGCAGGTCGAGGAAGTGCCAATAGGTGCCCATCTGCCTCACTTGCAGGTTGTCAGAGGAGGTGTAGGTACCTTTTCCGGCCCGTATCACCACGTATATCAGGTATGCCAATCCGCCCAGAAGGTGGGCCAGGTGAAGTCCCGAAAGGATAAACAGGAACGAACCGCTCACGTTGAACGAACTGTTCACCCTTTCGTTGATCGGCTGCTCAAGGGCGATGTCGTCAGGTTTGTAGAAATTCCCTTCTGAATGAAGGAGCGGCCTTCCTTGCATCAGAATCTTATAATCGGTGCCATAGACTCCTTTCAGGTCAGAGATGTGGCTGACAAAGAACTTCCCCTCAGTCTGTAGCTCCTTCCACCCGAGGTTTTGTGTCGCGGTGAACAAGAGTCCGAGCACCAACGTGGACCACAGCCCCAGGCGAAGGCCTTTTACATCGCCCTTCTGCACCGAATGGGCGGCATACCACACAGTTAGGCTGCTGAGAACAATGACCACCGAACTGATCCAGAACATGGTGGGCAGATCGGCCTGTACCCAGAAATGGTCGGCCTGCAGTACCACATACGCGCTGGTAAGGCCTGCGAACATCATGCAGATGCTGATGATGCCGAACCAGAGCAGCATCACCTTGCTGCGCTCAATCTGAGCGGCCTGGCCATCTGTTTCGTCTATGTTGTCCATTTTTTCAGGCTGCTATTTTGGGTAATTGTCAATGATGGATTGATGACCTGGGTCAGAGCCTGTCCATCAGGTAGGCAAGCTGCACCACGGGCAGGTATATGAACGAACCGAACATGAGGCGCTTGGCATCATCGGCCGAAAGACTCTGATAGAGCCTGATGGCCTGATACACGAACGCTGCGCCACACACCACTGCCACCACCGCACTTATATGGCCCGTGTAACCGAAGTAGGTGGGCAATAGGCTGACAGGCACCAGCCCGATGGTGTAGACAAGGATCTGAAAGGCACTGGCCTTGACCCGTCCCTCTGGCGAAGGGAGCATCTTGAAGCCCGCTTTCCGGTAGTCGGCATCCAACCGCCAAGCGATGGCCCAGAAGTGCGGGAACTGCCAAAGGAACTGCACAGCGAACATGAGCAGGGCCAGCAATGTGATATGCCCGAAACCATCTGTGGCGGCAACGCACCCCAACATGGGCGGCACACTGCCGGGAAAAGCACCGACAAACACAGCGAAGGGCGTCATCTGCTTCAGCGGTGTGTAGGCGGCCACATATAGGATGAGCGCAATGGCACCGAGTATGCCGCTCATGGGGTTGATGAAGAGCCACAACGACCCTATGCCCGCCACCCCGGCCAGCGATGCCACCACCACACCTTCGGTAACTGTCATCCGGCTCTGTGGCAACGGGCGGTTCCTGGTGCGGTCCATCAGCGCATCGAGATCGCGTTCCATCACCTCGTTCAGCCCATTCGATGCACCCGTGAGCAGGAATCCGCCCAGCACCAGCACCAGTAGCGTGCGCCAGTCAAAATGTTCGGCCGCCAGCCCGTAGCAGATGCTACTGCTCAGCACCACCAGTGCCGCCAGCCTCAGCTTCATGAACTCTGCATAATCCTTGGCCTTGCGTACGGGCATGGTCGGGGCGGGGAGGAGGGGGGCTCCCGGTTTTCTTGAAGGGCGGCAAAAGTAGGCCGTGGGCGGTCTGCCGATTCCTTCGTGATCCATGCTTTCGCACCCATCATCGCAATAGAACATATTCAGTCCGTGTCATCCCTTCAGCCTTGCTGCTCCGCCCTATTTTCGCATCATGCGTTTCAGCGGGGCCATCCGTTCAAAACTGCCCAACCAGGGCACCACCATTTTCAGCGTCATGACCGCCCTTGCGCGGCAGCACGGGGCCATCAACCTGGCACAGGGATTCCCCGATTTCAACATGCCCGCCAAACTCATTGACCTCACGGCCAGCCACATGCGGAGCGGCCACAACCAGTACGCCCCCATGCAGGGTGTGCCCGCCCTGCGCGAGGCCATTGCGCAAAAGGTGGAAATGCTCTATTCAGCCAAGTATGACCCGGAGAGTGAGGTGACAGTGACAGCCGGAGCCACTCAGGCCCTGTTCACCGCCATCACCGCACTGGTGGCCGAGGGCGATGAAGTGATCATTCTCGAACCGGCCTACGACTGCTACGTGCCGGCCATTGAACTGGCAGGTGGAGTGCCGGTGTTTGTTCAGATGGACCTGCGAAGCCAGAATCTTGTGGACTGGGAGCGGATGAAGAAACTGGTGAATCAGCGCACGCGCATGATCATCATCAACACCCCGCACAACCCCAGCGGCCGGGTGCTGACAGCCGAGGACCTGGCGCGGTTGCAGAAACTGACGGACAAGACCGACATCGTGATCCTGAGCGATGAGGTGTATGAGCACATCATTTTTGATGGGATGGAGCACCAGAGTGTGGCCCGATATCCGAAACTGGCCGAACGCTCGCTCATTGTCTCCTCCTTTGGAAAGACTTACCACAATACCGGGTGGAAGGTGGGCTACGTATTGGGGCCGCAGGAACTGATGCGCGAGTTCCGCAAGACCCATCAGTTCAACGTGTTCTCTGTCAACACGCCTGTGCAGTTCGCATTGGCCGATTTTGTGCCGGAGGCCGAACACTATGCAGGCCTGCATCAGTTCTATCAGGAGAAAAGAGACCGTTTTGTCGATCTGCTTCGCGGATCGAGGTTGAAACTGCGGCCCAGCAACGGCACCTACTTCCAAGTGGTCGATTACTCGGATGTCAGCGATGAGAAGGATGTCGATTTCGCCCAGCGCATCACCAGAGAGCATGGCGTAGCCGCCATTCCGGTATCGGTGTTCTATCACAGACCCGATAAGGTCAATCTATTGAGGTTCTGCTTCGCGAAGGAGGACGACACGCTGCAACGGGCTGCTGAGAAACTGCACAAGCTGTGACCGACCTGCGCATCAGCCTTGTTCAGACCGATCTGCTGTGGTGCGACCCTGCAGGCAACCGCGCCAGACTGGATGCGGAACTGGCCCCGTTGGCTGGGATCACTGACCTGATCGTGTTGCCCGAGATGTTCACCACCGCCTTCACCGACCGCACCGAATGGGCCGAACCGACAGATGGCCCCACGGTGCAATGGATGCTGGCCACCGCAGCGCATACCGGGGCCTGCGTTACAGGCAGCCTGATGGTGACGGACAATGGCACCGCTTACAATCGCCTTGTTTGGGCCAGGCCCGAAGGCACCTTCGCCACCTACGACAAGCGGCACCTTTTCACCTTCGCAGGCGAGCACAACTCCTATTCTGCTGGGAAAGAAAGATTGATCGTGGAGTGGAAAGGTTGGCGCATCTGCCCGCTGGTGTGCTACGACCTGCGTTTCCCCGAGTGGGCACGCAACACCGCCACCGATGGCTCACCCAACACAGTTGAGGGCGCTTACGACCTGCTCATCTATGTTGCCAATTGGCCCGAGGTGCGCAGCCGTGCGTGGAAGGATCTTCTGGTGGCCCGTGCCCACGAGAATCTGGCCTATGTGGCAGGCGTAAACCGCGTTGGCACCGATGGCCTCGGCCACCGGTACAGTGGCGACAGTGTGCTGCACGGCCCTATGGGCGAGGTGATCGCTGCCTGTCCTCAATCTGAGCAGGCCATCGCCTCTGCCACCATCAGCCTTGGTCCGCTGGTGGCATACCGACAGCGGTTCCCGGCTCTGGCCGATGCCGACCGTTATACCCTCCGCCACTGATATGGAGCGCAGACTGGCCTACGCCCTGAGCATCGCTTTTCAGCCGCTGTTCGTGCCGCTTTATACCGTACTGCTCATATTGGGCACCGGCTCTTACCTGTCGTTTGCGGTGCAGGGCATGCTACGGTGGGTCATGCTCCTTATCATCGTCATAAATACCATCCTGTTGCCCATGCTGGTATTTGCCTGGTTTGTCCGAAGCAGGATCATCAGCAGCTACCACATGGCCGAGCGCAACGAGCGGCATCTGCCGTTTCTTGTAGGGGTCACGTTCCTGATATCGACCTACATCCTCTTGGGCAGGCTGCCTTTACCGGGCATGTTCCGTGCGCTGGTGCTCACCTCGGTGGTGTCGCTCATTGTCACGGCCATTATCAACATGTGGTGGAAGATCAGTGTGCACATGATGGGCATGGGCGGCATGCTGGGTGCAGTGGTGGCACTGTCCATGCTGTATCAGATGCCGGTGCTGCCCATGGCTGCCACACTTGCAGTTGCAGCCGGGCTGGTGGGCTGGTCGCGGCTGTGTCTCGATGCCCACACTCCCGCTCAGGTCTATTCGGGTTTCACGCTGGGCCTGGCGCTTACTATTATCTGTCTCGGAGTTCTGGTGTGATTCGGGCGGCTACTTTTGCCGCCCCATGAATAATCCGTTGATTAGTACAGCCATCCGTGCGGCTTTCGAGGCCGGCAAGGAGATCCTTGATGTGTATTCTCGCCCCATTGCCGTTGAGCAGAAGGACGATAAGAGCCCACTCACCGAGGCCGACCGCAGAGGCCACCTCCGCATCGTCTCGTTTTTGAAGGACACCGACCTGCCCATACTTAGCGAGGAGGGCAAGTCCATACCCTACGCAGAGCGCAAAGGCTGGGCAAGGTTCTGGATGGTGGACCCCCTCGATGGCACCAAGGAGTTCATCAAGCGCAATGGCGAATTCACAGTGAATATTGCCCTTATTGAGGACGGCCGGGCAACACAGGGCGTTATCTACGTGCCGGTGATGGACGTCATGTATGTGGGCGTGGTGGGCCAGGGGGCATGGAAGATAGAGGTATTCTCCAAGGTGGGCGATGCCGACCTCACCACCCTTTTATCCAACGGGAAAAAACTACCCGAGGACAAGGGCCGCAGACCTTTCAGCATGGTGGGCAGCCGGTCGCACATGAGCGATGAGACCATGGCCTATTATGAGCGGATCAAGGCACTGCACGGAGAGGTGGAGATGGTAAGCATGGGCAGCTCGCTCAAGATCTGCCTGGTGGCCGATGGCACAGCCGATGCCTACCCGCGTTTTGCGCCCACCATGGAGTGGGACACCGCTGCCGGTCAGGCCATTGCCGAAGCGGCCGGTTGCACGGTCACGCTGCCTGACGAGGTCACGCCTGTGCGCTACAACAAAGAAGACCTTTTAAACCCCTGGTTCCTTGTCAGGCGCAGTGCCTGAGCGGGCACGAGTCGCACCTCTTGCCCTTCTTATACTTCTTACAGCATTTCTTCTTCTTGCCCTTCATCTCTTTTTGGGGGATGATATAGGGCAATAACTTTTCCCACGCTTGGGCGACCGGGAGGTGCTGTGGCATTGACATGCGGCAAATGTGATGGCTCCACCTGCCATGGTGCAATACCGCGATCAGGTCATTCCATGATGCCGATCATCTCCCGGCCACCCACTCCGGAAGCTGTGATGAAACAGGGCGGCACCACCTTTTTCTTCAATTACGAATTGAAAATTAAGAATTACAGATCTGCACACTGCCATAGGGGCTGAGGTGCCATGACCAAGATCCGCTTCCCTTATTCCTAATTCCTAGTTCCCAACGGAGGCTCACTCCATCACCACCACCCTTTCAGAAAAACGCCCTCACCTGCATGCTGCCTGTGTGCACCGGGGCGTTGTCTCCGCTCTTGCGGCCATTGTAGGTCAGATTGAGCTGTATGTTCTTGGCAAGTTTCCACTGCAGCAGGGCATTCCAGGTGTAGTTGAAACCCGTGCGCAGCCCATCGAGCATCTCAAACTCCACCGTGCTGCCCGTTGACCCGCCATAGGTGATGCTGATGAAATTGAACCCTGCCTGTATCGAGCCCTTCTCCAGGATGTTGTAGCGCGCCTCGGTGCCTATGTCGCGCAGCACGGCCCGCTGGGCGCTGTCAATGCCCAGGGTGTTGAGGCGGTCGGTGTAGCGGCCCTGCAGGCTCACCCGCAGCTTGGCACCGGGCTGGTAGCTCAGTTTGGGCTCAATGCGGAAATACGTGATGGCATAGTTGTTCAGCGCGAAGAACTCCGATATGTTGGCCTTCCATCCATGTTCATACTCGCCATTGAATGAGATCTGCTTGGTGATGTTCCACCGCACCTTGCCGGTGTGGCTCCGCAACGTGCGGGTCTCGAACCCGTTGGCCAGGAAGTTCTTCTGCCGGTTGTCCTGATAGGTGTAGTCGGCCGCTATCTTGTTGCTGCTTCGGTTGAAGAAAAACGTGTTGCGCAGGTTCTGGCTCAGGGTTACCAGGGTGCTGTCCTCAATCGTGCCGAAGAAAGGGTCGAGGGCCTGCAGCAGGTCATCGCGCTGGGTCTTGCGCTCCACGCGGTACACCAGCTGGTTGCTGAACATGGCCAGCACCTTTTTCCACCCCTTGGCGCTGCCCCACACCACACGCGGGTCAATATTGAAGCTCTCGTTAAGCTGCGTGCCATACACCTTCATGAAGGCCGTGGTGGGGATGAAGACCCGGATGTAGCGGGCCGTGTCCTGAAATACTGCCTGCACATACTCGTTCAGTTCCTTTATCCCGTTCTCATTCTGGTCTATCCACGAATACGCGCCCTGGCCGGGGTTCACCTCCACATACTGAAACTCCTTCTTGCTCTCAAGCCCAGAGCCCACCTCATAGAATGTGCTTGAGGTGATCACCCCTTTCAGTGCGCGGAGGTTGTACTCAATGCGGTTGATCAGGGTGTTGTCGGGCTTTTGCGATGAGGCTATGCTGTCCAGTATCTGCAGGTTGCGGTAGGTGGTGGTTACGCGCAGCTGGTGGCGCGGGTCCTTCATCACCTCGGCCGTCAGGCCCGCGCTCTGGCCCAGTGTGGCGCGGGTCAGGTCGCCATTCAGGGGCAGGGCCTCGTCTCTGCGCTGGTAAAAGATGCTCACACGGTTGGCCCATTTCTCCGGCAGCCCGATGCTCAGTTTGGCATCGTTGAAGAAATAGCTCGTGGCGAGCATGGCCCCGGTGCTATCGGCCCGCTGGGTGTTGTGTTCAAAATCATCGCGCAGCCCGATGGTGAGGAACTTGAAACGGTACTTCGTGTCCATCAGAAACCGGCCGTAGCGCAGTTCCGTGGCGCCATCGGCCATGATGTGGCTGCCGTTGAACTGCATGGCCCACTTCGTGTTGTCGATGGCTGCGCTCAGGGCATGCTGCCAGGCCGTGAACACGTCTTTCATCACAAACGACCGGAAGGTGTAGTCCACATCGCCCCAGCCCTTGCGGCTGAAACCCAGTCGGGCCGAACCGATGTACTGGTCGGCCTTGGCCGTTATGTTGCGCAGGTTCCAGTCGCGGTCAAACTCCACCGTGCGGAACCGCTCAATGGGCGCGAAATTCCTGCCCGTGTTCTCAAGATCGGCCCCCGCCTTTATCACCCATGTCTTGCCGGTGTCAAGGGGTATGCGGTGGTCGTACGTCAGCTTCACCCCATGGCCCAGGTCGTCCTCACTGTCGCGGCTCGAAAAGCGGTTCAGGTCGTTGTTGCTCAGCGCCCCCTCCACCGTCAGTTTCGAGTTGGGCGAAAAAGTGTAATCGGCCCCCAGGGTGTATAGCTGGTTCATCTTCGGGGTCACCAGCCTGCCCACCGGTTCATACTGGCCCGTGGGCCGGCCCGTGGCGGGGTCGGGCGCCACCCATTGGTACACCCGGCCGTTGGCCGCGCTGGTCACCTGCACATAGTTGCCGTTGCCCAGGCCCACATCGCTGAATGTGACTCGGAAGTGGGCGCTGTCGGGGTTCACAGAATAGATGAATATGTCGGGTACGAAGACCTGAATGCCCTGCACCGTCACCACCGTATCCGTTTTGCGGTACAGCACCTCGCTGTTGCTAAAGGCCACCGAGTCTATGGTGGGCACCACCGCCTCGTTGAGGCTGTCACCGATGTCCTGCAGTATCGAGAGCTGCGAGGGCGAGAGGCCGCCCGCCAACTGGCTGCTCTTGCTGTCCTGCTCGCTGTACAGGTTAAAGCGCACCGCCAGTTTGCCCCGTTGCAGGTCGGTGCCCACATGGAACAGCGAACGCGAGTAGGTACGGTCGGTGTACTGAAACTCGACAATGATGCGGATGTCCTTCGTGATAAGCCGCTTGGCCGTGAAGGTCAGTTCGGCCGAGTTGTAATTGATCACATAGTCGTTCTCCTGCCCGCGGGTAAGCAGAACCCCGTCTATGTACACCCGCTCGGTGCCCGCCAGCACTATGATGTAGGGCTCGTTCTCGGCCCCTTTCAGGCGATACGGCCCCTGGTTGCCCTCAATGCCCTGTATGGGCTGGCGGTTGAATTTGCCCCTGCTCACCGCCCCGCTGCCCGTGGCCGCCAATGTGGCGCGGGGGCTGCCATCGGGCTGTTTCTTCCCCAGGTCAAAGCGGTGGGCTATGCTCAGGCCCTGGGCCCGCTTGAAGAAACTCAGGAAGTACGACCGCTCGGGCCTTCTCAGTTGAAAATCGCCCGCGGTGAGGGTGGTCCTATCTGTGAAAAGCTGGATGTACACCTGGTCGAAATCCTGCAGCTGCTGCGTGTTCCCATCGGGCTGGAACGGAATGTTGTTGTCCGTTATCACCGCCCGTATGCCCAGCTTCTGGCTTATCTGGCCGCTCAGCTGCAGGTTCAGGCTCGATGTCACCCCCAGGTCCTGATTGTTGCCCACCGTTAGCCCGCGCGATATGCTGCCGCTCTTGTTCAGGCTCCCAAGGTCAAACAGCTCCTCGGGCGGGCGGTCGGCAATGGTGAACAGCAGCGGCTCGGGCTGGCCCTTGGCCGTGGGCAGCTGCACCTGCCTCGGGCGGCTCAGATACACCTTGCCCAGGCCCATCGGCAGCACCCTATAGCGCACCACCAGCGTGTCGCCACGCCACCCGGGGGGCACCACCACACGGCCGCGCAGGTAATCCACCGTGTAGGTGGCGGCATCGGGCACCCTGCCGTCAGCCCGCTGCAACAGCACCGAGCCGGGCACCATGCTCAGAGTATCCAGTGTCAGCGTGTCGGCCAGCACCACCACCCGCCTGGCCCGCAGGTTGTTCAGCTGCTGCGCCACCGCCCATGCGGGCAGCAGCACAAGCACTATGAGCAGGGCATGGCGGTGCATCGAAGTGGCAAAGGACGGCAAGCCCCGTCATTGGGGCGGGGTGCCGCACAACGCGGCACACCCCCCATTGTTGCCACAGCTTTCTCACCCGCCCCTAACCGGCCGGGCGGGCCAGGCAGCTGCCTCAGGCCACCCTGCGGAACAGCCACCCCGAGCCATCGGCCTGCAGGCCATAGTCGTAGCGGTAGCCATGGCTCTTGCGTATGCCCGTCACCACATATGCGGGCGGGTTCTTGGCCTTCCATTCTGTGCGGGGCATGAACAGACCCGCGCCCACCTCCAACTGCAGCAGCATGGTGCGCAGCAGCGTGTTGCGCTTGCGCCTCACAGGCAGCACCTCGGGCATCTCCTCCTTCGATATCAGCTTCATGGCCTTTCAGTTCCTTTGATGTGCACAAAGATATAAGGATGCCGTCAGCATGCGTTATAACTGAGGCGTGATGTCTTATAACTGAGTCGTCATTCCGTATAACTGAGTTGTCATTCCGTATATATGAGTCCTCATTCCGTATAAATGAGGTTTAAACTCTATTATATGAGTCGTCAAGTCGTATCAATGAGTCATGATGTCGTATGAATGATGCATGATGTCTTATGAATGAGTTGTCATCTCGTATAATTGAGGTTACGACTAACCCATTTATGGTCATGACACATTTAATTACTTATATCACTTTAAGATGAGTTAAGAATGATGTTATAATGAGTTCTGAATGAGATATGGATGAGGCAGGCCAACATGCGTCAGGCCATGGAACAGGGCAAAAAAAAGGCCGTCCCCGGCATGGGGGCGGCCATCAATTCTCACTGGCAGTCGGCCTCAGGGTGCGGGAGGCGTGGGGTTTATTGCCTGATTATGCGGTGGACTGTTGTTGTGCCTGTGAGGTGCTGGATGCGCAGCAGGTAGGTGTCGGAGCGGTAGGGGCTGAGGTCTATCTGAATGGGGTCCAGTGCAGGCGCACCGGCACCGTTTGATGCGGGGCTGTAAAGGCCTTCGATACGCTGAAGACCGCTACTCAGGCTGACGGAGTGGAGGGGGCGGGAAGCGCAGGCTTTGCGCGTAATGTTTCGCAGGAGTGACAAAAGGGAACATTGGGGCGGGTGGGGAATAGACGATGGTCCATAGACCATAGTCGATAGTATGAGGGTATGGCCTATCAGCCCTCGCTGATGAAGATGCACCCACCCGGACGCCCGTTCCTCAGGGGCACTCGTTCATTGCTCAGCCCTTCGGCCCTATCTTCATCCCCCATGATCACACCCAAGGACGAACTCATCACCCGACTCAGGCACGGGGCTGCCCAAGTGGCGGCATGGTACACGCAGCGGCCCGATGCTGTCATGACCCATGGCCCCGCACAGGCGTGGACTGCCGGGCAGCATCTGTTGCACCTCATCAAGAGCACCAGGCCACTGGCCAAGGGGCTGGGCCTTCCGCGCATCGTACTGAGGCTCCGCTACGGGGCGGTAAAGAGTCAGAGCAGCTATGACGAGGTTGTCAAGCGCTATCAGGCGGCCCTGGCGGCCGGGGGCAGGGCCCCGGACGGTTTTGTGCCCCGCCCTGTGGCTGCCACCGAAAGGGAGGAACTCATAAGGCGGTTCAACGCTGAGGTCGATCAGCTGTGCGCCAACCTTGCCAAATGGGACGAACGCGACCTTGACCGCACAGGCGCACCGCATCCGCTCATGGGCATGCTCACCGTGCGCGAACTCATGCACTTCACCATCTACCACATGCAGCATCACCTCAAAGGGTTGGAAGAGAGGTATGCCTGAGCGTGCATGGTCATTCATCATCAGGTATTAGATATTGTGATTCCCCGCAGTCTTACCAGTAGCGCCTTTTCATATGACGGTGATGTAGGGGCAGCTCGATGGGAAATGTCCACCAGCCTCATGTCGCCATGAGCGCAGTCGAAGGGTTTTGATCCTGGAGTTTATCCTGCCCTTGCGGGATATCAAGACAAAAGGATGAAAAGGGACACTCCCGCGCGAGCTCAAGGGAAACTGGTCTTATTGCTGGGAATCACTTAAGATATTCGCCCGTCCTTAAAATCACCCGTAGTGAAAGACAACCGCATCTGCGCGCTCTTCGGCATAGAGCACCCCATTATTCAGGCCGGCATGATCTGGTGCAGCGGGCACGAGCTGGCCAGTGCCGTAAGCAATGCCGGGGGTCTGGGCATCATAGGGGCCGGCAGCATGTACCCCCATGTGCTGCGCGACCAGATACGCAAGTGCAGGGCAGCCACCTCAAGGCCTTTTGCGGTCAATGTGCCGCTGCTCTACCCCAACATCGATGAGCACATGCGCATCATTGTGGACGAAAAGGTGCCCATCGTGTTCACCAGTGCAGGCAATCCCGCCACCTGGACCGCTCACCTGCGGCAGCATGGCATCAAGGTGGTGCACGTGGTGGCCAACACCAAGTTCGCGCAGAAGGCCGAGGCGGCCGGGGCCGATGCCATTGTGGCCGAAGGCTTTGAGGCCGGGGGCCACAACGGCCGCGAGGAGACCACCACGCTGGTGCTCATCCCCATCATCTGCCAGGCAGTGAGGATTCCGGTGATAGCCGCAGGGGGCATCGCCTCGGGCCGGTCCATGCTGGCGGCCTTTGCCCTGGGGGCCGAGGGTGTGCAGGTGGGCAGCCGCTTTGTGGCCACGCCCGAGAGTTCGGCCCACCAGGCATTCAAAGATGCCGTGATAGCCGCCAAAGAGGGCGACACCCACCTCAGCATGAAGAAGCTGGTGCCCGTGCGCTTGCTGCGCAACCGGTTCTTTGCAGAGATAAAGGAGATGGAGGACCGTGGCGCCAGCAACGAGGAGCTGGCCGCCCACCTGGGCCGTGCGCGTGCCAAACGGGGCATGTTTGAGGGCGACATGGACGAGGGCGAACTCGAGATAGGTCAGGTGGCCGCCTCCATAGCCGCCATGACCCCCGCGGCCGAGGTGGTGCGCCAGATGGTGACCGAATACAACGCGGCCCTCGAAGGGCTGCGCCCCATGTGAGACACTGCATTAACTTTGGTGAATAAAGACCGCCACATGTCCAGCACTGAACTCAGGAATAAGGTGAAGGAACAGATTGATTCCATCACAGACGACAGGCTGCTCAACGATGTCTATCTCCTCCTTCACGGCATGCAGGAGACCGGTCGCACGCTGAAACTCAACCCCGAACAACGGAGCAAGGTGTCAGAAGCCCTCGGTCAATACGAAAAAGGACAGACCCACACGACCGAATCGGTGTTCAGCGACCTATTGGACGATGAGTAGGACCATACTCTGGTCAGCTGAGTCGAAGGCCGACCTGCGCCAGATCAGATCCTATTACGACAGACGCAACGGCAACAGCAATTACAGCAAACGACTGATGCGCATGTTCAGGGACACCGCCTCCATGCTTTCCAGGTTCCCACATGCCAGCATGGCCACAGATCAGGATGGGGTTAGGGGCATCGTTGTGCGAGACCATATCCATTTCTTCAGGCACGATGACAATCTTATTTATGTCCTTTTCATTTGGGACATCAGACGCGACCCTTCTCAGATAAGCGATTTTCTGCGCTGATGTCACTGATCATGTCACCGTGGCGGAAGTCACTTCCTGTCCTCAGGATACTCGCGGTCATCTGTGTGGTATGGCCTGCTGATCTGCTCGCCCAGCGCTACGATTTCAGGGCCTGGTCTGTGGATGAGGGCCTGCCGCGCAGCTCTGTCTATCACATGGCCGAAGATGCCCATGGCCTGCTCTGGGTGGCCACCGAGGGCGGAGGTCTCGCCTCGTTCGATGGGCACACCTTCAACACCTGGGGCACGGCAGAGGGACTGGCATCGAACATGGTGCGCTGTGTGCTGCCCGATGCCCAGGGCCGCATCTGGGCCGGCACCGATGGCAACGGCATCAGCATCCTCACGCCCCAGGGCATCCGCACCATAGGGGCTGCACAGGGCCTTGCCAACGCCCACGTGCGCAGCATGGCCCAGGCCCCCGATGGCAGGGTGTGGGCCGCCACCTATGGCGGTGGCCTCTGCATCATCGACCTGAAGGAGGATACTGTTCTCACCGACCGCCTCACCGATGCCGATGGGCTGCCCAACCTTCGGCTCAGGGCCGTGCTCTGCGACAGCAAGGGCCGCATCTGGGCCGGTACTGATGGTGGCCTGTGCCGCGTGGAGGGCCGCAGGGTGACCGTCATCAACGGCCTCATTGACCCACGTGTGCTGTGCCTATACGAGGACCGCGAGGGCGCCATCTGGGCCGGTACTGAGCACGGGGCCGCCCGCATCGTGGGCGATTCGCTACGGCTCTACATGGACGAGGACGGACTGCCCGAGCCCCGCATCCGGTCCATTGTGCAGGATGCCAAGGGCCGCATGTGGTTCGCCACGCAGAAGGGCGTCTGGTACCTCGATGGCAACATTTTCCGGCCGATGACCGAGGCCAATGGCCTGAGCAACGCGCGTGTGCGCAGCATGGTGCGCGACAGGCAGGGCAATCTCTGGTTCGGCACATGGTTCGGTGGGATATGCCGTTTCTCGGGGGCCGACATGGCACTGTACCGTGGCCGCGATGGGCTGCCTGCCAATCAGGTGACGGCTGTGCTGGCCGAGGCCGACACCGTGTGGGTGGGCACCCTCAACGGGCTGGGTGCCCTGGTGCGCAGGGCCGATGGCCAATGGGCCGCCAGCCGCGACACCATTGAGCCCTTCCTCATCGGGCAGCAGGTGAACTGCATGTCCCGCGATGCGCAGGGCCGCCTTTGGGTGGGCACCGATGCAGGCATCCTGATACGCGGCCGGAGCCCGGCCAGATATTTCGCCCCCGATGGCGACCTGCTCAATGACGAGGTGCGCAGCATCCTGTTTGAGCCGGACGGCAAGGTGTGGGTGGGCAGCTCGCAGGGGGTCACCTCTTATCTCCCCACCGATGAAGGGCATTCGTTCCACGATTTCTGGAGCGAGAGCAATGCCAACGAGAGCAGCGTGGGCACCCTGATGCGCGATGCCAAGGGCCGCATCTGGGCGGGTTTTGAGCGGGCGGCCGTGGTGCGCCATGCCGAAGGGCAGTTCAGCATCCCGGCACCCATCGGCACGGTGCGCAACATTTCGCACATCATTAGCGGGCCGCAGGGTCAGGTGTGCATTGCCACGCATGGCAGCGGCATCCACATCATATCGCCCGATGGGGCAGGTCTTATCAGCATCAACAGGGAGAATGGCCTTACCAACCCCGATGTGAACCTGCTGGCGTTTGACCGCCAGGGCCAGCTCTGGGCCGGCTCGTCCACCGGTCTGGACCGCATCGCTTTCGGGCCCGATGGCCACCCCGAGACCATTAGGCACATGGGCACGGACGAGGGTTTCTTTGGCACCGAGACCTTTGACCACAGCGTGCAGCCGGGCCACGATGGCACCCTGTGGGTTGGCACCGTACGCGGCCTCACGGCCATTGGGCCGCAGGCCGATGGGCGTGCATCGCTGCAGCCCATCACACACATCACGCGCGTAGCCACAGGCAGCGGCATAGTGCTGGCCCAGGGAGTGCCGGGCCGCATCAGCATCGGCAGCGGACTTATCCTCAAGGCCCACGACAACACCCTCGTGGTCGACCTCACGGGCATCGACCTGTCCTATCCCGAAAAGGTGCGCTATCAGTGGCGCATAGTGGGTCTGAAAGATGAATGGAGCGCGCTCTCTGCCTCGCGCACCGAGAGGTTCGACAACCTGCCCGCGGGCAGCTACACCTTCGTGGTTAGGGCCTGCAATGCCGATGGCCTGTGCGATGCCACCCCTGAGCAGTTCAAGTTCCGCGTGCTGCCGCCCTTCTGGCGCACATGGTGGTTCATTGTCGGGTCCATGCTGCTGGGTGCCATGGCGGTGTGGGGCATCATCCGCTACCGCGAGCGCATGGCGCGGGCCGAGCGCATGCGGCTGCAGCACATGGTGGACGAGCGCACCCGCGACCTGCAGGCCGAGAAACAGCGCAGCGATGACCTGTTGCATAACATCCTGCCGCACGAGACGGCCCAGGAGCTAAAGGCCACCGGCACGGCACAGGCGCGGCATTTCGACACGGCCACCATCCTGTTCACCGATTTCAAAGGGTTCACACAGATGAGCGAGAAGGTGACCGCGGCCGAACTGGTGGAGGAGCTCAACCTGTGTTTCAAGGCCTTTGACGGGCTGATGGAGAAATACCGCATCGAGAAGATCAAGACCATTGGCGATGCCTACATGGCCGCGGGCGGACTGCCCGACCCGGCCCATGGTGAGGCCACCGATGTGGTGCGGGCCGCCCTCGAGATGCAGGTCTACATGGCCCATCACCGACAGGAGCGCGAGGCCGCAGGCCGCCCCTACTTCGAGATGCGCGTGGGCATCCATTCGGGCCCCGTGGTGGCGGGCATCGTGGGGGTGAAAAAGTTCCAGTACGACATCTGGGGCGATACCGTGAACACGGCCAGCCGCATGGAATCGAGCGGTGAGGTGGGCCGCGTGAACATCAGCGAGGCCACCTACCAGTTGGTGAAAGATCACTTCCACTGCGAGTACCGGGGCGAGATAGAGGCCAAGGGCAAGGGGAGGATGGGGATGTGGTTTGTCTCATGAGGATCTGATAGCCAGACTCAAAACCGAAGCCTTGCGGGTGAACAGTGTGTGGCAGAGGGTTCATACTGTTCCGGGGCCCTGTGAGATGTACCCAGTGTTCGTATCATCGCCCTATTGTCACAGATACCTTTGATTCAAAGGGCAATTCGTTTCCGTGGCCAGTTGGGCTTACCGGTCCTATGGGCCATAATGGCCATGGTGTGCCTTGTCCCGAACCGAGTGGTAGGGCAGATAGACACCCTGACTGAGCGTATCGCACACAAGGCATTTGCACTTCAGCGCACTGCGCTTGATTCTCTATGGAACAACATAGGGCACAATAACCATACGGAGTGCATCAGCGCATTTGACGGTATCAGTTCGGTTGCCGCAGCCAAAGGCGACAACCATCTCAGGTTGCTGTCGGACCTGTACCGCTGCAAGGTGCATATGAAGCGGAACGAAGGCGTTGTGGACAGCCTGATGGAGCAACGGCTGCTTCAACTGATCGATGCCACCACTGAGCCGGCATACCGCTTTATCCACACCGAGGCCCTGCAGACCTTGGCCAACGGGTACTTCAATTCGAAGAAATATGCGCTGGCCATTCGCCATTACATAGCTGCTCATGCCGAATACATCGGATACGACCCAGACGAGTTCCCACTCAAGGCCGATTACTTCTATGACTACGGGCGGATGTATTACTTCTTCAAGGAATACCGAACGGCTGCCGATATTTTCCTAGAGGCATGGAAGACCATACCCGAAGACCGCCTAAGGTATAGCCGCACCACCAAGATGAACTCGCTGGCGCTCTGTTACCGCAACATGGACATGCTCGATTCTGCGAAGTTGCTCTATCGAAGGGCAATGGACATGGCGATAGCGGACAAAGAGGATATCTGGGTGGGCATCCTGAGCGGAAACATTGCAGATATACTCGTGCTGGAGGGCAGACATGACGAGGCCATTCCCCTGCTAGAGAAGAACATAGAGGTGAGCCGAAGGCACAACGACCACTCTGATCTGGCCAACACCCTGTCCATGCTTGGCGAGGTATACCGGACAACGGGAAGACCGGAGCTGGCCCTTGCAACACAGCAGGAGGCCTATCGCGAATTCTGGCTAAGGCGGAGAAGGCCCCCGGCTTCTAAGGCGAAATTCTATCCCGTCCTGGCCAGAGCCTATGCCGACAATGGACAGATGACCGAGGCATTCCGTTTCCTTGACACGGCCCACCAGACACTGATAGGGATACAGAAGGAGGCCAACCTGATGGCGATAGCGGGGGCCCAGGAGAAATTTGAGATGGAGAAACAGAAGGGCGAACTGGAACGTCAGGAACTGGTGATAACCAATCAGAAGCGGTTTCGGAATGTGCTCATCGCAGGGCTGCTCATCCTGTTATGTTTCCTGTGGGTGGTGTATATGCAGCGGGGCCGTATCACCAAGGAAAAAGCCCGGAGCCATGAACTGCTCAAGAACATCCTGCCCCGCCACACCATCAAGGAGATGTTGAACAATGGAAAGATCGCTCCCAAACATTTCGACTCGGTCTCTGTCCTTTTCACCGATTTTGAGGATTTCACTTCCGTGGCCTCCGAGATGACCCCTGATGAGCTCATCCGCCAGCTCAACATCTGCTTCTCAGCCTTCGACCGCATTGTGGAGAAGCACGGCCTGGAGAAGATAAAGACCATTGGCGACTCGTACATGGCCGCATCGGGCATACCCATAACGAGCACGACCCACGCCATCGACTGTGTGAAGGCCGCCCTGGACATGGCCCGCTGCATAAAGGCCATCGGAGGGCGCAGCTTCCGCATCCGCATCGGCATCCACTCGGGCCCTGTGGTAGCGGGCATCGTGGGCACCAAGAAGTTCCAGTACGACATCTGGGGCGATACTGTGAACACGGCCAGCCGCATGGAATCGAGCGGTGAGGTGGGCCGCGTGAACATCAGCGAGGCCACCTACCAGTTGGTGAAAGACCACTTCCAGTGCGAGTACCGGGGCGAGATAGAGGCCAAGGGCAAGGGGAGGATGGGGATGTGGTTCGTAGAAGAGAAGATGCGAGAGATTGCCTAGATTGGCCGATGGTACGGGCATGATAAGTCGACACGCTGAATGGTAATGAAGAAGTTCTTGTCATTGGCATTCATCCTCCTCTCGGCCCAAGTATTTGCACAGGACCTTGCTAAGAGCCTCCGTGCTCCCGGACTTGATTACAAGGCGCGGTGGGCCATGGCAGATGAGGAGCTTCCGAACAAGGCTGACAGTATGGCGCGCAAGGTGCTTTCAGACCCTACACTGATGGCCTCCACACCTCATGCGGCCTGGGCGCACCTCACCTTAGGTCGCGTGGCCATTGACAGGCAGGAACTTGACAAGGCCTCGACAGACATAGCCGAGGCATTGAGGCTGTTCTCAGCCGCAAAGGATCTGGGCGGTATCAATGCATGCAACTACTACGGAGGGTTCATCAAGGAACTTCAAGGCGACCTGACAGGTGCTGTGGCCCAGTATCGCACGGCCATGAGCGCGAGCAGGACGCTGGGAGACACGCTTATCTTGATACGCACATTATATGGATTGGGGGCCGTGAGTTCGCAGCAGGCCAACAGCCCCGACCAATTGCAGAGCCTCAGGCTTGCAGTTGAGCTGAGCGAGAAGGCCGGTTACTGCGCCTGGGAAGTGAAGGTAAGGGTCAGGATATTCCAGAAGGCATTTGGCTCAGGGGACACACTGAACGCCAACGCTGAACTGAGCAGTGCGGAAGAGGCGATGAAGCGTTGCAGCAATAACCCTGACTTGTTGAGCAGAGTGGAGATGGCCAAAGTAGAGATGGCCATCAGGCAGAATAAACTGTCCGAGGCCATTCGCATGATGAGGGCATTGGAGGTCGGTTTCCTGAGAGTGGAGAACTGGAACTGGGCCTCATATCTCAATTCAAGGATAGCCAAGGTGCTAACCGAGATGGGCAGGCCCAAAGAGGCCATCGCAGAGGCCACCAAGGGCTATGAGCTCTCAGAGGCCAAAGGACTCTCGAAACCCAAGTTGGACAATCTCTACTCACTGCAGGAGGCATACGCGGCAGCCGGTGACCACGCGAACGCATATCTGTGGTTTCAGCGGCACGAGGAGTACCAGGAAGAAGTGCGGTCGGTGCAAAGCATACGCGAGCTGGCCACCATAGAACAGGACCTGCTTTTCCAGAAGCAACAGCTGGCCGATAGCCTACGTTTTGCAGAGGAGCGGTTCTCGCTCGAATTGCAGAGGAAGGATGCAGAGGACACCCGCAACCTGATCCTACTGAGCGGGATCGGGGTTCTCCTTCTCAGTTTCGGGCTGTGGAACCGGTTGCGTTACACACGTGAAGCAAGTGCCGTCCTGCATAAGGAAAAGGAGAGGAGCGAAGAGCTCCTCCTGAACATCCTGCCGCTTGAGGTGGCAGAGGAGCTTAAGTCGAAAGGCCAGGCCGAGGCCCGGCTCATGGAGCATGTGACCGTGCTGTTCACTGACTTCAAGGGATTCACGCAGATGAGCGAACTTGTAACCCCTAAAGAGCTGGTGAAGGACCTCCACGAGTGCTTCTCGGCCTTTGATAGAATTTGCGAGAAGTACGGAATCGAGAAGATCAAGACCATTGGCGATGCGTACATGGCCGCAGGCGGTCTGCCCACACCCTGCTATGACCACGCTGAGCGCGCTGTGAGTGCCGCGTTGGAAATGGCCGCTTTCGTGAGCGATGGCAAGGCCCGTAGACAGGCCTTGGGTCAACCATTCTTCGAGATCCGCATCGGCATACACACCGGCCCCGTAGTGGCGGGCATCGTGGGGGTGAAGAAGTTCCAGTACGACATCTGGGGCGATACTGTGAACACCGCCAGCCGCATGGAATCGAGCGGTGAGGTAGGCCTCGTGAACATCAGCGAGGCCACCTACCAGTTGGTGAAAGATCACTTCCACTGCGAGTACCGGGGCGAGATAGAGGCCAAGGGCAAGGGGAGGATGGGGATGTGGTTCGTGATCGGAGATACTATTTGATCCAGCCGTCCCGGCCTTTCAGGGTGAGCCGTCAGACATGATGAATTTGTAAGACAGAATCTCTGTCGTCAGTCCACTGAGTTTCGTTGTGGGCCGATGGGATCAGTATTTTCGTGAGCCAATCTTTTATCGAAAGAAGCAGAATGAAAATGATGCAGAGCGCGCTCATCCAACAGGGCTATTGCACCTACCCTGAGGCAAAGTTGAGGTCCATCAGCAACGGGCTGCGGTTCACGCCTTTGGTGTGCATGTTCCTGGCGCTTTACGGGCTGCTGGTGCTGCAGGATCCATACTGGCATTTTGCCATTGCCGCGTTAGGGATCATCCCGTTCTGGTTTCCCGAACACCATCCGTTCGATCTGCTTTACAACCATGTGGTGCGGCACGTGGTAAAGGCCGAGAAGTTGCCGGCCAACCCGTTGCCGCGCAGAATTGCCTGCGTCATGGGTGGGTTGATGAACGTGGGTATCGGGGCATCGTTCTATTTTGGGAATACAACTTTGGCCTATGTGTTCGGGGCGGTGCTCATAGTGCTGCAATTGGTGGTCATCACCACACACATCTGTGTGGCATCGGTGATGTACGAGGGACTGTTGAAGCTCATCGGAAAATACGAGGGACCCATTGCCGTTGCACAGGCCAAGGCCCTATTGGACAAGGGATATGCGCTGGTTGATGTGCGCAGCCCGGAAGAGTTCCGCAAAGGGCATATCGATGGGGCCACCAACATTCCGCTCGACATACTTGCAGAGTGCGGCAACCTGCCACAGAACGGCATCATTGTTTACTGCGCCAGTGGTATGCGCAGCCTCGATGCCACCCAGCGCCTACGCAGAATGGGCTATACGAATGCCCAGAACCTGGGGGCCATGGAGCGGTGGGGATAAGAATAGCCGCTTTTGAATCCACTCTATACCGGACAACTGACTGCAAAGTATCGCGGTCAGATTCAGTGGTAAGAGTTCATGATTGACCCCGCTCACCCCGCCCTGAAATCCTTCAGGTAAAAGGGGGCCGAATAGGCCAGGTCGGCAAAGGCCCGGCCCTGGAACTCCCGCTCGGCCATGGCGGCCATGCCAGTGGCTGAGGCACGGATATGGGGCACCACCTCAAATCCGGGGCGCGACACGGCCCCTTGACACTTATCGGCCCCATCACCGAATGCGATGATGGGCCGGTCGGGGTGCATCTCAGCAAAACTGCCATCGTGGATCACCTCGGCCCAAGGGTCAGAGAGTGGAATCAGGTCAGGGCCCATCAATTGAACATAGGCCTCCATCCTGCGGGCATCTATCATGGGGCACAGTATGGCCCTGTCCGGAACCGCATGCGTTGCCGCGTAATGACCGGCCAGGGCCGTCAGGCTGCCCATGGTGATGAGCGGAATGTCCTTGGCAAAGCAGATGCCCTTGCTCACCGAGAGGCCTATGCGCAGGCCGGTGTACGAACCCGGTCCGATGCTAACCGCCACCGCATCGAAGGTGCTGCCATGCGCGTGCATCAGTGCCTCTATCTGCACCGTGAGAAGCTCAGAGTGCACATGGCCTGTGCCCTGTGTCTCCTCGCAGCCCAGCACCGCCCCCTGCTCTGCTAGGGCAGCGGAGCACACCAGGGTGGAGGTCTCTATGAGCAGTATGCGGGCCAAGGGTCAGTCGGCAGGTGGGCCGCCACCTTCCTCGTTCTTGCCATAGAGCTCGTCCATGGGCACCACCTCAACTGGGTCTCCGTCTTTCAGGGTCTTCGATATGAGGCGGTAAGGGGCCGTTATCACCATGTCGCCCGCCTGCAGTCCCTCTGTGATGCGTATGTACTGACCGTCCTGTATGCCGGTGGCCACCTTCACGCGGTGGGCCTTGCCCTCGCGCACCACAAAGGCCACTTCCTCCTGTTCGGCCTCCAATACGGGTTCCTGATCTGCACTTCCATCGGTCATCTCTTCCTCTTCTTGGGCCGCCTGCTCATCATCGCCTTCGCCTTTCTTGTGCATCACGGCCTTTTCGGTTCCCTCCACCTCGCGGGTGGCCACACACTGTATGGGCACCGTCAGCACATCGCGCTCGGTGCGGGTGCGTATGTCAACCGTGGCCGACATGCCCGGTCTGAAGGGCGATGCGCCCGGTTGCTTGTCGTTGGTCAGGTCTTCGTAGGACGTGCGCAGTATGCGCGCCTTCACCTCAAAATTGGTGACCTGATCGGTGCCCATGCCGCTGCTCTTGGCTGAGTTGGCAATGCTCGTCACCACGCCTTTGAACTTGCGGCCCAGATAGGCATCCACCTCTATGTCGCAGCTGTCGCCCAGCCCTACTCGGATGATGTCGTTCTCGTTCACCTCCACCACCACTTCCATCCCGTTCAGGTCGGCAATCTTCATCACCTCCGACCCCATCATCTGCGAGGTGCCCACCACCCGTTCGCCTTTTTTGAAATTGAGTTTAGAGACCGTTCCTGTCACGGGCGAATAGATCTCGGTACGGTTCAGGTTCTTGTCTGCCTCTTTCAATCCGGCTTCGGCACTGCGCACATTGAACTTTGCGGCCTCCACGCTCTGTTTGGCAGCTTCCACCTCGTTGCGCGCCACTTCATGGCTGCTGCGTGCGGCATCCATCTCGCTCTGCGGCACCACCTTGTCGTTAAAGAGTTTGGTGGTACGGTCAAAGCTGGCCTGGGCGTTGACAAATTGCGCCTCGGCCTGACTCGATCGGCTCTTGGCATTGGCCAGATTGGCCTTGGCGGTGTTGAGTGCCGCCTCCAGCCGCTCCACATTCGAGCGTTGGATGTCCGGATCGATCTTCAGAAGCAACTGCCCCTCCTTCACTTTGTCGCCCTCTTTGAGGTTGAGGAAGATGATCTCGCCCGGCACATCGGGGCTGATCACCACCTCCACCTCACTCTGAATGCGGCCGCTGGCCGACACGGTCTCTACCACGGTGCGCACGGCTGCGGCCTCTGCTGCCACCTTCTGCGGGGGCGGGCCGCCTATCCAACCCTGTTTCTTGGCCACCACCAGGCCTACGACAAGCACAATGGCCACCGAAGCCGAGATGATGAGCGGACGGTTCTTCATGGTTCTGAATGTGTTGCTGCTGAGCAGTGCGACAAAGGAAACAAACCCCAGCGCCACTGCCCACCCTTAAAGGACAACAGGTGGGCAGTTGTTCGCCTCACCGCGTCAGAATCCGATGCCCTTGCCCAAGTAAAAATCGAGCACCTTGGCGCGGAAGATGTAGTCGTACTTGGCGCGCAGCACATCGCTCTGCACCCGGGCCAGGTTGTTCTTGCTTGTGTTGAAGTCGTAAGGGTTTAGGGCCCCCGCATCGAAACGCTGCCTGGCATATTCAAAGGCCTTCTGGGTGGCGGCCAGGCTCTGCTCTCCGGCCTCTAATTGGCGCTTGCCGGCCAGGGCATCGTTGTAGGCCTGCTGCACGCTCTGATACAGCTGGTTCTGCGTGTCGCGCAGTTGCAGGTCGGCATTCTCGCGCGTCAGTCGCGCCTTCCGCAGCCCCGTGCGTGCCTGCAAGCCGTTGAATATCGGAATGTTCAGGTTGATGCCCAGCCGCTGGCTGAAGTTGTTGTCCATCTGATTCGAATACGGGATCTCCTTCGTGATGGCGGTCAGATTGGCGGTATCATACCCCACTATCTCCTGATACGCGCTCGAATACAGCGTGCTCATGCTGAAATTGGCCGTCAGCTGAGGCATCATATAGCCCATGGCCATGTTGATGCCCTTGTCTGCAGCCTTAATGCGCTGCTGCCGGGCCTTCACCTGTGGCCAGCGGTCAAGGGCAGTGGTGTATATGTCGTTCACCGTGCGGGACGTCACATCCTCCACGGGCAGCTCCACCTTGGGCCGCACAATCACAAAGGCTTCCTCGCTCGTCAGGTTCAGCATCTGCCGCATCTGGAGGAGGCTGGCATTGAGGCGGTTCTCACCGTTCACCACCTGCAGACGGTCGTTGGCCAATTGGGCCTCCGCCTCAAAAAGGTTCCCTTCGGCCATCGCCCCGCCCTCCACCAGCTTGCGGGTACGGTCCACCTGGGCTTCGGTCATGGCCATCTGGTTGCGGGCCACCTCCAGCAGCTCCTCATTGAACATGATCTGCATGAATCCCGTGGCGATACTCAGCGCCAGGTCGTTCTTGGCGGCCTCAAGGTCCATCTCGGCCGCCAGCTGACTGAGCTGACTCTGCCTGAAGGTGTTGTACAGCGCAAAGCCGTTGAACAGGGTCACATTGGTCGATAGGAAATAGTTGTTCGAATTGACCGTCTCGGTCACAAACTGGTTGGTGCCGGGGTCAATGGTCCGTCCGAAGTTGGCCCCGTAGCTCACGCCACCGTTCAGGTCGGGCAGCATGGCCATGAACGCCTGCGTGCGGTCATATCCCGTGCTCTGGTGCTGCAGGGCCGCCTGCCGCACCTGTATGTTGTGGTCTATGGCGTGGCGTATGCAGCGCTCGAGGGTCCAACCCTCAGCGCTCTGTGCAGCGGCCAGGGTGGGCCACAGCACGCACATGACCAATAGGGTGCGCAGCATCATGGGCAGGGCATTCAACATTGGGCGTCAAAGGTAACTCGGCCCTCATAGGGCCACCGGCAGCTAACAGGCGGCAATGCCAATTGTTGTTAAGGCCGCAAAACCGACCGACCCAACAAAGCTCACCCCCTCAGTTCAGCCCCGCACTCCCTCTCAAGCGATGCCCTTATTCGCCCCATGGTATCGTCAATGCGCTGGTCGGTCAGGGTGGCATCGGCATCCTGCAGCACAAAGCGCAGGGCATACGAGCGCTTGCCCTCGGGTATGCCTTTCCCCTCATACACATCAAACAGGTCGATGCTGCGCAGCAGCCCCTTTCCCTGCCTCGATGCGGCCGTGTGCAGCTGCGCGTAGGTCACGCTGCGGTCAATGATCAGGGCCAGGTCGCGCGTCACGCTCGGGTGGCGGGGCAGCTCGGTGGTGCGCACCCGGTTGCCCTTCATGGCCTCGCACAGGTGTGTGAAGCGCACATCGGCATACATCACCGGTTGGTTTATCTCAAAGTGACGCAGCACATCGGGCCGCACCTCGCCCAGGCGCACCACCTCGCGGTCGCCCACGGTGTACACCAGCCCGTAGGCAAAGGGGCTCGGACGGTCAGGATGGTCGGTCACGCGCACCTTGGCGCCCAGCCCCTGTAGCAGGCCATCAACCAGGCCCTTCAGGTGATTGAACCCCACCGCGCCCGCTGGTGCCCCCCAGCGTTCGGCCCACGCGCGGCCCGTGAGCACTATGCCCAGGGCCTCCTCCTCGTGGTAAGGCCAGTCGCCATCGGCTATGCGGTGATACACCGTGCCGAACTCAAACAGCCGCAGGTCGGGCCGCTGGTGCCTTATGTTGCGCGCCACCGCCTCCAGCATGCCGAACACCAGGTCCTGCCGCAGCACGTTCAGGTCCGTGCTCAGCGCATTCAGCACCTGCACGTTGTAGGTCGAGTATTCGGGGAACAGGCCGTTCAGCTGCGACTCGGGCATCAGGCTGTTGGCCATCATCTCGTTCAGGCCCATGGCCGCCAGGCGGTCGGCCACCACATCCCGCAGCGCGGGGCGGGCATCAGGGGCCGATGCCGTTATGGGTATGCTTATCCGTTCGCGCCCTGCTATACGGTCGTAGCCGTATATCCGCAGCACCTCCTCCACCACATCGGCCTCGCGGGTCACATCGTGGCGGCACGTGGGCACCATCAGGTGCAGCACACCGTCCTTCTCCTTGTCTATCGCTATGTCCAGGTCGGCCAGTATGGCCTTCACCTCTGGCAGGGGCATGTGCTGGCCTATCAGGCTGTCCATCCTCCTCAGGTCAAGACTCACCTTGTGGTAATGGATGGGCTGCGGATACAGGTCCGTCACCTCCGAATATTCGCCCCCCGCCACCTGCTGCATCAGCAGCGCGGCCCACTTGGCGGCATGCACCACCGTCTCGGGGTCAACACCCCGTTCAAAGCGGAACGAGGCATCTGTGCTCAGGCCGTGGCGCTTGGCCCCTTTGCGTATCACGCTCGGGTTGAAGTAGGCACTCTCCAGAAACACGCTGGTGGTGCCCTCCGTCACCCCCGACCCGGCCCCACCGAACACCCCGGCCAGGCACATGGGCGCTGCCGCATCGCATATCATCAGGTCGGTGGCCGCCAGCTTCCGCTCCACCCCGTCAAGGGTCACAAAGCGCTCGGCATCAGCGGCCCTGCGCACCACCACGCGGCCCCCGCCTATCCTGTCGGCATCAAAGGCATGCAGCGGCTGCCCCATGCCGTGCAGCACATAGTTGGTCACATCCACCAGGTTGTTTATCGGCCTCAGGCCTATGCTACGCAACGCATCGGCCAGCCACGCGGGCGATGGGCCCACCCGCAGCCCTTTCAGGTATATGCCCACATAGCGCGGGGCGGCATCCGCATCGCGCACCTCCACGGCTATAGGGTTGGGGCCCAGCGTGGGGCTGAAGGCCATCACATCGGGCCATTGCAGCGGCCCCACGGCCACCTCGGGCCTATGGCTCCGCACAAGGGCCCGCAGGTCGCGCGCCACACCCACATGGCTCATCGCATCCGTCCGGTTCGGGGTCAGACCTATCTCCAGCACCCAGTCGGTCGCCACGTCAAGCACCTCAGCGGCCGCATGGCCTATGGGCGCATCGGGGCGCAGTACCATGATGCCCTCGTGCGAGGTGCCCAGGCCTATCTCGTCCTCGGCACATATCATCCCCTCCGACAGCTGCCCCCTGATCTTGGCCTTGCGGATCGTGAAGGGCTCGCCCTCCACCGGGTGCACCGTGGCACCCACCGGGGCCACCACCACCCGCTGTCCGGCCGCCACGTTGGGCGCACCGCACACTATCTGTAGCAGCTCGGGACCGCCCACATCCACCTTCGTCACCCGCAGGCGGTCGGCATCGGGGTGCGGGCCGCACTCCGCCACGTGCCCCACCACCAGGCCCGCCAGTCCGCCCGGCACAGGGCTGAAAGGCTCTACATGCTCCACCTCCAATCCGCCCGAGGTCAGCAGTGCCGCGGCCGTGGCCGCATCCAGGTCGGTGCTCACAAACTGCCTGAGCCAGGCATACGATATCTTCATGGGGCCATGGTGCCTATGGGCGGCCAAAAGTAGCGGGCGGCCTTGGGCTCTCATACGCAAGGCCTTCTAAGTTGCAGATCCCCCAAAGAGCAGGTGAGGGTTTAGCGAAAGTCTCAGCATGCGGGCGGGCCAGCCCCGCAGGTCGCTCACACCACAAGGGCGTGGCAGATCAGATTTCCACTAATATCGCTGTTACAAACAGCGATTACTTTTCCCCGAACAAGTGGTCCTGCGAAACACTTGCCCGGGCGCGGAGAATGAGGCTTCCGCCTATATTTACAGCAGCGCATGTGCCGATAGCCCACTCAAAACTCTTGAACTTTGAGAACCAATGGGAAAGGAGTTTTTCAGAATGCCAGAGGCAGAGAAATTCTCACTCGCGAGACGCGAGCGAAGGGGGGGGCCATTGAGCAAAATGGTTCAGAAAGCAGGCGTGAATGGCTGCTTCGAGAGTTTGAAACGGCAGCCGATGCCAACAAGCAATATAGCAAGTACCATCTGTGGCAGTACACAAGCCACCCGATCCCTATCGAAAGTTGGGAGGTTGCCATTCAGAAGCAGCAATACATACATCAAAACCCGGTTCGGGCTGGTATAGTGAATGAGGCTTCCGCCTATATTTACAGCAGCGCATGTGTCGATAGCCCACTCAAAACTCTTGAACTTTGAGAACCAATGGAAAAGGAGTTTTTCAGAATGCCAGAGGCAGAGAAATTCTCACTCGCGAGACGCGAGCGAAGGGGGGGTTCTCCTTACAGCGGTTGAACATGTGTGGAGTGGCGATAGCAGTTGGACATGGACCGATGTTGACCGATTGAAGGTGAACGCTGAACAATGCCCCTTCAAGTATGGCGATGGTGTATTCATGGCCCGCAACCTTTTGGCCTATATGGATACCGTGTTGGTCTTTTACCAGAAGGACTGCGAACTGCCGATCGAGCCAAGTGAGCGCAGAGGTCAGGAAGAAGGATACCTTGGAACCAATGATGAAATTGCGCTGTACCCGAATCCAAATGATGGTGAATTCACCTTTGAATGCACCCTTGGTGCTAATTCAACTCGCACGTTGAAAATCAGCGATGCCACAGGTAGAGTACTTGAATCGTGGCCTATAGGGCAGAGTTCGACAACCATCAGATTGCACGGATTTCCAAGTGGCGTTTATTTATGCCATTTCTTGAGGGGCGATGAAAAGCCACTGGTGGCCCGTTTGATAATTCTTAGGCCATGAGACCTGTTATTCTGCTGTTGCTCATGGCGGTTCTCCACGTTTCATCGCACGGGCAGAATCTCATTCCGAATCCGAGTTTTGAGGAATATGATACATGTCCTGATTTATCATTTGATGGGCAGCTTATTCACGCGGTGCCATGGTTTCAGCCGAACACATATTATGGGATAGGTGGCAGTACGGATTATTTTAACGCCTGCTTTGATCATGAGAATGGCTACGGTATGCCGTCAAACATCATGGGTTACCAGCTTGCTCATACCGGCAATGCCTACGCTGGGTTTAGCCCTTTTGTGTGCTATGATTGTAATGGCCGTGAGTACCTTGAAGTTGAATTGAATCAGCCCTTGGTCCAAGGGGTTCAGTATTATGTTTCTTTTTATGTTTCTGTGGCTAAGGAGCATGGCACCTTCGCAATCGATCGAATCGGAGCTTATTTTTCAATTGATGTTTTGCAATATAATTCAATTGACGCTTTGCCGATAAATGTTGTGCCACAGATCCAAAATCCACCGGGCAATTCTGTAGTCGAGGACTCGGCTTGGCAATCGATATCAGGACTTTATGTAGCTTTAGGTGGTGAAAAGTTCATCACCATAGGTAATTTTTACAATGATGATGAGACCACCGTGGACACATTGTTCCCCCTTGGGCCAAATGAGAACGGGGCAGCATATTATTACATTGATGATGTTATGGTAATTCCAGATTCATTGAACTCAATTCTAGATATACAGACTTCGGTGTTTCAGATATACCCGAATCCAAATGATGGTGAATTCACCTTTGAATGCCTCCTTGGTGCTAATTCAACTGGCACGTTGAAAATCAGCGATGCCACAGGTAGAGTACTTGAATCGTGGCCTATAGGGCAGAGTTCGACAACCATCAGATTGCACGGATTTCCAAGTGGCGTTTATTTATACCATTTCTTCAGTGGCGATGAAAAGCCACTGGTGGCCCGTTTAATTTTGATCAGGCCATGAGAATGATTATCATGCTGTTTCTCTTTAGTGCCCTAAATTCGAAGTGCATAGGGCAGAATCTTGTGCCTAATCCAAGTTTTGAGGAATACACTGCTTGCCCAAGTCTCTCTCCTGATGGCCAAATTATAAACGCACCACCCTGGTTCCAGCCAAATACCTACTATGGTTTAGGAGGTAGCACAGATTATTTTAATCAGTGTTATTCTGAACCGGACGGCTATGGAGTTCCATCAAACTTCTGGGGATACCAATTTGCCCATAGTGGTGTTGCTTATGCAGGTTTAAGTCCATTTTTTTGTTACGGCTGCAATAACGGACGAGAGTATCTTGAAGTCGAATTAACAAGCGCGCTTGTCCAAGGCGTTACCTATCATGTTTCGTTTTACGTCTGTACAGCAACTGGGTTCACGCGTTATGCAATTGACAGATTGGGAATTCATTTCTCTAAGGATTTATTAATCTATAGTTCATCAAATAGTGAGGCTCTTTTACTTCCATGTCAAGTTGAGAATCAGCATGGAAATGTGGTACACGAGGACTCAATTTGGACTGAATTATCTGGACAATTCGTGGCCGAAGGAGGAGAGAAATTTATAACCATAGGAAACTTTTATAATGATGACCAAACTACAATAGATTCTTTGATCCCCCAATTGCCGGTCGCATCAGGATCCGCCTATTATTACATAGACGATGTACTTGTTATTCCAGATTCCCTCAATTTTATCCAGGAAATCGAATTGAGTGACATTGGAGTTTGGCCAATCCCCACCAAAGTGATTCTGAACATTGAATCGAAGAACGTTAACTTCACGCCCCTTCAAATAGAAGTGCTTGATATTTGGGGCCTTTCGGTACTTAGGGAATTAACAAATTCGAGCAAGTTTCAATTAAACCTTAGTGGTTTGGCCAGTGGGCTTTACAATGTGCTCATCAGGGGTAAAGAGGGTGGCATTGTGGTTAAGAAAGTGGTGAAGGAATGAACTGCAATAATGCCATACATAACCAAGGCACCATGGCCAGCGGAACGGTGAAGGAGAATGAGATGAACAGTTGCGCCAACTGTTAGCTTCCCTGAAAAGCGGACAGTTTGAAAATGGAGGGTAGATAGGGCACCGAGCTCCGAAGGAAAAAATCAGTTCGGTCTTAGCCATATTCGGACGACCAAAAGAGGCCAGGAACGTCAGGAGGGCTGTGGAATAACGTGAGATTGACCCCATTCAGATCATTTGGGTACTTTCGCGCTCCGAACAAAATCCCACTGAGAGGCTTATCTCAGACCTACAACCATCATCCCTATCAACATGGCAGAGACAGCCACCCAACGACTACCCTTTAAGGTCAAAGACATCGCACTGGCCGAATGGGGCCGCAAGGAGATAACCCTTGCCGAGGCCGAGATGCCCGGCCTCATGAGCCTCCGTGCCGAGTTCGGCAAGCAGAAGCCGCTGGCAGGTGCCCGCATTGCCGGTTGCCTGCACATGACCATCCAGACGGCCGTCCTCATCGAGACCCTCATCGAGCTCGGTGCCGATGTCACATGGAGCAGCTGCAACATCTTCAGCACCCAGGACCATGCCGCTGCCGCCATCGCAGCCGCTGGCATCCCCGTCTTCGCCTGGAAAGGCATGAACGAGCAGGAGTTCGACTGGTGCATAGAGCAGACCCTCTTCGCCTTCAAGGACGGCCAGCCCCTCAACATGATCCTTGACGATGGGGGCGACCTCACCAACATGGTCCTCGACCGCTTCCCCGAGCTGGTGGAGGGCATCCGCGGCATAAGCGAAGAGACCACCACCGGGGTGCACCGCCTGCACGAGCGCGCCATGAAGGGCAAACTGCCGCTGCCCGCCATCAACATCAACGACAGCGTCACCAAGTCGAAGTTCGACAACAAGTACGGCTGCAAAGAGTCACTCGTTGACGGCATCCGCAGGGCCACCGACATCATGATGGCCGGCAAAGTGGCCGTGGTGGCCGGCTATGGCGATGTGGGCAAGGGCTCGGCCGAGTCGCTCCGCGGGGCCGGTGCCCGTGTCATGGTCACCGAGATAGACCCCATCTGCGCCCTCCAGGCCGCCATGGACGGCTTTGAGGTGAAGACCATGGACAAGGCCGTGGAAGAGGCCAACATCATTGTCACCGCCACGGGCAACAAGAACATCATCATGGAGCGCCACTTCCGCAAGATGAAGGACAAGGCCATCGTGTGCAACATCGGCCACTTCGACAACGAGATTGACATGGCGTGGCTCAACGGCAACTACGGCCACACCAAGGACACCATCAAGCCGCAGGTCGACCGCTACACCATCGATGGTAAGGATGTCATCATTCTGGCCGAGGGCCGCCTGGTCAACCTCGGTTGCGCCACCGGCCACCCATCGTTCGTCATGTCCAACTCTTTCACAAACCAGACCCTCGCTCAGCTCGAACTCTGGAACCACAGCGACTCCTACGATGCCAACCACGTCTATGTGCTGCCCAAGCACCTCGATGAGAAGGTGGCACGCCTCCACCTCTCCAAGATAGGGGTAGAGCTTGAGACCCTCACCCCCGAGCAGGCCGAGTACATCGGTGTCTCGGTCAAGGGCCCGTACAAGAATGATCAGTACAGGTATTGATCTACTTGGGATAGGATGCACTACAGTGGGCCGCAAGGCCCATTGTTGTTTCATGGCAGCCCGCCCCGTGCCTACCTTGCACCCGAATTGAGATAGCCGATGCTAAAATTTCAGGAGACGCTGCCACAGATGGAGTACAACTCCGGCCGCGACCAGATGCGGATACCCGAATACGGCCGCAACATACAGAAGATGATAGCCCATGCCCGCACCATTGCCGACCGCGATGAGCGCACCCGTGCCGCTCAGGCCATCATCAGGGTGATGGGTCAGGTAAACCCCTACCTGCGCCAGCAGGAGGACCTCAACCACAAGCTGTGGGACCATCTCTTCATCATTGCCGATTTCGACCTCGATGTCGATTCGCCCTATCCCATCCCCCAAAAGGAACACTTCAACCAGCGCCCCGACAAGATGCCTTACTCCGAAGGGCAGATTAGGCTGCTGCACTATGGCCGCATTGTGGAGCAGATGGTGCGCAAGGTGAGCGAGGTGACCGATGACGCGGCCCGCCTGCTCATGGGGGTAGAGGTGGCCAATGTCATGAAGCGCCAGTACCTTATGTGGAACCGCGACTCGGTGAGCGACCACATGATAGTGCGCGACCTGATCGAGCTTTCAAAAGGGCGCATACGCCTGCCCATTGAGACCGAGCTGAACAAGATGCACGATGTGAGGCCGCAACAGCCGCTCCAGAACCAGGGTCGCTCCAACAGCGCCCACAGCAGCAAGAAGCGCAACAAGCGGGGCAATAGGAACAACAAGGGCCGCAACCCTCGTTTCTGATCAAAGGACATGGCAAGTTTTGAGATAGTAGGAGGCCGACCGCTCAAGGGCGAGCTGGTGCCCCAGGGTGCCAAGAACGAGGCGCTGCAGATCCTGTGCGCAGTACTGCTCACAGACGAGACCGTCACCATATCCAACATCCCCGACATCAGGGATGTCAACAAGCTCATCGACCTGCTCGGTGCCATGGGCGTCCAGGTCCAGCGCTTGGACAAGGACACCTACACCTTCAGGGCCGATAGGGTTGACCTCGATTATCTGCTCACTGACGATTTCCGCAAAAAGGGCGGCAGCCTCCGTGGCAGCATGATGATCATCGGTCCGTTGCTCGCACGCTTCGGGCTGGCATACATAGCCGAGCCCGGTGGCGATAAGATTGGCCGCAGACCTGTCGATACCCACCTGCGCGGCTTCGAGAATCTCGGGGCCACCTTCAGCCACATGCGCGAGGAGCGCAGCTACCGCATCGATGGCAAGAACCTGCGCGGGGTGCACATGGTGCTCGATGAGGCATCGGTCACCGGCACTGCCAACATAGTCATGGCCGCGGCCTTGGCCAAAGGCACCACCACCATCTACAACGCAGCCTGCGAGCCTTACCTGCAGCAACTGTGCAAGATGATCAATCGCATGGGCGGCAAGATCTCGGGCATCAGCTCCAACCTCCTCACCATCGAAGGTGTGGAACGGCTGGGCGGCACCGAGCACCGCATGTTGCCCGACATGATCGAGATAGGCAGCTTCATCGGGCTGGCGGCCACCACTAACAGCGAGATCACCATAAAGAACTGCTCTATACCCGACTTGGGCAACATCCCTTCGGTCTTCCGCAAAATGGGCATAGAGATGGAATTCCGTGGCGATGATATCTACATCCCGCAGCAGGATTCCTACCGCATCCAGAGCCTCATCGATGGCAGCACACTCACCATACGCGATGGCATCTGGCCGGCCTTCACCCCCGACCTCATCTCCATTGCACTGGTCACCGCCACACAGGCTAAGGGCAGTGTGCTCATTCACCAATGGATGTTTGAGAGCAGGCTCTTTTTTGTTGACAACCTGATAGACATGGGGGCCCGCATCATACTGTGCGACCCGCACCGGGCGGTGGTAGTGGGCTCCAACCGTGAGACAAGGCTGCGCGGCATCACCATGAGTTCGCCCGACATCAGGGCCGGGGTGGCACTGCTCATAGCCGCCCTTGCGGCCGATGGTAAGAGCGTGATAAACAACGTGGAGCAGATTGACCGCGGCTATCAGGACATCGACACCCGCCTCAATGCCATCGGTGCTCAGATAATCAGGCGCTGATCGGTACGGTTGTTGCCATTCAGCGCGCGCACTTCAATCTACATTCGCAAACCGAAATAAAACGCCTCATGCACAGGAACCTACTCGCAACAGCGGCACTCGTACTTGCCACCACGGCCATTATGGCCCAGAACATCGGCCTCAACGTGGGCCAGACCGCCCCTGAGCTCAAATTCAAAGATCCAGGTGGAAAGGAGATTGCCCTCAGTTCGTTGCGCGGCAAAGTGGTGCTGATAGATTTCTGGGCATCGTGGTGCGGCCCATGCCGTATGGAGAACCCCAATGTGGTGAGCGCCTACCAGAAGTTCAAGTCGGCCAAATTCAAAGCCGCAAAGGGATTTGAGATCTATGGTGTCTCCTTGGACAAGAACGCTGATGCATGGAAGGCCGCCATTGCCAAAGACGGGCTCAACTGGCCCAACGTAAGTGACTTGGGCGGATGGAGCTCGGCACCTGCACAGGTGTATGGTGTGAACAGCATCCCGGCCAATTTCCTGCTCGATGCCAATGGCGTGATAGTGGCCAAGAACCTGCGCGGGGCCAACTTGCATGCCGCCATTCAGCAATTGGCCAACTGAGGTCAGTGAAACAGATGTCTTTCGGAGAGGCCCCACGCAATGGGGCCTTTCTATTTTCGCGCCTCTGTGTCGTGCCCCGTGGGCCAAGTGTGACAATTTGTCCATGAATGCCCCGATGGCCCACTCCTTGATGGGCGCGCGCAGCAAATTGACCCGATCATGCAAAGCGAAGAGAATAAGCCCCAGGGGCAGGACGAAGAGGTGACCGCAGTAAGTGGCGAAGAACCAAAGAGCGACCTCGACAGCCTGAAGCCTGATACCGAGAACCCAATGGATGTTGACTCGGAGTCGAGTGCCCGGCTGGCCCTGATGGAGCTGCGCAACAACGAGCTGAACGACAAATACCTGCGCCTCTACTCTGAATTTGATAATTACCGTAGGCGCACCGCCAAAGAACGTCTCGACCTGATGAAATCGGCCGGAGAGGATGTGTTCAAGCTCCTGTTGCCCGTGTTGGATGATTTTGACCGCGCCATGGCCAGCATGCAGAAGGCTACCGAAGTGGCCGCAGTGCGCGAGGGCGTAGCGCTCATACACCAGAAATTGACCAAGGAACTTGGTGGCCGCGGCCTCAGACCATTTGATCCCAAGGGCGAGGTGTTCGACCCGGAGGTGCACGAGGCCGTCACGCAATTCCCTGCCTCTGACGACATGAAGGGCAAGGTGGTGGATGTGCTCGAAAGAGGATATACGCTGAATGATAAGGTGATACGCTTCGCCAAAGTGGTGGTCGGGGCCTGAATATCTGTTGAACCATATCATTTTTTCTGTGACCCATAACGAGTGACCTGATTCCTGTAACCTCAGATAATGGCCAAAAGAGACTATTACGAAGTGCTCGGAGTGAGCAAAGGCGCATCGGCCGATGAGATCAAGAAGGCTTATCGGAAGAAGGCCATCGAGTTTCACCCTGATAAGAATCCTGACGACAAGGCGGCCGAGGAGAAGTTCAAGGAGGCGGCCGAGGCGTACGAGGTGCTGAGCGATGCCCAGAAAAAGGCCAAATACGATCAGTTCGGCCATGCCGGAATGGGCGGTCAGGGCGGTTTCGGGGGCGGAGGTTTCGGGGGTGGCATGAGCATGGACGACATCTTCTCGCAGTTCGGAGATGTGTTTGGTGGCCACTTCAACTTCGGTGGCGGTGGTGGCGGTGGCCGCAGCGTGAACCGCGGTTCCAATATCAGGGTGCGGGTCAAACTGACTCTTGAGGAGGTGGCCAACGGAGCCACCAAGAAACTGAAGGTGCCCAAGTATGTGGGCTGCGACAAATGCCACGGCTCGGGTGCCGAGGGCGGCAGCTACACCAACTGCGGCACATGTAGGGGCAGCGGCCGCGTGACCCGTGTGATGAATACCATGCTGGGCCAGATGCAGACCCAGAGCACCTGCCCCACCTGCCAGGGCGAGGGCCGGAGCATTGACCGCAAATGCACCAAGTGCTATGGCGATGGGGTGATAAAGAGCGAGGAGGTGGTAGATGTGCGCATACCGGCAGGGGTGGGGGGCGACATGCAGCTATCGGTGCGCGGCAAGGGCAATGCCGGTGCAAGGGGCGGTGTGCCGGGCGACCTGATCGTGGTCATTGAGGAGGAGGAACACCTCGAACTGAAACGCGATGGTCAGAACCTGCATTACGACCTGTATGTGAGCCTGCCCGAAGCGGCCCTTGGGGCCAGTGTTGAAGTGCCCACCATTGATGGTAAGGCACGGATAAAGATCGATTCCGGTACGCAGAGTGGGCGGTCGTTGCGGCTTCGCGGCAAGGGCCTGCCAGAGGTGGATGGCGGCAGCCAGCGTGGCGACATCATTGTGCACGTCAACGTCTGGACCCCCAAGAACCTCAGTCGCGAGGAGCGCGATATGCTGGAGAAACTGCGCAGCTCGCCAAACTTCAGCCCTGCACCCGGCAAGGAGGAGCGAAGCTTCTTTGAGCGGATGCGCGATAGTTTCAGGTAGTGTGCATTCTGCCTCGCCTCAACTATTCTCTACCCCATTATTTTTCAGTTCTTTGTGTGGATGAAAAGCATATTTCACACGCTGGTCGTCCTGTTTATCGCCTCCCAGGCCTTTGCGCAGAAACACTGGGTGGCCGAGGATGGGGTGGATCATCCGATAGATGCCCTCACGGCCCAGGTGACATGGGGCACTGACCATTGGCCCACAGATACCGCACGGATCCGCGAAAAGCTGATGGAGGTTGTGCCGGCCCTGAGTACCACCGGTTCGGGCCTGCGCCTGGCAGCACACATCAGTAGCCCAGGTGGCGAGCATTTCCGCTATGTGCAGACGCTCAATGGCCGCGAGGTGTATCGTGGTGTAGTGAAGGTTAACCTCACCAAGGGAGGCCGCATGCTCTCATTGGCCGATCATACACTTCCCACCGATAAGGTGTCCGATACCTTTTTTCCACCTCATGGTCCCTATCATCAGGGCCTGCTGGAGCACTATTCCTATCCGCCCAACGGGAAACTGGAGAAGTACACCTTGGATGAGGTATTCTTTCAGGATGAGAATGGCAATATGCTGCCCTGCATCCGCCTTGCGGTGCTCGATGGTCTGGGCCGGGCATATGAGATGATACTGAACAAGGAGGTCAGGGTCGTGTACCAGAACGACCTGTTGGCATACGCATCGGCCCCTTTGGCGCCCATAGACACGCTGGTGAGCATGAGTGTGTTCATGCCCGACCCGCTCACCACGGCCGGATTGCAGTACGGGTCGCCATTTGTGGACAACAACGATCAGGATGTGGCGCAGATCAATGCCGAGCGGGTGACGGCTCAGGCCCGTGTGACATTCGATAACGGCATTTTCTCACTTGAAGGGCCGTATGCCAAGATTGAGGATACCAGTTCACCTACCGTGGTGCCGGCCACATCCACCACAGATGTGTTCACCTTCAACCGCAGTCAGGACGGATTTGAGGACATCAATGCCTATTACCACATCACGGCATTTCAGGCCTATATCCAGAGCCTCGGGTTCAACAACCTGGTCAATTACCCCATCAGCATTGACACGCATGCGCTGAGCGGGTCTGATAACAGCAACTTCAATCCGGCCTCGAGCCCGCCACGGCTCTCGTTCGGTGAAGGTGGTGTGGACGATGCCGAAGATGCCGATGTGATCATTCACGAATACGGGCATGCCATCATGCACTCTGCGGCACCGGGCACCAACAATGGCACCGAGCGCAAAGCGCTTGATGAGGCCGTGGGCGATTATTTCGCCTCATCGTATTCGCGCGCACTCAATCCGTTCGGGTGGGACCGCGTTTTCAGTTGGGACGGGCACAACGAGTTCTGGGCTGGCCGCAGCACCATCAGCACCGACCATTACCCCGAGGACCTGAACATGAACCTGTACTCTGATGCCGACATCTGGAGCGCTACTCTGATGCAAATATGGGGCGATATAGGCCGCGAGGTGACCGATGCCATCATGATGCAGGCCGCCTTCAGTTTCTTCGAGGGTATGAGCATGAGCCAGGCCGCAGTGATCTTCATTCAGGCCGACACGGTCCTGTTCGGTGGATCGCATTTCACCCCCATCCGCCAGCGCATGTACGACCGGGGGCTGATACCCTGGAACGTGGATGTGGCGCAGACGGTAGACCGGCCTTATCAGGTGCTCGGCATGAGCGGATATGCCGCAGGGACCGATGATCTGGTGATACGACTGGCAGACTCAAAGGCCGGGCGCTTTGACGTGATCGATGCCTTGGGCCGCACAGTGGCCTCCGACCTTTTCAGTGGGTCAGAGGTGCGGGTGCCTCCCGCCACCTGCAAAGGGGCGCACATCATCCGCATCAGCACCACCGAAGGAATATGGTCAGTGCGGGCGGTAGGGCTGTGATGCCCTTTTCAGAAAAAGAAAGCCCCGAACCATGACGGTACCGGGGCTTTTTTCTGGATGGATGGATGATCAGCGCACCACGACCATCTTCTTCACCATACCGGTGTCGCCCACGCGGAGGTTATAGAAATAGGTGCCGGGGCTCAGTTGCCCATCGGCAATGGTGACGCTGTGGCGGCCTGCTGTGCGCTCGCCTTCGTTGAACTGGGCGGCCAAGCGGCCCGATGCATCATACACGTTCAGGCTCACCTTGTCAGAGGCGCGCTGGAGCTCGTAGCTGATCACAATATCGCCAGCGGCAGGGTTCGGGCTGTTCTGGCCCAGTTTCATGCCATTAAGGAATGATTCCTCATCTATGCCGGTGCCACTCTGCACGATCGGGAACAGGCCAACATTCACATCGAGTCCGCCCTGGAGCATTGCAGTGGTCTTAACCCATGCGTTAGCACCGCCCTGTGGGGCCTGTACCCTGATGTTGGTCCACGTCATAGTACCATCTGAGTCTCCATCCTCATCGGCAAAAAGTGCCACAGTATCCACAGATGTGCCGTAGAGAGCCGAGATATCAAGAGCAACCGCGAAATCGGTGCTGACAAAGACAGGGCTTGCAAACTCCACGAAAGTGGGCACTATGAGACCACCGGCACCCACATTCAGGTCAGCGAAAGGAAGTGCCACTGATCCAAGGGTCTGATCCGGACCCGGTGCATCGGGGGTCTGGGCCTGAGGGTCGGAAATGGCCTTGTTGTCGGCAATGGAATAGAGGCGCACAGTCAGGTCGCCCTGGGTTGCATTCTGCGGGCTGGCCACTCCGGCCAGAATCATGGCACCTGTCACGTCATAGTCATCATTCACAATATGACCCGCAGCCAATTGATGTGTGGTCTGGGTGATGTCGATGCCCTGAACACTCTGCACCAGTACGCTCGAACCGAACACATAACCGGTCTGCGCACCATACAGGATGATGTTGTGCTGCTGGAAATCGGCCCAACCAAGTGTATCGTTGGTCACAGCTACCCCGGCTGTGCTGGGCGCTATGCCACCGGCCGGTATGGCGGTGTAGGTCTGGGTAATCAGGTTCTGTGCCGAGCTGCCAGAGGCAATGGCGACAAGAAGGGCGGGGAGTACAGTTTTTTTCATGTCAGGAGACTGATTTGGGATTAGGGCCGTGAAAGTAGCTCGAAATCCGTTGTCGGTCAACGACCCAGCTCGGCCCACAGCATATCCTTGAGCTGCTGCAGCCCTTTGCCCGTGACAGAGGAGATGGCGACTTTCGGAACCTTGACCTTCACCGTCTTCAGGAGGTCAGCGGTAAGTTCATCATCGAGCATGTCGCACTTTGAAATGGCCAGAATGATCCGCTTGTCCAACATCTCCGGGTTGTACTGCTTCAGTTCGTTGAGCAGGATCTTGTACTCCTTGTTGATGTCGGCACTGTCGGCCGGGATCATGAACAGCAGCACCGAGTTGCGCTCGATGTGGCGCAGGAACCGGAGCCCGATGCCCTTTCCGGTGTGGGCCCCCTCAATGATGCCCGGTATGTCGGCCATCACGAACGAACGGTTGTCGCGGTAGTTCACAATGCCCAGATTGGGCACCAGAGTGGTGAATGGATAATCGGCAATCTCAGGTTTGGCGGCCGATACCGAGCTGAGCAACGTGCTCTTGCCCGCATTGGGAAACCCGACCAGGCCCACATCGGCCAGCAGTTTAAGCTCAAGCACCCGCCATTGCTCCTGTCCGGGCTCACCGGGCTGGGCATAGGTGGGGGTCTGATGTGTGGCTGTGGCAAAGTTCCAATTGCCGAGGCCGCCCCGGCCGCCCGGCAGCAGGATCACCTCCTGCCCATCCTCGGTCACCTCGCACAGTATCTCATCGGTGTCGGGATCCTTGGCCACAGTGCCCAGCGGCACCTCGAGCACCTCATCGCGGCCCGACCGGCCGGTCATGCGGTTGCGGTCTCCGCCCACCCCGTCCTCGGCCTGCACATGTTTGCGGTAGCGCAGGTGGAGCAAGGTCCACAACTGAGTGCTCCCGCGCAGGATCACGTGTCCGCCCCGGCCACCGTCACCCCCGTCAGGGCCGCCTTTGGGCAATCCTTTGGCGCGGTACAGATGCGCACTGCCTGCCCCACCCTTTCCCGAGCGGCAGCAGATCCTTACGTGGTCTATGAAATTTGACTGCAAATTCTTGGTTCAGAGTACCTGCGCATCAATGGCATGGCAGATCCGGTTGAAAATCTCATCAATGGACCCAACGCCATGGATCAGCCTTAGCTTCTCCTGCGCCTTATAGAAATCGGCCACAGGAGCTGTCTCTCTATTGTAAACAGCAATGCGGTTGGCTATCACCTCAGGGTCGGCATCATCGGCACGGCCGCTGTCAACGGCCCGTTTGCGCAGCCGCTCCCTGAGTTCAGCCTCGGGCACATCCAGAGCCACCATCACACTTACCGATGAGCCTTTTTTCGCAAGCAGTTCATCAAGCGCCATGGCCTGAGCGGATGTGCGGGGAAATCCGTCAAAAATGAACCCTTTGGCATCCGGGTTCTTCTCCACCACATCGGCCAGCATGTCAATGGTCACGCTGTCGGGCACCAGTTCGCCCTTGTCCATATAGCTTTTGGCCAGGGTGCCGAGGGCCGTCTGGCCTTTGATGTTGGCGCGGAACACATCGCCTGTTGAGATGTGCACCAGTCCGTAACGCTTGATGATGTATTCGCTCTGTGTGCCTTTCCCGGCTCCGGGAGGGCCGAACAGTACAAGGTTCAACATGGGGTCAGAGGGCTTTGGAAGTTGGGTCGAGTTGATAGATCAGCGGCAGATTGCGTCCCAGCCCATCGTAATCGAGGCCGTAGCCCACCACGAAACGGTCAGGGATCTCGATGCCGATATGATCAATGGGATAATCGCCTTTGAAGGCATCGGGTTTGTACAGAAGCGAGACCAGGGTCACCGAACTGGCTCCGGCACCTTTTACGCGTTGGCGCAGCGCACCCATGGTCAGGCCGGTGTCGATGATATCTTCCACAATGATCACATCGCGGCCCCGCACATCGGCCCCGATGGGCATCTCCTCGCGCACCTCGCCTGTTGACGATGTGCCACGGTACGAGCTCACACGGATGAAGGCCACCTCGCACTCGCAGCGCAACTGCTTGAACAGATCTGCCCCGAAAACGAACGCACCGTTGAGCACCACAACGAAAAGGGGGCGCCTGCCCTCAAACCTGGTGTTCAGGTCGGTGGCCAGACGGGCCACGGCACGGTCAATCTCCACCTTATCGATGTAGGGTCTGAAAGTGAGGTCGTGCAGGGTCACAGCTTCGGCCATGGAGGGGTCCGGATGGGGCGGCAAATGTAGCCCAAGGAGGTGGGCCCACCCCATTTACACTGATCGAGCCCCGTGCAGGATACCTTTGCCGCCCATGAATTATCGGCCCAGAACAAGACTTGGTATCCTCGGTGGAGGCCAGCTTGGCCGCATGCTCATTCAGGAGGCCATTGACCTCGACATTGAATGCCATGTGCTGGACCCCGACCCCGATGCCCCGTGTGCGGGCATCTGCCACTCGTTCACCGTGGGTCAGTTCAGGGATCATGGTCCTGTGATGGCCTTTGGGGCCGATAAGGACGTGATCACCATAGAGATAGAGGATGTGAACGTTGCGGCCCTCAGGCAGCTCGAGGCGCAGGGCAAGCAGGTGTTCCCGCAGCCGGCCGTGATTGACCTGATCCAGGACAAGGGTGCCCAAAAGGAGTTCTATGTGCGCCACGGCATACCCACCGCACCCTTTGTGCTGTTGGACGATGCAGAAGGGGTGAAGCAACATCTGCGCATGTTACCGGCTTTCCAGAAACTGCGCAGAGGCGGCTATGACGGTAAAGGCGTGGTGGGGCTCGGCTCGGCCGCTGACCTAAGCGCAGCGTTCAATGCCCCATCGGTGCTGGAGAGTAGGGTGGAGGTGAGGCAGGAGATATCCGTGATTGTGAGCCGCCACCGCAACGGGCAGGTGTCAACCTTCCCGGTGGTGGAGATGGAGTTCAACCCGGTGGCCAATCTGGTGGAGTTCCTGTTCGCCCCGGCCGCCATCAGTGACGGGCAGGAGAAAGAGGCCACCGCCCTGGCCGTGAAGGTGGCCGATGCCCTGGGCCTGATCGGGATCCTCGCGGTGGAGATGTTCATTGACACCCAAGGGCGTATCCTCGTGAATGAGGTGGCCCCGCGCCCACACAACAGCGGCCACCATACCATAGAGGCCAACCAGACGAGCCAGTACATGCAGCACATCAGGGCCATCATGGGGCTGGCTCCCGGTTCCACCCGGTCCCGCTCGGCCGCGGTGATGGTGAACCTGCTGGGCGAACCGGGCCATGCCGGTCCTGTGCGCTACGAGGGGCTGCCCGAGGCCCTTGCCCTCGAAGGGGTGAACGTGCACATTTACGGCAAGGCCGAGACCCGACCGTATCGCAAGATGGGCCACGTGACAGTCACCGCGCCCACCCTGGCCGAGGCCAAGGAACGCGCCCATATCGTCAAACAACAGATCAGATCAGTGGCATGAAAACGTATGTGTCCATCATCATGGGCAGCAGTTCAGACCTGAGTGTCATGAAGGATGCGGCCGATGTGCTCAAGGAACTGGGTGTCGGCTATGAGATCACCGTGGTGTCGGCCCACCGCACACCCGAACGCATGGTCGAATTTGCCAAAGGAGCCGCAGCACGTGGCATACGTGTGATAGTGGCAGGCGCAGGGGGTGCGGCACATCTGCCGGGCATGGTGGCCTCGCTCACCCCGCTCCCGGTCATCGGGGTGCCCATCAAGAGTTCGAACAGCATAGACGGGTGGGACAGCGTCCTGTCCATCCTGCAGATGCCGGCCGGGGTTCCTGTGGCCACTGTGGCACTCAACGGGGCGCGCAATGCGGGCATCCTTGCGGCCCAGATAATAGGCAGTGCCGATGCGGAGGTATTGCAACGCATCAGCGCCTTTAAGGAAGGTCTGCGCGAAAAGGTGATGCAGTCAAAGGCGCAGGTGGAGCTGTACGGCCGCTGATCTCAGCGCACCGATATCAGCGTCACCACGCTGTCGCACACGCTCAGGCTCATCTCTCCGGCATCATCGGTCAGCACATAGGTCTTGCACGGGCCCGAGCGCACATCGCTCCTGCCGAAATCGACCTTGGCATCGCTTATCCGCTGCCTGAGGCGGGTGGTGTCGGCCCCAGAGGCGGTGGTGCCCAACATGATCTTGCCGGCCAACAGGCTCTCCTTCACCCGCCCTTTCGGGGTCCAATCAGGAAAATCGCGGTCGCGCAGCAGCATCAGGTACACTGCCACACAGCCCAGCGCGAATCCTATCCCGTAAAGAAAGATCCTGCGTCCGATTGTCATGCGGCCCTGTTCCTTCTGCGCAGAAAGTCAAAGAAATCCTTGCGCTCCTCCGCATCGGTGAAGGTGCGCCACATCACGCGCATCAGGTCGCGGGCCGATGGGGCCTTGGGCGCTATGGCCGTGGGTGCGGGCTGCGGCCTTTCATCCTTCAGCGGCACCATGTGTTCGGGGGCCTTGGGCGTTATGCCGGCCAGCATGTCGCTGCGGCTGTAGCTCTCCTTGGCCTCCTTGGTGTAGCCCATGCCTTCTTCAACAAGGCCCATATTATTGTAAGTGATGGCATCGTCCGGGTCGAGCCGCACAGCCTCGCGGTAGTCCTCCAGCGCCCCGGCAGGGTCACCGGCCGCATTGCGCATAAAACCGCGCAACGACCAGTGATAGGCATTGGTGGGGGCGATGCTGATGCAGCGGTCCATGTCGGCCCGAGCGCCCTCCTTGTCGCCCACCCGCAGTTTGGCCACTGCGCGGTCGGTGAGGTACAGGGTGGTGTCGGGGCCCAGTTCAAGGGCGCGGTCTATGCACAGCAGGGCCATCGGCATGTGTCCGAGCCTCAGATTGGCAAGACCCTTCAGGTAAATGGCCTCGTGGTCGTTGGGCATCAGCTCAATGGCCAGATCGAATTCGCGCACAGCGTCCTCTGGTCTGTTGGCGGCCAGCAGTTCCCTGCCCTGTGCCTTATGTCCTGCCCCGTGCTGTCTCATCCTTTCCACGCAGTTGCAAAGCTCTCCTCTATAAGCAGGCCGAAGAAATGCTGCAGCGACATGCCCGCGCAGCGCACCTGTTGCGGCACAATGCTCTGCTCGCTCAGGCCGGGCACGGTGTTCACCTCTATCAGGTAGGGCACATCATCCTGAATGATGAAATCGATGCGGGCCATACCCTTTAGCCCCAGCCGCCTGAACACCTTCACGGTCGTCTCCTGTATGCGGTCCATCATCTCGATGCTGATGCGGGCGGGGGTTATTTCGCGGCTCTTGCCCTCGTATTTGGCCTGATAGTCAAAGAACTCGTTCTCGCTCACCACCTCGGTGGCGGGTAGGGCCGTCACTTTGCCCTTGCTCAGATACACCCCGCAGGTCACCTCGGTGCCGTTCACAAACCGCTCAACAATGGCCTCGCGGTCCTGGCCCAGTGCCTTGGCTATGGCGGGTCTCAGCTCATCGGCCGTTTTCACCTTGCTCACCCCGAAGCTCGATCCTCCGTTGTTCGGTTTCACAAAACAGGGCAGCCCCACTGCGCTCAGTATCGTGCCGGGGTCGGTGTCGGCATGGGTCACTATGATGCTCGGGGCCACGTTCACATCGGCAAACTGCCTCAGAAATCCGTTGCAGACGCCTTTGTTGAAGGTCAATGAGCTTGGCAGCACATGGCCCGAGGTGTGGGGTATACCCTTCATGTCGAGCAGACCCTGCACCAGCCCGTCCTCGCCCGGGGTGCCGTGTATGGCATTGAAGAAACCGTCTATCCTGATCCTTCCATCGGCAGGCCCGAAGCTCATGTCGTTCAGGTCCATGGGCCAGGTGCCACCGTCATCGGCCATGGCCTGCCAGCCATCGCGGTCCACGCGTACCAGATATGGGGCGTAGCGGTCGCGGTCCAGATGGCTGTGCACCACACGGCCGCTCTTCTCAGATATCACCGACTCGCTGGAGTAGCCTCCCATGAGTATGCCGATGTTCTTTCTCATACCGCAAAAGTAGCGAGGCGCTGTGGGCCGTTCCTTTCGGGCCGGAACAACTTTGTTCTGACGGCCCTGTGTCAATGTTCCGTGGTTCCGCAGCCTGCGCGCATCGGGCATTGCCATGGTCGTGGGTGCTCCTTGGCAACCTCTGCATCATCAGCGGCCATTTGGCCCATGTCGGGATCTATTTTCTGCCCGGCCCTAGGTGTTTTCCGCGCTAGGTGACCATTTTTCGCATTTCAACAAATATGTAGACATACTTAGCAAATATGTTGGGAGCATGAACATATATGTTGAATGAGTCAACATATATGTTGAGTAGATGAACAAACATGTAGACAAGACCAACATATAAGATGAATGTTTCAACAAATATGTTGAACAAGTAAAACAGAATGTTGAGAACGTCAACAAGAATGTTGAGATTCTCAACATATATGTTGAGTGCCCAGAAACATGTTCGGACGGGGAGAAATATGATCGGTATTCACGGGAAAATTGAAAGAGGGTGGGAGGGAATCAACGGACTGAGGAAGAAGTGATAACGGGCATACGCGATGCTGTTATCGATCGGGAGAACGGTGGTGAATAGACAGGAGACAATGCCATGCGAGGCCCTGAAAGGGAAGGATGAACGCCCATATCAGAACGGCTTTGACCGGCCATAGGCACGCGGGCGGGCTGCGGATGCAGTGGCCGCGCACTGCGCTACATTTGCGCAACGGGTCAGGACATGGCAGGTTTCCGCGCATTTATTTTCAGTAAGGCCTTCCTGAGGCATGGGGCAGCGGCCCTGGGCATCCTGTTGGTGGTGGTGTTCGGACTCAGTTTTTACCTCGCTGCCTACACAGACCATGGCGAATCGGTGACGGTGCCCGAGCTGAAGGGCCTCACGGCCGCAGAGATCCTTACCGTGGCCGATACCGTTGACCTCGAACTGATCGTGATCGATTCGGTGTACAGCAGCGATGTGCCCAAAGGCACCGTGGCCGATCAGGACCCCTCTGCCGGGGCATCGGTCAAGAGCGGGCGCAAGGTGTACATCACCATGAACGCCATGCTGCCGCAACAGGTCAAGATGCCCAACCTGATCGACCTCACCTTCAGGCAGGCCAAGGCCCGCATAGAGAGTTACGGGCTGAAACTGGGAAATCTGGAGTATGTGCCCGATCTGGCCGAGAATGCGGTGCTGGGCCAGAAAGTGAACGGCCGCAACATGAAGGCCGGGGCCTATGTGAGCAAAGGCGCCCGCATAGACCTTGTGCTGGGCAATGGCCTGAGCAACGCCAAGGTGCTGGTGCCATACGTGATCAACATGACGCTCGACTCGGCCCGCATGGTGCTGCTCGAGGCGTATTTCAACATCGGGGCCATCATGATTGATACCCCGTTCTCTGACACCTCGGCCGTGAGGGTGTACCGCCAGAGCCCGGGATTCATGATTGACCGCCCCATACCCATGGGCAGCACGGTCGATCTGTTTCTGACGCAAAATGTGGGCAATATCGAGTTCGACCCCACGTTGTACGGCCTCCATAAAGTGTATAACGACTCGCTCATGAACCGAACGGGCGACCAAGACGGCACCGATGCGACTGACTGAACGGATACTTGCTCTCCTATTGCTGACCGCCCCCTTTGCGGGCCATGCCCAGGAGACCCTCGGGCCCCTTACCGGCAATGCCGAGGTGGCCAAGGGCTGGGCCGACCGCAACTTCTATCATTCCAAAGGCGCTGACCGCAGTGGCGACACGCTGCAGCTTCCGTTCATTGACGATTTCTCCCGTTTCAGCTCCCCTTTCCCCGACCAGTCGAAATGGACCGACAAGTGTGCCTGGATCAATGCCACCATGCCCTTGCGGCCGTGGTCCATTGGGGTGGCCACCCTCGATGGCCTCAATGAGTTCGGACGGCCCTACAGTTTTTACTCCCTGATCGAGTCGTTGCGATGCGATTCGCTCACCAGCCAGCCCATCGACCTGAGCAACACGCAGGACACCGTCATCCTCACCTTCTACTATCAGGCACAGGGGCTGGGCAACAGTCCCGAGCCCAAAGACTCGCTGGTGCTCGAACTCAAGGATACCGCTGGCGAGTGGCGCAGCGTGTGGCGCTCAAGCGGCTATGTGCTCACCGATTCCACCTTCAGGCGCGTGATGCAGCCCATCATGGGCGGGGAGTTCCTCTACAAGGGCTTTCAGTTCCGATTCCTCAACTACGCCACCCCCACCGGTAGCCTCGATCATTGGCACATCGATTATCTCGAGCTCGATGATGAGCGGACCATGGCAGATACGCTTCGTCAGGACATGGCATTCTATTACCAGACTGAGCCATGGCTGGACGATTATGAAGCCTGTCCTTGGACCCATTATGTTCATCAGAAAACCATATCCACAGAGCCGATCTGCACTAAGTCGTATCCGTTGTATCTGCATAACATCCATTTCGAAGACGTTCAGCCAGGGTTCGGCATTTCAGTGCGCGACAATCTGATGAATGAGATAAATCCTCCAATAAACGGAAGTGCGGCTTCCTCTGTATTTGCCCATAAATGGTGCAATACAGGGGCAGTTGCCGGTGACCCGAACATTTGCGGTGAAGTGATTGCCTATGATGTGAATTATGAACTGCCCACGAGCACTTCGATGGTCGGAGTGGATAGCACACATTTTTTCGTTCTCTCCACCATATCCACTACCGTTACCGACCCGAGGATCAGTTCAAACGACACGGTCCTTTACAAACAGGAGTTCTACAACTTCTACGCCTATGATGATGGCACGGCCGAGAACGCCTACGGCATACTCGATGTGCCCAATGCCCTGTTCGCCTACCGGTTCAATATCTATAAGCCGGATGTGCTGCGCGGGCTGCAGATCTACTTCAACCCGGTGATTGACAATGCCGAGGTGCTGCAGCGCTTCAAGATAAAGGTGTGGACCGGGGCGCAGGTGCCCGAGACCATCGTGTATGAGGACACCGCATGGCGCACCCCTGTGTATGACATGGCGCGCAACTATTACCACCACTACATGATCACCGATCAGGTGGTGAATGTGCAGAGCGGCCTGCTGTTCATAGGCATACAGCAGGAGAGCGGGGTGATGATAAACGTGGGGCTCGACCGCAACCGCAACAGCAACGAGAACATGTTCTACTTCCTGGGCGAGGATTGGGTGCAGAGTACCATCAAAGGCTCGTGGATGATGCGCCCCACCTTCGGGGCCGCCTACACGTGGACCGATGTGGCCGATGTGCCGGCATGGGTCTCTATCGGCATCTATCCCAACCCGGCCGACCAGAGCATCCACGTCACCGGGTGCGATGCCACGGATGTAATCGATCTGCTCGATGCCCAGGGCCGCCTTGTGTCGCAGTTGGGCAAGGGCAATGGCCCGTTTGATGTTTCGGCCGTTCAGCCGGGCTTCTATCTTGTTCGCGTCACTCGCAGCGGAACTGTGGTGGGCACTCAGCGCCTAATAAGGCAATGAGGGCTGAGGATGATGAGCTGCCCGAGATAGACGATTCGGGCGAATCTGAACTTTTTGAACACCACCGCTGGAAGGTGGACCGCGGGCAGGACCTCTTGCGCATCGACAAGTTTCTGATGCACAAGATCCAGAACGCCTCGCGCAACCGTATTCAGAATGCCGCCAAGGCCGGGAATATTCTGGTCAATGGGCTTGCGGTGAAGCAGAACTACCGGGTCAAACCCTTGGACGAGATCAGCATCGTGCTGCCGCATCCACCGCGCGACCGCACCCTGCTGCCCGAGAACATCCCGCTCGATATCCTTTTTGAGGACGATGAGGTGTTGGTGATAAACAAGCCCCCCGGACTGGTGGTGCACCCCGGTGTGGGCAACTACACGGGCACGCTGGTCAATGCGCTGATGTATCACTTCGGCACATTGCCCGATATGGGCAGTGAGCACGGCCCGAGGCCCGGACTGGTGCACCGGTTGGATAAGGACACATCGGGGGTGATGGTGATCGCGAAATCAGAGTTTGCCATGAGCCATCTGGCGCGGCAGTTCTTTGAGCGCACCAGCGACCGCAGGTACACCGCCCTGGTGTGGGGCGACCTGCCCGATGACACGGGCACCATCACCGGAAACATTGGCCGCAGCCTGCGCGACCGCAAGGTTATGGACGTGTTTCCGTCTGATAGCGAAATGGGCAAACATGCCGTGACCCACTACAAAGTGCTCGAACGGTTCGGGTATGTCACCCTGGTGGAATGTAAGCTGGAGACCGGCCGCACCCACCAGATCAGGGTTCACTTCAGGCACATCGGCCATCCGCTATTCAACGACCCTTGGTACGGTGGCGACAGCATTTTGCGCGGCACCACCTTTGCCCGCTACCGCCAGTTCATCGAGAATTGTTTTGCCCTGCTTCCCCGGCAGGCGCTCCATGCCCGCACCTTGGCGTTCACACATCCCGGCACCGGGCAGTGGCTCTCGTTCGATACCGCCCTGCCTGCCGACCTCGAGGCCGTTATAGCCAAATGGCGCACCTACGTGGCCGCGCGGCCTTTGAATGAAGAGGAGTCAGAGCATTAGTACCGAGCAGACGCTTAATGGCTAATGTCCAATGGGCCACACGCTCAGTAGCGGAGCAATTCCTGGCACTCAGCCTGCAGGCTCCGTTTGCGCAGCACACTCACCACGGCTGTGCTGAGGGTGGTAATGGGCGATAGGATAAATGCCCCGATGGGCAGCAATACGCTCAACATATTCACACGTCCCAGTCGGGCCGGTTCATCGTGCCCTCCTTTATCCAATATGAACCTGCCGTACATACCGAAGAGCTTCGTGGCGCGTTTCTCTAAAATGAGCAGGCTTGGCGATATGGTGGCCGACCCCATGGCCTGCAATTTCCCATTGAGTTGACTGAAGTTGTCACCTTTAAGCGCCTCTGCCACCGCTGGCCCAAAACGGGCCGCATCGCGCACATCCTCTTCAAGTATCCCTCCTTTGGGTAATAGAACAGTTGCATCTCTCTTGCCCCAGAACATCCAACGTATCACCGTGATGATGCTCACAAGGTTGGGGTTGCGGTCGACCAGCGCAATGTTGCCCACCACGTGGCCGCCACATTGGCCCACCATCTGACGCACCTTCTGCTGGGCCAGAACCCACATGTTGCGCGCACCTACCACCGTGAGCACAGGCGTATCCTTCATTATCTCTGTGGCCTGTGGGCTCTGGAGGAACGAACTGATGGGAATGCTCGGATTGAGATACCATACAGTGTAGCCGAGTATGATGAGGTCGTATTTCGACTCTTTTACACTGTAAGGCTTGAGCCGGGTGGGGATGTTGAATACGCTTTCTGGGAATTCGTTGAAAAACGTAACCCTGCCCCACGGGAACGGGTATGCCACCTCCGGTTCTATGACAAGATGTTCGACCTGTATGCCTGCTGCCATCAAGGGCGCAGCGAGGCTGTCAAGTATGCGGTGCAGCTGTCCCGTCTGCGAATAGCTGATGATCAGCAGTTTATTCATTGTCCCGCGAAAATAGACGCTGGGGCTGCGCGATACACAGCACACATGTCGTTCATCGATACATGGAAACCTGCGGAACAATGCCGCGTTAAGCAATCCTCAACACGCAACAGTCATGAAAACCGAAACCAAGATGGAACAGAGCCAGCGCACCCCCAAACTCACCGCAGCCGAAAAGCGTTTTGCGCACGAGATGAGACTGATCACCAGCATGTCGTTGCAGGAGCTGCTCAATCTTGAGAAGCTTCGCATGCCCATCGGGGTATGAGGATTCTTTAACATTCTTTCACCGAACATCAGGTGCCATGGCAGGGTTGTTTGATGCGTGAATCGCAAACATCCTAAGCCATGAATAAAGAAGATCTGAAACAGCTGTTCAGCGGACCTACCGCTAAGGTGAAACTCAAGCTCGATGGGCGCACCACCATCATTGTGCGCACAATGAACGCGCTCGAGAACTGGTTGGCCCGATACCCGAATGCCACGGTAGTCACGGCCTGAGAAGAACAGACCGATTTTTGAACTGGGCGCCACGGAATACCTGTGGCGCCCTTTCTGTTTCTGAAGCATCGGGTCGATTCGGATTCGATGATTGAGTTCATCATTTGGGATGAGATTGAACCTTAATTAGAAACGGATAGAGCCAGCTTTGACAGATGCGCTTTTGGTGCTGAGAAGTTGCAGGCTATACGTCTCAATGCATTCTCGGCACTTTCGGGGCAGGTTTATTCACAGACCTATTTCTGTGGCTTACATGCATGGCGCTAGACCGACATCCCGTCAATGGCTTACTTTTGAACTTCGTAGTCGTAATTGAAAAAACATGGCAGATCTTAGAAAAGGCGACCGTATTCGCCACGGTCAATACGGAGAAGGGACAGTGATGGCCGTAGAGGAGTACACCTACATCATCCGTTTCAAACGGGGCGATGTGAGTGTGAGCAAGAAATTCCCCGATATGCACCCCCTGACCGAAAGTGGTGAGGAGGCTGTCACTGCCGATGACCTCGGACCCGTGGGCAATGCGCTGGCCGAACTGCTCGACCGGTACCTTGGAATCAGCGAGCCCGTGAAGATCCATGAGAAGTGGATGGGCGGTAAGCTGATCATGCAACCGGGTAACCCATCATTGAAGGAGAAGGAAGTGCCCATTGATGTGTTCTTCCATAAGATTGTGATGCTGCGAGACCGCCTTCGGGTGCTTGAACAGAACATTAACAGCCACCCAAAACTTAACGATGCCGAAAGGGTGCAGATGCAACAGTATGTGACACGCTGCTATGGCAGCCTCACCACCTTCAACACATTGTTCAAGGAGCGCGAGGATTATTTTACTGGGGAAAAGGGCAGTGGAGAAGACTGATGGACGGGCAGATGTTCCAACATCTGTGGAGCGTCAGGTTCCGTTGGCCGATGCCCTGAGATTCTGGCTCAGATTAGGGTTCATCAGTTTTGGTGGGCCAGCGGGTCAGATTGGCATCATGCACGAGCACGTGGTGGAGCGCGAAAAGTGGATAAGTGAGAAGCGTTTTCTGCACGCATTGAACTATTGCATGGTCCTTCCTGGGCCCGAGGCGCAGCAATTGGCCACCTATCTAGGTTGGTTGATGCACGGTACGTTCGGAGGGCTGGCGGCAGGGCTGCTTTTCGTGTTGCCCAGCATGGCCATTCTCCTTGGTCTGAGCGCGGTGTATGTCACATTCGGTGCATTGCCTGTGGTGGCGGCTGTGTTCGCAGGACTTAAACCGGCAGTGGTGGCCATCATTGTGGTGGCTCTGATCAAAATCGGCAAAAGGTCGCTCAGTGGGACATTCCATTATCTGGTGGCGGTCGCTTCGTTTGTCCTCATCTTCTGTTTCAATGTGCCTTTCCCGGTCATCATCGTGTTGGCGGCCCTCATCCCATTGGGGCAGATGCTTATTTTCCGTGGTAGCGGCAGTACTGGGTCGGTCGAAGGACCAATGGAAATCGAGCCCGATTCGGACCAATTTGTCATCAACAGCGGCACGATAGTGCCCCATACCGCCTATTCGCCCAAGAAACTTATGCTGCAGACAGCCGTGGCCGCTGTGCTGTGGCTGCTGCCTCTTGGCACGCTCATGTACTTCTCCGACCCTGTGTTCTGGAGACATCTGGTAGGGTTCTTCAGTAAGGCCGCGTTGGTCACTTTCGGTGGGGCATATTCGGTGCTGCCTTATGTGGCGCAGGTAAGTGTTGAAGATTTCGGATGGCTCACTGGGCCCGAGATGATTGATGGTCTGGCTTTGGGCGAGACCACCCCTGGGCCGCTCATCATGGTTCTCGCATTCGTGGGTTTCATGGCGGGGCATGGACATTTCGGTGCATCTCTGCCGATGGGGGCTCTTGGGCTTGTCATCACCACGTGGTACACCTTCTTGCCATGTTTCTACTTTATTCTGGCCGGTGCGCCCTTTGTGGAGCGCACCTTTCGTAACGAGACGCTCAAAAGCATATTGGCCGTGGTGACAGCCGCTGTGGTGGGTGTGGTGCTCAACTTGGCGGTCTATCTCTCAAAGGCGGTTTTCCTGCCCGGATTTCCCGGTGGCTTTGCCCCTGATTATCTGGCCATCGGTTGGGCCATTGTTTCGTTTTTTGCCATGCAGCGGTTCTCGGTCTCGATGCTCACATGGATAGGAATCAGTGCTCTTTTCGGCCTCATCAGGTTCATGGTAGGCCTGTGAATTGGCATTTCAATTTTCAATGAGAAGATGCTGTTCGCTCAATATCCGTTTATTGCCCCACAGATCGGCCAACGAACCCGACAAGCGTTTTGAAATACCGAAGCATAAACGTATTATTGCGGCTTGTTCCACCAGAGCATTCCCGTTCAACTGATTCAGTCATGAAAAAAGTGATTTTCTCTGCCCTGACTGCGATATGTGCCGTTCCGGCCATGGCAGGCGTCATCGTCCTCGATGGCAATTATCAAGGCAAGAACCTCTATGTTCAGAACCCATTCGCCTCTGAGGGTGTCGGTTTCTGCACCTTCGAGGTACAGGTTAACGGCAAGACCACCACGGACGAGATCAACTCAAGCGCGTTCGAGATCGATCTGAGCTTTTTCCAGCTCACCCTCGGCACGCCCGTTGAGATAAAGATCAAGCACAAGGACGATTGCAAGCCCCGCGTGGTGAATCCAGAGGTGCTGAAGCCCATGAGCACGTTTGAGGTGACAGCCCTCGGCATAGGCAAGGACGGCAAACTGGCCGTGACCACCACCAACGAGACCGGTAAACTCCCATACAAGATTGAGCAGTTCCGTTGGAACAAGTGGGTGGAAGTTGGCGAATTTGAAGGCAACGGTAATCCCGAGAAGAACGATTACACCCAACAGCTCACCACGCTGCACAATGGGGCGAACCGTTTCCGCATCAAGCAGCTCGATCACCGCGGTAAGCCCCGTTACAGCTTTGAGGCTAAGACCACCACAGTGCTGCCCGAGGTGACTTTCACACCTGGCGATGGCAAAAAGGTGGATGCAGCCATCAACTTCAGCGAGAGCACCCTTTACGAGATATACAATGCCTACGGGAACATTGTGGACAAGGGCATGGGTAAGCGTGTGGATGTGAGCAAGCTCGAAAAGGGCGAGTATTACCTCAACTACGACACTAAGACCGCCACCTTCAAGAGGTGAGTAACCATTGATTGATAGATGGAAGGCCAGCCTGAGGGTTGGCCTTCTTCATTTTTAACAAGAAACGGCAACGACCATGGCATTCGGCAACATTGAGCACCTGGGCATAGCGGTGATGAGCCTTGACGAGGCGGTTCCGCGCTACGAGGCATTGATGGGGGCCATGTGTTACAAGTACGAGGCGGTGGAGAGCGAGAATGTGCGCACCGCATTCCTGATGGCCGGGGTGAATAAGATTGAATTGCTTGAGCCGACATCGGCCGAAAGTGCCATTGCCAAGCACCTTGAGAAACGGGGCGAGGGCCTGCACCATGTGGCCTATTCGGTAACCGACATACAGGCAGAGATGGAGCGGCTGCGCAGTACCGGATACCGCCTGCTTAACGATGCCCCGAAACATGGTGCGGACAACAAGCTCATCTGTTTCGTGCACCCTAAGGATGCCAACGGGGTGCTGACAGAACTGTGTCAGGAGCGGGTATGAGCCTTACCTCCACGTTTGCGTGGCAGAATATCCGACATTGCGCCCTCTTGGGCCCGCTACAATTGACTCGATAGTCAGTTAGGGCATTGACCGCTTGAAACCTGCCTTCATCTCCTTCTCATTTCTTAGTTTCGCTCCACTCACCCCACACAGACATGCGCTATACACTTACACTTCTCGCATTTGTGCCCATGGCGGCTGCCGTGGCTCAGAATCAGGCCCCGCAGATCAGCAATGTACTGTGGGATGTACCATGGGGCTCGCATCAGCTTACACTGACCTACGACCTTACCGATGCCGAGGGCGATGCTAGCACGGTGCATCTCTTGATCAGTGACGATGGCGGTACCAGCCACGTGGTGAACGTGGGCACCAAGACCGGCCATGTGGGCGCGGGCATCGCCCCGGGCACCGACCGCCAGATTGTTTGGGATTTTGACACCATCTCTAACATATACGCCTATTCCCTGCGGTTGGTGGCCGATGATGGCCAGGTACCGACCGTGCAGGAGATCGTTGATCAGATAGATTCTGTCAATCTGCTCAACGACCTTCAGCAGGTGGCCGGAATTCGTCATTACCAGACTGATCCTGCACATCTGCAGGAGGTACGCGACCTAATCACCCAGCGCTTCACCCAGGCCGGGCTCATGGTTCGCAATCAGGAGTTCCCAAGGGCCGGTGTCACGGGCATAAACATAATTGGCCGCAAACCCGGTCTGGCCGATGAGCGACCCACCTACATAATGGATGCGCATTATGATGGCGTGAGCAATACCGCAGGGGCCGATGACAACGGATCTGGTGTGGTGGGCTTCTTAGAGGCCATGCGCGTGCTAGCTCCCTACAACTTTGCCCGTTCAATTGATTTTATCGGGTTTGATTTTGAAGAGACCGTTAGCCTGAGCGGATTATATGGCAGCCAGAAATTTGTGGAAGAGGGAATCATGTCATACGAGGATATTCAAGGAGTGATCAATTACGAGACCATGGCCTATTACTCCGATGTGCCCAATTCCCAGAGCGTGCCCACAGGATTCGGCACGTTGTTCCCTGCCCAGGTGGCGGCACTTGAGGCCGATGAGTATCGCGGCAATTTCATAGTCAATGCTGGCGACTCTGAAAGTGCTGATCTGGCGCAGGCATTTGAGGATGCTGCTGCTGCCTATGTGCCCGAACTGAAGGTGACGACCCTAGTGGTGCCACTCAACGGTTCGATAGCACCGGATCTGATGAGAAGCGATCATGCCCATTTCTGGTTGGCCGATGTCCCGGCACTTATGCTCACCGATGGGGCAAACCTGCGCAATCCGAACTATCATACCCCGAACGACACCATCGGGTCGCTCAATTTCACTTTCATGTCGCGCGTGGTGAAAGCTGCCACGGCCACCCTCATCGAATGGGCCGGATTGCAGAACAGCACCTATGTCGATGTTGAGATACTGAACAGTGCGGTGCCGCTGGCCACCGGTGGTTGCGAGTTGAATCTGTGGCCCAACCCATCGGGTGGGGTGTTTCATGTGCAGGGCGGTGGGTGTTTCGGCCCCAGGGCCACAGCCCACATTTACGGTCTCGATGGGCGCGAAGTGTCGAGCCGTGCTGCCACGACCCATGGCGACCGACTCACTTTCGATTTTCAGGGCATGGCATGCGGGACCTATTTCCTGCGTGTGCAGGATGGGACAACCGCTGCCGTGCGCAAGGTCGTGATACGCTGAGAGGGACGTACGGTAAATTCGCCCCCATGGAAACTACCCGGCAACAGAAGGTGGCCCGCCTGCTTCAGCGCGATCTGGGGTCGTGGTTTCATCGCAACGGGCCGCGTTATGCCCCCGGGGGAATGATCACCGTCACGGTGGTGCGCATCAGCCCCGACCTCAGCCTCGCCAAGGTGTACCTGAGCATTTTTGCCACCCCCGACAGGCTGGCCTCCATGCGCGCAATAGCCGAGGACAACTGGCTGATAAGGCGCGACCTGGCCTCCATGGTGGGCAAACAGTTGCGCATAGTCCCAGAGCTGAATCTCTACCTCGATGACTCGCTCGATGAGGCCTTGCGAATCGAGCAACTGCTCAACAACGGCTGATGGACCGTCAGGGTCTTGCCTTCCTCATAGGGCGCAGGTACCTCTTCTCAAAGAAGTCGCATAACGCCATCAACATCATCACGGGCATTTCGGTGGTCGGTGTGGCAGTGGTCACAGCGGCCATGGTCATCGTCCTGTCAGTGTTCAACGGGTTCGAGGGGCTGGTGGTGTCGCTCTATAGCTCATTCGACCCTCCCGTCCTCATCACCCCATCAAGAGGCAAGGTCTTTTTGCTGGATGATGAAGTGCGCCAGCGCATCGCCACGGTCAATGGCGTGAACGATGTGGTAGAGGTATTGGAGGAGAATTGCCTGGTGCGCTATCGCGATAGGCAGCATTTTGCCACGGTGAAAGGCGTGAGCGATGGTTTTATTGCGCTTGCTGGGATGGATAGCCTGATGACCGATGGCGTGGCCACCTTGCAGCACGACAGCCTACCACAGGCCCTGTTGGGGCAGGGCGTTGCCTATTTCATCTCGGCCAACATGCACGACCCGTTTTACCCCATAGAGTTGTATGTGCCCAGACGTGGGGCAGGTTCGTCCACCGATCCTTCGCGCGCTTTCAGCACCCGCTCTGTGTATCCGGCCGGGGTGTTCTCGGTGCAGCACGATGTGGATGTGCGCTACATTGTTGTGCCCATAAGCCTGGCCCGCGACCTGCTCGACCGTCAGGGATACGTCAGCGCACTGGCCATAAGTCTGGCTGATGGGGCTGAGGCCGATCCGGTGATAACAATATTGCAGACCGCCTTGGGCCCCGATTTCGTTGTGCGCGACCGCTTCAAGCAGCACGCTTTGCTTTACAGTGTGATGCAATCAGAGAAATGGGCCGTGTTCCTCATCCTTGCATTCATCCTCATGATCAGTATCTTCAATGTGACCGGCTCGCTCACTATGCTCATCTTGGAGAAAAAGAGAGATGTGGCCATACTCCGCAGCATGGGTGCCGACACCCGGTTGGTGCGCAGGATATTTCTTACCGAGGGTATGCAGATTGTGCTGATAGGGGCCGTGGCGGGTATCGCTATCGGGCTATTTGTATGCTGGTTGCAACAGAATTTCGGGCTGGTGCGGCTCAATACTGATGGCAGCTACGTGGTGCAGGCCTATCCGGTACTGGTAAAATGGTCAGATGTGCTCAACGTGTGCCTCACTGTAGTGGGCATCGGAGCGGTGGCATCGGCAGTGCCGGTGCTGGGCCTTGTGCGCAATACGGTCGCGGTGCGCCTCAGCGCCTCCTGACGACCCTCAGATCTCTCAGTGATGGTGGCCTCCTGGCCCGTGAACGTGGCCATGGGCTATCTCTTCGGCCGTGGCAGGGCGCACATCCTTTACCTTTCCCTTGAAGCGCAGGTGCTGCCCGGCCATGGGGTGGTTGAAATCGAGCGAGACATGCTCGGCACCCACATCGACTATGGTGCCGCTGTGAACATGGCCATGCTCGTCCTGCATCTGCACCGATCCGCCCTTGACAATGCGCGAGTGGTCGACACGTCCGCTCTCATCAGCAAACGTGCCTACCGGTACGTCAAACACAGCTTCTTCGTCTGTCTCACCGTAACCATCGGCCGGACTCACCCAGAACTCGAAATCGTCACCGGCTCTTTTTCCCGCCAGATTCTCCTCAAAACCCTTGATCAGTCCTCCACCACCGAATAGGAACACGAACGGATGCGCATCCGATGTCTCTTCAATGAAAGTGGGTATGTCCATATCGCCCTTGCGCGCACTGAGCGAGTAGGAGAGCGTCACAACGGAATGAAGGCCTATCTGCATGGCGGGTGTTTTTGTGAGGGCGCATAGGTAGGGATAAATCGGGGTTCCGATGCAGGCAGTGAACCGGTCGTTCAGTATCTCCCTTACTCTCTGTTATTGGTTCAAAGTGGTGCACAACCTCAATACCATCACGGTTCAGGTTCAATGATCAATGTGCAATGGCTGATGCCAATTGCTCAGTAGCAAGTTTTGAATCTCATTCTCATAAAAAGGGAAATGACGATGCGCTAAGTACGCGTAGATGCATGGCCATCATACGTTGCGCGAATTGCCGTTCATACCTCGCTCAGCACCATGTCGGCTGCTTTGCGCCCGATGTCGGTGCCTAAGGCCACGCCCATGCCGCCCATGCGTACCGAGCAGGTGATGTGCGGCCTGAGATGTCTGATGATCACATGCTTATGGGTACCCAGACCCATGGTGCCCGCCCAGCGGTGCTCCACGGTGTAGGTATGGTGCGGCAGTATCACATGGCGCAGCAGGGTATCGAGAGCGGCCTGGATGCGTGGCGTGGTGGTCTGGTCGGTGGTCTGCTCCTCCTCTATGGCCAGATTGCGCCCTCCGCCCAACAGCACGCGCTGGCCCACATTGCGGAAATAGAAGTAACCCTCGTCCATATGGAAGGTGCCCGAGAGCTGTAATCCAGGCACCGGTGCGGTTATAAGCACCTGCGCCCTTGCGGGGCGCACATCCAGATCGGGCAGCAGTTGCTGCGCAAAACCATTGGTGGCCACATGCACATGCCCTGCTTTGAATGGGCCGATAGAGGTGGTGAGTACAATGCCGTTCCCATTCTCCTCTATTTTCTCCACCCTCAGCCCGCACAGCACACGCACCCCGCACCCTATGGCCTTGGCATATAGCGCGCTGAACAGACGGCCGGTGTCAATGCTGCCCTCATGTCGGTTCAGTATCATGTGCTTCACTTGGCGCAGTCCCTGAGGGGCAGTCTGTGCGTCTGCATGGCAATAGGTATCGGTCAGCCCGAGACGATGGTTGAGCTCAGAATTGAACCTCTCCATCAGCGCTGTGGCTGCTTCGTATTGCGTGGTATGACCATCTTGAAATACTTCATACCCGCCCACAGGCAGGTAACCTATGGCTGCATCACCCAGCAGTGCCCTCAGCGACAACAGGCCGTTGTAACGGGCTGTTATAAGCTCCAGAACATCATTGAGTGACGAATGTCTGAGGTCGGCCGCCAGCTCGCTCAGGCTTCCGAAGCAGGCAAATCCCGCATTGCGCGTGCTTGCCCCCGAGGGCAACAGGCCTGCCTCTAGAACCAGCACCTTCAGTCTAGGGGCTTTCTCCTTAAGGAAGATGGCGGTTGTTAGGCCCACTATCCCGGCCCCGACCACCACTACATCAACCCCTCTGAAATACTCCTCAAGCTCCCAATGGCTAAGCTTATCCATGTGCCTTTCCATGCCTGTCTCACTTTGACGCGCCTTGTTACCTTCGTCAGCAATTTCTCCGCAATGTAGCCCCGCACATGGGCACCGAGCAAGCAATGACCGCACGTCCTATCATGACCCGGCAGGTATTACGCCACTTCACTTCCATCATTATACTTATCTCGCTGAGTGTGAGCGCTTGGGCGCAGCAGTCGTTAGAGATAATCGGTGCTGTCAAAGATGGTGTCAAGGGAATGCCCGATGTTAAAGTGACCCTGATGAAGGATAACAAGGTGGTGCGGCACGTAAGTACGAACGCCACCGGTAAGTTCAACTTCAGTTTCGATGCCAATGCCGATTACCTCATCATTGTGAGCAAGGACAGCTATGTCACCAAGTCCATCGCTTTCAATACTCGGGTGCCGGCTGAGGCAGGCCCGACATGGGATTTTGACTTCATCGTTGAACTGTTCCGCGACATGCCCGGACTCGATAAAGGTGTGTACCGCAACCCCGTGGCCAAGGTCTATTTCAACAAGGCGATCAACGACTTTGATTATGACCTCGACTACGCCATGGATTTCCAGAAGCGCGAGCAGGAGGTGAAGAAGCAGATAGAAGAACTTCAGGTAAACAAGGAGAAAGAAGAAAAGGCCAAGCAGGCCGCTGCTGCTCAGGCCCTTAAGGATCAGGAGAAGGCTGCTGCCGAGAAAGCCAAACAGGATGCGACCCAGCTAAAGGATAAACAGACCCGATTTGAGCAGATGCTGGCAGCGGCCGAGACCGCAGTGAAGCAGCAGAAGTATGATGATGCCCTTGCCAAACTGAAGGAGGCTGAACAGCTTTTCCCTGAGGATTTCAGACCATCGCAGCGCAGCGAGGAGATAACCGCCCTCAAAGAGGCGGCTGCTGTCAAGGCCAATGAGCAAAAGGCAAAAGAAGACCGTTTTACGAAGGTCAAATCAGAGGCCGATCAGCTATTTGTGATCGGAGAACTCAAAGAAGCAAAGGCCCAATATCAGGAGGCGCTAAAGATTAAAGCCGATTCCAAGGAGATTTCTGACATCATCAAGCAGATTGATGGCCAATTGGCACAGAAGACCAAGGAGGCTGAGGAGCAGAAGAAGCGCCAGGGCGAGATAGAGCAGATGATCCGCGTGGGCGATGAGCAGTTCAAGGCTGGCCGGTTTGCTGATGCAAAAGGGACATTTCAGAAGGCAGCTGTGCTTGCGCCAGATGACCAGCGCCTACAGAACCGAATAACCGAATCGACCGCCAGACTTGAGGAGGAGAGCCGCAAACAGGCGCAGGATCAGGCCAGGCAGAAAGAGTTTGAGCAGACAGTGGTCGAGGCGGCAAAGGCCGAGAAGGCCGGTGATCTGGCCAAAGCCAAGGAGAATTACACCAATGCCGCACAGATACTTCCCGACTCGCCCATTGCCCGCGATGGCATGGCGCGCACCACAGCGGCCATAGCCGCCAAAGCCAAGGAGGAAGAGGAGAAACGCAAGGTTACAGAGCAGTATGAGGCTCTAGTGGCCGAGGCGCAGAAGATGATGGCTGCTGCGCAGTACGATGAGGCTGTGCGCAAACTGGAGCAGGCCGATGTCGTTAAACCGGGCAACAAGGATCTGGGCAAACTCATGGCCCAGGCCCGTGCCGGGGCCGAGGAGGCGCGCAAGAAGGCAGCTGAGGATTTGGCCATAGGCAAGCAGTTCGCCTCGGCCATGAGTGAGGGCCGTGTGGCCATGGAGCGCAAGGAGTTGGATGGTGCCATTGCAGCGTTCACAAAGGCCATCAAGCTCAGACCTGAAGATGCCGATGCCAAATCAGCCCTTCAGAATGCCACCGACACCAAGGCCGCCCTGGCCAAGGCCGAAGAGGAGAAACGGGGAAAGGAACAGCGCTATATCAAACTGCTGCAGGATGGAGAGACAGCCATCATGGCCGATGATTTCAGTAAAGCGGAAGGCATCTATGTATCGGCTGTTGAACTGATGCCCGAGCGCAAAGAGGCAAGTGTCCAATTGGTCAAGATCAGATCAGAGCTTGAGCGGAGGAAACGTGCTGAAGAGGAGGCCATGAAGCGTAAGACCGAATTGGAAGTTCTTTTTACTGAGGCTGAGAAGCTGTTCGGTCAGCAGAACTACGAGGGCGCCAAGCTTACATACAAAAGAGTGCTTGACCTTGATAAGGAACACGCGGCATCAAATGCGAGGATAAAGGAGATTGATGAGCTTTTGGCCCGCTTGGAATGGGAAAAGAAGGCCAAGAAGGAGGCACAGGAGGCATACGACCGGTTCATGGCTGCTGGCAACGAGGCCCTTACAGCCAAACGATATGACAAGGCTCGCGATGCATACTCCAGCGCGGCACAGGCACTGCCCGAATCGACTGAACCTGCCCGCAAGATCGCAGAGATTGACGAGGCCCTCGCCCGTATCCGGGCGGCTGAGGATCAGCAGCTCGAAACAGATCAGAAGTATGTTGATCAGGTGATGAAGGCTGAGGAACAGTACAAGGCAGAGCAATTTGAGGAGGCCATCATCACATTCCGGTCGGCCAGCACCCTTAAGCCCAATGAGAAACTGCCCATCAAGCGTATCGCAGAGATAGAAGAATTATTGGCCCAGAAGAAAAAGGAGGAAGAGCGCAAACGTGCTGATGAGCTGGCCCAACAGCAGGCTGAACAGGCCAGGATGCGCGAGGCTGAGGAGAAACAGCGTCTTGATGCCGAACGTGCCCGGTTGGAAGAGGAACGGAAAAGAGCTGAGGGCGAAGCAGTCCGATTGGCTGAGGTTGAGCGGCAGAAACAGATTGAGGAGGCCAAGGCTAAAGAATTGGAGCGTCAACGCAAAGAGCAGGAGCAGCGCGTGTTGGAGTTTCAGGCAAAGGAGGCCAAACGACTTCAGTTTGAAGAGGCCGAGAAGGCAAGACTGGTACTTGAGGCCGAGCGCGAGCGAACAGAACGTGAGAAGCAGGCCGCTGCTGAGGCAGAGGATGCTCGTCTAGCCGCGGAGGAAGAGGCCCGCAAAGAGGCCCGCCTAAGGGCAGAACAGGAGGAGATATTGCGTAAACAGGAACTTGAGAAACAGAAGCTTCAAGAAGAACTTGATCGCACAGCCGAAGAGGATGCCAAGCGAATGGAGGCCGAAGCTGAGGCCATCATGAAGAAACGCATGGAAGATGCCGAGGCCCGTATGCGCGCTGAAGTGGAAGCCAAATTGCGCAAGGAATTTGAGCAACAGTACGACCGCGAGGTGAAAGCAGCTGAGTTGGCCCGTCAGGCAGAGTTGGCCAAGGCTGCGCAGGTGGCACGCGATCAGGAACTTGCCGAGCGCGAGCGGATCAAGGAAGAACAGAATGCCGAGGCCCAACGGGTTGCAAGGGCCAAGGCCGAAGAAGAGGAGAGACTACGCAAAGAGGAGGAAATGCGGCTGCGAATGGAGGCCGAGCGTGTGGCGATGGAGGCAAAGTTGAAAGCTGAGCAGGAACGATTGGACAGGCAAGAGGCCGAACTGAAGTTGAAGGCCGAACAGGCTAGGATAGAAGCAGAGAAGCTGGCTGCCCGTGCGGCAGAGCTGGAGGCACGTAAACTGCGCGAGGAAGAAGAGCGCAGGGTAGCCCTCGAAGCTGCCGAGAAAGCCAAGTTCGCAGCTGAACAGGAGCGGCTGGCTCGAGAGGAGGCTCAGAAGATTGCTGATGACAAGAAACGGGAAGAGGCAAGATTGAAAGCCGAAGAGGAGAGAATAAAACTAGAGGAAGATGCCGCCAAAAAGCGCTTTGCCGCTGAGCAGTACGCTGCTGCTGCAAAGGAGCGAGAGGCACGCGAGAAGCAGTTGGCCGAGGAGAAGGAGCGGATTCGAAAAGAAGAGATCGCTCAGAAGGAAAAGAACTACAAGGACAAGATTGAGTTTGAGAAGAAGTCGGTTGAGATTGCCAAACAGAGTGCAGCCGAGGCTCGAGGGGGTTACGAAGACGATGTGAGGAGAAAACTTCAGGCTGAGTACGATGCCAAGCGCGCAACTTTGGGGCTTGAGGAGGTAAAGAAGAATACCGAGGATGCACTCAAGGCCAAGCCATCAGCATTTCAGCAAGACCTATCTGCGAAGTACCCGAAAGGGATAACTGAGGAGCGCGATGTGAAACCGAATCAGGAGATTACCATCATTGTGGTCAACCGAGGGGATGGATTTCCCAATGAGTTCCGAAAGGTGCGCTGGAACTGGGGCGGGGTCTACTTCTTCAAGAACGGGGAGAGTACAAGCAAACAGATATTCGAATCGGAGACCAAGTGGTAAAGAAAAAGCCCCGATGGAACGTCCATCGGGGCTTTTCTATTGTTGACCGACTAGGGCTCGAACCTAGACTCTTCTCAGCCAAAGTGAGACGTGTTGCCAGTTACACCATCGGTCAGAACCGGGCCGCGAAAGTAATACTTTGCCTGAGATCGGCAATACTGGTTCCACCATTCTGCCGCAAGTACATTTGACGCTGTGCGGGATCAGGCAGCTAAAGGACTATTCGCCACAGGTCTGTTCTGGCTGGCTGTGGCCATTCCGCTTCACGGTACGTGGCCTATCATCACCCCAGCAATAGTCCTTATTGTGCTCGGGGCACTTCTTCACCCATGGGGGCATTGGCATCAGAGCATGCAGCGAAACCGCCATATCCTTCTAATGGCATTCTATGTGTTATTGCACATCCTGGCCCTGTCTTGGAGCCCATCGCGTATCGAGGGACTTGAAAAGATATTCCTCAGACTGCCTCTGCTCCTTTTACCACCGGCCTTCATTCTTATGGATCCAAGACAAAACTTGGTGTCTCGTGTGCGTTGGGCCTTCATTTTCTCCACCAGCATCATCAGTCTATTCCTGTTGGTTCGCGGGACTGTTTTGTGGTCGGTTGGAAATGGATGGCCAGTATATCTGACATTCTCGCCCTTCGTACACCCTGCTTATCTCGCCATGGCCGTTGGTAGTTCTATTTTTCTTCTTTTCGGGTCTGAATGGAAGGAAAGTGCAATCTTATCAAACATGAAAGTGTTGGCCATTGTCATCCTTTTCATAACCCTCATGTCGTTGTCATCAAGGGCTCAGATCCTTTCCGTTCTGGCCATTGGAACACTATGGGCAGTAAGAGTGGTCATTAGGCGGTCGGGTGAGAGGAGAACTTTGGCCTTCATGGCTTTGTCACTCATTGTTATTGTGCCTATGGTATATGGCCAGTTGATGAAGAATGCCCGTATGCGTCAAGGTTTGGCTGAGCTGCATAATCTCGAGACAGACGATGTTGATGAGTCGAGCACCGGCTCTCGAGTAATCTTTTGGCGAGAGAGTCTTGATCTGGCGCTGGCACAGCCATGGGGCTACGGTACCGGACAAGGCAAGCAGGTGCTTACTCAGCGGCTTGGCGACATCGGTCGTGTAAGATTGGCCCTGAAACATCCCAACACCCATAATCAGTATCTGGGCGATGTACTCAGTGTCGGTGTGCAAGGTTGTGTGGCGTTGATATTGATGCTTCTGGTCCCGGCCTTGGCCGCCCGGCACAACGCAGTGGCGGGATCACTTTCTGTCATCGCACTTATATCCATGAGTCTTCTTACCGAGTCGATGCTTGAGCGGCAGACAGGTGTGGCGCTCATTGCGTTTCTGATCACTATCCTCACTTTCAGACCTGTTCATGCCGAGTCCTGATTTCCATAGGCGTGCGGTGTACTGGGGCTCCATCCTTTTGGCGGTGGGATTGCCACTGTCCACAGTGCTAATGAGCATCGGGCAGTTCTTACTGGCCGGCAACTGGTTGCTCGAAAGGCGGTATGTAGAGCGGGTCGGGGTCTTGAAAGGCAATTGGATCGCTCTCGGTCTCATGTCTATGTGGGCCGTTCACATCATCTGGCTCATCCCGAGCACCGACCTCGGATATGGTTGGCACGATGCCCAGATGAAGCTCCCCTTGCTGCTGCTGCCTTTGTTTTTTTTCACATCAGCGCAGTTGAAGAAACAGGAGGCCAATGAGGTTCTATGGATGTTTGTCGTGGCCTGTGCTGCAGGGGCCTTGGCTGGTGCAGCCGATTTCTATGGGTTCCATGCTCAGGTGATGACCGATAGACGCGAGCTTTCGCTGTTTACCTCGCATATCCGATTCAGCCTGATGCTATGCGTTGCGATTGCTTTTGCGGCCCATCAGTTATATCTCAATATGGAGAAATGGCCTGTTGTGGTGAAAGGGGTGGTGATAGCGACAACTGCATGGCTGTTCTGGTTCCTGGTACTTCTCGAATCGTTCAATGGCTATCTCGCTTTTGCAGGAATGTTCGCTGCGGTTGCCATCTGGGGCATGGTGCATGTTCGCGAACTGGTTATCAGACGCATCTGGTTCGCATCTGTGGCTTTGGCTATTGTCGCCAGCATAGTGTATCTGGCCAATATCGCCAGACAGCATTTCGAGTCTGTACCTATCAATTGGGACCTAGTGCCTCATTTCACTGCCAACGGCCGTCCCTACAGTTTCAGGTGTGACGAACCACAGCGCGAGAACGGTCACAGAGTTTGGTTTTTCATTTCGATGGAGGAACTGGAACAGCAATGGCCAAGGCGAAGCATCTTTCCCATTGACAGTGCAGACCGCAAAGGCCAACCTATCTGTCATACCTTGATCCGATACCTCACATCGCTTGGGTTACCTAAGGATTCTGTGGCCGTTCATGGTCTCTCGGCCAACGATGTGTGTGCCATCGAGAATGGGGTGACCAACTACCGTTTCAGGAAAACATGGGGTGTAGAGCGAAGGTTTGATGAGGCCTTGTGGGAGGTGGAGAATTACTTGATCACTGGCCGCCCAGGCAACTCGTCCATGATTCAGAGATTGGTGCATGCACGTGCAGGTTGGGCCATATTTCTTGATAATTGGCTCTTTGGTACCGGCACAGGCGATGTGAAGACCGCCTTTACCACATATTACCGTACTCATAGTACGGGTCTTGAGCAGCGGTTTTGGGCTCGTACGCATAACCAGCTGCTAACGTTCCTTCTCACTTTCGGCATTGCTGGCGGTATATGGTGCATCTTGACGCTTGTTCTGCCTTTGGCCCTGAATAGGCGGAGCGTACTATTTGTAGCTGTTTGGACTGTGGCTACCATTAGTATGTTCGGAGATGATACGCTCGAGACACAGGCTGGTGCCACCTTCGTGGCATTCTTCTTCACTTTCCTTTCAATGTATATGATCGAAGGAAAGAACATCAGAGGGGGAAGGGCTGAGAAATCGGATTGAGCAGACTGGATTTGGAAGTGGCCAAATCTGATTTAAGCCAGCCAAAGAGATAATTGATAAATTGAAAGGGCCGCAAGTAGTCTTGCAGCCCTTTCAATTCTTATAAAAGTCGATTTACTTCGCTTCAGGCGCAGTCTCAGCTGGTGTGGCTGATTCCGCTGCATCAGCTCCGTCTTTGCTCTTCTTCTTTATTGCTTTGAATCGAACCCCGATCATGATCTCATGACTGCCACCGCTGTAGTTTATCAGGCTGGTGGTGTTGTAGTCGTAGGCATAGGCAGCCATCAACCATCCTTTATACAAGGTACCGACCATCATGCTGATAGCATCGCCATGACGGTAGGTGGCACCGAGCCACACCATGTCGTTGTACATGAACTTGGCCCCAATGTCAAATTGCAATGGGGTCGGGTTCACATATTTCAATAAGGCATTTGGGGTAATGGCAAATTTGCCTACTCTGAAGGTGTATCCTCCCATTAACATGTAGTGGCGGGCCAAACCGCTCCTTACAGGGTCCTGATTCTCGAGGAATTTCAGCTCATTGCCGATAAGCTGCGGGAAGGAGAATCCGACATTGAAATTTTTATGTACCAGATTGAGCCCGAAGGTCATGTCTGCAGTGTAGACCGTCATCATTGCCGGGGGAAGAACCGGATCTCCATTCTGATACAATGTGATCTTGGTGCCGTCTATATTGTATTGCAACAGCCCCAGACTCAGACCCATTCCCAATTTAAGGCTTTTGCTCAGTTTGAGGTGATAGGCGTACGACACATAGATGCCGTTTCGGCTGGTCGGGCCTGTCACATCAGAGAAGATGGCACCTCCGAGGCCCATTTTCAACGATTGCAATGGTCCATGTACCGAAAGGGCAAATGTGCGCGGTGCGTCATTTATCCCCACCCAGTTGAATCTGCTTGTTGACTTCACTTCAAAGTAATCATGCATGCCGGTCACGGCCGGGTTGAGCAGATAGTCATTGATCATGTACTGGCTGTACTGCGGTATTTGCTGCGCAAAGGCAGCTCCCGAGAACAGGCCGAGCACAGTGGCGGCTATGATGGTGGTCTTTCTCATGTTGCTCAGCGTACAAGGGTCAGAGGTCCGGTGTAAGGCTCTTCAAAAAGATTGGAGTGGATCACATAGTAGTACGTGCCGACAGGCAGATCATTGCCGTTGTACTTACCGTCCCATGGCACAGGGTAACCTTCAGGGCTTTGGAAAAGCATCTGCCCCCATCTATTATAAATCTCCACTATGGCATCAGGGAAGAAATTGATGTTGTCAATCAGCCAAGTGTCGTTGATGCCGTCACCATTGGGTGTAATACCATCAGGGAAGATGATACCAGGTATGACCTCAATCCTGATAGAGTCTATGCTCGCGCAGCCGAATTCATCTGTTACAGTGACTATGTAAGTTGTAGTCACTTCAGGCGTTGCGAGCGGATTGGTTATGCTCGGGTCCGACAGGCCATCTGAAGGCGTCCAGTTATACACCCAGTTCGGATTGACGATGCCGTTAGCATTCAGAGGCACACTGCCACCAGATGGGATGACAATGTCGGCACCAGCATCAACCTGCGGTACTGGCAAAACTGTGACAAGCACAGAATCAACATCAACGCAGTTACCGATTGTCACAGTAAGGTAGTATGTGATTGTATCGCTCGGAGTGCTTATGGGACTTGCAATGTTCACATCGCTCAGATCTGTAGCCGGAGACCACAGATAAGTGCCACCGCCATTGCCTTGAAGAACAATTGGAGTGTATTGGCATACAGTTACATCCTGACCGGCTTCTGCATTAATCTCTATCAGCGCTGCAATGGTATAATTGGCTGTGTGCGAACATCCAGTGGCATCTGTAACTGTCACTGTGTATGGTCCGGAAAGAACATCCGTCAGGTCTTCTGTATTGAAACCGCCAGGTTGCCAGCTGTAGGTATATGCACCAGTTCCACCCGCCACAGTCAGATTCAATGAACCGTTGGCCACATTGCTACATGTTGAGGCCTGTGTAGTCGCATTGCTCACAATAGGTGGTGGCCCACTGATACTGACATTCGCTTGGGCACTACATCCGTTAGCATCTGTAACTGTAACTGAATAGTTGCCTACACAAAGGTTGACTGCAGGGTTGGTGCTTTGGTTGTTGGCAGTCCATACAAAACTATATGGGGCCGTTCCACCAACCGGGAAGGCAGTGGCTGTGCCATCGCAAAGATCTCCGCAGCTAACGTCCTGTCCTGTGGCAGTGGCAGTGAGTAGAGCGGGTTGTGTAATTGTCACCTGTACTTGGAATGAACAGGCTGGTGACTGAGAATCAGTCACAGTGACCGTATAGGTGCCAGGACACAGGTTCGTTGCAGTCTGGCCGGTCTGATTCAGTTGATCGTTCCACTGATAGGTGTAAGGACCTACTCCACCTGTGGCGAGAGCAGTAGCGGTTCCATCACAGGCACCGAAACAAGTTACCTGAGTCACTACAGGCACTGTTGCTGAAAGTGCTTGGCTATCGTCAATTACTGTCTGGGCTGTGGCGGTACATCCAATTCCGTCAGTGACTGTCACAATATAAGTGTTCACGCAAAGGTTGATAGCAGTTGGGGTGGTCTGTCCGCCTGGGTTCCAAGAGTAGGTATAAGGTGGGGTCCCACCACCGGCTGTAACAGTGGATGTACCCGTGCAAGCGCCATCGCAAAGCACACCGACCGTTGCGGTGATCTGAGCGGTAAGAACAGGTGGTTCTGTGAGTGTGAACTGAACATTGTCAATGCATCCGTTTGCATCAGTCACCGCCACAGTGTAAGAACCCGCGCACAGGTTACTGATTGAAGGAGTAATCTGCAATGTTGACCAAAGGATGCCAAATGGACCTGTGCCGCCAGAGATGTTTACAGTGGCAGTTCCATCACACACACCACCGCAACTTGGGTTGGTCACTGAGACAGTGACATCAAGGACCGGAGGCTCTGTTATCGTGACAGAAGCTGTGGTTGTACACCCATTTGCATCGGTCACAGTGCAGATAAACGTACCGGCACAGAGGTTCGATGCTGTCGGAGTAGTCTGACCCAATGGGTCATTCCATAGGTAGGTGTAGGGGGCTGTCCCTCCGACAGGTATAACCGTGGCGGTTCCGTTGCACTGGCCTCCGCAAATGATGTCTGTTCCTGTTGCCGAAGCTGTAAGAACCGGTGGCTCAGTGATAGTAACAGTACCCGTTCCCGTGCAGCCGTTACCATCCGTCACTGTCACAGAATATGTTCCTGGACACAGATTGCTGACTGTTGCAGTAGTCACTCCAGCTGGGTTTGACCATGCAAATGTGTAAGGACCACCGGTACCTCCGTTGGCAACGGCTGTGATTGTTCCATCACAGGCTCCGTTGCATTGCACGTTGGTCGCATTCATGGTAACCGTCACCGGCAATGGTTCGGTGATTGTGAATGTCTGTGTCCCTGTACAGCCATTTGCATCGGTTCCAGTTACCGAGTAGGTGCCTGCGCACAGGTTGCTCACTGATGTACCGGTCGGGTTGCCAGGCGTTGTCCACACAAATGTGTAAGGGCCTGTTCCGCCTGTGGCACTCGCTGAGGCTGACCCATCGCAAGTGCCTCCGCAACTTGCAGGAGTGGCATTCACCAACACATTCAATTGGGTTGGCTGTGTTATTGTGACTGTAACTGATTGCGTACAGCCCGAAGCATCTGTAACTGTAGCCGTATAGGTGCCTGCACAGAGGTTGTTTGCTGTGGCCTGATTTCCACCACCCGCTGTCCATGAATAGGTATAGGGCAAGTTGCCTCCCGATGCTACAACAGTAGCAATACCCGTGCACTGACCTCCACAGAATACATTCTGGACGAAGGAGGTACTCAAGGCAAGAGGTGCAGGTGCCGTCAAAGTAGCTGTAGCTACCGTTGCACAGCCTGCGGCATCGGTTACCACCGCTGTGTAGGTGCCAGCGCATACGTTGTTAATTATCGTGCCCGACTGTCCGCCTGGTTGCCAGATGACCGTATAAGGAGGGGTTCCACCGCTGTTGGCAACGCTAACGGAACCATCACAATTAGTACTACATGTCGGGTCTACACCGATGATGTTCGCCGTTGGCCCATTGATGCTGTTTACAGGGATAACCTGTGTCACAGAGCACCCAGAGGCATCGGTAATGGTCACAGTGTAGGCTCCAGCACATAGATTGGTTAGCGTAAGTGCTGTTGAACCATTTGACCATGAGACACTATATGGAGCTACGCCACCGCTCGGAGCAATGGTTATGGCTCCGTTACAGACTCCACAGGCGGTTGAAGTTGAAACGGCATTGGCAAGAATCTCGGTAGGCCCACCAACCGTAACGGGTTGATTGAATATGCAACCATCGGCATCAACGATCTGGGCGAAGTAGTTGCCTGCACAAACGTTGCTCACCGATGCTGTGGTCTGTCCACCTGCCACCCACAGGAAAGTATAAGGGGCAGTGCCACCAACTGGATTGCTCACTGAGGCAGTGCCATCGCATTCCCCGAAACAACTCTCTGGTGTGGTGTTAACGGTTGCAGAGGTCGGACCACCAATGCTATTGATCGCCACGTTGTTCAGGCTGACACATCCATTGGCATCGGTAACTTCAACAGAGATAACACCAGCACAAAGTCCAGAGATGTTCTGTGTAGTCTGGCCTGTACTCCAGACCAAGGAATATGGCACAACACCGCCAGATGGCGATGCAGATGCGGTTCCGTTACACACACCGCAATCTGATGAAGTGCTGGTGGTGGCTACTACAATTGGAGTAGGCTCTCCAATAGTGGCATTAACACTTCCGATGCACCCATTTGCATCTATCACCTGAACCGAGTAGTTGCCCGGACAGAGGTTTATAGCCGCAGCAGTAGACTGGTTTGCCGGATCATTCCATAGGAAGGTGTATCCTGGGGTGCCGCCCGATGGCACAACGGTTGCCGACCCGTTGCAATCACCATTACATCCCACATTAACAACAGTCACAGTACCCGTCACACTCTGTGGTTGACCAAGAACGATGGTCTGAGTGGCGGTACACCCATTGGCATCAGTGACAGTTACTATGAAGGTTCCTGCGCACAACCCGGTGGCTGTGGCAGTTGTCTGAGCGAGAGGATCATCCCACAAGAATGTGTATGGCCCGGTTCCACCCGTCACAGTTGCGGTTGCAGCCCCATCGCATGTGCCGCTACATGTTGGTTGAGTAGGAGTGATTGTCACATCGATAGGTAGTGGGTCTGAAATCGTCACTGCCTGGGTGCTCGAGCAACCATTGGCATCGGTGGCAGTAACAGTATAGGTGCCTGCGCACAAATTTGTGATGTTCGGCCCAGCCCCTATGTTCGGAGTCCATGTGTAGGTCAGAGGAAGGGTGCCACCTGCTGCGACAACTGAAGCTGTTCCTGTGCAAGTGCCAGGACATAGGTTATCCAAAGAGGTGGCGGTAGAGAAGACAATAGCATCAGGTTCAGTGATAACTGCTTGAACAGCAGTCACACATCCGTTCGCATCAGTCACTGTTGCAGTATAGGTTCCTGCGCACAAGGCTGAGGCAGTAGTGCCGCTTTGCCCATTGCTCCATTGAGTGGTGAAGGGGGCGGATCCGGTTATGGTCAGTGTCGCAGTGCCTGTGCACGGATTCGAACATGAAGAATTGGATGATGCCACTGTGACATTGGGGCCACCTTCGCTTCCTACTCCGATGGTCTGGATTCCGGTGCAACCGTTTGCATCGGTAATCGTAACAGTGTATTGCCCAGCACAGAGGTTCGAAAGATTCTGTGTGATGGCACCAGTGCTCCACGAGAATGTGTAAGGCCCTGTGCCACCGGTAGGAGCTGTTGTGATGCTGCCATCGCACTGCCCGCAGGTAGCAGGAACAACCACCTGATTCGATTCAATCTCGGTGGGACCATCGATATTCACATTGCGAGAGAAACTGCAACCGTTGGCATCTGTTATCTGTACTTGATACTGCCCGGCACATAGCCCGGAAACGGTCTGGGTGGTTTCACCGCCTGAAACCCAAATATATGTATAAGGGGCAGTACCTCCCAGTGGGTTCACTGTTACCGAACCGTCACAGACACCGAAGCAGGTAACATCAGTAACATTAACTGGGGCCGATGTAGGACCCCCAGTACTGCTGATGGTCACATTTGTGCTGTTGGTACAACCCGCAGCGTTGGTAACCGTGACCGTGTATATGCCCGCACAAAGACCACTTACTGTGCCTGTGGTCTGACCGGTGCTCCACAGGAAACTGAAAGGCCCACCGCCTCCGGCTACAGTGACAGTACCTGTGCCATCGCATTGGCCGCATGTGGCCGGAGTGCTCGTCCTATTAAGGGTAAAGTTGTTAGGCTCAGTAATAGTCACCGAGGTTGAAGCGGTGCAACCGTTAGCATCGGTCACTTGCACATTATAGGTGCCTGGGCATAGATTGGTTGCAGTGGCAGTGGTCTGTCCCAAAGAATCATCCCACACAAAGCTGTAAGGAGTGGTGCCATTTGCTGGGGTAACAGTTGCGGTGCCGTTACAGAGGCCGTTGCAGGTGACATTAGTTGAGGTGGCCGAGGCTGTGATTGTATTGCCCGCTCCCACCGTTGCTGTAGCTGTTGCGGTACAGCCGTTGGCATCAGTCACAGTTGCTGTGACAGCACCTGGGCATAGGTTGATAGCGGTTGATGTCGTCTGTGAGGCAGGGTCGTTCCAACTGAATGTGAATGGCAAAGTGCCTCCTGAAGGAACAACGGAAACAAGTCCATCGCAATTGCCCAAGCACTGTTCATCAATCACAATAGCAATGCTCAGGGTGATTGCTGCAGGCTCGCTGATTGTAACTGTTTGGGTCGAAACACATCCATTGGCATCAGTCACGTCTAATGAAAACGTTCCAGCGCAGAGTCCTGATGCAGTGGCCGTGGTCTGTGCAGCAGGGTCATTCCAAAGAAATGAGAAGGGTGCCGTGCCACCGGTTAGAGTTGCTGTGGCCGTTGCATCGCAGGCACCGTTGCAACTGATCGGTGTTGAGCTGATGGCGAGAACTGCTGCTCCGATGTCATTCACAACGACAGAGACTGGTACCGAACATCCATTGGCTGCGGTCACGGTCACATTGTAGGTGCCTGCGCACAGGTTGGCTGCTGTTGCGGTTGCCGATACGTTCGGAACCCAACCGAAAGTGAATGGACCTGCAGCCCCACTGGGAGTCAGGGTGGCCGTTCCATCACAAAGTCCGCAGTTAGACCCAGTCACGACCTGAGCTACTGTGATCTGCGCTGGTTCTGTGATTACAACGTCAGCTGTATTGATGCAGCCATTGGCATCCTGTATCTGCACTTGATATGTGCCTGCACACAGGTTGTTCACAGTTGCAGTAGTGAATCCACCAGGCACCCAGTTAAAGGTGAATGGGGCAGTGCCACCGACAGGAGTGACGGTTGCCGATCCGTCACATTGGCCGAAGCATGATGCGTTTGTCGCATTGACAGTGGCACCTGTTGGGCCAGTTGTGTTGTTTACAGGGACAAGGAATGTCTCAGTACATCCATTGGCATCGGTCACATCAACCTGATACACTCCCGCACACAAGTTTGATAGAGTGGCGGTCGTTTCGCCAGTGCTCCACAGGAAAGTATAAGGTGCTGTGCCACCTGAAGGAGCCATGGTTATTGCCCCATTGCACTGACCGCACGCGGCATCAGTAACAGCCGGATTGGCCACTATCGGTGTGGGTTCATTAACTGTGGCCGAGTTCACGAATGATCCTGAAGTGGTAAGGGCCACGCTCCAATCGAAAATGAAGCCATCGTCAATGGCTTGGTTGTCGGTCACTGTGAGCGTCCATGTCCCATTTAATGGACAGCCGATGAATCCGCTGAAGCTTGAACTTGGGGTATATGTGCCCGGGGTCATTGAGTTTCCGGCAGGATTGCCAGCCGTTACCCAGTTCCCAGCGGTATTCTCATCGAGCAGAGTTCCAAAGGCAGCACTTTCATTGAAACAGTATTGAGCAGGTGTACCTGGAACCCCGTTACCGGTATCATCGGCACCACCCAAAAAGGTCGGTATTCCCAATCCACCGAATGGAACAAGCTCAACAGTCTGTCCACCTGGGCACGTCAAAGAGATGTCCAGGTCTCCAAGGAACGAATGTTCCATATTGACACAGATATTCTGAACATCTGAAGCAGCAAGCACGGTCGCTCCGGCTGAGAATCCAGTGATTGAAATAGACGTAGTGTAAGAAACGCCAGACCCATCTGGCAGCGCGAGCGCACCTCCTCCGAAATTACCGCCAACGCTACTGCCCTGTGCAGTGCAACCATTTGCGTCAGTCACATCCACCGTGTATGTGCCTGCGGGCAGGTTAGCGATGTCTTCGGTGGTTGCCCCATTAGGAGTCCAAGAGAAAGAATAGGGAGGGGTGCCGCCAACAACAGTCAGGTCAATGGCGCCATCGCTCTCACCGTTACAGCTCACATCTGTTACAGCGAAAGTCAGATTGACTGGGTCGGGCTCGGTTAGGACTGCCTGCTGCGAAGTCTGGCAGCCAATGTTATCAGTGACACTCAGTGTGTAAGTGTCAGCACACAGATTGGAGATGGTGTTTGTTGAGAGCCCACCCGGTGCCCATGATAGAGTGAATGGGGGGTTGGCACCGGTCACCGTGGCGGTGATACTTCCATCGCAGTCACCATTGCACAGCGGCTCGGTCAAGGCAAAAGAAATGTCAATATTGTTGTCATCCACAACCTGAGTGGAGGTGATAGAGCAACCAGTGGCATCGGTGATGGTGATATCGTATGATCCACCGCACAGGTTGCTTGCCGTTGCGCCAGCGCTCACATTGGGCGACCAAACAAAGGTGTACGGGCCAGTGCCACCGGTAGGTGCTAGGGTGATTGAGCCGTTGCAAACCGCATTGCATGTGGCATCCACCACAGTAGCGTTCGGGATGATAGGGGCGGGGTTGTTCACCGTGGCAGTGTGGGTGCCGGTGCAGCCATTGGCATCGGTGACCGTGACGGTATAGGGCCCCACGGCAAGTCCGGTGATGTCCTCGGTCAGGTCACCATTGTCCCAAGAGAAGGTGTATGGCCCAGTCCCACCTGAAACAGTGATGTTGACAGCTCCGTCCGTAGCACCGGCACAGCTCACATTCGTCACAACAGAGGTGACGGTTATGGGCAAAGGTTCATTTACAACGGTCGGACCGAAGTCGTGCGTGCAACCGATATTGTCCGTCACAGTCAGCGTGTATGAGCCCGCTGGTATGCCACTGATGTTCTCAGTGTTCAGACCTGACGGGTTCCAAAGGAACGTGTAGGGCGGTGTAGCACCGGTAACTCCCGAACTGGCTATCTCGCCATCGCTGCCACCGTTGCAAGTCACATCTGTTGGGGTAAATGTTCCATCCCAGTCAGGAGGAGAGGCAATGGTGAAAGGTTGGGTGGCCGTACAGTTGTTGAAATCAGTCACCGTCACACTGTAGGAGCCCGCATCAAGACCGGTGACCGAATTGGTCGCACCGGGCAAAGGCAGCCAAGAGAAAGAAAACGGGGCCACACCCCCGATCACAGTCGCAGTTGCGGTGCCGTCATTGCTATCAGGGCAGGTCTCATCTGTAACCGAAACGGTGACGTTTATAGCTGGTGGGTTGGTGATGGTGACGAACTGCGAGGGCGGATTACCGCACGATCCGCCAACACCGTCCTCAGCAATGACCTGAACGAGGTAATTGGTCACACCAGCATCAAGTCCAGTGAAGCAGAAACTCGTATTTGCACTTATGTTCGACTGGAAGAACGGCCCGTTGAAGATCTGGTATGTATAGTTCGGGAAACCACCACTGACAGTCACACAGATGGTACCGTCACTGGCACCGTTGCAGGTCACGTTGGTTGAGGTGACGTTGGTGATTACCACCGGACACTGCGCTTCCGCCCTAGGGGCTATGAGTGCGCTGATCACAACGGTTCCGCAGATGGCAAGGAGTCGAAGCGTTCCTTTCATGAAACTGGTTTTATGTCAATCCCTTAAGGACAGGGCATTTTTTGACCGGCTAAAGATAGTTTTTCAATCCGTACGGGATCATGTGCCTCGGGTTGGTTATGAATGTCGTTCTGTTCAAATAAAAAAGGGGCCGAAGCCCCTTTCAATTTCACAGGAAACAGTCAGATGTTCAGTGATTTATAACAAGACGACCAGCCCGTTTTGAACGTTCACTTGTCAGTCTCACATTGTAAAGACCTCCACTCAGTCCAACTGTTGATAGTCGAATATCCTTCCCGCCCGATTGTCCGGCCACCTGCTTTTCAAAAACAACCCGACCTGTGGCATCGGTCATCTCAATCAAATAAGTCATAGGTGCATCCAAATGGACCCGGACCTCGCCAAAGGCAGGATTCGGCCACATGATCAGGCTGGTCTCCGCATCAGCCTCGTCCATCCCGATATTCATTACACTAATGGTCAGATAAGCTGTGTCGTTCTGACAGTCGTTAAAGGCCACGAGCATCACATCATATACTCCTCCGGCAGCGTAGGTGTGACTCGGGTTGGTCTGGGTGTCAGTGGTGCCATCACCAAAATGCCATTCATAGGATGTGGCATTCTGCGAGAGATTCAAGAAATCGGCTGTGTACTGATTGATTGCGGGTGAAAATGCAGCGATGGCAAAGGGCTCGACCGTTATATCGATGGAATTGGTCGGGCTTGTGCAGCCTAGCGAATCGGTGACATACAGTATGTAGGTGCCCGATTCCCAAACAGTGATGTTGGGGGTGAACGACCCGGTGCTCCAGATGTACTCGCTGAAATCGGCCGGACCCGAAAGGACCACTGTACCTGTCTGGCAGAAGGTGGTGGGCCCATCTGGGGTAATGATGGGAATGGCCGCGTTATCTATCTGTGTGACTGTGAATGTAGCGGTGCCGATGCAACCGCTACCATCAGTTACCTGCAAAGTATAATTACCAGCTGGCACAAACACATCGGCCGTATTGAAGCCGCCCGGGCTCCATGTATAGGTCACGTATCCGGGATCGGCAGAGAGGTTCACTCCGTTCGCCTCGTTCACACAGTAATACAATGGGCCAGATATGGAAGGGCTCGGGGCGGTGCCTGTCTGCACTGTGAACGGCTGAGAGGTTGCGCTGCAACCTGGGCCTGTGCTCACTGTAACCGTATATGTGCCAGCGCCCACTTGGGCCGTCTGCCCGTTGCCTCCGGTGGGGTTCCATGTGTAGCTCACGTAACCGACTCCAGCATCGAGGGTCACAGTATTCGCCCCACATACTCCACCTGGCCCTGTGATGACCGGTGCCTGAGGCTGATTGTTGGTCACAGTGACTGGTTGCGATGTGCCCGAGCAACCAAGGTTGTCGGTCACAGTCACCGTATATGTACCAGCCGCGAGAGTCACGTTCTGTGTGTTCGCTCCACCTGGAGACCACGCATATGTGGCGTAACCCGATCCGGCATCGAGGGTGGCACCGGCCCCGCTGCAATAGTTCAGTCCCCCCGTGACGGTTGGGCTCAGATCAGGAAGCAGTGTGACATTGAACAGGGGCGATGTGCCGCTACATCCATCGCTATCGGTGACAGTCACTGTATACTGCCCTGCACCTACGGTCACAGTCTGGGTGCTGCCACTCGGGTTCCAGGAATATGAGGCGAACCCTGCCCCGGCATCGAGCACGGTGGTATTGCCGCTGCATACGCCTGAGGTGCCCACTATGACCGGGGTGAGGTCTGGTGCGGTTGCCACGGTGAACTGAACTGAACTGCCGGCACACACTCCATCGACCACCGACACCGAATAAGTTCCCAGTCCTACGGTGATACTCTGGGTCGTCTGGCCTCCGGGTGTCCACACGTAGCTGTCGTATCCCGCTCCGGCATCGAGCGTGGCGCTCTGGCCAGGGCACAGGCTGTTGTCGCCAACAATGACCGGCACTATATTATTACTCTGAGTGACCGTAAATGGCTGAGAAACCCCGATGCATCCGCCAGCGGTGGTGACCGACACGGTGTAGGTGCCATCGGGCACATCAGCAGTCTGAGCACTTCCGCCCGATGGGCTCCATGCATAACTGCTGTAACCCGCATCGGCAGTCAAGGTGACGGTGCTGCCCGGACAGACAGTGGTGGGTCCGGTAATGAACGGTGTGGGCGATGCGTCCTGATTTACGATGTATTGGGCCGAAGTGCCTGAGCAACCGCTTGCATCGGTCACGGTCACGGTATATGCGCCCGGCCCCACATTGGCTGTTTGGGCATTGCCGCCCGATGGGCTCCATGCGTAACTCGTGAAACCTGCGCTGGCAGAGAGCGCAACAGTGCCGCCTGGACATGCACTGCTCGGTCCGGCTATAGTAGGCACCGGTCCGGCACTCACATTCACTGTTATTGATACGGTACTTGTCTGAACGGGAGTGCCGTTGTCGGTGGCCGTTACCACAACTGTGTGTGTGCCCACATCGGCCGCAGTGGCAGTAATGGTAAGGCTCAGGTTGGCCGGATTTCCCGGGGTGTTGGTGTTTGTGGCCACATTGGCCAATCCACCGTTATTTATGGTGAACGTCACCGTCTGTCCGGATTCTGGGCCGATAGCTGTGCCGGTGACCGTGGCCGTCTGGCCCACGCATAGGTTGTAGGTGGTCGTGCTGAAGCCTACCAACGATGGCGGGATATTCTGATTGGTGCAGACCGCGAATTCGAAGCACTGATTGTCGAGGTAGCTCACTCCATCATTGCTACCTCCAGGACCATCATAGTTGCTGTTGTTCTGATCGAATTCACCAATAACAATGAAATTGGTGCCGTCTCCGGCATTGATGCCCGCAGTGGCCGCTGTGCCCCCGAAACCTCCCGTGCCCCCTGAGGCACTGCCCGTGGTCCACTGCATGTCCTGATAGGCAAAGCGTACGTTGTTGCCAGCCGATAGGATCGGGTCACTCCCGTTTGTAATCACAACCTGACATGTGTTGGTCAGGTTAGTCTGTGTGTTGTAATAACCTACGTTGTTCCAGGTTATGACGGCATGGGTCGGATTTATCTTGTAGCGCACATCTCCAATACCGCGTGTATCGGCATCGGCCCAGAACGGGGCAATCATAGTATAGGTGGCGTTAGGCATTCCGACAGAGGTGAATGCAGTGCTCGATGCCCCGAATGTGATGTTGCCGTTCGAGTTGATGAACATCGAATTATAGTTCACACCATAAAGGCAGAACGTGAACGGAAGGGCTATCTCTCCTGTGGTGGCATCATCAACCCCACTGAGAACCGTGGTATAGCTCGCATCAAATGGAATCCAGCACCCGCCACCGCGATTGGCACCCGCCACGGAAGGGTATTCTCCGTTCCACCGTACCTTCTCAGGTTGAGGGATCAGGCCCAATTCCTTCATTGTGGCCCTGTCCATCTGATGCTCAGGCACATATTGGCCCATCGCTATTTGAGACGCAAGGACGAGCAGACTTCCTGTGAAAAGTAAATTTCTGGCCATGAGGCGGTGAGTTGTTTGGGGCGTGGTCAAAAATAGAAAAAGTGACAAGCGGATGAGAAAATGAAAAGGCCTGGCCAAATCGGCCAGGCCTTAAATTGAGCGAACGGACTGAAATCAGCGGCTCACAGCGAAACGGCCACTGACCGTTTTTCCATCCTGTGCCACCGAGTAGCTATAAACGCCTGTTGCCAGACCGAGGTCGAGGGCGATTACATTGGCACCGGCATCTGTGGTGTGTGATGCTGAGTAAATCATACGGCCCTGCATATCTACCACGCTCACTTTCACATCGGCACCTTTTGGTGAGCTTACGGCCAAATTGACCGTTCCGCTGGTGGGGTTCGGGTAAGCAGGGATAACACCAAAGCTGCTGAGATCAAGATCCTCGATACCGTTGGGGTCGTTGATGAAAAGGGTGTATGTCTTATCAAGAACACCGGGAATGGCCTGTGGAAGGTCGAGGGATGTGGGAAGACCGGGAATGGGAATAGGCGACAGCGAGGCCAAAGCAGCCAGATCAAGGGTGCCGAGAGTTGAGCTGGCAATAGTGACTGTAAAGGTGCCTCCCACTGTTGGGGTACCACCCATAGCGATAGAGCCACTGGCACCACCGGTAAATGAACAGCTGCTCGGGGTGCAGGTTGCAGTCATTCCGCTGGCCTGACCACTCACAGTGAGCACAGTGCTCGAAACGGTGAGAGGAATGCTCAGTGCACCGAGTGCACCTGCAAACGGGGCAAGGGCAGGTACTGCGGCAGTCAAGATACTCGAAACAGCTGAACCGCTAACCGAGCTCGAGGTAGGAACCGCGACAGTTATGGTCTGACTGTAAGCCTGATCTTTAGTGCCGTTGGGCAACGATGTGCCTGCCGGTGTATACTGTGCATGAGCACCAAGGCCGGAGAGGACGAGTGCCGAGAGTAGAAGCTTTTTCATGTCTGACGGGGTGTTGTGTTGGTTTAAGGTGCGAAGTTAGAACAATGACGGCAGATGTGCCAAAGGATGCGTCAACCCTGCGCAGCTACTTTTGGCGGCATGTTCGAAGAACTCGATGCGCATCTGGCGCTGATAGGCACCGCTCCCTTGACCGATGCCGATGCCGTGGAAGCATTCCGCCTCAAGTACCTGTCAAAGAAAGGTATCATCCCTGCGTTGTTCGAGGCTTTCCGCGAGGTTCCAAAGGAACAGAAGCGCGAGTATGGCCAGCGCCTGAATGTGCTGAAACAGGCTGCCGAGCAACGCTGGGATGAAGCCCGTAAGGCACTCGAGGGTCAGGCGGGTACTGGCGGCCTGGCCATCGACCCCACGTTGCCCGGGTTCCCGCACCCTGTGGGCAGCCGCCACCCAGTTGCACTGGTGCGCAGGCGCATCATTGATATTTTCACCCGTATCGGGTTCACGGTGGTGGAGGAGCGCGAGGTGGAAGATGACCATCACAACTTCTCGGCCCTCAATTTCCCGCTTGACCACCCTGCACGCGACATGCAGGATACCTTCTTTGTGAACCGCGAGCCCGACATGGCCCTGCGCACACACACCAGCAGTATACAGGTGCGGGTCATGGAAAGGCAACAGCCGCCCATCCGTGTCATCTGCCCAGGCCGCGTTTTCCGCAACGAGGCCATTTCGGCACGTGCGCACTGCATGTTCCATCAGGTCGAAGGGTTATACATTGATAAAGGCGTGTCGTTCGCTGACCTCAAGGACACCTTGCTGTACTACGCCCGCGAGTTCTTCGGCCCCGATGCCCGGATACGTCTGCGCCCCAGCTACTTCCCATTCACCGAGCCAAGTGCCGAGATGGACGTGTACTGGGGCCTGAAGACCGAGGCCGATCACCGCATCACCAAAGGTACCGGCTGGCTTGAGGTGCTCGGCTGCGGCATGGTGGACCCCAATGTGCTGCGCTCCTGCGGTATCGACCCTGAGGTGTATTCCGGATTTGCGTTCGGTATGGGCATAGAGCGCACGGCCATGCTGCAATATGGGGTTAACGACCTCCGGATGTTCTTCGAGAACGATGTCCGTTTCCTTGAACAGTTCCAGGGGGCGAGATGACATAGCGGCCAATTTGCGGGTAAGCGCTCCGTCTATCCGAGCGATTATCTGGTCTGTCACTCGGTCCGCTCCAGCCCAAGTTGCACGTAAAAGGTTGTCCCTTGGTCTGGTACTGTCTCGAGGCTAATGGTGCCACCCATGCCTTCTACCATGCCCTTGACCATGGCCAACCCTAGACCCATGCCCGATGATTTGGTGCTGAATCTGGGCACGAAGATGCGCTCGCGGACCTCGAGGGTCATCCCGCTGCCGTTGTCGCACACAGAGGCGGTGGCATTGTTTTCATCAACTCGTAAAATAATCTCAATCCGGCCCTCGCGGTCGTCCGGTATCGCCTGAATAGCGTTCTTGATCAGGTTGTTGAAAATTCTGATGAGCTGATCGCGGTCGGCCCGCACCACCACCGGACCGTCAGGGACAGAAAGACCGATGTGCATGCCCGGTTGATTGCGGTGAAGGTCGTGGACGCCCGAAAGGACGGCAGCCAGGTCAACAGATTGCATCTCAGGACGCGGCATCTGGGCGAAATCAGAGAATGCGGATGCGATGTTTGAGAGGGAATCAATCTGTTCAATCAGCGTTTTGCACATCCGTTCGGTACGCTCAGGCAGGTCGGGCGCACCATCGGCCTGGCTGCGCTGCAACATCTGAATTCCCAGACGCATGGGTGTGAGCGGGTTCTTTATCTCGTGGGCCACCTGTCTGGCCATTTCGCGCCAGGCGCTCTCGCGTTCGCTACGGGCCAACATTTCGGCACTGCGCACCAGTTCATTGAGCGTGCGGTTGTACTCGCGCACCAGTTCTCCCACCTCGTCATCGCCATGCCACACCACCGCACGGTTGCCGCCCTGTAGGCGAAGTCCGTGTAGGCTCTCGCGCATTACACGCAGCGGCCCGGTGATGCGTTCGGCCAGCGCCAATGCAACTGCTACGGCTACCACCAGCAGCAGTACGAACAGATTCATAAGGGTCGATATGAGCAGCCCGGCCTCTCTGCGCACCGCCTCCTGACGGGCATAATAGGGCAGCCCGATGTAGCCCAGCACATGGCCACTGTCGTTGCGCACCGGCACGTATGCGGCCAAGTGCCTCATGGCACCTATCTGCTCATACTGCACTACCGATGTGAGTGATGCCCCACTGAGGGCACCGAAAGCCGTAGGGTCTATCAGCGGTGCTCGCAGCCCGCTCTCGTACAAACGGGGGCGTGAGGTGGCCAGCAGCCTTCCATCGGGCAGATAGAGATTAATATCGCTACCAAAAATGATGGAGAAGCGCGAAAGCAGCCGATTCAGCACTTCGCCATCTATAACCGAGAGAGAGTCGCGGTCCTTGATCTTACCTGCAATTTCTATCTGAACTGATCGGGCGCGGTCGAGCAGGTGGGCCTCCTCGCGGGCCTGCTGCCGGCCCACCACAAAGTACACTGTGGCGCTGCCCATCAGTATAAAAGTGGCCGCTATGGTGCCGGTCAGGCTCAGGTTAATGCGGGTACGGAGCGAATCCCAATGGCCCACCAGCGCACCTGGGCCGCGCAATAGCGCAAAGGCCATCATCCCCAAAAGGAGAAATGCGATGAGCACGTAGGGAAATGCTGCGAGGCCCGCAGGCAGTGTGCCCTCAGCCTGCGATATGATCACCACGTGCCCATCGGTGTGCCATCTGGCCAGGTGGCTGTGGCCGTCCATGTGCCAATGGAGGCTGCCGGCCGAGTCGGGTCGGGCGGTGCTGAGGCTGACGCTGTACGGACAGTCGCCTTTCGATTCCAAGAGCTGTCCGTTCTCGTATCTCGCCACGGAGTACCGCTCGGGCAACAGCCTTCGCGACACGCTGCCATCAATGAGCAGGGCTGCCAGGCCTGTCTGATTCAGAAGGGCCCTTGGGCGCAGGGTGATGTAGAGCACGTGGCCCTGATTGCGCCCTCTCCGGTCGTCCAGATCAATGCGGGCCAGATAGCCGCGGCCCTCGCCCGGCATCTGGTTGTACCCGCGTGTCATGGTGATGGTGCCTGCATCATGCAGGGCCGTCAGTTCGTTGAAATTCTTGCCGCCTGGCCCCTGATCGCTGGCCAGAAGCAGCCCATCGGCCCCGAAAAGATCGACCCCGACCTCATAATCCTGCCACTGCTCATATAGGAAAAGGCGGTGCACGCGGGCCAGGAGTTCCTCGTTGCGCTGAGGCACCACGGCTATACAGTTGCGCAGTACTCGGTCGGCAAGGATATCCTCACGCACCTGTGCAAATAGGAATTCACTCACGGGGTCATTCCCCTCATCGATGGATTCGGCCAGATTGAGCCGTGTGTCGAGTTCGGCTGCATCGAGGCGGGCGGCCCACATGGCAGTGGTCAGGGCCGCATAGCCAATGATGGCCGGTAGAAAGGCGGCAAAGGACCATTTGCTGCTTGCGCGATGGGTCACGCGCTGCAGTTGCCACACCACCAGCGCCATGCTCGCACCCGTTACCGCTGCCGTGTACCACGGCATGAGCAAAAGGCCTAGTGCGGCAAGCACAATTCCAAAGAGCATTGCCCTGAACGGGCCTTCGTTCCGGCAGACATGGGTCCAGAAAAAAGTGAGCAGCGCCATGGTGCCCGCCCACAGACCCACGGCCACCACGGCCCAGATGCTGTAGGCGTTGAGGTTGAAAGGGTCCGAGAGGTCGGTAGGGAACGATGAATCGCGGATGATTGCCCCTACGAGCGGCCATGCCGATAGGTGTGCAAGGGCGATGATGAATCCCATCGACCCATTCACAGAAACAGATCTTAAATGGGCTGTGACAGACAGCCAACGGGCTGAGATCAGCAGCAGGCAGGCCAGGTGCAGCAGAACATCGGCCAGCGAGGAGGTGAATGGGCCGCTCGCGTGCACATCGGGGCGAAAGAGGCCAGACGACACGAGTGCCTCCGGGCCTTTCAACAGCAACAGGACCCGTAATAGGACCAGTCCGGCAGTGAAGATGGCCGCTCCCCCGAAAGGGCTGAAGGCGAATCTGAATGAAAGCTGCCAGAGCAACACCACCACGGCACAGATGGCGGCACACCAAAGCAAGGCAGGGAGCAGCGGTTGTGGGTCGCCTACCGGGTCGCCCGCCACGAGATGAAACTCACTGCCGAGGGCGGGCACCACCACTCCGCCCGTATCGGCCACCGAAAGGCGCATGCTGGGCGGCAGTTCGAAGTGTGGGCCCCAACCGTCATTCAAATATGTGTTGCTGAAGGCGTAGCGGTGCCGAACCAGACCCACTATGCACCTGAGGGTGTCGCCATGTTCGACCACCTGACGGAGATACTGTCCATCCGGCAGGGTCACAATTCCGGTATCAGGAAGGCCACGGCCCTCTGGCCCGATGCCGAACGGGACCGAGGCTGTGGACCACCGCACGGCCCTGCCATGGACGTATTCAATGGCCGCAACGCCATCCGTATCCCAGTCAGAGCTGGACGGGAAAAGTGAAGGATCAATGAATCGGTCAATGGCCGACCGGAGTGCAGCGGCTCCCTCGGTCACACGTTCTACTGCCTCATGCTCATTGAGCCGGAACATAGGTCCCCCTGCCATGGCGGCCAGCAACGCCACAACGGCAAGGGCTGAGCTGATGCGGACGGTGCGCAAAGGGATGGGCCTGTGCCGTCAAAGGTAGGAGTGCTGGCAGGGGCTTCACCTGCGTGTGCTATGGACAATGCGAATAACGGGCCGTGCCTCAGGTCTTGTTTAACAGTTTGGATATCACAGGGCCGTATACTCAGTCATGGCTCGAACGAGAGTGGCCTGAAAGTGAATGTAAGTTGGCTGCCGATAGGAAAGTTGAAATGGCAAAGCCATCATCAATCGGGCATGTGGAGATGGAACGGGGTACATTGTGAATGAAAAAGGGCCGCGAAAACCGCGACCCTTTTGGCTCCCCCTGTAGGACTTGAACCTACGACCCTCTGATTAACAGTCAGATGCTCTAACCAGCTGAGCTAAGGAGGAATGCTCTTTTTTTGAGGGCTGCAAATGTAATCAGCAGGCTCATACCACACAATATCTTTGCGGAAATTTCCAAAACACATGAGTCTGCTCACTGTAGGCACCGTTGCATTCGATGCCATTGAGACCCCTTTTGGTAAGACCGACCGCATTGTGGGAGGTGCGGCCACGTATATCAGTCTTGCGGCTTCCTATTTCACCAAAAAGACCGCTATCATTTCTGTGGTGGGCGATGATTTTCCTGAAGAGAACCTTGCAATGCTCCGCGCGCATGGTGTCGATACCGATGGGATAAAGGTGGTGAATGGAGGAAAGACCTTCTTTTGGAGCGGCAGGTACCGCAACGACATGAACTCGCGCGACACTTTGACCACAGAGTTGAACGTGCTGGCAGATTTTGCCCCTGTGGTGGCCGATGCACAGAAGGAGGCCGATTTTCTGATGCTGGGCAATCTTACCCCGGCCATTCAGCGCAGCGTAATTGAGCAGATGCGCAGGCGACCCAAGCTCATAGTGATGGACACCATGAATTTCTGGATGGACATTGCCCTTGACGAGCTGAAGGAGACCCTGAAACTGGTGGATGTGCTTACAATTAATGATGAAGAGGCAAGGCAGTTGTCAGGCGAGTTCAGCATTGTAAAAGCAGCTCAGAAGATTCTGACTATGGGCCCGAAGTACCTCGTTATCAAAAAGGGCGAACACGGTGCCCTGCTGTTTCATGGGGCCAACGTGTTCTTTGCCCCGGCACTGCCCTTAGAAGAGGTCTTTGATCCCACAGGCGCTGGCGACAGTTTCGCAGGCGGGTTCATCGGCTACTTGGCCAACACGCGCGATATCTCTTTCGAGAACATGAAACGGGCCATCATATTCGGCTCGGCCATGGCATCGTTCTGTGTGGAGAAGTTCGGCACCGAACGGCTGCTGCATCTCACGCAGGAGGAGATTGACAACCGTGTTCAGGACTTCATCGACCTGGTTCAGTTCGACATCAGCCTTGAGTGAGATAAATGCGCCTCAGTTGCGCTTCCCTCTGAACAGGTAGGTGGTACCACCACCCAGTCCACCATTGTTGCTGTTGACCACAAGGCTATCTGAAGCTCGGAACTCGAGCCTGTAATGGCTCGATGCGCCCTGATTCTGATCGAAGATGCCGGTGGAGTCAATGGTCATCTCTGGTCCACCGTCTACGCTGATGGCCGAGTCGCCCACAATGGTTATCACCAGCGTATCGGGCCCATCGGCATAGGTTGTCTGCTGGCCCATGACCCAGTATGATGTCCATTTGTGGCCAAAGTAGGTGCCTACCCATTCATCACGGTAGTCTGTGGGTTCAGGCTCGGGCTCGTCCTCGTCACATCCGACAAAAATGAAAAATGGAACAGCCAGGCACATGCCAATGGTCAGGATGTGGAGTTGTCTGTTGATGTCCATCATGTTGCCGGATTATTGCTGTAAGACGATCCTGATGGTGCTGAGGCTGCCATCGGCCCTCATTGCTCTTAAAGTGTAAAGACCATTTGAGAGTCGGCCCATATCGATGGAGGTTTCGGGGCCCAAATGACTGTTACGGTGCACTATGCGCCCCTGTCCATCAAAGACCATTGCCTCATCGATAGGTTGGTCTGAACGCAGATTTACAATGCCCGTGGTGGGATTAGGATACACGGTGATGCCATTTTCCGTGGTCATCTGATTGGACTGGCCAAGGATGTGGCTGAGTTTGGCAAGGTACAGGTCGCCATTGTCGGCAATGCCGATGGTGTGTGTGCCAAAATCAGCAAAGTAGAAATAGTAGCCGGTAGTGAACAGTTCGTCATTGGCCCCCACGCTCACAGCCTGGCCTATGTCGGCACTGCCTGCCCCTGCCACAACGGTGTATCGGTGGTCGCCTTCGGCATCAAGGTGAGTCAGAAATACATCATAACCATTGCCTGTCAAGGTGTCCTGATCAATGATGAGCTCACTGTCAAAGAGGCCAGTGATGTAGATGTTGCCGTCCCATGTCACATCCATGCCGAGAGCATTGTCGAGTGCCCCGCCCCCGAGTCCCTTCACCCAGTCGCACTGCCCCTGATCCGTGAAACGGGCCACGAACACATCGTTGTAGCCCACGGCCGTGATGTTGCCGCATGGGAACTGCGTGGTGCCAAGGAAGTAACCGCACACATAGGCATGGCCATTGAGGTCGGTGGCAAGGCCTGTTGCCACATCGCTGGCCGTGCCGCCCGCTGTGCGAACCCATTGCAACTGATTGACCTGATGGTACTTGCACAGGAACATGTCGCTGCTGCCCGCGCTGGCAAAGTGCGCCTCACCGAATATGACCTCTTCGTAAAAGTCGCCAGCCACATACACGCCCCAGTCGGTGGCCACATCTATGGCAGTGCCCACATCGTGCGCCAGGCCGCCTCCTTTGGCCAGCCCTATCTGACCACCGTCTGTGGCCATGAGCCGGGCCATGAACATGTCCCTGCCGCCATTTGAGAAGAGTGTACCCTGCGGTCTGAAGTAACAACGGTCCTCAAATCCACCTGTCATATACAGGCTACCATCGGGGTGGCGCACTATGTCGTTGGCCATGTCCTCGCCCGTGCCGCCAGCTGTTGTGGCCCAGCGGAATGTGCCATCGGGGCCGTAACTGGCCGCGAACATGTCTATGCCGCCAATGCTTCCGAAGGCCACAGTGTCGCTATCGGAGATGTTGAAGATGATGGTGTCTGTGAATGTGCCGCATACATACACATTGCCTTCTGGGTCGGAGGTGATGCCACGTACTGCGTCATCTTTTGGGCCACCGAGCGAGCGGACCCACAACAGAGTGCCATCGGTGGAATAGCGCGCCACCAGACCATCGGTGAGGCCGCGGCCAGTGACCCATTGTCCCTCAATTAGCATGCTGCCCCCGAAAGATCCGCCTACTGTGGCACCGCCATCGGGCATGGCCTGAACACAGCGGCCTACATCGACCCCCACGCCACCGGCACTGCGGGCCCATTCAAATCCTTGACCTGATACCCGCCCAGCCAGCAGGGCCATTGCGAGCAACAAGGTCAGATGGCGCATCGCACGGGTGACTTATGATATGATCCAGGACCTGATATCGCCAATGGATGTCAGAATCGGCTCAAACATTTTCGGGTCGGCCTTTGCGTCCGACCCTTCGCCTATGACTAGCCCATCGTTGTGCATCATTTTCTGAAGCGGCAACATGCGCATCTGCAGGTCGTTCACCGCAGGGTCGTCCAATGCGTCCATTGCGGCAATGATCCGGTCAAGCACCGATCGCTGTGCATGTATCTGAATCAGGATCTCGTCATTGGGCTTTCCATCGGGGCCAAGGCGCGAAGCCAGATACACACTCTCTATCCAGCCACCGGCCAGCATGAGCAGCGAAGTTGTGGTGCGGTCGTTGGCGCGGAGGTACTCATTGGCCCGGTCATAGGCACCGCCCAGCAGGTTCAGGAGCGAGTCACGGTATTGAATGTTGTTCTCGACCCTGTCGAACAGCTCTTGGTCAAATGCCTCGCTAAGCCCGATGGCATCGCTCAGTTTGCGCACGTTGTTCAGATAGAACATGGTCTCCTGTGTCTGCTTGTACAACGAGGTGTAACCCACATCGGCACTGAACACTCCCATGTTCATGGTCTTCTTGGCCTCGGTGGTGTAGCGGTCAATGTTCTTCACAGGATTCAGCACGGTTCCATCGTATGCCCCTCCGCTGTGTTTCACAAGAATGGCCATCTCAATGGGCGATGGGAGCTGCCGCACCATGTCTTTGGCGCGGTTCAGGTCTATACTATCGGTGGCAGCGGTGGTGGCAGTGCCAGGCGAGTTGTCCTTGGGTTCGCAGGCAGTGATAAGGGCTATGGCCAAGGCGCACAGCAACAGAACAGGTAGGCGCATGGGGCGAGCGAGTACGTGTAGATTGGGGGTAAAAGTATGCCGTATGGGTCGGCTCTGAAAATGTCAATTTCTGTCAATGAACAGAACTGGGGCAGGGATATTCTTGCCCTGAAGCTGTTCTACTTGGTAGGCTTCGGCTTACAGGACTAAAGCGTAGGGGAGTGAGCGGTAAAGGCTGTTTCGCAATTCGAATTAATGGATATCTAATTGAAAATGACAGCATTCAAATTATAAAAAACCTAAGGCTCATTCACGTACAATCACCACTTTGCGCTGATGCGCTTCGCCATTGGCATCTATCACTGTTATGTGATACAGTCCGGGGTTCGGTATCTGTAATGTGATTGTTGAAGTGTTGGCGAAATCGTTCATCTGTACAATGCGCCCAGTGGCATCAGACACGTGCACATGTGCTGTGCCGCCAAGTGCAGTGCCACTCAATTGAACGGTCCCTGTGCTCGGGTTGGGGTGGCAGTTCAGTGCTCTGACATTCTGTTTGAGAGTACCTGTAGAGACATCGGGCCAGCACGTGCCAGGAATGTTGGCATCCAGCCACGCGAGGCGGGTGGCGATCCATGATTTGAGGGTGTCCAGCTCGGCAGCGTATGTGGTGGCAATGGCATTCACCTCGGGCGCGGGGCCGCTCATGCCCAAAATAGGCCATTTCTGGAAGTGACGGGCCTGAGCATTCTGCACCAATGCGCCCACGCTATCAATGTAACTGTTGATGTGCGCGGTGCTCAATATGGTGGTCCGATATTGCTCGTATATGCACCGCAGTTGGTTGTTATAACTCGTGTCCTGCATCAGGCGGATGTACCACCCTGTGGAGTAGTTGTCGGTGGGACAGTCGTTGATCAGGTGCGCCCAGCCCGACCCATCAATGTTCGAGAACAGGTCGCAGGACCAGAGGTTCTTCCATGCCCAGTCGAAATCCCACACGGGGCCGGCCTTCAATTTTCCGCCATTCGAGAATTTGTCCTTATGGAAATAGACGCTTTTTTTGAACCCATCATTGTTGCGCGATACCTCATTGATAATGAAGTAATCAATGAACGAACGCACACTCATGAACTTGCGGTAACCCGTGGCAGTGTCAGCAAAACCGGGGCTGTAAAGTGCCGTTTCCAAACTGTCTAAATAGCTTGCGATGTACTGTTTCTGTGCCGGAACCAGTTCATCGGGAGCGGGCTGATGGTATAGGAAATGCACATCGAAACCGGGATGGTCAATTGGCGAGTAATTCGACTGGAAACTGTTCTGGTCGTTCCAATAATTCTGCTGCAGGATATAGCCGCCAGTCAGTTCATCGCCCGCTACGTCAGTCGGCAGCAAGGTGGCGAGGTTCACACGGTTCTGGTCGCGTTTTATCTTTTCGCCAAAGACATAGATGCCTCTGTATATGCTGTCGATGAACACTTCGCACAGCGCAGTGCGCACGCTGTAGTGCCCCATCTGCCCGAAAAGGTCAAAGGCCAGCGTGTTGCGGATCAATGAGCGGTCGTTGAAATTGGAAAGGAGTACCCAGTCGTTCTCGGCCGGCATACCCAGAAGCGCCACATTGTTGTTCTGCCCATCAGGTGTGCGCGTCTCCAGGTTGAAGGGTTTCTGCGGAAAACCGCTCGATGTGGCCCCGCGCACCTCAATTCCGATGTTGCCGCTATAGACGTTGGGCGGGTCGGTCATATAGGTGAGGTTGCCCGGGCCATTGTAGCGGATGTCGAGCATTGCGGGCGATTTGACATCGTTCACTATCGGATTGCCCAATGTGTTGATATGAAAGATGGGCAACTCGCTGCTTGCCAATGTAATAAAGCCGTTGTCGGTGATGCACAGCCTGAAAGTGCCCGTAGCACCTCCGTAGCCGAACACTTGCACATACACCGTGCTGCCCGGTTGCAGGTCTGATGGCAGGATCATTGAGAAATAACCGATTCCCGCGCCATCGTCATCACAAGCCAGGGCGCCCGGTGCGGTGCAGTTGTTGGCGGTCCATAGGGCAAGGCCCGTGTCGTTGATAGATCCGCTATCGGTCTTGAACGTCAGACTGCCCGATGGCGGCACCGTGAGCACAAACCAGCGGTCGCCTCCTTGGTAATTGGCGCATCCGGGGTTCATGCCGGTGCCGGGCATGCCCAGATTGTCAGAGACAAGGCAGGTGTCGGGCCCGATGGCAATGGCCGTGCACGGACTGCCGCCCACAACCAGTGGCGCCAGACAATTTCCGAATCCTGAATAGACGGTGCCTACCGGAATATTGGGCCCACCCGATTGCACCAGATTCCATTGCGGGTCGAAAATCTGATAGGTGTTCTCCTCCTCCCAATCGGCTGCAGTGTACTGCACTTCCAGCGCATCGCCATGGCACAGGTTGAATGTGGCCGAGCTTCCGGTGCCTGTTGCGGCAAAGGTGCCCATCTCCACATTGTTCACCAGCACGGTCAGGTATCCACCGTTCCAACCATCGCCATAGCTGTCCTGCATGCTGATGGTGTAGTCGCAGCATTGTGCGGTGGCTTGGTGTAGCCCCGCTATCAGGGCCGTAGAAGTGAGCAGGCCAATAGTAGTGGTGCGGATCATGGCTGCAAGGTAGGGGTCGCGTCCGCCCTCTTTCAATGAGGTCTATAGAACGGATTTACGTTCAGATTTTGATAGCATTGGGTCAAATGACGTTATTATTGTCAACCCAATGAATGAAATCAGGTGTAGTGAATACTTCAGGAAGAGTGTGTCTGCTTGAATGGCACCGTCATTTCTAAGTGATCAGGCTGTTGATGTACCTCGAGCTCCCTATTTGAAAACGTATGATGTTTCTCGCCTGAATAGCGCTCTACTCTAGCATCAACCACACAGTCTTGGCGCAGCGTATACTCCTCATCAGTCCTCCGTTCACGCAGTTGAACACCCCGTATCCGGCCACCGCATACCTTAAGGGTTTCCTCAATACGCAAGGTGTGCAGAGTACCCAGATGGACCTGGGCCTTGAAACCGTGCTGCGGCTTTTCAGTGCCGGAGGGCTTCAACAGGTCTTTGATGTAGCAGGCGAACGGGTGGAGAGCGCATCAGCCAACTCCAGGCGCATTTTGGCCTTGCGGGCCGAATATGAGCGCACAATCGGGCCTGTCATGGCTTTTTTGCAGGATGAGGACCAGGCTCTCGCACACCTCATCAGTGGAAGGAACTTTCTGCCTGAGGCCGCGCGGTTTGCGCAGCTCGAAGACCTTGAATGGGCTTTCGGTACCATGGGCATCCGCGACAAGGCGCGCCACATTGCCACGCTGTATCTCGAAGACATGAGTGACCTGATCGTGGAGCTGATAGACCCGCACTTCGGATTCAGCCGCTATGCTGAGCGGTTGGGGCGCTCGGCCCTCTCATTCGATGAGCTTGATGCACAGCTCTTGCGCCACAACAGCATCATCACCGATATGATGTTGAGCATATTGGAAGATCGGATCAAGACCGAGTCGCCTACATTGGTGTGCCTATCGGTGCCATTTCCGGGCAATCTATTCGCTGCCCTGAAGTGCGGTCAATGGATCAGGCAAAATCATCCGCAGATAAAAGTGGCCATGGGTGGCGGCTATCCGAATACGGAACTGCGGTCGGTGAGCGATAGCCGCGTGTTCAACTATGTCGATCATATCTCTTTGGATGATGGCGAGGCGCCACTGATGCAGCTGATCGCCCACCTCGATGGACAGATAGCCGCAGAGAAACTGAAGCGCACGTTTTCGCTGATTGATGGCCAAGTGGTGTTCTGCAATGGCAGCACCATGCCCGACATACGGCAAGAGCATGTGGGTACGCCTGATTACACAGGGCTCCCGCTCAGAAAGTACATCTCAGTAATCCAGCTCACCAACCCCATGCACCGTCTGTGGAGCGATGGCCGCTGGAACAAACTCACCATGGCGCATGGCTGCTATTGGGGCAAGTGTACCTTTTGCGATGTGAGCCTCGACTACATTCAGCGGTACGAGGCCAGCTCAGCCGCGCGCATTGTTGACCGCATGGAGGAACTGATAGCGCAGACGGGTGACCGCGGCTTTCATTTTGTTGACGAGGCCGCACCGCCTGCGCTAATGAAGGCGGTGGCGCTCGAGATTCTGCGCAGGGGCGTGGTGGCCACGTGGTGGACCAACATCCGGTTCGAGAAGAGTTTTACCCTCGACCTATGCCGTCTGTTGGCCGCATCGGGCTGCATTGCGGTCTCGGGAGGGTTGGAAGTGGCCTCTGACCGCTTACTGAAACTGATTGCCAAAGGCGTGACCATTGAACAGGTGACGCGCGTCAATGACCATTTTAATCGGGCTGGCATCATGGTGCACGCCTATCTGATGTACGGATTCCCAACGCAGACGGCCCAAGAGACCATCGACTCGCTCGAAGTGGTGCGTCAGATGTTCGAGGCCGGGGTGATGCAGTCGGCCTTTTGGCACCGATTTGCCATGACAGCGCACAGCCCGGTGGGTCTGGAACCCGAGAGGTTCCGCGTGAGGAACACGAACCCTGTTCCCGGCAGTTTCGCCAACAACGACCTTCAGCACGATGATCCCGAAGGTGCCGACCACGACCTTTTTGCCGAGGGATTGCGCAGGTCACTGTTCAATTACATGCACGGCATAGGATACGATGTGCCACTGCGGAACTGGTTCGATCACCGTGTGCCTAAGCCTTCTGTGCCGCACCACCTGATTGCCTCAATTCTTGAGAATGAAGTGTTCTCAGAGATAAGACCGCATCAGGCCGTGGTGTGGATAGGAGGGCCGGTCAGTTTTGATGCCGCCCGTAAATCCCTCTCCATTCAAGCAAAGCAGGGTGCGAAATCTGTTAAATGCCCGCCTGCCATCGGTCCATGGCTGGTAGAGGTGCTCAACGGTATGGCACCAGATTGCGCGCCCATCACCTACGATCAGCTGCAACACCATCACACCGCTGCAGGCCTCAAGGATTTCTCCCTTCTTTGGCACGGCCCCACCATGCATGCGCTGCGCGAGGCAGGGTTGTTGGTGGTTTGATCGGAATGTTCTGAAGGCCAAGGGCCCACGGATCCAACCGTGGGCCATTATGGGATTCAGCATTCCGCATGAGAAGGTCCAAGAACCATCTATACCCCGCCTCACGCATTCCTGAAAACAATCTTGCCATCGAAACTATCCAGCAAGAGGGCCGAGTCTTTGTTGACGCGGCCTGACAGAATCTGTTTGCTCAGTTCGTTGAGCACATTGCGTTGGAGCACACGCTTCAGCGGACGGGCTCCGAACTGAGGGTCAAAGCCGAGGTCGGCCAAACGGGCCACGCCCTCATCGGTGTAGCTGAGGCTGATGCCGTTACGCTCCAATTGCCTGGCTATCAGATTCAACTGCAAGCGCGTGATGCGCACCACATCGGCCTTTACCAAAGGGGTGAACATGATCACCTCATCAATGCGGTTGAGGAACTCAGGACGAAGGGTCTTCTTGAGAAGCTCATAAAGTTCTACTCGGGTTTCTTCAAGGATCGTGTCGCGGTTGCGTTCGTTCATCCCCTCCATCTTCTCTTGAATGACGTGCGAACCGAGATTCGATGTCATGATGATGATGGTGTTCTTGAAGTTCACCACGCGGCCCTTGTTGTCGGTAAGTCGTCCATCGTCAAGCACTTGAAGGAGAATGTTGAACACATCGGGGTGAGCTTTCTCAATCTCATCGAGCAGAATGACGCTATACGGCTTCCTCCTTACGGCCTCAGTGAGTTGGCCGCCCTCATCGTAGCCCACGTATCCCGGAGGCGCTCCTACCAATCGGCTCACCGCATGGCGCTCCTGATATTCGCTCATGTCGATACGTGTCATGGCATTCTCATTGTCAAAAAGGTACTCGGCCAGTGCCTTTGCCAATTCGGTCTTACCAACACCTGTGGTGCCCAGGAAGATGAAGCTGCCGATAGGCCTTTTCTCATCCTGCAGCCCCGCCCGGCTCCTGCGCACCGCGTCACTCACTGCCTCAATGGCCTCGTCCTGCCCCACCACACGCCTGTGCAGTTCATCTTCGAGGTGCAGCAGTTTTTCGCGCTCACTCTGTAGCATTTTGGTGATGGGAATACCGGTCCAGCGGCTCACTACGCCTGCAACGTCCTCGGCATCAACTTCCTCTTTGATAAGCGGAGAATCGTGCTGCAACTCTTGCAGGTGCTGCATGTGGGCCTGTAGCTGCTCATCGGTCTCCCGCATTTTTCCGTACCGGATCTCGGCCACGCGGCCATAATCGCCCGAACGCTCGGCCTGTTCAGCCTCAAACTTCAGATGTTCAATCTGTTCCTTCGTCTTTTGGATGGCCTCTACCGTGTCTTTCTCATGTTGCCAACGTGCGCGCAGCTCATCCCGCTTTTCGGTCAGTTCAGAAAGTTGCTTGGCCAATTGGGTCAACTTCTCCTCGTCTTTTTCCCGTCTGATGGCTTCGCGCTCAATTTCAAGTTGGCGTATCCTCCGTTCCAGTTCGTCCAGTTCCTGGGGCGATGAATTGATCTCCATGCGCAGTTTCGAAGCGGCCTCGTCCACCAGATCAATGGCCTTGTCGGGCAAGAACCTATCGTTGATATAGCGGGTCGAAAGCTCCACTGCGGCAATGATGGCCTCGTCCTTGATCCTGACCTTGTGGTGGGTCTCGTATTTCTCTTTCAGGCCACGCAGAATTGAGATGGCATCGTCCTGGTCGGGCTCATCGACCATCACTTTCTGAAATCGTCTTTCAAGGGCCTTGTCTTTCTCGAAGTATTTCTGGTACTCATTGAGGGTGGTGGCACCTATGCTGCGCAGTTCGCCCCGGGCCAAGGCGGGCTTGAGTATGTTGGCCGCATCCATGGCGCCTTCGCCACCGCCCGCACCTACAAGGGTGTGTATCTCGTCAATGAAAAGGATAATCTCGCCATCGGCTGAGATGACCTCTTTCACCACCGATTTCAGTCGTTCCTCAAACTCGCCCTTGTACTTGGCACCTGCTATCAGTGCGCCCATATCGAGCGAGAATATACGTTTCGATTTAAGATTCTCGGGCACATCGCCACTGATGATTCGGTGCGCCAGTCCTTCGGCAATGGCAGTCTTTCCCACCCCCGGTTCACCTATCAGGATGGGGTTGTTCTTGGTCCTACGGGTAAGGATCTGCAGCACCCTGCGTATCTCCTCATCGCGACCGATCACTGGGTCGAGCTTACCGTTGCTGGCCTGCTCGTTAAGGTTTATCGCATATTTGTTCAGGGCGTTGTAGGTGTCCTCGGCCGTTTGGCTGGTCACCTTGCCGCCTTTGCGCAGTTCGTGTATGGCGGCCTTCAGGTCCTTGTCGACTGCCCCGCTGTCTTTTAGCAGCCGCGATGTGGCATCGCCCACATTCAAGAGTGCCAGCAGCAGGTGTTCGATGCTCACAAACTCATCGCCAAACTCCTTCAGATAGGTTGAAGCCTTCGTGAGCGCCTCGGCCGCTTTGGGCGCGAGGTAAGGTTGTCCGCCTTGCACCTTGGGGTAGCTCTGCACCTGACTGTCGAGAGCCAGTTTCAGGGTGTTCAGGTTGATGTTAAGTTTTTTTAGAAGGAAGGGAGTCACGTTCTCGTCCACCTCCAAAATGCCTTTGAGGATGTGCCCGGTCTCAATGCTCTGTTGGCCGTTGGTCATGGCAATCTGCGATGCCTGCTGCACGGCCTCTTGGCTGCGTACGGTGAAGTTGTTCAGGTTCATGGTCAGGTTGGGGTTTGGTTACAGGTTCGCGCATCGGCCGTCAAACCCCTGTCCATCGATCAATTGAGGAAAAAAAGTCAGTTGCCGGTCTGATCTTCCTGACGGAAAGGCCGATACGTGTGCCCTTGCACGCCATTTTGCCGTGTTCACGTTTCTATCAGTCGGGTATTCGTGGAAGGTCTCATGAGGGGTCATCACCACTGGGCAAAAAAAATGGGCGGTGACCCAACAGTCACCGCCCACCTCATTTAGGGTCACTCAGATGATCACTGCACTGACACACGCTGTGTGGTCATGCCACGGTCGGTGAGGATACGGATCAGGTACAGGCCAGGGGTGAGGTCGGCCACCTGCATCGACACCAAGTGGGTGTTCAGGGCCTGACGGCTCACAACACTCTTGCCGTCCATGCCAATAACCTCAATGCCGCTGATGCGCATGCCATCAAGTGCCTTGATGTTGAGCACATCCTCGGCCGGGTTGGGAAACACGCTCAGGTTGCGGCTAACTGCATCGAGATCATTGATTCCCACCATTCCGGCCGAAACCAGACGAGGGCACATGTAACCGACAATGCTGTCGATGTAAGCGGCACTCTTGGCCTGCGACATGTCGGGGTTGTTGTTCAGGCCACTTGCGTGTATGGCGGCAGCATCAAGCGACTGGCCGAACAGTGAATTAATCTGGGTAACTGTAGCTGTCAGAACTGCCTCATCCCACCAGTCCCATGGGCTGGCCTCTTCCTGATTTGCACCCAGAGTTGGCCTGCGGAATGGGAACAGTCCCTCATAATTGGCAGCATTGAGGCCGAGTGCAGGGTGGCCACTGGCACAAGCGGTATAAGCAGCTTGCGAGTATGGGTCGGAATACGGGTGTGTGAAGACATCGTTGTTGCCGAACTCGTTGGCTTTTTCGATGATCCATTTGCTTCCGCTTACCGGTACTACAGCCTGTGGCGGGGTGGTAGGTACGAATACCATGCCGTGCTCAAACGGAGCGAAGGGATCATCTGGGCAATGGAATGAGATGTTCGGGATCTCTCCGCCCTCTATCCAAGTAGAATCGCCTATTGCTCCTCCGGCATTCACCGCAACCATGATGTCGTTTGAATAGCTCGGATAATTGTGCACGTTCAGAGTGCCTCCTGAGCCGTCAATCTGACCCACAAGCGCAGTATCTACATAAACCTGTGGGGGAGTCGTGCCAGGAATCGTGAATTTTTGAATCTGCAGTTCACTGTACCTGTCAAGCGCATCGTAGTTCGCAGCGAGGTAGCCCCCGGTGCCGAAGCCGAATACTGTGATTTTGTTCGGGTCGATGCCATAAGGGTTTGAGTTCTCGGCCACTGATTTCTTCAGGTAGCGCACACTTGTCTTCACGTCATGCAGGCCACGGTAAACTGCGTTAAGCAGAGTGCCCCTGCGTACGTTGAGGTCAGAGTTGAGCGGATCCCAGCCCAGACGGTAGCTAACGGCAAAAACCACAAAGCCACGCTTAGCCAGTTTATTGCAAAGCTGAACAACAGAGTTGTCCTCTTTTGCACCGGTGGCGCTCTGATTGAGGTAGCGAGGCAGGAAGTTGCCGGTATGCAGCACAATAACGGCCATCCGGTCTGTGGCCACATCGCCTTCAGGGCTGTATATGTCCATTTTCTGGTCACCTATGGTCGGATTGGCCGCAGGTGGGATGTTCACCAGGTCCCCGATATTCGAGATGGTGAAGTAGTAGTTCTGTCCGTAAACCTGAGCTGGGGCAACGGTCACGGAGGTGAAGATCTCATCGAGGTAGCGCTCTTGGGCATTGGCCCCAAAAGCAACTGCTAGCCCCAATGTGGCGGAGAGTAAGGTTTTTCTCATGATTGAATGATTGGTTTCGGTCAAAGGTAGATAAACACTGTGGAGTTGGCGATGTGCTCAATTAAAATCAAGCAGGATGCTGAAATAAGCCAGACGACCCACTTTAGGCCCACCGTAAACCTGATAGTTCTTGTTGTCAAACGCGTTCTCGAAGCGTTCGCCCACCGTGCCGTCTCTGAAGAAAGGCTGAATGCCGAACAGATTGGATGCCCCGAGCTTAAAAGTGACATGCTTATCTGGCGTGGTGTAACTGATCTGTGCATCTACCATGTCGTAGGTGGGTATCTCGCCCGTGAACTGAGGCGAACCTTCGAAAAGGAACCCTTTGATCCACTTGTAGTTGATCGAGAATCCGAGCCAGCCGTTCTTAGCCTTTACAAGTTCTAAGTCGCGGCCGCTGACGCCCAGGTTGAACTTGTGCTCGGGGGTGTTGAAAGCAGGGATGATCGGATCGTACACATCACCCAGACGGTCCAGACGGTTCCAGGAGTAATTTCCGTTGATGGCATATCTGTCCTTGAAAAAGTAATTGAGCCCTATGCTGAATCCTTGGGTGATAACGGCCTGCTGGCTATTGGTGGCCACACGGTACACCTTTGTGTTTACGGGTTGGCCAATGAGAGAAAATTCACTTTTCACCCCGACCTTATAACCTATGAAATCGGTGTAATAGCTCACGTAATACGAGGCATCGGCATACAGCTTACCGAAAAAGAAGCCTCTGTATCCTACCTCTCCACTCTTGACCTTCTCTGGTGCCACGGGTGCCACATTGTAGAAATCGAGCACGGCTGAATCCTGGCCCTCGCGCACAAACTCTATGAACGAGTCGAGTGTCAGTAGACTGTCGTATCCTGTGGTATTGCCGATCAGGATGGCGCGGCCCACATCGTAATACAGGTACTGGTCGGCCAGGGTGGGGTTGCGTATGGCACTGCTGAAGGATAGGCGCACACTGTGGTCGCGGTTTGGGGTATATACCAATGATGCGGCTGGCGACACAAGCACCGGGAAATTCTGGTTCTTATCCACCCTTGCAGCAATACTTGCCTTAAGCTGTTCGCCCAGGAACTTGCGCTCCCAGCCCACATAGCCGCCCACTTCCCAATTGGTGATGGTGCGGCCGGCCGTATCACTGAAAATGGTGCCTTTTGAATCGGGCATGTACAAGCGGCCGTTGGCCCCGAAGGTTATCTCGCCCAGCTTCGTTCCTTTTATTTCTGGCGTTATCTTATACTCTCCATGCAAGTGGTACAGGGCGCTCTTGTCGTAAAACCGGGTGCCACCACCAGCAATGGTCGTGTCGGTATAGATCCTTGATGTATAGGCGTTTCTGAGGGTGTCGAATTCCTGCGTGCCGGGATTTGCATATGGGTAAATACCATTGCCCTGCAGTTCATTCACATACTCAGAGGTCTGTGTGTGCCACGCTGTCAATGAGTCCTGATATCCTTGCAGAAAGGCTATGACCTCGTTGCCATCAATTCCTGTCTGCGGGTTCCAGGCAGGGTAGCCGGGAAGCGAGGTTATCTTAGGTACGATGGTGCTTTCCCAATAGTTGATATACGCCTGTGTGTAGGAGTTCTCGGGCTTACGCGAATTGAGCATCTTGAATGCGGTAAGCACCGCATCGTAGCTTTTGCCCGCATCCTCGTTTGTGGCATAGGCGCGAACGAACCACTTTCCCTCTTTCCGGAATTCAATACGGTTCTGGAAGAAGAGGATGTCCTTGAGGCTGAAACGGTTCTCGCCCTGATACACCGTGGTGCCGTAGCTGAATGACGATGAAGCAATGGCCTCAACATCGGGCCTGATCTTATAATGGAGGGCCATATTGGCCTTCAGGTTGCGCGAGTTGTAATCGACCAGGTCTTTTTCTGCGTAGCCCTTGCGATAGAATCTGTTGAGGCCCGGCAGCACAGTGGCATACGAGAATCCGCTGTAGTCATTTCCACCCGTAAGGTCCTCATCGCCATAGCGGTTCACAGCGTCAAATCGGCCCGGATTGTTACTTCCTACCGGGGCCTGATACACGGGGTCCATGTTGTCGGCCTGCCAATCGTAGGCCTGCATGTAGAACAGATTGAGCTTCACACCCAGTTTGTCCTCGTCTTTCTTGTTCTTGATGACAAAGGCATAGCGTATGGCGGTCTCGGCCAGGCTGCGCTCGCCCAACTTGAACTGCGCTGTGAGTCCCGGCTTGATGAACGGGCTGCGGCTCTGCATCGATATCACACCGTTGAATGCGTTAGGCCCATAGAAAGCTCCGCTGGCACCTTGGATCAGGTCGACCTTCAGCACATCAAGCTCTGATGCGCCCAAGAAGTTGCCCAGCGAGAAGTTGAGACCAGGGCTCTGATTATCGACCCCATCTATGATCTGTAGACTGCGAACTGGGGACGTGCTGTTGAAGCCACGGGTGTTGATGACCTTGAATCCGATACTGGCCGATGTGAGGTCAACCCCTTTCAGGTTGCCCAGGCCTTCGTAGAAGTTTGCGGCTGGGGTGGTCTTAATGGCTATTACGTCCATGCTCTCTACTGTAAGGGCGCTCTCCTTCTGTTTCTCAGAAATGCGCACATCCTCTACCACAACCGCTTTCATCATGATAGCATCTACACCAAGACTTACGTCCACCGGCTTGCTCAGGTCAGATACCTGCACTTCCTTGGCCTCGAATCCGATATACGACACTACGAGGGTGAGCGGGGGTTTGCGGTCGCCCACGCTGAACTGGAACCTGCCATCCAGATCGGTGGTGCTGCCTATCGAGGTGCCTTTGATCACCACACTGGCGCCCAACATCAGCTCGGTGGAGCCGGCATCGCGCACGGTGCCACTGACTGTCTGCCCCAGGGCGTTGGCCACGGCAATTGCGAATAGTAAGAGCGAGAGGACGACTGACCTCATATCACTGGCATTTGATGGAGGCCAAAGATATGAGGCACAGGCAGGGCATAGTTTCGCGGCATGGATCGCAGGCTCACGGCACACCTCAGTCTGTTGGCGGCCAATCTGATCTATGGTGCCAACTACACCATAGCCAAAGAGGTTATGCCTGCCTATATCGCCCCGTATGGCTTTGTCCTTTTGCGCTGTGCAGGTGCAGTTATGTTGTTCTGGCTCACGGCATTGGCCGTGCCTGAGAAAGTGAGTAGCACCCACATGCCCCGGCTCGTGCTCTGTGCAGTGTTCGGTATTGCCATCAACCAGCTTCTGTTCCTCAAAGGCCTTTCGCTCACACATCCTATCAATGCATCCATCCTCATGACCGCCACTCCCATTCTGGTGCTGATAATGGCGGCCGTGATTCTGCGCGAACCCATCACCTGGCAGCGCGGCATCGGTGTGGCCACAGGGCTTTCGGGTGCCATGCTCCTGTTGCTCTGGGACCGCGAGGTGACCTTTATGTCGGCCACATTCATGGGCGATGTGCTCATTTTTCTCAATGCCGCATCATACGGTGTGTTCCTTGTGCTGGTGGCCCCGCTCATGTCGCTGTATCACCCCATCACCGTCATGCGTTGGGTTTTCACATTTGGTGCGTTCATGGTCATCCCCTTCGGTTTCGGTGAGCTCAGCTCGGTGCAATGGCACACCTTCACTCCCCAGATCTGGGCGGGCACGGCATTCGTGGTGGTAGGTCTCAGTTATTTTGCCTACCTCTTTAACAGCATTGGGCTGCGCCACCTCAGTCCATCGGTGGTGAGCATCTACATTTACCTGCAGCCGCTATTAGCCACGCTTATTGCCGTTTTCATGGGAAAGGACGCCCTCTCGATGGTTGATCTGATCAGCGCTCTTCTGGTATTCGGTGGCGTTTACCTCGTTTCAGTGCGGCCTGGTCAGCAGGCCAAGGCGTAGGGCCGCATGGTAGCGACCAAAGTGCACTGCTCTGGAATTCAGCCCGATCATATTGACGGTCACCAAAAAGGCCCGAGGATGACCACTCCAGACCGCGTACTGACTCTCGGACTATTCATGACGACCCCAGAGATCAGATTGAAACATTGAATGACCCAATTCACAGACTTCATTTGATAGTGTCTGGAAATCAGAACGGCCAGCGAATCAGCTCCGCTGGCCGTTGTCGATAATGGACATCAGCCCAGAAATGCCAGTGTCCCTGGTCTTGATCAGCTCTTCAGAACAAAACGAATAGGCACGGTGAATGGCACGTTCACGGTGCGGCCGGCCTGACGACCGGGTGTGTAGCCCTTCAGGGTCTTCACCACGCGCACAGCCTCGCGGTCCAGGAAGGGGTCCACGCCCCGCACCACTTTTACATCGGTCACATCCCCTTTCTTATTCACCACATATTGCACATACACCACCCCGCTTATGCCCAAAGTGCGGGCCTCATCAGGATATTCAACGCGCTGCGACAGGTCAGTGAGCAGCTGACGGTCACCACCGGGGTAAGCGGGCATCACCTCTGGCACCAGGATGAACTCATCCACTTCCGGATCGGGTATCACCGGAATTCCGCCTTCAGGTTCTGGGACCGGGTCGCCAGCCTCAGGGTCCGGTATCTCGGGATCATCCTGTGTCGGCACATCGGTCTGCACCACGGTCACGGCAGCGGTGGGTTGCGGCAGCGATGGCCGCACCGGGGATGGCGGTTGTGGTCTGTACGTCTCCAACTTGACCACCGGAGGGAGCTCGTCCTGTTCAAAGACCTCAATGGGCCGATCATCAGGTATCTGTGCTAGGGGTTCGGCTGTGCGGTACTCAAAGGCGGTGAGGGTGCAGGCCCAGGCAAAGGCCAGTCCGGCAGTGAACATGACTGGGCGGGCCTTCTCAATGCTGTTGCTTCTCTTTTCCATGGTATTTGGTATCTGATTGATGGGTTGCGAACGCATGTGCGGATGCATTATTGTGTCAGATCGTTTCGCCCGATCAACGCACTGACATGTACCGTCATCACCACCCGAAATTGTGAGTTCCTTTGCGCGGCACCCGAACAACCGGGCCCCTTACCTGTATCTTTCCCCACACATACTATGGAAGAAAACGCACTCAAGGCAGAGCTCAAGCAGCACATCATCAAGTACCTCAACCTGCTTGAGATGAAGCCCGAGGACATTGCGGACGATGAGCCGCTCTTCGGACCCAACATCGGCCTCGACAGCATTGATGCCCTAGAACTCACCGTTCTGCTCGAGCGCGAATACGGAATCAAGATAACCGACCCGGCCGAGGGCCGTAAGGTGCTTGTGGATGTGAATACCATGGCTGCTTACATCATTGCGCAAAAAGCTTCGGTCTGACCATTGACTGTCGATAAGAGCGGCATGGGCAGGGTCGTGGTCACCGGCATGGGAATCGTGTCGGCCATCGGTATTGGGGTTCAGGCCAATCTGGGAGGCCTACGTACTGCTAAGACGGGCATAGGCCTGCCGAGGCATGTGGGTACCCGCTATGCCGAGCACATGATGATGGGCGAGGTACAGGCCAGCGATGATGAACTGTTTGCCCGACTCGGTCTTGCTGACACCCACGGTATAACCCGCACAGAGCTGCTGGCATTTGTCGCGTTCCGCGAGGCGATAGAGCATGCCGGACTGAGTGAAGTACTGATCAGTTCATCAGACACCGCTTTGATTTCGGCCACCACTGTAGGCGGTATGGTGCAGGCCCAGGCCTTGTACGAGGATGCCCATGCGCTGAGCGGGGCAACGGAGTATGCGGCATCGTACCGCAGCGGGGCGCACACACTCCGAATGGCGCAGGCCTACCGTATGCGCGGCTACACCGACACCATCAATACCGCCTGTTCGAGCTCGGCCAACGCCATCATGATCGGTGCGCGGCTCTTGAAGGCGGGCCGTGCAAAGCGTGTGATAGTGGGCGGCACAGACAGCCTTTCGAAATACACTGTGAACGGGTTCAATGCCCTACAGATTTTGAGCGATGTGCCGACCCGGCCGTTCAGTGCCGACCGCAAGGGCCTGAGTCTGGGCGAGGGTGCGGCCTACCTGGTGCTTGAGCGCGAGGAGGATCTGATGGGGCGCAGGGCACTTGCCAGCGTCAGCGGCTATGCCAACCGGTGCGATGCCTACCATCCCAGCAGCATGTCGCCCGAGGCTATTGGTGTGATAGGCGCCATGACCGGTGCCTTGCAGGTGGCCGGTCTGGCACCATCAGACATTGACCATGTGAATACGCACGGCACGGGCACCCAGAACAACGACCACACCGAGCTTTTCGGGCTTGAGCAGGTCATGGGCACTGTGCCTCCGTTCATATCCACAAAATCGTATACAGGCCATACATTGGCGGCTGCCGGGGCTGTGGAGGCGGTGTTCAGCATCCTCTCCATAGTGCATGGCGAAGTATGGCCCAGCCTCCATTTCACATCGCCCATGGAGGGTTTTCATCATTCGCCCAACACCCGGATGCTAGAGGGGCTCGACATGCGGCATGTCATGTCCAACTCGTTCGGTTTTGGGGGCAACTGCTCGTCAGTCATCTATTCCAAGTTCTGAGGCATGTACATACACGCCATGGCCTGCATATCGCCCCAGCCCACCTTCAACGGTGAGTTCTTCACCACCGGTGCGGTGGTCAACAGCGGAACGCACTACATGGCTATAGAGCCCGATTACATGGGCAGTATTCCTCTGGGCCAACTGCGCAGAATGGGCCGCAGTGTCCGCATGGCCACCGGTGCCGCCATGCCCCTGCTGCAGCAGTTCCGGGTCGATGGCATCATACTCGGTACCACCGATGGCGGTATGGGCGATTGCCACCGTTTTCTTGATCAGATAATGGAATATGCCGAGGGCACACTCACCCCGACCAATTTCGTGCAGGGCGCACCGGGTGCCCCAGCGGGCGGATTGGCCCTCATGACGCGCAACAGCGGCTACAACAACACCCATTCGAACAAGGGCCTTTCTTTTGAGAATGCACTAATCGATGCTCAGCTCCTGCTGAACGAAGGCGTTGTAAACCAACTGCTGGTGGGCTGCGTGGAGGAGATATCAGATGCTCAATTCAACATTGAGCGCATTGCAGGCTACGTAAAGGATGTGGCAGGAAGTGCCCAAGAGCTGATCAGCAGCGCCACCCCAGGCACTGTGAATGGCGAGGGTGCAGCCATGTTCATTGTCAATAATGAACCTTCAGGTGCAGCAGTGCACGTGGTGGATGTGGCCACCTACAGTGGCGATTCAATGGCTGATCTGTCGCTTCTTATCAAGGAGCTCATCAATAGGAATGGGCTCAAGACTGAGGATGTGAAGGTGCTGCTGAGCGGTCACAATGGTGATGTGCGCACCGATAACATGTATTCGGCAGGCAGAGACGTGCTGCCCCATGCCAGTGTTATCCCATACAAGACCCTGTTCGGAGAGTCGCCCTCGGCTTCCGGATTTGCCTGCTGGTATGCTGCGCAGGTCATGGCGGGGAAGTGCCCGCCAAATGGCCCCATCACACCCTCCTGGACCCGCGATGCGCGCCATGTGCTGATACACAATCACTTTCAGGGCCAGCAGCATGGGCTTATCCTGCTTTCGAAGGTTGATTGACCCATCAGCGTACGTGACTATTATCACATTGAATAATTGCCATCGTTGGCTTAAAATTGTCAGGCCGCAGGCCGCACTCCCCCAATAGTGCCTTTTACGCATAGTCCTCAATAAACCTTGGAGAACTTGTACGCACTATATCGGGAACTTGAGCAGGATAAGCTCAGCTTCATCTACAATGGCGAAGTGAGCGATGAGATCACACAGGGGGTGATCCGCATAAGCGACTACAACCTCACCCATATCGAAGAGGTGACCGATCTGAAGAAGAAGGTCAACTTCATTATGGTCGAGTGTTTCCAGAACATCGTGCGGCACGGCAAATCGCCATTGGCCGGGTTGCGCTCGCCCACCGGGTTGTTCGCCACCCGTGTGGTGGGCGAGTCGAACTACATAAGTTCTGTGAACCTCATTGAGGTGGGCGAGATAGATAACCTGCGCACGAAGCTGGGCCAGATCAACCGCCTCACCAAGGATAAGTTAAAGGCACTTTACCTCGATGTGCTCCAGAACAAATCGCTGAGCGCAAAGGGCGGTGCAGGTCTGGGTCTTATCGAAATAGCCCGCAGGACTGGACAGAAGCTCGGTTTCGATTTTGAGAGTGTCAACGACTCGTTCTCAAACTTCTACCTGAGTATCAAGCTGAGCAAGGACGCTCCTGACCCTAACAGCGGAAAGGATGCGCTCCGCTATACCAAGGAGTTCGACAAGCGCATCCGCGACTCAAATGTCATCATCGTTTACAAGGGCGATTTCGGTAAGGATTCCATCATGCCCATCATTGCCATACTTGAGGACAAGCTGAAAGATGGTCATGCCGGAAAGGCATTTTATGTGGTGCTGGTAGAGATGTTGCAGAACGTGAGCCGCCATGCACTGGACCTGTACAACCGTGAAGGGATATTCATGATCCAACAGCCTGACAGCAACGGGCTTCTTATTTCGGTGGGCAATGTGGTGAATGACGATGCCCGCATACAGATCACGGAGCGGGTTGATGCATTGAACGCCATGGACGAGGAGCAGATGAAGGCGCATTACAAACAGGCACTCCGTTCAGGAGGTTTTGGGGAGCGTGGCGGAGCAGGCCTTGGACTGATAGAGATAGCCCGCACGGCCAATGGCCCATTGGATGTTAAGTTTGACGACCTTGGAGAAGGCCTTTATTTCTTCACATTCCACGTAAGGATCTGATACCCCACATTGACTGAGCATAGCATGGACGTGCTGCACATAGAAGCCACCGAGGACACCCCTCGCATTCATTTTGACCCGCGCAACGGGCGGTTGGACATCAGTGGCCGATCGTTGCCTGAGAATGCCCTCGAGTTCTACGAGCCTGTGATGATGTGGGTAGAGAAGTATTTTGAATCTGATGGACGCACAGCCGAGTTCCATCTGCGCATTGAGTACTGCAACTCGGCCAGCACCCGTTACATGTTCAATATGCTGATGGACATGGAAGAAAAGGTGAACGAGGGGCATGATATTAAAGTGTACTGGTACTATCGCAATGACGATGAGATGATAAAGAGCAAGGGCGAGGAACTTGCCGGTATGCTCGACCTGCCGTTTGAGCGGGTATTGATTGACTGAGCCCTGAGTAATTGACCATGCGCGAACTGCTTAGACGCCCCACATGGTCCTATGCCCTCTACGGGGCACTGTTCGGATGTGCATTTCCGGTAATTAGCACCGTGTTCGATGTGTTTGTGCAAGGAGTGCCCATCACCTGGGCCACGCTGTTGCAGGCCCAGCGCGACCAGCCTTTGCATTGGATAATCGATTCGGCCCCGCTTTTCCTTGGTTTATTTGCCTCGTTGGCCGGGCGCAAGCAGGAGATTGTGCAGGAGATAAATGCCGGACTGGAACAGACTATTGAGGTGAGGACCTTGGAACTGCGTGAGCAGAACGTGCAACTGGCCAGCACCCAGAAGGAACTGGAGCGGAGCATAAACCGCATTCAACAGAGCATCAGTTACGCCCAGCGCATACAGCAGGCCATTCTGCTGGATATACGCACGTTGCAGACTGAGTTTCCTGATTCGGCCATCATATACCGTCCCAAGGATGTGGTAAGTGGCGATTTTCCTTGGTGCGTAAAGACAAAGGATGGCATACTGATGGCGGCAGTTGACTGCACCGGCCACGGTGTTCCGGGCGCATTCATGAGTCTGGTGGGGTATTTCATACTCAACGGCATTGTGCGCGAGAAGGGAATCACCGATCCCGGACTGATACTGAACGAGCTACACGACCGTGTAAGCCTGGCCCTCGACCAGCACAACCAGCGCATGGTGCAGGATGGGATGGAGTTGCTGCTGCTGCACATTGACCGCGATAATAATGTGGTGGAATATGCCAGTGCCGGTGGCATCATGTACCATGTGTCGGCCAACGGCCTCACCGAGCACCGTGGCGATTCGTTGAACATAGGTGGCCGCAGGCCGAAGAAATGGCCGGGTAGCTACACCACCCATCGGTTCAACTATTCAAAGGGCGACCTGATCGCGCTCTTCAGTGATGGCATACCCGACCAGGATGCCCCGAACCACGGACCCAAGTTCGGCTATGACCGTATTAAGGATCTTTTCGCCACCAATGGCGACAGACCGCTATCGACCGTATGGGCCGCTCTGGGCCGCGACATCGACACGCACATGGCCGGCACAGAGCAGGTTGATGACATGCTGCTCATGGCAGCGCGGTTGTAAGACCCTTAAGGACGAAGGCCTTGGGCCGGACTCAGGCCGCAGCTCCAGCACCGGCATCACCGGCCGGGGCCGCTGCCAATGTGGCCATGTCGCGGTCAAACAGGTATAGACCGCCCTTCTCTCCACCTATCAGAGCGAGTTTATCCAGTATGGTCTGCGCCAATCGCTCCTCCTCAATCTGCTCGCTCACATACCACTGAAGGAAATTGTGGGTGGTGTAATCCTTCTCTTTCATACATCCGTCCACCAGACCATTGATCTCTTTGGTCACACCCTGCTCATGTTTCAGTATGCGGTCAAATACCTCCTGCACACCTTTGAAATCCTTGGGCGGGGCCTTCAGTTCAGGCACAAGGGCCTGTCCGCCCCGGTCATTGATGAAATGGAACAGCTTGAGTGCGTGGGTGCGTTCTTCATCGGCATGGCGATAAAGGAAGGCCGATGTGCCACCGAACCCGTTGCGCTCGGCCCATGAGGCCATGCTCAGGTAGTACTGCGATGACTCGAACTCCAGTTCTATCTGCCTGTTCAGCAGTTGTTCTATCTTTTTGGAAATCATGGCGGGTGCTTTTTCTATGGGCCCGACAAAGGTAGGGGAACGGCCCGCCCGAGAAATGGTGGGTCGGACCACCGGTCAGAGTTTGGGGCGGGGGCAGGCCATGGTGCCCCTGTGGGTCAACTGGTAACAGAGATGATCAGAACCTGAAATGCACAAACAGCCGCCCGAAGTTGTCGCTGTCCTTTTCTACCCGGTGGTATTTGGCTTTGATGTGCTTCTGATCAAGGAAGCGGACCACCTTTTTCTTGAGTTGGCCACTGCCCTTGCCCGGTATGATCTCGACCAGTGTTATGCGTCTCTGCACCGCCTCGTCAATGATGCGGTTCAGTTCGGAGTCTATCTCCTTGCCCCGGTTGTAGATGTCGTGCAGGTCGAGTTTGAGCTTTGCCATCGGTGAACACAAAGATGCGTGTGGCGTTCTTTGCGCCATGCGGTGGGTCTGTGTCATCATGTTGTTGATATCGGGCGCCACCGCATGCAGGAACGATACGCAGATGGCAGCACCACAGGTGGGCGACATGGCCCCCGATTTCGAACTGATTGATAAGGACGGCCGGATGGTTCGCCTTTCCGACTACCGGGGCACGAAGAATGTGGTGGTGTATTTCTACCCGAAGGATGAGACGGCAGGATGCACCGCCCAGGCCTGCGCGTTTCGCGACAGCTACGAGGATTTTACTGATGCCGGGGCCGAAGTGATCGGGATAAGTCAGGACAGCACCACATCGCACACGCGCTTTGCCGAGCACCATCGGTTGCCCTTTGTGCTCCTTACCGACAAGGGAGGCACTGTGGCGCGCCAATGGGGCGTGCAGGGCCTGTTCAGCCTCATTGCAGGCCGTGTGACCTTCGTGATAGACCGCGAGGGGCGCATTGTTCACCGCTACGATTCGCA
>JBIKWM010000023.1:0-52848 GCA_044356305.1 Flavobacteriales bacterium
AACCACATCCCCGAAGCGCTGAAGGCACTCAAAGAGGCGGATGCGAAAGTGAAGTAGGTTCGGGCCTCAGTTTCCTGATGAGGCGGGGCACCGTGACAGGTGTAAGGCCATTGCCCCACCTGAATGTCATGCTCCCCGCCCCACCGCCCTACCTTTGACGCCATGCGCTGGCGGCAGGTGTTGGCACTTGTGTACCTGATGGGGCTTGGCAGCGCATCTGTGGGCCAGACCTATAATGTGCCCCTCAACAATCTGGTGTATTACGGCTTTGAGGCCGACCTGTACCGCAAGGGTAGCGAGTTCCATACGTCCATGAAGCCTTACAGGATGGATGACCTGAACCGCTCTATCCGCTACGATTCGCTGCGCACGTTCAACCATCACCATTCGAAGTTCTCAAAGTCATTTATTGGGCGGAAGATTGTAAGCCGCAGCCTGTTGCAGCTCGATTCGAGCCGGTTTGCCATAGCGGCCGACCTTGTGTTCAATTTTGAGATAGGCCGCGATTTTGTAGGCAAGTACAACTACCTGGTCAATACCAAGGGGGCGCGTCTATTTGGGCGGATAGGCAAGCGGGTGAGCTATTACACCGCCATTTTTGAGACCCAGGCCACCTTCATGCCCTACATGGTGCGCGAGATACAGGCCCGGAGCGCAGTGCCGGGCTTCGGCCGCGCCAAGGATTTCCCGTTCAATCGTGGTCTATGGCAGGCATTCAAGACGGTGCCCAACGGCTATGACTTTGCCCTTGTGCAGGGCTATGTGAGCTATTCGGCCACCAGATGGCTCAATGTACAACTGGGCCACGACCGCTTCTTTATCGGTGACGGCTACCGCTCGCTCTTCCTGAGCGATGCAGGGTTCAGCTACCCCTTTGTGAAGGCCGAGGCCAGTTTTTGGAAGATGCGCTACACCATGCTCTGGAACTCGTTGCAGGACATCAGCATACCGGTGCCGTTCGAGAGTGGGTTCGTCAAGAAATGGGGCTCGTTCCATTACCTGTCCTACAATGCAACGCCCTGGCTGCAGGCGGGCCTGTTCGGTGCGGTGGTGTGGGGCAGGGGCAAGGCCAACGGTGTGGGCGGGCTCAATCTGAGGTTCAGGCCATTCAACCGTACCATCATCTACGGCCAGTTGCTGATTGATGACCTGGCTGTGGCCGAGATGTTTGATGGGTCGGGCCACATGGGCCAGAAGGTGGGCCTTCAACTGGGGGTCAAGGTGCACGCCCCTTTCCGTGCCAAGGGCCTCATGCTGCAGATGGAGTACAACACCGTGCGGCCCTACACCTATGCCACGGCCGACCGCTACATCAATTACGGTCATTACAATCAGGCCCTGGCCCACCCGCTGGGAGCCAACTTCCACGAGCTGGTGGGCATTCTGCATTACCGCTACAAGGACATCGCATTCATGTACAAGCTCAATTATGCGGTGATAGGGCGCGATACGAGCGCCACCTCGTACGGGGCCGACATCAACAAACCCACCACCCAGGCGGCACTGGGCCAATGGTCGTATGGCAACACCACCGCCCAGGGCATAGGCAGCACGGTGCTGATGCAGGACATTAACCTGAGCTACACCGTGAACCGGGCCAGCAACTTCTATGTGATCCTGGGGCTGCAGCACAGGCAGGAGACCACCGCCCTGGCCACAGAGAAGAACGTGTATGTGTACTTCGCCCTGCGTACCATGCTCAGCAACCTGTACAACGACTATTGATGCGGTGGCGGTGGGCATATATGGTGGCCATGGTGCTAATGGCGCACGCAGCCGGGGCCCAGCAGGCCACCATGGCCGATGCCTTCCTCGGCCCCGACAGCGCCACGTGGGCCCGCATACGCAGTGGCGACTACACCGTGCACCCGGCCATAAGCCCCATCGGGCTGCGCACGGTAACTGACACTGTTGGGGTGAGCGCCCTCACCAAGGGCCGGTTCCTGCGCGGGCACCTGCTCAACGTGAGCAAAGGGGCGTTCTCGTTCGCAGTGGATCCGAGCATCGATGCGCTTTTCCGCTACGGCACAGGGTCGGGTGTGGCACCGGTGGTGGGCGCGGGGCTGCGCCTGCGGGCTGATATCACCAACAGGATGCTGGCCGAGGTTGAGTACCAGTTTCTGACGCAGTGGCCCATGCAGATGGATGCCATGGGCAGCACGGTGGGCGGTGTGGTGCCCGGCCGTGGGCCGATAGATATGGTGAATCCGGGTGGCAGCGCATCGGTGCACGATGTAAGGGCCCGGGTGGCCTACAGGCCCAGCGAGTTCTTCACCGTTGATGCGGGCTATGACAAGCTGCAGTTTGGCACCGGCCACCGCTCACTGTTCCTGTCGCCCAATGCGGACCAGTTCCTGTTCCTGCGGCTCAACACCTCCTTTTGGCGCATCAGGTACATCAATGTGTTCGCCAATTTCCGCGACATCAGGCCCGGGGCCTATCCCAACAAGTTCGGCACCTTCCATTACCTGAGCATGAATGTGGGCAAGCGGCTCAACTTCGGGCTGTTTGAGAGCATCATATGGCAGGGGGCCGATAGCACGGGGTCGCGCGGTTTCGAGCCGAACTATCTCAATCCCATCATCTTCTACCGCCCGGTGGAGTTCTCGCTCAACTCGCCCGACAATGCCTTTGTGGGCCTCGATGTGCGGTTGCGCTTTGCCGGCAATAACCACGTCTATGGCCAGTTGCTGCTCGATGAGTTCATTCTGGGCGAGGTGTTTGCCAAACTGAAGAGCGATACCACCGTGCCCGTGGAGTTTTGGGGCAACAAGCAGGGCTGGCAGATAGGGCTGATGGGTCATGAGCCCTTCAAGTTGAAGGGGCTGTTCTACCGCACGGAGTTCAACTGGGTGCGGCCATTCACCTATACCCACGTGACGGTGGAGCAGAACTATGGCCACGCCAATCAGGCCCTGGCGCATCCGCTGGGGGCCAACTTCATGGAGTCGTTCACCAACCTGGGCTGGCGGAGGGGCCGCTGGGCCATAGACCTGCGCTACACCTGGGCCACCTATGGCACCGACAGCAGCGGGGTGAGCCACGGGCAGGACATCTACAAGAGCTACCTACTGCGTGTGCGGGAGTACGGCAACTACATGACCCAGGGCCTAAAGACCCAGCTGAACCATGTGGCACTCACGGCCGGGTACCTTATCAACCCCGAGATGAACCTGCGGGCCATAGCCGGTGTGGCCTACCGCGATGAGCGGTCATCGCATTTTCACCGCTCCGACTTCTATTTCACCATCGGCATATCGTCCTCGCTTTTCAGGTATTACTCCGATTATTGAGGGTCAGCCCCGCGCTGCCACCTATTTCCCGTCCGACCGAGTCTTTCCGTACCTGTGCATAGGGCATGAATGGGCCGCTGGATACAACTTTGCGGCATGGTATGGCGCGAGGCCTGGGAGCAACGGTGGTTCCGTATCCATATGGTAGTCACTGGTATTGTCATGTTCATTGTGATGAACGTGATCATACGTGTGATGGACCACATGGAGACTGTGCCGGGGGCGGTGATCAACGACCCGATACTGCCGCATCTGCCCGTGGTGGACATGACCTGGCCGCTGACGTTCCTCATCTATTCCAGTCTGGGGCTTCTGATATGGAGCAACCGCAACGACCCGCGCGCTTTTCTGCTGGCGTGCCAGACCTACAGCCTCATGATATTCACCCGTACCATCACGCTCTACTCATTCCCTTTGGAGGCCCCGGTGGATATCATCCCGCTGGCCGACCCCATTGTGATGGCCAAGAGCGAGCACGGGCTCATTCACACCAAAGACCTGTTCTTCTCAGGCCACACGGCCACCACCTTCCTGTGTTTCCTCACTACGGTCAATCCGAGGCTAAGGGCATGGTTCCTCATCGCATCGCTGCTGGTGGGCATGTTCGTGCTGCTACAGCATGTGCACTACACCATAGACGTGATAGCCGCCCCGTTCATCACCTACATGTGCCACAGGCTCACTTTGGTGGTGAATGAGAAACTGGTGCCGACAGAGGGTCAGCGGCTTTCCTGAGGCTGCGCGAACTTGATCTCGTCCTTTACCACAAACCCGCCTGGGAATCTGTAAGAGATGTCCTGCTTGAGGCGCATGGCCTCTACCTCGGTGCGCAGGTCGCCCACGCGCACCTTATAGTTGGGCGATTGGAAGATGAGGTAGGCGGGCACATCGGGAAAGTCGCGGAGGAAATCGTTGCGCACATCGTTGGCCTGCTGGCGGCTATCGTTGCCCGAGCCGGAGAAGAGCTGAACCCTGTAGCCATCGGTGCCGCCCTTGTGCTCGCTGTACCTGCGGTGCATGGCCAGGAGCGAATCGACCTGGGCGCTGCGCATCACCGTGGCCGAAGTAGGCACCAGCGGGGGCCTGTCGCTGCTCTGCGCCATGGCGAGCATGGGCAGGAACATGATGAGCAGTGCCGAGCGGTGCATGGCGCAAAGGTACCGTGGGCGGAGTGGTGGCATAGGGGGCGGATTGAAATTCGGACGTGGGAGCAGGATCAGGCTACGGGCGGATGTTTCTGTCTGACATCCACTGCAAGAGGCGCGCCACTACCGGTGGCACACAGCCTGAAACGACAACCGCCCCTTGCGGAGCGGTCATCAGATGTTCTATTATTGATACAGATCACTTCAGCACGAAGCGGATAGGGATGGTGAACTGCACCGGTACGGGCTTGCCGCGCTGCTTGCCAGGGGTGTAGCCTTTGATCGTGGTCACTACGCGCATGGCCTCCTTATCAAGAAAGGGATCAACTCCGCGCACCACTTTCACATCCTTTATCTCTCCGCTCTTGCCTACCACGTAGCTCACATACACCACCCCGGTTATGCCGTTCTCTTTGGCAATGCTGGGGTATTGTACGTTCTCACCGATGAACTTGAGGAGGGCGGCATCGCCACCGGGGAAGGTGGGCATGTCCTCTACAATGGTGAAGAAATCGGGCTCGGCAGGTTCAGGCTCGGGGGCGGGCGGGGCCTCGAAGGTCTCGGTAACAGTGGTCTGGTCGGCCTCCACGTCCTGTATCTCGATGTCCTCTACCTCCACATCGTCTTCCACGATCTCAATCTCAGGTGCGGGGGGCGGGGGAGGGGGGGGCGGTGGTTTCACCTCCTGTTCGGTGATGGGGATGATCTCTTCCTCGATGTTCTCGACCATGAGCTGACCCAGGTCCTGGACCACCTCATCGTAGGCCTTGTACTCGAATGCGGCTAGCACAAGTGACAGTGCAACTGCGAATCCGGCCGAGAGGAACAAGCCTTTGCGTTTCTCAAGGTCTACTTCTGGGTTCTTCTTTACTTCCATGGCTCAGTAAGGGGCGTTAAAGGTAAATGATCGTATTGCCTGTGCAAGTGTTCAGATGTGAGGTTTACCCTGATTCCATGATCGGCTTATGAACGGGCCTGCCACCCACAGTGCGAGCGTGGCCCCGAGGGCATCGGCAGCCAGATCGAGGGCGCTGCCGCTGCGGCCGGGAATGTAGTGGTGCTGCACCACCTCGGTGAGCAGGCCGTACACCACCACAGGGCCAAGGATGTGCATGTTACGGGCCAGGGTGGCGCGCTGCCACAGGGTGGCCATCACCCCGAAAAGGACCAGATGGATGAGCTTATCGACACCCGGCCATGCCAGGAAGGGCCACCTCGGGGTGCCATCGGAAGGGCGCAACAGCACAAAGGTGACCGCGGCTGTCCACGCCACGGCCCATGCCACCGGCACGGCCCGCTTTATCAAGCCCCTATGAGTGCGCGGTAGTCGGTGGCGCTGAGCAGACCGGCATACTCCGAGGGGTCGCTCATGCGCACCTTCACCATCCAGCCGTCACCATACGGGTCGCGGTTCACCGAGGCGGGGTCGGCATCGATGCCGGCATTCATCTCAAGCACCTCGCCCGATACGGGCATGAACAGGTCTGACACAGTCTTCACCGCCTCTACGGTGCCGAACACCTCGTGCTGGGCCAGGGTGTCGCCAACGGTGTTGATGTCAACAAACACGATGTCGCCCAGCTCGTGCTGTGCGTGGTCGGTGACGCCTATGGTGGCGGTATCGCCTTCCATGCGTACCCATTCGTGGTCTTTTGTGTAGCGCAGGTTGTCAGGGAAATTCATTTGGGTTGTGCTGTTTCTCAGTTGCGGCCAAATGTAAACCGTTGGCCGTGCCCACGGATGTGCGTTACGTCACGGGGTGCTGCGCCTGTTGGGGCCCGATGTGGTGATTGATACCCCCCATTTGGGGGAGATGGAAGCATCCTTTGGCACTGAACTTTTGTGCCGCGTCTGACCCGATTCACCTGCAGCGCCTCATGAAACACCCTATCATTTCCACCCTGGCGGCCCTTTTGCCCACAGCGCTGCTGGTGGGGCAGGCGTACACGGTGCTGGGGGCGGGGGGGCAACCCGATTATGCGTCAACGCAGCGTGGCTCTGCGTCAACGCAGCGTGGCTCTGCGTCAACGCAGAATGGCTCTGCGTCAACGTAGAGTGGTTCCGCGTCAACGCAGAATGGTTCCGCGACAACGCAGCGTGGCTCTGCGACAACGCAGCGTGGCTCTGCGTCAACGCAGCGTGGCTCTGCGTCAACGCAGAATGGTTCCACGACAACGCAGAATGGCTCTGCATCAACGCAGAATGGCTCTGCGACAAAGCAGCGTGGCTCTGCGTCAACGTAGAGTGGTTCCGCGTCAACGCAGCGTGGCTCTGCGACAACGCAGAATGGCCCTGCATCAACGCAGAATGGCCCTGCGACAACTACGACCATCGGCCTTAGCACATGTGACCACCGAAGAGCGGGCCGACCTGGCCGCGGCCGCGACCGACTTTGCGGCCATGCTCGGCCACCCTTACTGCGCCAGCGTGAAGCGCAGGCTGAGGCCCACCGCGTGGTTCTCGGTAGGGTACGATGACGACACCTTGGGGTTGTTGATGCTGCCATCGTAGAACAGGCGCAGGTTGATGCGCTCGCTCACGACATAGTCGGCATTGAACTTAAAGCTGATGAGCTGCTGCCCGGCCGTGGCCTGGTCTATGTTCTCTATCATCTTGCGGATGTAAGTCACGTTGTCGCGTATGGCCACATCAAACTGGAGCTTCAGGTCGCTCACTATCCGCTTGGTGTACTTGCCGAATTTGATCGGGAATTTCACGTTCTTGATCGTGTAGCCCATCCCTATCACATACTCCTCGCTCAGCACCTCCGTGAGCTGGGTGTTGGTGAAGTTCATGCTCAGGTTTCGGCTCTTCTTGTACTCGAAACGGGTGAGCAGGCTGTTGTTCCACTGCATGTCGATGCTGAACAGCGGGCTGAACTGCTCGGTGACGGTGATGGTGTTGATCTGCAGCTGAGGGATGAAATTGCCGTAGATGTCGGTGGCGGCCGGGGCCGGGTCGGTGCTCGTTATGCTGCGGTAGAGCAGGTTGGTATTGAAACTGCTCACGCTATACGTGCTGCGGTAGGCGTGGCTCACCGTCACACTCTTGAACAGTTTTTTCAGGAACTTGATCTTGCTCAGCCCGTCATAGGTCACCCGCCAGTTGGGCAGCGGTATGGCCGTGAAGGCGCTCATGTCGATGGTATTGGCATCCACCCCGCGGTAGGCGGCCATGAATGCGGGTATCAGCACATCGGTCTGGGTGGGGCCATAGCCTTGCGGGAAACCGGTGCTGTCAACAATGGCCAGGTCGGTGGGGTACTCGCTGGCCAATCGGTTGGCAATGGTGAGGCGGTTGTCGCGGAACTGCTGGAACAGGGGCGAACTGTTGTCGTCATTCATTGACACGAACGAGGTGTTGATCAAAATGGTGCTGATGCTGAAGTTGCCCGTCTTGGTGCGGTTGAAAATGGTGGGTGCATCCAGATCCTCGTCCCAACGGAAGAACTCGCTGATGCTCTCGGTGTAGGTGCGGGTGGCCGTAAGGTCCACCTTGAAGCCCGGGAACGGTTCCAGGTTGGCCCGCGCATTCAGGTTGGTGCTGTAGGTCTCCAGCAGCGGGCTGCTCTGCAGGGTATCGGTCGATATCCATCGCCCGGTGGTGGCCTCGCGCCTTATGTCATATCCGCCCGGGTTTTTGCGCTGCCACCCGAACAGGAACGGCACCAGCCCCGGCACATTGCCTATCGAGTCGTTGTTGATGTCCATGCCCATGAGGTCGGTCTTGGGCCTGTAGCCGGGCAGCGAGGTGCCGTTGGTCTCAGAGTAGGTGATGTTCACCGTCTTGAGGCTGGTTATCAGTCGGCCGAAGCCTTTGAGCAGCGCCTTTCCTATCTCTGGCTTCTCTTTTTTGGTCGTGTCGGCCGGGGCCGGGCCATCGGTTGGGGTGGCCTTCTTGGCGCTCGCTTTTGCACTGGTGCTGGCCCTGCGGTTGTTCAGGTCCTTTATCCACGGTATCTTGCTATACACCTGATTCAGGTTGGCATTGCCGTTTATCTGCCAGTTCTGCGAGTTCTGTATGGTGTTGCCGAAGGTGTTCACATCCCAGTACGGGCCATTGGTGCCCTGATAGTACTGCAAAGCCCCCGAGTTCCATGTGTAGTTGGCGGTATACTGGGCCGTGGCCGTTATCCACTCGGTTATGGGCAGTTTGTTTATGGGCAATGTCCAGTTCACATTGGTGGTATGTGTGTACTGCGTGGTGCGGCCCCCGTTCTTGATGTTGCTCCAGATGCTGTCGCGCATATGGTCCCAGTTCTCAGCGTTCTTGTCCACCGCGCCCTGTGGCTCGTCCACCCGGCCATAATTGAAGGCATCAAAGCTGATCTTGATGGCCTTGGTCAGGTCGTACTTAAGGGTGTACTGGCGGTTCCAGAGGAACGATTTCTGATACGTTGGGTCAATCTTGAGCTGATAGTCGGTGGTATTGCGCAGTTGGGTCTCGGTGTACCTGCGGTCCATGTCGGTGCGCACACCCAGTTGCATGGGCGCGTAGTTGAAGTTGAAGTCCTTGATGGGTTTGAGCCAGCCCGACCGCAGGAAGTTGCGGCTCCACTTCTCGTAGCGCTGCTTGCGTGCGCTGCGGGCATCCAGCTCGTCCTGCACCTCTTTTATCTCCGCTCCTTTGGCGTTGGTCTTGCGCAGGCTGTCCAGCAGAGTGCGCTGCTCCTTCACGCGCTCATCATGCCATGCCTTGCGCAGGTCCACCATCTTGGTGCTGAACGGCAGTTTTGTGAATGGCTGCACCGGTTTGATGGGCGGCTTGTAGTCGTAGGTGGCACCGCCCTTGTACGTGCGCGTCTCGTTATACTCGTAGTTGATGTCGCGCATGTACTGCTCCGTGTAGGCGTAGTTGAACGCGAGGTTCGATATGTCCCACGGCATCGGCTTGCCCTTGGCGGTACGGGCCTTGCGCAGGTCAGTGAAGTTCATGCTCCTGCGCTTCTCATACCCTTCGGTCTTGCGCAACAGGTCCTGCTTCTTCACCTCGGCATCGGGCTGCACATTTATCTCTTCCAATGTGGCCGCCATGGTTATGTCGGGGTTCAGCGGATTGAACTCGGGGGTCTTGTAGGCCTCTGCGAAACTGAGGTACATCGGGGCGTTCACTGCCAGTTTCTTCGGGATGAACTTGCCCAGCTGGATGGTGCCCGATATTTCATAGTTCAGCTGGTCCTCGCGCAGGCGCTGGCTCGGTTTGCTGTCGAAGTTGCCAAAGCCGAACTTCTTGTAGGTGGTGGCCACGTTCACATTGGCCAGGTCGGCCAGTTGCAGTTGGGCCTGCGCTGTGGCAGCCCATCCGCCCTTGTTGTCAAAGTCGGTCAGGCGCAGTTCGTTCACCCATATCTCCACGCACTTGGGCAATCCGTCATCGCCATCGGCCGGGCCTATCTTCTTCGGGTTGCGTATGCCTATCAGCATCGACTTTACGTTGGCCAGGTTCGGATTACCCTTTATATAGATGCTGTTGCTCGGGCCGTGGGCCACTTCATACGGCTTGGTAATGGATACGGTCGGGTCGCTCAGCAGGGCCCGGTCGCGCTCCAGTTTGGCATTGCGTAGGTCGTCAAACAGGATGTCAAGGTTGTTCTGAATGGGCCACACATTGTACTGGTCATCGCTGGTGTAGCTGCTGGCCGTGCCGTAGTTGCCGGGCGGGGTCACCTTTACCGGTATGGTGTATTCGTAGTAGTTGAAGTCGAAGTCGGGGCCCATGCGCACAAACACCTCCACATCGCCATCATTCAGCACCTCGGGCGCTATGGCCTCGGCATGCACGAACATCTTGAGGCGCTTGTACGAGCGCAGGTCAAACTGCGTGTATTTGAATGCCGCCCGCGAGTCACCGTCCTTCAGGCCGCAGGTCTTCAGCAGCAGGCTCTGCTCGTTCAGCTGGCGCTGGGTGGTGCCGCTGTTGGCCACACTCTGGCGGTAGATGCCGGGGGGCAGGATATAGTTGACAGGGTCCTTGGTGCCGTTCTCCTCTATGTTCACCGTGCTGATGTCGAACATGGTGGTGTTGGCATCGTCCTCGGGCATGTATTCGCCCGGCACCTGTAGGCTGAACAGGTAGCGCCTCCACTCGCCCCGCACCAGTTCGAGCCTGGCAAAGCGGCAGAACACGCTGTCCTCAAATCCGCGCAGGAACATGCGGATGAAACGGATGGAGCGGAAATCCTGGATGTTGCCTATCTGCTGGTCGGGTATGCGGATGGGCAGCTTGAACTGGTACCACTTCACAGAAATAGTGTTTCCGTTGGCCAGGTCGCCCTGCCCCAATTGCTCATTGGTGATGTAGTTGCGGCCCACCACCAGGTCCTCTCTGCGCAGGCTCACACGGTACTGGAAGTAGTTCTCGCCATTGTCAAGCGTGGTGTTGCGGTTTATGTCCTCGCTGTTGGGCTGGGTGGTGTTCGATGCCTGAAAATCGGTACCGCTCTGATCGGCCGTGGGAGAGTTGCCATCCAGCCCGTTGTAGGGTTTGTAGCGGTCGGTTATCTGGGTCTCGGCCGCATCGAGGTCATCGCCACGATAGAATTTGAAATTGTCGCTCGAGGGGTCGGCCACCAGCTTGTCGTAAGCCTCCTGGGTAAGCTCGTTGTTGGCCAGTTTGTCATTGAGCTTCGCGATATAGACATCATTGAAGAACTCCCTTTCCTGATCATCATTCAACCCATCAAGCCCGATATCCTGAAACGGACGTGCGGCCGGGTCATTGTCAAATACCGTGACTATGGGCAGGTTCGATGGCACAATGCCCCACGCGGTGCTATCGGTAGGGGCATCGTTGGTGCCGGTGGGCAGGCCGTTCTCATACGCGAAGCGTCCATCGCGCAGAATGTCCTCGCTCACGTTCCCGAGGTTGAAGTACAGGTCACCGCCCGCATGGTTGCCGTTGGTGTCGGCATGGAAGGGGTCCATCATCCAGAATTGGAGGAACTCAATGTTGTTCTGCTCAAAGTCGCTGGTGGTGATGGGCCTCATGATGCCGCCCCAGCGCGAGGCCGGTTCCTTGAGGCTGCCGTCAGGCTCGGTGCCTGCGGCCACAACGCGCGAAACGATGGTGTCGTTCACAAACACCGTCCCATCTGCATCGTAGTTGTAAATGCCCCTTTCGGTGGGATAATAGGCCACGTCAAACACCGGCAGGTTGGTCTGCTGGCCGCTCAGCATGGGCTGGCGCGATGGGAAAATCTCCTGCTCTATCACCTGACGGGCATAGTCGAAGCTCTGGTCCTCGGCATCGATATGCGATGGGGTGAGCGAATTGTTGCGGAAGAACAGCGGGTCAATGATGTACCACGCTATCCGCGCCCGGTTCATGCCATAGCCGATGTTGTTGGTCAGGTCGCCCTCTGGGAAGAGCTTCGGTGTGCCGCCAGAGCCTGTCTGTCCCTGCGGGGTGCTGGCATGCACCCACTGCTGCTGGGCCTTGAGGTCAATGAAGTTCACGCTGCCTTCAAAGTCATCGAGGTACGATATGCCGCCCTGGGTTATGGCGCGGGCATTGCCCGGTATCAGGTGTGCAAACTCGCCCGAAACAGCTATGGTCGATACCTCTTTGGTGTTGATGAGCGGTATCTTGTCAATGATCTTGGTGAGCAGGCGCGACTCGGTGCGGTACGATCCATTGATGCCCCAGATGGTGTTGTTGATGGGTTCATCGCCCTGGTTCACCTTCTGGGTCAGTGGCCGCTCACTCAGGTTGAGCACCGTGGCCCCGAATGCCAGGTCCTTGCTCACCACATAGTCGAGGTGTACACCGCCCAAGGTCTTCTGTTGGATGTTGAACAGGGAGTTGCTCTCAAACGTGGCCCTGATGGGCTGGCCCGAGGCAAGGATGCTCTGGTTAATGATGCGCACCTTGCCCAAGGTGTAGTCAACCGTGTAGTCCTGATTCTCAACAAGGGCGGTGCTTCCGGCCGTCACCGTCACCGACCCCTGGGGTATGTTCATGGCCCCCAGCGATATCTCCCCGCCTCCAGCTCCCTTGTATTGCCCCGCAAGGATGAAGCGGTTCAGCTGTGGGTAGTTCAATGCCGCCTGCCGGGTGCTGTCATACAGTTGCTGGTACACGTATTTGGCAGCAATGGCATCTTCGCTCGGCAGATTGAACTGACCCTTCAGGTGGCTGCCGAAGGGTTCTATCACGGGGAAATAGATGCGCCCCTGCTGGCTGTTCACGGTTATGCCTTCCACAAAGTCGAAATAGCCATCGGGGAAAGGGTCATTGTTCGTGTTGAGGCGGTCCAGGTTCATGGTGCGCAACAGGATCTTGCCGTTCACAGCCCCCTCGGGTATGTAGTTGGTCTTGGTGCCGGCCGTCACGTTGTCATATATCACATCGAGCCTGAAGTCCTCGCGCGTCAACTGGTAGGCCCCGATGTTGTACACGTTCTTCATCATCAGGTCCCACATCTTGGTCTTGGGGTTGGTCACCGTGCTCTTTAGCAGTTTGACCACCAGGGCATCCTGACCGTTGATACCGTCAGTCGAGAATTCACCCACCTGAAACACCTGTCCGTTATAAGTGTACTGGTAGGCCACGGCCAGCACCTCGTAAGGCTGCAGTTCACGGTTCAGCGAGATATAGCCCAACTGGGCGTTAAGCCTGTAGTCGCTCTGGTTCAGGCGCTGAGCGTTGCTCAGCAGTTCATAGTCGCGTGTGTTGACAAAATTGGTCCCGGGGGGCGGAACGGCCAACGGTGCCAATGCGGCCGTGGCCCCGGCTATGGTGCGTATGCCCGGATACGTGAGTACCTGACTATAAAGACCGTTGGCGGCATTGGCGGGCACAGTGCCTGCACCTGTCTGCACGAAGTTCGTGTTGTCCACGTCAGTCAACCCGGATGCATTGCCGTTATGCACCTCGCCCAGGTCCATGAATGCCAGGATGTGCCTCGTTCCATCGGTCTGTGTTCCTGCCAGGTTGCTGTTGGTCACCCATACCTCAATGCGGGTCACATTCACAGGCGAGCGCACAATGGGCAGGTCGGCCAAATAGGAATCGTAATTGTTGCGGAAGAACTGCGAGAGGAAGTAGTGGCGGTTGGGCTCATAGTTGTCGCCCTTCACCTCAAACTTGGTCACCTGAGCCCCGCCCTGGGTCTCCACAGTCTGGCTCTGCCCGCGCTGCTGCGAGAAAAGACCGGTCACTGTGAGTCGGCCGAACTGCAGGGCCACTTTGGCACCGAACAGGTTCTGGCTGCCGTTTATCAATGTGCCCGTGAGTGGCAGCGACACGTTACCGAGCTCTATTTTCTTGATGATCTCGTCCTCTTCGCCAGTGTACTCGAGCTTCATCTGGTTCTCGAAATCGAACCCCGCGTTGGTGTTGTAGTTCACCCCCAGTTGAATCTTATCACCGATCTTACCGATGACGTTCATCTGGATGTTCTGATCGAAATTGAACGTGGTGTTGGTCTGCTGATTGGCCGGCAGCGCAGGGTTCTTGATCTTGCTCACATTCACCCCGAATATCAGTTCGGCCGATCCCTGCGGCTTGATGTCGATGGTGCTCCCCCCAAAAATGGTCTCGAAGAGTTTGCTCTTGATGTTGAGTGATGGGATCAGCGGTTTACGCTTGCCCAGGCTCTCACTCTCGGTGCGTTCGCGCCAGTAGTTGCGTATGGCCTGCTTGGCCTCGTAGTCCTGGTACTCATCAAAGGTCATATAGGTCGGATTGCGGAAATTGACATCGCCCATCCGCTGATCTATGTGGTAGTCACCGCTCTGTGGGTCATACTCCACATTATTGGTCACATTGCTCGGGTCGTTCAGGTACAGCCCGCTTTGGTTCTGCCCCTGCACCGGGTCCAGTACCTCGGGGAGGGGGTAGGGCAGCTGTATGGTGTTGGTGTCGGGTCCGGTCCCAGAGCCTGTTCCGCTCTGGGCCGGTTGTTGGGCCATCCCCAAAAACGGCATCATCAATGCCCATAAAGGCAGCATGGCCCGCAGGACCATTGACACAACGCCACTATTGTATGACCGAAAAGACCGCACTTCTATATACTGTGATTACTGCTCTTATATGCTCCCGAGGGCGTGTTTGACAAGGTCGCCAACATCCAGATCGTCTCCGTGTCTCTTCATGGCCGCATCCACCGCTTTCTCAGCACCCAGGCGGGCAAAGCCCAGTGTGACGAGGGCGGTCAACGCCTCTTCCCTCTTTCTGTTGCCTGAACTTATGGGCAGCCCCATACCCACACTCTCTTTCGATATCCGGTCGTGCAGATCCACAATGATCCGCTCGGCCGTCTTGGGGCCTATTCCCTTCACCGCCTTCAATGTGCCCACGTTCTTGTCGCGTATGGCCCTGCGCAGGGTGTCGGGGTCCAGACTGCTCAGCACCGCGATCGCAGTGTTGCCACCCACCCCTGATACGGAGATGAGTGAGCGGAACAGGTCGCGCTCCTCCCGGTCAGCAAATCCGAACAGCACATGGGCATCCTCGCGGATGGCAAAATGAGTGTATAGCTTGCACTCACCGCTGTCTGGCAGTTTGGCAAACGTGGTGAGAGAGATGAGAAGATGATATCCCACTCCACCGCACTCAATGACCACTCCCGCGGGGTTGCGCTCGTCTATGCGGCCCCTTACATGATGGATCATACAACTAAGACTTGATCAGGGTAGAGGTTGGTCTATGCGGGTGCGGTTTTGGTTGTACCTGTTTTTTCAGGGGTTCCAAAACTAATAAAGTAGCCGGAATGTTAAGGACTTTCTAATTTTTGCATCGATGAACGTAGTGGTCCTCAGTGGCGCAGGCATAAGTGCCGAGAGCGGTATAAGCACATTCAGGGACAGCGATGGACTGTGGGAACGGTATCGGATAGAGGATGTCGCCACCCCCGAGGCATGGCTCCGCGACCCCGCACTGGTGCTCGATTTCTATGACCAGCGCAGAGACCAGGTGCGGGCCGCTGAGCCCAATGGTGCACATCTGGCACTGGCCCGATTGCAGAAAGTGGCAACGGTGAATATCGTCACGCAGAATATCGATGACCTGCATGAGCGGGCCGGTTCGCAGAACGTGGTGCATCTGCATGGCGAGATCATGCTTGGGCGCTCCACGGTGCCTCCTTACGATACATTCCCCGTTGACGGCAAAATCAGGCTTGGCGACCTATGCCCGCGTGGTGCTCAGATCAGGCCACACGTGGTGTGGTTCGGTGAGGAGGTGCCCATGCTGTCGCGGGCTGCCCGAATAGTTCAAAAGGCTGATGTGCTGATGGTGGTGGGCACATCGCTACAGGTGTACCCTGCCGCTAGCCTGTTGCAGCATGTCCCCATTGGTTGTCAGGTCATAGTTGTTGACCCCAACGCCCCGCACATTAGCGGCACAGATGTGATAACCATCAAAGAAAAGGCAGGGGTGGCGGTGCCGCGGTTGGTGAAGGAGTGGGAAGGGCGCTGAGCAGAACGAAAAAGCCCAGACCTAGGGCCCGGGCTTTTGTAGATTGAAAGAAGTGAGCTTCAGCGCACCACGTTTAGCCTGCGAGTGGCCACAGTCTTACCGTTATTGACCATCTGTAGCAAATAGACACCCGGACGCAGCCCCGAAACATCGAGCTTCAATGCGCCTTGCGCCTGGTCTATCGAGATGCTGCGCACACGCTGGCCCAACACATCATATACCTCCATGCGTGCGCCTTGAAGGCTGGAGAAGGCGTATTTGATGTTGGCGACATTCACTGCGGGGTTAGGATATGGGTCGCCCATGCCACGGGTAAGGAGCGGGTTGTCTTCGATGCCAACAGCATAGGCTGTGAATGTGGCGATGTAACAAACCGAGTCTGGGCGGTTGTTGTTGTCGTAGAAACAATACTTCACTGTGCTCGTGCCGGGCACACCCATCGGTTTGTAATCGCCATAGAACATGTCACCAAGACTTTGACCCGGTTGTAGCGTAATGGTGTTGGGCGAAAGTGTAATGCCGGGCTCATAGCACTGACCCCAACAGAAGTAATTGAGTGTGTTCGCCAGCACCGTAAGGTCCTCGCTTTCAACGCGCACATCTATGGGGTTTCCGCTGTTGTTGGTCACAACAGCCTCACTTGTGATAATGGTGCCCGACTCCACAGAGCCCCACACGGCACGGTCCACATCACTCAAGGATAGGCTCTGAGCATGGGCGCCATATGCAAGTGTCAAGGCGCAGAAGGAGAGTAGATGTTTTCTCATAGTAAGTTCTGTTTACCCCTCTCTGGGGTTGGCAAAGTAACGAATCAATATTGATCGGGAGTTGAGCCGGCCAACAGGAATTCGATGCTGATCAAGGTCAAGCATCTTACATCTTATGAGATTTGAGCCACATTAGTTCAAGCCTTCGGGCCATCACCCCGTGCTGATTAGAAACTACCCATTACATTTGGCCCTCCAAAATCCTTAAAACCAGTTCTCATCTAACCTTACTTACCATGAAGAAAGCATTACCTCTTTTGCTTCTGTCAGCCTTAGGTACGGGTGCATTTGCACAGTGCCCTAATGGCCAGACCGAAGTGACCATGACCGTGGTCACTGATGCCTACGGTTCAGAGACCACGTGGACCATTACAGGTGCCACAGGAACCCCTGTCTACGCATCAGGCGGCCCATACACCGATGTTGAAGGAGACGGTGAGACGGTTAACTTCTGCGTTCCTGACGGCAGCACCATATACATTACGGTTGAAGATGCCTATGGCGATGGCATGTGCTGCGCATATGGCGATGGCGGTTGGACTGTCAATGTAGGCTCCACCACCGTTTCGTCAGGTGGTTCGTTCGGTACAGAAGAGAACGCCACTGTTACCCTCGGAACGGATCTCGGCATCAACTCATTGGATGTGCCGGGTGTTATTGCTCAAGGTAGCACGACCATAACCGGGACAGTAAAGAACAACGGTATTGTAGCTGTGAATGGTTACACACTGGCTTACACCATGGACGGTGGCACACCTGTGAGTCAGAACTTCTCTGGCTCCATTGCACCAGGTACCACGGCCAATTTCAGCTTTAGCACCCCTTGGAATGCATCTGTAGGTCCTCACACCATTTCTCTTGATATGAGCGGTGTGGCCAATGATGCCCTAGCGGCCAACAATTCACTCAATGGCAGCATCAGCGTAGCCACTCAGAGTGTTCAGCGCGTTGCGCTCATCGAGGGCTTCACCAGCTCCACATGCGCGCCTTGCGCCTCATTCAATGCTCAATACGACCCCATCCTGGAAAGTGTAAACACCAACCAGGCTGGATCGAACATCGCTGCTGTGAAGTACCAGATGAACTGGCCCCTCCCGGGCAACGACCCGAGTTATAACCCTGATGGTGTGACACGCAGAACATATTATGGTGTATCAGGTATTCCAGATTATTTCTTGGACGGCAAATCGCTGACCCAAGGAACAGAGCAGGAACTGATGGATGCGGCAGCAGTACCGGCTTTCGTGAGCATGTGCTTGGAGGTCTCTAGGACCGGGCTCGATGTAAACGTCAATGTGGGCGTCACCTCCTATGCTGATTTCGGTACGGGATATAAACTTCAGATCGCTGCTGTTGAGGAGTTCTACAGCTACCCTGCCTCAACCACCTCGCAGGACGAGTTCCATTTTGCTGAGCGTAAAATGTTGCCTAACGGAAGCGGCAACACCCTGTCTTCGATGACCACTGGTGGTTTCCAATCTGTTGAGAAGAGCTACACTTTTGTGGAGGGCGGACCTGCTCAGGGCAACTACAACCTTTGGGGAACTTTGGATGAAGGGGTGATTGTTGTCGCCTTCGTTCAGAACACCTCTACCAAAGAGGTTCTACAGGCCGTGTTTGTAAAAGTGCCCGCTACAGGCCAGACCGCTACCTCTTGCCAGAATGTGAGTGTTGAGGAAGTGGCTACGAATGTGAGCGGCATGAGTGTTTACCCGAACCCCGCCACTGACAACGCCACCGTTCAGTTCAACCTGAATGCTTCTGACCGTGGCACCGTTGAGGTGTTGGACATCCGCGGCAGCCGCGTTATGAGCCTGCCTGTTGAGGACCTTCAAGTTGGTTTGAACAAGATCAGCCTGAACACCTCTGACCTCAACTCAGGTCTGTACATGATCAACCTGAACCTTGAGAGCGGCCGTGTGAGCCGCAGGCTCACCGTCAATAAGTGATCTGACCACTCAGTCTATGCCACGGGCCAAGGATCGGTACGACCTTTGGCCCGTGGCCTTTTAATAACATTACCATAGACCATGAGAAAAGTACTTTTAATAGCGGCACTTGCCATTGCATCGCAGCAGGTTCAGGCCCAGATAGCCAAGAAGGACTGGGCATTCCCATCGGTGGCACTCAAGGACATGGAAGGCCGTCCCTTCAACACATCAGACATAAAGAATGACGGCAAGCCTGTTATCGTGTCGTTCTGGGCCACATGGTGCAAGCCCTGCATCTTGGAGCTGAACAACATTGCCGATGTTTATGCCGATTGGGAGAAGGAGACGGGTGTAAAAGTGATAGCCGTCTCAATCGATGACTCACGCAACAGCGGCAAAGTGGCCCCTTTGGTCAGCAGCAAAGGTTGGAAATACCAGGTGTTGCTTGATGAGAACAGTGATCTGCGCAGGGCCATGAACGTGAATAACGTGCCTCACACATTCCTGCTCAACGGCAACATGGAGGTGGTATATCAGCACACCTCGTATAGTGAGGGCGATGAGGAACACCTGTATGAGGAGGTGAAGAAGGCACTCAAAAAGTGATATCGTAGCGGATGAGGAAGATAGGTTCGCTGGCACTTGCCTTGTTGTCTGCCACGGGCGTCCTGGCTCAGGATGCCGGACAGGCGGCCACCAACGGCAGCAGCGGTAGTCAGAGCGACAAGGGCAAATGGGGCGAGGTGCACGGCAATGTGCAGTTCGACACCCAGATCTATAACCCGGATACCGCCATCGGAGCGCCACCGGTTCCAGAAAAGCTGTTGATGAACGGGTTCACAAACCTGATCTACACCAAGGGCAAATTCACGGTCGGCATACGCTACGAGAACTACCTGAATGTGATCCAGGGGTTTGATCAGCGCTATAAGGGGCAGGGCATAGCCTACCGATATGCAAGTTTTGAATCAGATTTCCTGAGCATCACTGTAGGGAATTTCTATGAGCAGTTCGGCAGTGGTATGGTGCTGCGCACGTATGTGGAACCGGGTCTGGGTTTCGACAACTCAATTGACGGTGCCCGTGTGAAGGCCCATGTGCTGGGTGGTGTATATGTGAAGGGAGTGATAGGCAAACAGCGGTCGTTCTTTGACCATGGCCCGGGCATTGTGCGGGGTATTGATGGTGAGATAGTGCTGAACGAGACCATCAAGAAGCTGGCGAATGCCAAGACGCGGTTCTCAGTAGGCGGCAGTTTTGTCAGCAAGTATCAGGAGGATGATGACCCCGATTTTGAACTGCCTGAGAATGTGGGTGCATGGGCGGCCCGATTCAACCTCACCAGCGGCAAGTTCGGGCTTAATGGGGAATATGCCAGCAAGATCAACGACCCCCAGGCCAGCAATACGTTCCTGTATGAGGGCGTGCTGCGCAAGAACTACAGCCCAGGTAGTGCGGTGTTGCTCAATGCCACCTTTGCAACCGAAGGTCTGGGTCTGATATTGAGCGCCAAGCGGACGCAGAACATGGATTTCAGGAGCGATAGGTACGCATCGGGCTTCAACCTCAACATCAATTACCTACCGGCCCTCACCAAACAGCACACCTATCTGCTGGCCGCCTCGCTATACCCGTATGCTACGCAGCCCAATGGCGAGTGGGCGGTGCAGGGCGAGGTGAGTTATCAGATCAAGCGCGGATCAAAATTGGGTGGCAAATACGGCACATACATCAATGTGAACTACTCTCATGCCTATGGGCTCCATACCGTGGTGAACGATGCCAAGAGCGGCCTCGATGCCTCTTTCTTCGGGCATGGCAGCCTTTACTTCCGCGACATCAATGTCGAGATAAGCCGCAAGTTCACCAAGGATTTCAAAGCCGCGGTGAAGTATTTCAACATCACCTACAATAAGGATGTTGTTCAAGGTCTGGTGGGTTATGGAACCATCAACGCCCATATAGCCGTGGTGGACCTCACCTATAAAGTGAAGCCGAAGCATGCATTGCGCCTGGAGCTACAGGGCCTGTTCACCGGACAGGACCAAGGGTCGTGGGCAGTTGCCATGCTCGAGTACACATGGTCGCCTCACTTCTTTGTGGCGGTGCTCGATCAATGGAACTATGGCAATCCGCACGAGGAGAAGCGTCTGCATTACCCCTACATTCAAGTGGGTTACACACATAACGCATCACGCATCACGCTGAGTTATGGTCGCCAAAGGGCAGGTATTTTCTGCGTTGGTGGAATCTGTAGGAATGTGCCTGCTTCAAACGGTGTGAGCCTCAGCATCACCACAAGTTTCTGAATCATCATGAATAAGAACCTCTTCTTCGTAATGGCTGCGACCTTGGTGGCGGCCAGTGGCTGCGACATTGTGGAACCGCCCAAATACGGCTGCATTGACCCGATAGCTGATAATTACGATCCCGAGGCCGACCACGATGACGGCTCGTGCATCTATGACCCTAGTCTGTTCAGAGGCTGCACGGACTCCACAGCGGCCAACTACGATCCGTTGGCGCTTGTGAGCAACTGCCACTGCATATACGACAATGTGAGGAAGATACTGGTGGAGGACTACACCGGCCATACCTGCGGCAATTGCCCACGCGCGGCCGAAGTACTGCATGAATTGGGCTGCGAATGGGGCGACCGCGTGGTGCCGTTGGCCGTGCACGTGGGCTTTTTCGCGATACCCGAACCCCCGATGTATGCGGCTGATTACCGTACCACGTTCGGCAACGATTGGAACCTGACCTTCGGTAACTCGGCCGCTGGGCTGCCCAACGGGCTGGTGAACCGCACCCCCGATGGTGGCAACTACATCAGGAGCTACACTGCCTGGGCCGCATTGGCCGCAAACATGCTGGACCAACCGGCCGAGGCCAACCTGACCCTTACCAACACATACAGCGAGGCCACGCGCACTGTGAATGTTGTGGTCGACATCAACGTGCTTGCCGACCTGAACAATGGACCCTACAAGCTGAATGTGGTGGTGAGTGAGGACAGCATAGTTGATTTCCAGAAAGATTATGACCCCAATCTGACCGATGAGAATAGGGCCGATTACACCCACATGCACATGTTGCGCACCAGCCTAACGGGCTCGTGGGGTGCTGACGTCAACAGTGGGGCGAATCTGACAAGTGGGACCAACCTGACCCAGAGTTTCAGCATTGTACTCGATGCAGCTTGGGTCGACCACAACTGCAACATTGTGGCCTGGCTGGCGCGCGATGACAACAAGAGCGTGATACAGGCCGAGTACCGCCCTGTGATAGCTGAATGAGGCTGATCATCGGAATTGTGGTATGCCTGCTGCCTGTTTTGTCGCAGGCACAGATTTTCGGTGGTGGGCTGTATGCCGGTATCGTAACATCGCAGGTAAGCGGTGATGACCTTGGTGGGTTCAACAAGCCCGGTTTCTGGGGCGGTGGCTATGTAGATGTGCGTTTCAGGCCCAAGAGCACACTGCAATTGGAGATGAGCTTCATCCAGAAGGGCAGCCGTATGGCACCCACTGTTGACAATAACAACCAGTACTACCTCATAGGGTTGAACTACATTGAACTGCCGCTGTTGTACCGCTGGTATGGCATACGCAACATGAGCATTGAATTGGGCCCGCAGTTCGGTTTTCTACTCACACAGACTGAAGAGAATCAGTTTGGCCCCATAACGGGAAAGCCGCCCTTCAAGGTGTTTGAACTGAGCGGTGCCGTAGGTCTGAGTTACTTCTTCCTTCCGAGCAAGAAACTGGAAGTGAACGCGCGCTATGCCAATTCGATATTACCTGTTCGGGGCGATTTTATCCAATGGCCCTACGGTGGTCAGCTCAATCAGCTCATTGCCTTTTCAATCAGGTGGTGGTTCAAGACCACCTATGTGGCACCCCCGAAGAAGGTGAAGGAGAAAGAACTGACCGAGCCTGAGTCGAGATGAGACATCGGATAGTAGTCGGGATAACCGGTGCCAGCGGAGCCATCTATGCCAAGGTGCTATTGGACAGATTGGCTCATTTCAGCGGTCAGATTGAAGCCTGTGGCGTGGTGATGAGTGACAATGCCCGCCAGGTGTGGGAGTTGGAACTGGGCGATGACTCCTATCGTCAGATTCCCTTCACCATCTATGATCGGAACGATTTCAACGCCCCTTTCGCCAGTGGATCGGCTCGCTACGGCACCATGATCGTTTGCCCGTGCAGCATGGGTACCATGGCCAGAGTGGCCACCGGAGTGAGCAATGACCTGATGACCAGGGCAGCCGATGTGATGCTCAAGGAGCGCAGACGGCTCATCCTCGTTCCGCGCGACACGCCTTACAGCCTCATACATCTGCGCAACATGACTTCGCTTACCGAGGCGGGAGCCATAATAGCCCCGGCCAGCCCTTCGTTCTATAGCCGTCCGCAGGACCTGGCCTCTTTGGCCCGCACTGTGGTGGACAGAGTACTGGACCTTGCCGGACTTGAGGTGGACGGATACCGCTGGGGAGCGGGCTGAGCGGTTCTTTTACTCTAAAGCTCTGTTGTTGAAAAGGATGTACCCGATGTGGAACAGCACGCTCCACGGGGTCTGTTCCTTGTCGTGGTAATTGACCATGAGGCTGATGGGCCCCACAGGGCTATTGTACACCAGCCCGCCCATGCCCATGAAACGGGGGTCCCATTGAATAGGCTTGTAAGCGGTGCTCAGGTCGGGGTTCTGCCTGAAACGCTGGTAAGGGTGGAAAGTGTAGCCTTCAACGCGCAGGTCGAGCTGTTTCCAGATGGTCCAGACGATGCGGGCGCCAGCCCCGGCCCATTTGTTGGCACGGAACTGCTGTAGGAAAAGCGTACTGCTCTCGGGTGTGGGCTGAAACACGGGAGCCATGAGCGTGGAAGCCGCATAGTTGCTGAAAAAGTCCTGAGTGCTGAACATAACCTCGGCCAGTATGCCCACGCGCAGGGGCTTAATGATGCGGAAATACTGCTCGTACCTGAGGCGGATGCTCACCCACAGGTGGTCCTGCTCAAAGACGGTGTCGGTAGGGGCGGTGGTGCCAGGCACATTCACTTCGCGGCCCCAGTTCATGCGGAACCGAACCATGTAGGCCCGGCCCTGATTGGCGTATTGCCTGCGGTTGAGGGTGTTGCGCTCGAGCCGGGCCGCAGTGGTCATCAGGTTCACAGTTGCGGCATCGGGGTCGTCATCATTTGTGAAATCGGGAGTTAGGTAATACTTGTTGGTGATATTGGCCCAACCCAGCGAGCCGATGAACTTGAGTTTGGTGCCGAGCGGCAGACCGGCATCCAATATGGCATAGCGTTCGGTCTGTGTGAGGAAACTGGGCTTGGTCTCCTCAAAAAAGGTGCTGAAACTCTCAAAGTAGTTCCACTGGTTGAGGGTGATGCCGCCCTCGATAAAAAACGGTACGATGCCGGGCACATCAAGCCGGCCGCGCACCTGCCCGCTGGTGTAGAACTTCCCGATGTGGGTGTTGGCAAAGACGCTCAGGGCAAGGCGGCCAAGGAACTTGTATTCGAGCCCGATGAATGCCTGATTGATGCTGCGCGATGCCACGTTGCCACCTATGGAGGCTATGATGTCCTTGTCGGGTTCAATGTCGAGGTCAAGGTCGAAGAATCCAGTGGCCGGATTGAAAGTGGCCACAGGGTAGATATGCTTCAGTTTGTCATCGGCCACAAGATTGAAATAGGCGCGCTTGAGTTTATTGAACGGTATGACCGACTGCCGCTGCCTGATGCTGCGAACCACATACTCGCTCTGATATCTGTTCAGCCCTGAAATGGTGATGTCCTTGAACATCATGGCGGGTTTGCGCGCCTCAAAACGCTGCCTGCGCAGGGCCATCTCGGTGGTGTCTCTCCGGGCCTGCACAAGGGCAGTCACATCGGGCATCATCTTCAGGGCGGTGCGATATCCACCTTCAATGATCTCGCGGTTGCGGGTGAAATCCATCACCGGCACATCGGGTATCTCCGGACGGATGATGATACCGTTGTCGCACACCGCGTCATAGTTGGTGTTGTGCATCAGCAGAGCCTTCAGCTGCGAACCGATGTCGCCTTTTTTGGGCGGCTTGTTGGCCGTGGCCACAGTGCTGCCTATGATTATGTCGGGGAAGAAATCCTCGAGCACCACATCGCTCGGAAAGTTGTTGTAGAGACCGCCATCGAACAGCATTTTTCCATCTACAATGATGGGCCGCATGTACAGCGGATAGGTTGTGCTGCTGCGCACCGCCTGACACAGGTCTCCTTTGCGCCACACCACCTGTTTCTTGTCGGCCACATCGGCCGCAATGCAGCGGAAGGGCACCATGAGGCTGTCGAAATCATTTCCTGCAGCAGCCGATGGGGCTGCGAAGAACTGGATCATGCCCATGTCCATGCCGAAGGGCTCAACGATATTGGTCGGAATACTGGCGTGCAGGCCTGAGTCAATCTCAAAGCGGACTTTGAGCCACGTGGGGTCGGGGTCGCGGGTCTTGAAGTAGTATTTGTATTCCTCGCCAATGATACCCTTGGCCATGTTGTAGAACTCATCGCTCAAGGCAATGCGCTCCATCTCGGCCGGGGTGTAACCCGATGCGTACATGGCCCCCACCAGCGCCCCGGCCGATGTGCCTGCTATGTAGTCGATAGGGATGTTGTTCTCTTCCAGCGCCCGCAGCACACCGATGTGGGCCAGGCCGCTGCTGCCCCCACCGCTCAGCACCACGCCCACAGTCTGCCGTTGCTGGGCGGCACAGGGCAGCCAAAGCACAGCAGACAGGAACACGTAAAAAGCTGAGAAACGCATGCCCGACATAGTTCTGCAAAGCTACCATGCAGCCCGGCCGGAGGCCTAAGCGCAATTGCGTACTTGAGTACTGATAAGGCCGATTCGCACGGATTCTGGCGATAGTTCTCGCACAGACTTCCCTGATGGAGAAGAAGGACGCTCTGACCTTCTTCGATGCGCGCCAACAGGCGTCAGTATCCTGATTGGTGCGATTGACATAAGCCGCCCGTGAGCTGAAATTCAGTTCCAGACGGATGATGAGGAATGACATCTGGGCCAAAGACCCTGAGTCAACCTGAAACGCTCCGGCCTGTCTTCAATCAGCCAAAAGAAACCGCATGGTATCCACCCCATCGGCATAGTCCCAAGGGGCGGGGCACTGCGCCATGCCGAAAGGGACAGTGTCATTTCCAGGGATGGATGTTCCGGCCACAATGCACTGGATCTGGTTGCGATGCCGGGCCAGGTCTGCGGTCAGTCCATCCATTGAGCCATATTGGGCATAGTGCAGCACCGACACGGCCGAGGCCACGGCATCGTGCTCCCGGAGCAGCAGCGCCCCGTTGTCGAGGTGGGGCAGGCATTCGACCAGAAGTATGGCCTTCTGGTAGTCGTAGTTGTTGTGGTACTTGTGGTGCAGAATGATGTCGTTCCACCCCTCGAGGCCGCGCATGAGCGTGGTGAGGTCATAACCCGTGGGCACGTACACCTTGCTCACATTGCGGCAGCCCAGACCGAAGTAGCGGAATATGTCGCGGCCTAGCGCGTGCAGGTCATCGGGGGTCTCGCGGCCTGTGAGCACGGCCACCGAGCTTCGGTTGCGCCTGATAACATGGGGAAACCGCGCGAAATAGCTCTCGAAGTAGCGCGAGGTGTTGTTGCTGCCTGTGGCAATGACATGGGTGAACCCGCTCAGCAGATGCCCGTGCCACTCCATACGCGCCTCCAATGTGGGCTCAATGGCCGTGAGCATGTCGCGCATGGCCTGCATCAGCACCGTGTCCTGACTGCTGGGCTTGATATGGGCACGGTGGCCGGCCAGCAGCACGCACATCAGGTCATGAAAACCCACCAGAGGGATGTTGCCGGCCATCACCACGGCCACCTCGTGCATGGGCCGGTCGCGGTACAGGTCGGCCCGGTAGGGTTCGAGCCATGTGTCGAGCACATCGGGCCGTAGCATGGCCACGATGCCATCCATGGCGTGCCCCACCTGCTCCTCGGTGAACCAGGCATTGGCCGCCACGGCCCTGGCCACGGTGCTGGTGAAAGCCTCGTCAGGGGCGCTGCGCATGGCGCGCAGATGCTCCCCGAGCCTTTCAAAGGCCAGGCGTGTGTGCTGTATGTCGGTGCCTGATGTGTCCAAGTATATTTGCGGCCGCAAAACTAACCCCTTGCCATGGCCATCAAGATAACCGATGAGTGCATCAACTGCGGAGCGTGTGAGCCCGAGTGCCCAAACAACGCCATCTATGAAGGCGGTGCCGAATGGCGCTTTGCCGATGGCACCTCGGTGAAGGGAATGTTCACCGGTTTCAGCGGTCAGAGCAGCGATGCCGATGCCAAGCACGAGCCCGTGGCCATGGACACCTACTACATCGTGACCGACAAGTGCACCGAGTGTGTGGGATTCCATGACGAGCCCCAGTGCGCGGCAGTTTGTCCGGTCGATTGCTGCGTGGCCGACCCCGACAATCCGCACACCAAGGAGCAGAACCTTCAGAAGAAGGCTTCGCTGCACCTGTGATCCCTTAGGCCAGCGTCAGTACCGGAGCACGTAACAGGGCCTGATGGCCTGTGCTCTCGTTCGGGGGTCTATGAACTTCCATGTGAGGAGCTGCACCCTGAACGAACTGAACCGGATTCTCTCTTTCGGAATCAGGCCAGCGTTGAGCAGCTCTGCGGCCCTGAGGCTGTCTGCTATCACATAGGTGCCCGGTGTGATGGCCGGTGCCACCGCCACGATGCTTGAGTACCAGCGTACCGTCTCTCCTGCATAGAAATTCAGCGCATGCCCCCCCGTGGCGAAACAAACGAGCGATTCATGGTCAATGCGATTCTCAGAGGCCCATCTGCCTATCTGCGAGTTGGCCTGGTAGCCGAGCAGGGCAGGGTAGAGGTGCAGGTTCAGGCACAGATAGGCCGAACCGGCCAGCAGGGCCCCTGATTCGGATAGCGATAGCCGCAACCTGCCGTGGAGCAGGAGCACTGCCAGCACCGCTGCACCACTGAGTGCCAGGATCACAGGGAATCCGTCCGTTGGGAAGGCCCACAGGCAAAGGCCCCAAGCAATGATGAGCATTGCCACTATCTCGATGCCCAAGGCCCACCGGTGCCAATTGCGCCTTTGTTCGAGCTCCTGTGCCGCCATAATGGCCAGATAGGGCAGAATGATGAACACGTAGTGAGGCAGTTTGTAGTGCGAAAGCGAAAGCGAGGTGTAGCCGAGGAGTACAGCGCTTACGGGTATGATGACGGATGAAGGTTGCCTGACCAGAGACGGGATGGCCAGCACGTGCCGCCACAGGCCTTTCAAGATCACGATGGTCCACGGGGCGGTGGCCCATAGCAGGGCGTGGCTCAGGTAGAAGAAACTTGAGTCGTTCTGCCAGCGGTTCTCCCCGGTGATCCGCCCGAAACTCTGGGTCCAGAAATAGAACCTGAGTCCCTCGGGCCCATGGTCGCGCCACAGGCCTATGCACATGGGGGTGAGCATCACCGCTACTATGAGCAGTGTGAGCGGCAGCATCCAAAGGCGGGGCTTCACACTTTTACGGTGCATCGCGATGTAGGGCCCCAGTGCCATGACGGGGAACACGGCCCCGATCGGGCCTTTTGCCAGCATGGCCAGAGCAGTGAAGATTGCGGCAGCCGCCACGTGACGCCAATGGGCCGAGTGCAGGGCCTCGGCCCAGAGCCATACGGCCACAGTGGTGCAGCCCAGCAGCGCGGTATCGGTGCGCACATCATTGGTAAGGAGCATGAGGGCCACCATGGAACCGAGGATGAGGGCGGCATTCCTCGCCACGGCCCGGTCGCCCATCAGTGCGCAGAGCCTGTAAGTGGCGTACAGGGCGAGCAGGGCCATGATCAGGGCCGGGAACTTGTATCCGATGTTCCCCATCCCGAATACAGTCATGCTCAGGGCCGAGAGCCAGAAATGTAAGGGGGGCTTGTCGAGATAGGGCTCGTGGTCGTTGGTGGGCGAGAGCCAGTTGCCCGTGCGCACAATCTCGGCCGATATGCTGGCATACTGCGCGGCATCGATGTCCATCACATCGATTCGGAGGCCAAGGGCCATCATCAGGACTATTGCCGCGAACGGGAAAGCACTTCTCAGGAACGACATGGGCAGGCCACGAAGGTATGTGGATGCGGATGGGCATCTTTGCCTGCCCCATTTCAGACACCGATCATCTTTCACCCCCATATTCTCATGACCGACCCCTTCATACTGGCCCAGGAGCGAGTGGAGACGCTCACTGCACGCCCCACCAACGATGAGCTGCTCAATCTATACGGTCTGTTCAAACAGGCCACCCTGGGCGACTGCCTGCAACGTAGCCCGGGGCTGTTCGACCTGAAGGGGCAGGCCAAATGGAAGGCATGGATGGGCCGCAAGGGCATGCCCACCGCTGATGCGGCCGATGCCTATGTGAGGGCCGTGGACGACCTTTTGGCCCGCTACCCGCACAAGGACTGAGGCCCGCACCCTCGTCTACCTTTGACCCTCATCATGAAAGTCACAATGCTATTGGCCACGGCCATGCTGTTGTCTGCGGCTGCATGGGCCCAGGATCAGGTGATGGGGCTCTGGCTCACCGAGCAGGGCGAGAGCGTGGTGGAGGTGTACCGGGCCGCTGACGGCACCTGTGGCGGCCGAGTGGTGTGGCTCAAAGAGCAGCGCGATGCCAACGGAGAGGAGCTGCGCGATGTGATGAACGGCAACCCGCGCCTGCGCAGCCGCAGGGTGCTCGGCCTGGAGGTGCTGCGCGGCTACCGCAACGATGGCGACACATGGCGCAGCGGCACCATCTACAACTGGCGCAACGGCAACAGCTACAACAGCAAGATGTATCTGGAGGACGGCCGCCTGCATGTGAAGGGCTATTACAGCCTGCTGTTCTTTCTGGGCCGCACCAAGGTGTGGACACGCGTCACCGACCCCTCACGTTACGGCCTGCGATGAGCTGGGCCGAAGCCATACCGCATGTGGGCCTGGCCCAGTCGCTCTTTGCGGCCGGGGCATTGGCCACGCGCAAGCAGGTGGGCCTGTCGCACCGCCTGCTCATAGCCATGATGCTGGTGCTGGCCCTCAAGTTTCTGTTCCTTATCCTCTACAGCCAGCATGCCGAGTATTTCGATGTGCAGTTCTCGCTCGGACTGGTGCCGCTCACCTTCGGGCCGTTCCTCTACCTCTACTCGTGCTACCTCACCGATGGCAGCCCGCGCTTCAAGTTGCGCGACATGCTGCATTTCATCCCCTTCGTGCTTGTCACCGGTGCCTACCTGATGTTCTTTCAGGATGTTGTCGATTTCTCTGACGAGCACTACCTCATGGCCGACCGGCACCTGTGGGTGCGCATCAGCTTCGCCCTGCTCTTCTTCCTCTCGGTCACGGTCTACACGGTGCTCACCTTTGTGCGGCTGGCCGTTTACCGCAGGGGCCTCGAGGCCCAGTTCAGCTACGTTGATCTGCGGCACAAGCTCTTCTGGCTCAATTTCATGGCCATCCTCTACAGCATCAGCGGAGTGATGGTCATGCTGGCCGGGGCCTACAATGCCATGCGCTACGCACGGGTGGTCGATACCACCTTCATATCCAACCTCGGCCTCACACTCATCGCCTACGGCATCAGCTACTTCGGGCTGCGGCAGCCATCGCTCTTCCGCACCGACCTGGTGGAGGCGGCCCCCGCACCTGCCGATGATACGGCCGAGGGCCGACAGCAGAAACAGCGTTTCTCAGAGGTGCAGGCGGCCGAGCTCATAGCCAAACTGGACCGCATCATGCGCGAGGAGCGGCCCTACATGAACCCCGAGCTCACCTTGGCCGACCTGGCCGCCCAGATGAACCTGGCCCGCTACGAGGTGACCGACCTGCTCAACGTGCACATCGGCAAGAACTTCTTCACCTATGTCAATGAGTTCCGCATGGAGGCCGTGATGCGCAGGCTGGCCATGCCTGACTACGACCACCTCACCATCATTGCCATAGCCAACGACTGCGGGTTCAACTCCAAGTCCACCTTCAACAGCCTGTTCAAGGCACACACGGGCCTCACCCCCAGCGATTACAAGAAACAGATACGGGTCAAGGCCCAGGAGTGAACCGAGGTACCGATGGAAGGACTCAATTTCAAGCAGCGCCTGGCCCACGTGCAGGCCATGGTGTTCGATGTGGACGGGGTGTTCACCGATGGTAGCATCCTTATCATGGAACAGGGCCAGCCGGTGCGCACCATGAACGTGCGCGATGGCTATGCCCTGCAACTGGCCGTGAAGAAGGGCCTCAAGGTTTGCATCATCACAGGGGGATCAAGCGAGGCGGTGGCCCAGCGCTTCAGGGCCTTGGGCATAACGGACATTCACCTGCGGGCACACAACAAGCTCGATGTGCTCACCGATTTCCTGGCCGGTGAGGGCATTGACCCCACTTATGTGCTCTACATGGGCGATGACATGCCCGACCTGCCCTGCCTGCGCCATGTGGGTGTGCCCACCTGCCCGGCCGATGCTGCCTACGAGATACGCGATGCCAGCATCTACCTATCGCCCTATGCAGGCGGCCACGGCTGTGTGCGCGATGTGGTGGAGCAGGTGCTCAAAGTCAAGGGCCTATGGGCCGATGGCGAGGCCTTCGGGTGGTGAGGATCTGGGTGCTGTAGTCACCTGTCCTTGGCCAGTATATCGATCATCTTCTTCAGGTAGGCGTTGTCCTCCCGGTTGCGCGCCATCTCCGTATCAGCGGCCTCAAGGGCCTGCCGCAGGGCCAGAATCTCGGCCGTAAGTTCCTCTACCTCAGCCTTTCGCTCGTCTTTGCGGATATGTTCCGGAAGGCACCGGCTCAGCTCATGGAACAGGTCCACCTCCATGGCCATTGAGAATTCATACACAATGCTTGCCTGAATGCTCCTGCGCTTGAGCAGGTTCATCACCGTTACGGGCGAGCGGTCTGTCTTTCGGCCCAGTATGGTCTGCGTGGCGCCTTTTTGCCGCATGGCCGCACGTATCACCGGACCTACGTTAAACTCCTTTGGTATCGGATTGCGGTATTTGCGGCCCATGTATGTCTTGAGATTATGGAGATTCGTCAAAGATAAAACGGAGTGAGATTGGGACATACATCGCTATGTATAGAACTTGGCGCTGTAAGCTAAATAGGCCCCTACCCCGGCTCTATGTACCCCCCTAGGTTAGACCTCTGTACTGGGTAAGGTATGTTTAAGACCTAGTGAGATAATCTAAAAGCATAGCAATGTATGCTATAAAGGGGGGTGATGGGTTGAATTCTTTGTAATGGGCTGGGATGCTCTTACGGAAAGCTGCAGATCCCGTTGTGTGCGGGTTAATAAAATCCTGCCCGAACCCCTGCGCTCGCTCAAGTGTTCCGCAGAATCACTTGGGCGGTCTTAAAGCGAAGCGGTCTGTGACCGCGGGCTAAAGAATGTCGGGGTGCTCACTCGGGCGAGGCAGTGCCTGATGGTACCTGGCAACAGGTGTGGACGGACAACCCACCGTTCTTTATTCAGCACATCCTAAGGCGTTCGGTGGCTAATTTTGGTCTGTGAACGAAAAGGTGGCATATTGGGTCGGACTTTCAGACTATGATCTGGACACTGCCTGGGCAATGCTCGAAACCAAGCGATTCCTATACGTGGGCTTCATGTGCCACCAGTGCATTGAGAAAGCGTTAAAGGCCTACCATTCACATGCTTTGACCAGCCCTCCTGCCTATTCACATTCATTGTCTTCATTGGCCCGGAGATCAGAGATCTTTGATAGCCTCAGCGAGAATCAACTTGCATTGATCGATATGCTTGAGCCCTTGAACATTGAGGCCCGTTACCCATCGTACAAGGAAAAGCTGATGAAAGCGCTCAATTATGACCGCTGTGCCGCATTGATAGTGGAAACAACCGAACTTCAATCATGGATCAAAGCGAAGCTCTGAGCAAACTTCAGCAATACAGGGTGCTTCTCGAAAAGCACTTCGCAGTATCGGAGATGTTTCTTTTCGGTTCGTTTGCCAAAGGCGAACAGCACCAGCACAGCGATATAGATGTGGCCGTAGTGGTGAACGAACTGACCGGTGATCATCTGGCCCAACTTGCCCTTTTGTGGAAACTCCGCAGGCAGGTGGATGACCGTATTGAGCCGGTCCTGATTGAATCTGGTCACGACCCGAGCGGATTTCTCAGTGAGATTCAACGTCAGGGGATTGCCGTAGCGGCCTGAATGCTGGCCCCACAAGCCTCACTTCCCGATACAGAAGCGTGAAATGATAGGCTCCAACGGTCCTAGGTGGTGACATCACCGATGACAGTCGTAATGAATGGGCACTCATGGGTACTGAAGCGAAAACCAATCAAATGACCTTGCTGGATGCCCCATTACCTTTGGCATGATCGGGGCATGGAGCATTAAAAGCCCAACGGATGAAGACGCTATTCCTTTCAGTGGTCAACACGGAGCAAGAGGCAAGGTTGTTGCGTCTGGCCAAGGAGCTGGGTATAAAGGTGACTGAGGCTCAAGGGCCATTGAGCACGCGCGATGTGGTGCTCGGCATTGGGCGGCCATTCACCTCTGAGGAGCTGGGGGCATACATGGCTCACACAAGTGACAGCGACACAGAATCTTTGCCCGTGGCCAAGGTCAGGCAGAACATCCGGGCCCGATTAGGAGGTCAGGGCTGATGGCCATGTCCGTCATGTTCAGTTATGAGGCTGAGAAGGCCCTTTTCGAGATCGGTACCTGGGTCGAGGAGCGCAACACCGCTGGTGCCGGCATCCGATTCATTGACCGGTTCATTGATAGGATCGAGGCATTTGCTGTTCATGGTGCTACATATTCCATCTGCAACCACCTGACCCTCGCGCAAAAAGGACTGAGATGTGTGCAGATCGATGATTGGGTGGTCGCGTTCCACCAGACTAAGGAGCGATTCGATGTGCGCTACATCATTCACGCCTCTGGCTTGAGCTGAGCCTCACTTCCCGATACAGAAGCGTGAGAAGATGGACCCCAACAGGTCCTCGGTGGTCACCTCTCCGGTGATCTCACCGATGTGTTCGAGCACCCTGCGCAGGTCGTGGGTGACAAACTCGCCCGACACGCCCGAGGCCAGCCCTTGGCGCGCGGCCTGCAGGTGCTGATGTGCCTTTTCGAGGGCCTCGTAGTGACGCAGGTTGCTCAACGTGACCGACCCTGTGCCTATGTTGGCGCTGTTCACGGCCTTGCGCACCATGGCCAGGCGCAGGTGGTCAATGCCGTCAAGGTTCTTGGCTGAGATGCGGATAACATCTGTTGACTTATCGGCCCCGACATCCATCAGGTCCGATTTATTGGCCACCGCAAGGATGTTCGGGTTGATGGCCGTGAGTTCACGCAGGTCGTGCCCCACCTCATCTGGCGTGGTGGTGCCTGGGTCGTAGAGGTAGATCACCAGGGTGCCCTTGCCCATCTGCACGTACGAGCGTTCTATGCCCGCCTGCTCCACCAGGTCGTCAGACTGGCGTAGGCCGGCCGTGTCCATGATGCGGAAGGGGATGCCGTCTATCACCAGCTGGTCCTCTATCACATCGCGTGTGGTGCCTGCAATGGGGCTTACAATGGCGCGGTCCTCATTCAGCAGGGCATTGAGCAGGGTCGATTTGCCCGCGTTGGGTCTCCCGGCTATCACAATGGGTATTCCGCTCTTTATCGCGTTGCCGTCCCTGAAGGAGGCCATGAGGCCACCTATGCGCATATCGGCCGAATCGAGCAGGCTCAGGAGGCGGCTGCGGTCGGCAAATTCCACATCCTCCTCGCTGAAGTCGAGCTCGAGTTCGAGCAGTGCCACAAAGTCGATGAGCTGTTGGCGCAGTTCGCTCAGGGCCTGTACATATCCGCCCCGCATCTGGCTCATGGCCACGCGGTGCTGGGCAGCGGTCTCCGATGCTATGAGGTCGGCCACGGCCTCGGCCTGCACCAGGTTGAGCCGCCCGTTCATAAAGGCGCGCTGCGTGAACTCGCCCGGTCGGGCCAGCCGCGCCCCGTGGCCTATGAAGGCGGTCATGAGCCGTTGGCGCACATACTCGCTGCCGTGGCACGACACCTCTACCACATCCTCGCCAGTGTACGACCGTGGGCCGCGGAACACGGTGGTCAGCACCTCATCGATCACCTCATCACCCTCGTGCATCTCCCCGAAATGGACCGTGTGGCTCTTCGACTCGGTCAGTCGCTTTTTTCCCTTGGGGACAAAAAGCCCGTCAGCGATGCCTATGGCCGATGGCCCCGAGAGCCTGATCACGGCCAGGGCGCCCGGTCCCTGCGGGGTGGCAAGCGCCACAATGGTATCGTCAGCAAAGTGCTGTGCCGCCAGTGCCATGCCGCGAAGGTAGACCCCTGAGGCCCGCCCTTGTGTCCAATGCCAGTGTAAGGTTACTTTTGCCGCCCCTTCTGAATTTACCGAAGGTCAGAACATACAGAGAATGAGCGTACTTGTGAACAAGGACAGCCGCGTGATCGTGCAAGGATTCACAGGCAGCGAGGGCACCTTCCATGCCGGACAGATGATCGAGTACGGCACCAATGTGGTGGGCGGTGTGACCCCCGGCAAGGGCGGCACCGAGCACCTCGGCAAGCCGGTGTTCAACACCGTTTCTGAGGCGGTGCAGAAGGCCGGAGCCAATGTGAGCATCATCTTCGTTCCACCGGCTTTCGCGGCCGATGCCATCATGGAGGCGGCCGAGGCAGGCATCGCCCTCATAGTCACCATCACTGAGGGCATTCCTGTGGCCGACATGGTGAAGGTGAAAGAATATCTGAAAGGGCGCAACGTGCGCCTCATCGGGCCCAACTGCCCCGGTGTCATCACCCCGGGCGAGGCAAAGGTGGGCATCATGCCGGGCTTTGTTTTCCTCAAGGGTCGTGTGGGCATAGTCTCCAAATCGGGCACCTTGACCTACGAGGCGGCCGACCAGGTGGCCAAGGCCGGGCTGGGCGTGAGCACGGCCATCGGCATTGGTGGCGACCCCATCATCGGCACAACCACCCGCGAGGCCGTGGAGCTGTTCATGAACGACCCCGACACCGATGCCATTGTGATGATCGGTGAGATAGGTGGGACCCTCGAGGCCGATGCCGCCCGCTACATCAAGAGCACGGGCAACAAAAAGCCTGTGGTGGGATTCATAGCTGGACAGACCGCACCCAAGGGCCGTACCATGGGTCACGCAGGCGCCATTGTGGGTGGGGCCGAGGATACTGCTCAGGCCAAAATGGCCATCATGCGCGAGTGCGGTCTCACCGTTGTTGACAGCCCTGCCGAGATTGGCACTACCATGGCCCGTGTGCTGGGCAAGGTGGTGGCGTGACGTTTCATTTGGGAATCACAGGACGCCCGTGGCCCAAGGCCATGGGCGTTTTTATTCATATCCTCACCCCGAGCACCGTCACGTCATCGGTCTGGTCGCGGTGGCCGCGCCATTCGATGAGCTGGGCCGTCAGGGTCTCGGCCTGGGCCTTCATGGGCAGGATGGACGTATCTACAAGTAATTTCCTGAATCGCACACTCCCGAATTTCTTGTCCGTTTCGCCCCCGAACTGGTCAGCGAATCCATCGCTGTAGAGGAATATCCGGTCGTTGTGCTGCAGCATGATGCGGTGGTTGCTGAAGGGCTTGCGCCCCTCCTGCATGCCCACCGGCTGCCGGTCAGCCTTGAACAGGATCTCCTGTCCGTTGCGTACAATGAGCAGGGGGTTGTACGCCCCGGCATATTCAAGGATCATGGTGGCAGGGTCGTAGCTGCATAGGGCCATGTCCATGCCGTCTTTCACCGTGAGGCCCTCATCGCGGTTGAGTGTCTCAGTCAACACAGCGCTCAGGCGCTCGAGTATCTCGGCCGGTTGGGTGAGCCGCAGGTCGCGCACCACCCGGTTCAGGCCATTGTGCCCCACCATGCTCACAAAGGCCCCTGGCACCCCGTGTCCGGTGCAGTCAACCACCGCGAAATAGACGCGCCCATCCACCTCATCGGCCCAATAGAAATCGCCCGATACGATGTCGCGGGGCATGAACAGGATGAAAGGGTCGGGCAGCAGTTTGCGCAGAGCCCCGTCAGATGCTAGCACGGCCGTCTGCAGGTTCTTGGCATATCGGATGCTGTCGGTTATCTCCAGTTTCTGTTGCTCTATCTCGCGGTTGCGTGTCTCCAGCAGCACATTGCTCCTTTGTTTGCCCCGGTATGCCCCGTATGCCATGAACGCCATGATGCTGAGCAACAGGGTCACCACCGTAGCCGCAGCCAGAAAGTACTCGCGCCTGCGCAGTCTCAGCGCGTTTATCTCGGCCTCGCTGTTCAGTTTGTTAATCTCAGCATCCTTCTGCAGGGTGCGGTAGCGCGTGTCCATCTCGGCCATCTTGCTGTGCAGGTCGGCTGTGGCCACGGAGTCGCGCATCTTGGTCAGTTCTGAGAAAAGGTCATCGGCCCGGCTCTGGTCACCGGTGGCCAGCAGGCAGCGGGCAAGCAGTTCCTTGGCCTCCATCTCGTAGTTGCGCAGACCGAGCCGCTCCGTGAGGGCAACGGCCGTGTCGAGCAATGGCCTTGCCATGCCGAACTGCCCTATCTCGTAATGCAGGGAACCGAGCATGAGCGAGGCGATGGCGGTGCCTTTGCGGTCGTTTATCTCGCGTCTTATCCGCAGCGACTCGTTCATGTGCCACTGTGCTTCCTTCATCCGTTTGCCCAACCGGTAGGCATCGCCCAGATTGACATGCGATGTGGCTATGCCGAACGGACTGCCCACGGCCTGATAATATTTGAGCGAAAGCTCCGAGTAGCCGATGGCCTGGGTGGTATCGCCCAATTTCATGGAAATGAGGCCGAGGTTTCCGCACTGTTTCGCCAACCCTTCCTTGTCGTCCAGTTTCAGGTATAGGTCGAGCGACTTCTGATAGTATTCCCTTGCCTTTTTCGTGTCGTTGAAATAGTACACATTGCCGATGTTGTTCAGCACGCCCGCGCTCAGCTGGGTGTCCTTCTCGGCCAGGTAAAGGTCATAGGACCTGAAGTACTCGGTCAGGGCGCTGTCATAGCGGGCCAAGTGGTAATAGGCATTGCCCAGATTGCGGCATATGCCGGCCTCAGTGAAGGGCGACACACCACCTTTCAGCACATCCAGTGCCTGACGGTAAAGGGCGATGCTCTCCTGCTCGCGGCCCAGTCGGCCAGTGGCCGTGGCCTTGTGGCTAAAACCCAATGCCCGCTCCTTCTTCAGGGCACCGCCCTCCGTCTCGGCCAGGGCCCTGTCGGCCCATTTTAGGCTGCTGTCGGGGCTGATGTCGATATAACCGCTGCTCAGCCTCACCATAAGCTGCGCCCGTGTGGCCTTGTCCTTCTCGTTGCGTAGCAATGCGGTCAGGCTATCGAGCTGTGCCTGGGTCTGGGCCCACGATAGGGCCGGGAAGAACAGGACCCATATAAAGGAAAGGAAGCACCTCATCGTTCGCGCTAAGGTAGGATTCGAGCAATAGGGTCGAAGCGGCATGGTCCCGCAATGATATGTGATGCCATCTTTGCCCGAAACACAGCGCCATGCGGTCATTGCTCGTTGTAATCTGCCTTGGTCTTCTGCCCTTCGTTTCCTTAGCCCAAAGCACCCAGACCATCAAGGGTACCGTACTCGATGCCGAGAGCAGGCAGCCGCTCATTGGCGCATCGGTGTTTGTGGAGGTGCCCGAGATGAAAGGCACGGTGACCGATGAGAACGGCAAGTTCAAACTGACCGATGTGGCCATAGGCCGCGTGGAGGTGAAATGCACCTTCATCGGCTACGAGCCGTGGAGCAGCGGCATCATCACCCTCAATTCGGGCAAGGAGGCCGTGGTGCAGATAGAGATGCAGACGGCCTTCACCCAACAGGCTGAGGTGACCGTGGTGGCCAGCAAGGACGGTGAGACGCGCAACGAGATGATGACCATGAGCTCAAGGTCGTTCTCCATCACCGAGGCCAACCGTATGGCCGGCAGCATTGGCGACCCGGGCCGTGTTGCGCTCAACTTTCCGGGCGTTACGGCTGCGCAGGACAACGACAACGATGTGATTGTGCGGGGCAACTCGGCCGCGGGCATTTTGTGGCGCCTAGAGGGAATTGATGTGCCCAACCTGAACCACTTCTCGCGCCCGGGCTCATCGGGCGGAGGCATCACGGCCCTGTCGCCTTACGTGATGGGCAACACCGATTTCAGCACCGGGGCGTTCCCGGCCGGATTCGGCAATGCCATCTCGGGCGTGTTCGACATCAGTTTCCGCAAGGGCAATACCGAGCGGCATGAGCTCACCTTTTTGGCCGGGCTGTTGGGCCTCAACTTCGGGGCCGAGGGGCCCATGAGCAAGACCGACAACGGCAGCAGCTACCTGTTCAACTACCGATACTCCACGCTCGGCATTCTCAATGCCATGGGGCTTTACATTGTGGACGAGAACACCAACAACACCTACCAGGACCTGAGTTTCAACATTCAGCTTCCGACAAAAGGGAAAGCGCGGTTCAGCATTTTCGGCATCGGTGGGTTGAGCGATGAGAACACCAAATTCGTGCTCGACACCTCGAAATGGGAGAAATACACCGACCGCCTGCGCACCCAGTTCTTCACCGACCTGGCCGTGCTGGGCGTGAGCTGGACGCAGTCCATCAACGACAACTCGTATGTGAAGACCGTGCTGGCCGGCACCTACAACGATGTGCGCGAGCAGGACGACACCCTCGACTTCAACCTGAATTTCCACACCATCCGTCAGACACGCTTCTCCAACAAGCGCATCGCCCTGCACAGCTTCTACAACCGCAGGTTCAGCAGTCAGCTCGCGCTGCGCACGGGCATCACCGTGGAGAACATATTTTATTTGTTCAACGAATCGAAACACATCGACTCGGTAGGCACCACCGTGAACATGATTGATGGCGAGGGCTACACTGCTACGCTGCAACCCTACGCCCAATTGAAATGGCGGCCACTGGCCCGGACCACAGTCACAGGCGGGGTGCACGGGCTGTTCCTTTTCCTGAACAACACCTGGAGCATAGAGCCGCGCTTGGCCATTGCACAGGATCTGGGCAAGGGCCACCGCCTCAGCTTCGGCTACGGGCTGCATGGGCAATACCTGCCGCTGGGGTCGTACTTCACGCGCTTCACAATGCCCGATGGTTCCACGCGCTTCACCAACCGCAACCTGAGCATGGTGCGGAGCCACCACTTGGTGCTGGGTTATGAGGTCAACTTCCTCAAACATTACCGGTTCAAGACCGAGGCGTATTTCCAGTACCTCTTCGGCCTGCCCGTGAGTGCCGACCCCAGCCGCACCTTCATGCTGCTCAACGAACGCAGCGGTTACGCCAAGGACAGCCTGGTGAGCCAAGGCACAGGCATGAACTACGGCCTCGACATGACCATGGAGCGGAGGTACGCCACCAACTGGTTCGTTTTGCTCAATGGGTCGGTTTTCCGCAGCACCTACACCCCGCTGAACGGACAGACCTACTCGGGGGCCTATGACAGCCGCTTTGTGGTGAGCATGACGGGCGGGTACGAGTTCCGGTTCAAGAAAAGCGCGCTGGAGCTGGGCTTCCGGGTGCAGTACATGGGCGGGTTCCGGTACACGCCCATCGATGAGGCGCGGAGTGCCAATGCGCGTGAGGCCATCGGCACCGATTCATTGGCCTACACGCAGACCTTCCCGGATTACTTCCGGCCCGACCTGCGTATCGCCTTCCGCCAGAACAAACCGAAGTACGCGTGGACACTCTCGTTGGACCTCGGGAACATCATCGATCACAAGAACATCCTCCGGCACTTCTATGACCGCGACACGGGAAAGCTGAGCTACCGCTACCAGATGGGTTTTGTGCCGCTGCTGGCCTTTAGAGTTGACTTCTTTGCGGGGAAGGGGAAGAAGGAGGCAGGCGGGAATTGATTGAGGATTTTCGGTTTTACCTTCGCACCGGGCACACTGTATAAATGGGAATGATATATACTTCGCTTACTCTCTCTAACCCAAGTTCCTCCAATTTGGAGCCTATGAATATGACCGCATTGGTCGATACAGGGGTCATGTTCCTGTGCGTGCCGAAGCATGTGGCCATTCAATTTAAATTGAAGGAATTTGAACAGCGCGAAGTGACCATTGCACATGGCAGCAAACAATTGGTGCCCTACGTTGGGCCGATAAAAGTGGATTTTGAGAACCGGGTGTGCCTCACAGGTGCCTTGGTGCTTGGCGAAACAGTTCTCTTAGGCGCCATACCCATCGAGGATATGGATCTGGTCATTCAAGCTGCCAAGCTGAAAATTACTGTTAACCCAGCCAACCCGAACATTGCTGGTGCAGTGGTGATGTGATGGAGGTGATGAAAATTCTGTGGAATTGGCTCAGGTTCGACTTTAAGTACAAGAGTCATATTGAAACTAGCGCAAGAAATCAGAGCGAAGTTGTAAAACCTAATTTAAATGATTCTGAATTAGCAGAGCGAGAATTTGGTGAAGGAAATCAGGTCATGAAATCAGGAGATTACTTTGCCGCCATGCGTTTCTTCGATAGAGCTATAGTATTAAAACCCTGTGCTCTATACTTTAACAACAGAGCGCATGTCAAATCGCTTATTAATGACTATTCTGGTGCAATATCTGATTACAGCACGGCAATTCAATTGGAGCCAAGTGAAGCGTTATATTGGTATAATCGAGGAACTGTGCACTGGAATTATAGTGGAAAGAATCTTGCGTGCCCGGACTGGGAGAAATCAAAGCAGTTGGGCTCAAAGAGAGCGGTTGAACTTCTTGAATTGCACTGCAAACACAAGAATCCAGAACCAATTAAACTGACCCATTCAAAGGCCGAACCCAAATTAAGTTCCCCGAAGAAAACGAAGTTAAAGGACAATAGGAACGGGAAAGAAATAATAATTCTCAAGAAAGGAATTCAGACCCAAGGAATCAAACGAACGTGGTTCCTGATTGAAAGAACCAATAGCGGTGTGATTCAAAGGGGTCTTTTGACAATTATTGATGTGAATTACAAGATTCTGTCACAAGAATCAGCAATCACTGAATCTTTGGAGGAATTGGATGAATTTGTAGAATGGCTTTCTATCATCCCTGCAATAGACGAAATTAAGGAAAGACGAGCGAAAAATATACCCAGTCCGAAGTCTAAAAACCGCAGCTCAAAAATGGGCTTTGGAATGTACAGCCGGTATACGATTGGAATTGTGTATGCTTTTGACCCAGAATATATCGAGTGGTGTATTGCTAATCTTGATTCATTTTATGTGAGTGATCTTGAAGAATTGTTGCAGTTCAAAGTTCAAAAAAACACTAGTGGATATGAAGTCCATAGAGATTATGGAGTGCCTGATTTAAATTACATGATTGATGTTTTTGATTATATTGAAGAATTGGACAACACAATGAGAAGTTTAAAGGTTGATTATCCCTTTAAACCTGAACTGGTCGAGTTAAATGCAAGAAAAAGAGAAGGTCGGTCCTTTTAGGGTCTAAGTGTTCCAATGCTTTCTACTACCTGCATTTTGCGAGAAATTCGTAACTGCCATTGGACTTCTTCTCTATACCTGCGCATCGCCTACCGCCAGAACAAACCGAAATACGCGTGGACCCTCTCGTTGGATCTCGGGAACATCATTGACCACAAAAACATCCTGCGGCAGTTCTACGACCGCGACACGGGAAAGCTGAGCTACCGCTACCAGATGGGTTTTGTGCCGCTGTTGGCCTTTAGAGTGGACTTTTTTGCGGGGAGAGGGAGGAGTTAAAGCCAAGTCACCGTTAGAAAAGATGTTGAAAAGAAATCGCCATTGAAGCTTAAAGGCCGTGTAACGTGAGGTTCCCGCCCCATACTTTTACCAAATGATGTCTCTTTTACTGCCAAATAGTATTTACAATGAGTGCTGCTTGGTCACCATGGCCAAAATGCCAACGGAGTTTCTCGACCTGACCATTACATCTCCGCCATATGATGACATGCGTAGCTACAATGGTTACGTTGGCGGTCATAAGTCGGAATTCGCTGGTCATACTTTCCCAATAGAGAACATTGCCAGAGAATTGTATCGAGTGACCAAACTCGGTGGTATTGTAGTGTGGGTTGTTGCCGATGCCACAATAAATGGCAGCGAAACCGGCAATTCATTTCGGCAGGCACTATGTTTTATGAACTGTGGGTTCGACCTATTCGACACCATGATCTATTCAAAACCTCCACGCGGAGCCGTGGGGAACAATCGAGCGTATTGGCAGGCCTTTGAATACATGTTCATTTTCTCCAAGGGGCGGCCAAAAACAATAAATCTCATTAAAGACAGGCCTAACAAGGAATCGCGAAAAGGAGATAATGGCACAAAACGATTGCAGGACGGGACATTATTAAAGCTTTCTCGAGGCGGGTATGAGGACTATGGTAGGCGAACGAACATATGGGAGTACAATATCGGAAAGGGACATTCATCAAGTGATGATGTGGCGTTTCAGCACCCTGCGATTTTTCCAGAAAAACTGGCTCGTGATCATATTCGGACATGGACTAACGAAGGGGATCTGGTGTACGATCCAATGATGGGTAGTGGCACCGTGGCGAAAATGTGCTATTTGGAAAATAGATGTTATTTGGGAAGTGAGATCAGTCCTGAGTACTTTGAGATTATTCAGAAAAGAATTTCAAAAGTTCAACACACTCTATTTCATGAGCAACGACTCGCCAAGGCAGTTTAAGGTTTGCAAAACCTGCAAAGAGTCAAAAGATATTGAAGCATTTGCTCCCAATCAATTTGGGAAGAACAATCGTGTACTGAGGAGACCGGTATGTCGCGAGTGTTATGCCAAGAAAACCAAGGCCGATCCGCAGCTTAAACGAGCATTTGAGTTAAGCAACCCACGCCCTCTGATTGGCGAACAATTTCATTGCCCAATATGTGATAGACGATTTATTCGTGAGCACAATAATGACGTGGTTATTGATCACAGTCATGCTGATGGAAGTATTCGAGGATGGTTGTGCAGCAGTTGCAATACCAGTTTAGGAAAATTCAATGACGACCCTGAAGTTTTGCAACGAGCGATAGACTGGATTACCAGAGAAAGGGAATAATTTCTTCTCTTTAAGGGGATTAATTGGTATCAATCTCCACGCTATACTGCGTATCGCCTTCCGCCAGAACAAACCGAAGTACGCGTGGACACTCTCGTTGGACCTCGGGAACATCTTCGACCACAAGAACATCCTCCGGCAGTTCTATGACCGCGACACGGGGAAGCTGAGCTACCGCTACCAGATGGGATTTGTGCCGCTGCTGGCTTTTCGGGTTGACTTTTTTGCGGGGGGAGGGAAGAAGTGATGGTTCCCAAATTGGGAACCCGTCTTAACTTTGCTCCGATGCGAGTGATAGCCAAGAAGACATTGCGGGATTTTTGGCTGCAACATGCGGATAGCGAACAGGCCCTCAAAGCATGGTTCAGTGAAGCAGAGAAGGCGCAATGGAAGAATACCAACGATATAAGGACCAACTACCCAACTGCGAGCTTTGTTGCAGACAACCGCGTGGTTTTCAATATCAAGGGAAATCATTACCGACTGATCGTGAAGATAAACTACCACTACGGCATGGTCTGGATACGGTTTGTTGGCACACATGGCGAATACGATAGAATAGATGCTAAAACCATTTAGGAAATGAAACCGATACACGATGAGCAGGCATACGAGGCGGCCATGCAACGCTTGGAACTGATATTTGATGCCAGACCGGGCACACCAGAAGGGGATGAGCTGGAGGTGTTGGGCATCCTCATTGACCACTATGAACAGGAGCATTTTCCCATCGGGTTGCCGGACCCGATTGAGGCCATCCGATTCAGAATGGATCAGATGGGTTACGACCAGCGCGACCTCGCCAGGGTCATCGGTCAGAAGAGCAAGGCCAGCGAATTGCTCAACCGGTCAAGAAAACTCTCGCTTTCCATGATCAGGAAGCTGCATGAGCAAATGAACATCCCCACAGATGTTCTGATCCAGGCTTATTGACCGCTACCAGATGGGGTTTGTTCCACAGCTGGCTTTCAGGGTTGACTTTTTTGCGGGGGGAGGGAAGGGTAAGGTCGAGAAATAACCTCGGCAACAATCCTGTTCTGCAGATGTAAAGAGGACAGCGCGGTAGAGCAGTTGCTGGCCTTCATTTATTGGCATACCGAGCAGGAAATCTCAGTAAAACCTCTTCCCCTCCTTGGCCATGTCCACAATGATCTGGGCCGGGGTGAAGCGCTCGCCATGTTTCTGGGCAAGGCGGTCGAAGGTCTCTTTGGTGTTGTGCAGACCAAGACTGTCCATGTAATGGAACGGCCCACCGGTGAAGGGCGGAAACCCGAGGCCGAACACGGCCCCGATGTCGCCATCGCGCGGGGTGGCAATGATGCCCTCTTGCAGGCATAGGGCAGCCTCGTTCACCATGCTCATACCGATGCGCTCGTACATCTCGCGCTCATCGAACTGCTTCCTGTTGGGCCCACCGAAGTGGTCGTAGAGCGTTGGGTTGAGCTTGCCACGGATCTTCTTGCCCTTCTCGTCATAGGCATAAAAGCCCTTGCCGTTCTTGCGGCCGTGGCATCCGGCATCGTACATGCGCTTGAGGCCCTGCGAGGCCTTCACGCCCTTGCGCGATGCGATGAAGTGCTGCATCAGTTCACCGCTCATGATGTGTGCGCCCACGTCAATGCCCACCTCGTCCATCAGGGTGATGGGCCCCACGGGGAAACCCCATTTGGTCATCACGCGGTCTATCTGCAGGGCATCGGCCCCTTCATCGAGCATGTTAAGGGCCTCGCCCAACAGTGGGGCCAGGATGCGGGTGGTGTAGAAGCCCGGACCATCTTTCACCACTATGCAGGTCTTGCCCTGACGGATGCCCAGTTCGAGGCAGGTGGCCGTGACCCAGTCGGCTGTCTTGTCGGTCACCACAATTTCCAATAGGGGCATTTTTGGGACGGGAGAGAAATAGTGCATCCCGATCACCTGCTCGGGGCGTTTGGCATCTCGGGCTATCTCGTGGATGGGCAGGGCCGAGGTGTTGCTGGCGAAAATGGCATCGGGGGCCATCACGGCCTCGCATTCGGCCAGCACCTTGCGCTTCACGTTCACATCCTCAAACACGGCCTCAATCACCACCTGCGCCTTGTTGAAGTGTTCGTAATCGAGCTGCGACACGATGCGGTTCATCATCTGGTCGGCCTCCAACTGGCTGATGGCCTTTGAGCGGAGTTTCTTGCTCAAGTTCCCCCAGATGGTCTTCTTGCCCGATGTGAGAGTCTCCTGCTTGATGTCCTTGAATAGCACCCGGATATCCTTGGCGGCACTCACCTCGGCAATGCCCGCGCCCATGAAACCCGCGCCCAGCATGGCAATGGTGTCCACCTTGCGCACCTTGTCGGCCATGGGGTTGCGTTTCATGTCGGTCATTGCGAAGAAGATGCCGATCAGCTGACGGCTCACATCGGTCATGATCAGCTTCTCGAAGCGCTCCACCTCGGCCGCGTAGCCTTTCTCGGTGCCGCTGCTCATACCGATGTGCACGCACTCCAATATCTCGTAGGCCGCAGGATAGTTGCCCTTGGTCTGCCGGTCCACCATCTGCTTGGCCTTGTTGAAGATGATGTTGCGGGTGATGGGATTTCCCTCTAGCACCTTCTCCATTAGCGTGCGTCTGTCGGGCCTTTTGAACGGGGCCTGGGCCAGTTCGTGTGCGAAGTGGATGGCCGCATCGAGCAGGGCATCTTTGGTGGCGATGCGGTCCACCAGCCCTATGCTCTTGGCCTTGCGGGCAAAGATGTTCTTGCCGGTGAGCATCATGTCCAATGCCTTCTGAATGCCGATGAGGCGCGGCAGTCGCTGCGTGCCACCGCCACCGGGCAGCAGGCCGAGTTTTATCTCCGGGAGCCCGATGTGGGTCTTGGGGTCGTCACTGGCGATGCGGGCCGTGCAGGCCAAGGCGATCTCTGTTCCCGCCCCGAGGCAGGCTCCGTTGATGGCTGCCACAATGGGTTTGCGGCTCCGTTCCATCCGCATCAGCAGCGCATGGCCCTGCCGCGAGATGGGCGACCAGTCGCCTGCCCTTTTCACATGGGCAAAGGCATCGATGTCGGCCCCGGCAATGAAATCCTTCTTGCGGCTCATCATCACCGCAGCGATCACCGAGCTGTCCTTCTCCAGTTGATCTATCAGCGGCCCGAAGGCATCGATCACGGCCGGAGATACCTTGTTGATTTTCTCTCCCTCTTGATCCAGCCAGATGATGGCGATTCCGCCCCGGTTCTCAATTTCGTAATAGCGCATTTGGCAGGTATTCAGTTCTTTATTATCAGTTTATGGTATGAGGATGAGGCCGTTGTGGCGCGAACCACAAAGTTCCCTATGGGCAAAGTGTTCAGGTTGATCATGCTGCCATTTCTCAAATTGAAGGATGTTGAAATCATCCGTCCGTTCAGGTCGTAAATGGAGATGTATGTGGCCTCGGTTCCGATGCATTTCAAATGACCATTTTCAATTGAAATGAATTGTTCCGCATCCGATTCTCCGATAGACTGCGGAGGGAGCACCTGACACGGGATGAAACTCTCGCCCACCAGCAGCTGCCAGGAGTTGTTGCAATCGGCCAGGGTCATGAGTTGATCGATCCAACAAGGATATATCTCGCCCGCTACGGTGGGAGTTCCCGAAACGGTTATGTGAAAATTGATGGTACCCTGCGCCAAGGCCGCAATACCTATGGTGTAATCGGTCGGGGTGATGATGATGCTGTCGCCCACATTGATGGGTCCGCCCCAGCCCTGTGTGAGGTTGATCCCTGCGGGCGTGGTCTCATCGATAACCACCGCAACGGTCATTCCTGTGGGGAACACGATCTGTTGGGCATTCAGCATGAAATCAAGCCCATCTGTGAAATTGCAATAGCCCGGAGATCCATAAGTGCCCACGAACACCACATCATTGCGGTATTCACCCACACTGTATTGCGGAACATTTATCTGCGCGAACGATAGGGCAGGGGAGAGGAGCAAGAAGAAATATGGAATAATGTGTATTGATCCCATAATATTGAGCTTGTGCAATCTCTTCAGGGTTTTCATGGTTGATCGTGACTTGTGTTTTCTGATAATGTCAGTCATCCTAAAACGAGAATATAATGTTGCCGCAGATTCGCAGATTAAAAGGTGATCAATTTCATTTTTCCTCAAATCTGCGAATCTGCGACAAACATCACACGCGTTCCAACACCATCGCATGCCCATGTGCACCGGCAGCGCAGGCGGCCAGGATGCCGTATCGGCCATTTTCGGCAATGAGGCGGTTGGCCGTGGTGGTCATGATGCGCGCCCCGGTGGCCCCGAACGGGTGCCCAATGCTGAGCGACCCGCCCCAGAGGTTGAGCCTGTCCATGTTCACGGTGCCCACGGCCCGGTCGCGGCCCAGTTTCTTTCGGGCGAATTCATCGCTGGCCAGCGCCTTCATGTTGGCCACCACCTGTCCGGCAAAGGCCTCGTGCAGCTCGATCACATCCATCTGCCCGAGGTCGAGGCCGTTGTCTTTCAGCACTTTTGATATGGCGTAGGCGGGGCCCAGTAGCAGCTCCTCGCGGATGTCCTGCCCCGTGAAGGCGTAATCGACAATGCGTGCCTTGGGCGTGAGGCCCAGTTCCTTGGCCTTGTCCTCGGTCATCAGCAGTACGGCCGCTGCGCCATCAGTGAGGAACGATGCGTTGGCAGCCGTGATGGTGCCGTGCGGTTTCACAAAGGCCGGTTTCAGTTTGGCCAGTTTGTCGCGCTCCGCCACGCGGATGCCATTATCGATGCTGATGGGCTTGAAGTTGGGGGCCAGCTCCACGGGCACTATTTCCTTTGCCAACGTACCATCCTTGGTGGCCTTGTCGGCCAGCACGTGCGAGCGGTGAGCAATGTCATCCTGTTCCTCGCGGGTAGCATGGAACCGGGCGGCCAGCATCTCGCAGTCCTCACCCATCAGCTTACCGGTCAGGAACTCGGCCACGGCAGGGCGGTCGGGCGCAAAGTCCATGGGCCGCAGCGAGAGGATGAACTTGAGCGTGTCGCCCAGTCCGTTCAGCTTCTGCGCCTTGAACAGCTTCTTGCGCATGCCTTTGCGGAACACAATTGGCGTGTCGCTGGTGCATTCGGTGCCACCGGCTATCACCACATCGGCCCGGCCGTTGGCGATCAGCTCGTAGGCACTGGCAATAGCCTGATTGGCCGAGATGCACGCCTGTGACACCGTGTGGCAGGGCACATGCTGCGGTATGCCAGCGGTGAGGGCTGCCTCTCGGGCCACGTTCGGGGTCTTTAGGTTGTGAATCACTGTGCCCATGATCACGTTGCTGACCACGTTCGGGTCAATGCCCGTGCGGTCAATCAGTCCTTTGATGGCAAATGCCCCGAGCTGGTAGCTCATCAGATCAAAATAGTCGGTGCCGGCCCGTAGGAACGGTGTCCTGGCACCATCGATCAGTACAACTCTTTTGGTCATTTTTCGGTGTGAAGGGTGAGGTCAGATAAGGGGCTGCAAGTTACAGTCGTGCCATGGCGGTGGGGCCGATGGAATTCAAGGTCTGCATGTTCAAAGCTGTAGGGGACTGGGGCCGATCAGCCAGTGTTTGTCAGGTCTTTTTGCATGATGGTACATCACAGCTGTTGACGTTCATCGAAGTTGGCTCAACAAATGCCGAAATTCGACAGACGGCTGGCTTCATGGTCGTAACATTGGAGGTTGGGAGTCGTTGTACGGGCACCCATGTAATGGTCATGTAATCAGTAGCTTATGAGAAAATCACTACGCATCTTCGTGGCAATGTTCGGAATGACCCTGCCCTACCTTGCAAATGCCAACAGCTCAAATGGCTTTTCCCTGACTCAATTTCGAATTGATAATGGCCCGATAGTCAGGCTATATGCGGCCAATGGGTCGGTCCAATCGGGCGCGTGGGATTCGGATGCAAGGCTGAAAACCTTGGTAAGCGACCTGCACCCATCGGTGTACATGGCCGAGGGGGTGATAAAGGTGCGTGAGCAGCGCCCGGTGTGCCTTTTTCTTGATGCCACGTCAGTGGCCGCTGTGGAACCGAAGACATTCGCAAGAGGCTCCATTGAACTGATCACCATTGACGTCAGGTCTATCAATGAGATCTCTCAGCGACTGGACCTATCCTCGCTCCGAGGGCTCGGTCAACTGCGATACGTGCATGTACGGTCGTCCGTGCTCTGCCAGCCTGAGCAGTTGTTCGCCATGGTACAGAACATCCCTGCCCATGTCAAAGTGCTTGTCACCGTTGAGGAGCCAAGCTGAGTCTGACCACTGAACCGAATTTTCATCACTTCTCGGGCCTAAAGGCCCATTCCGAACAAGAAGCTTACGATCATGAAGCATCTCTACAACTCACTGACAAGCATATCCATCCGACCTGTCTCCGCCCTTTTGGCGGTCATGGCGCTTCTGTCGGTCGCTCCGGCCTCGGCTCAGGTCAGAGTGAACTTCACAAGACGGACGGACCCTCAGAACCTCAAGGTGCGGGGCGACTTCTCGATGATCGGGAACACCAATCTGAGGCTGGTCAATTACTCAGACGACCAGAACAACAGCGTGAACATGAAGTATGTGGACGTTGACAACAACGACACCACCTTCAACTCATCTACCGCAGAGCTTGTCTTTGGCAATGAGAACGGGTCTGTAAGTACCTGCTCCAAGGTGGTATTCGCTGGTCTCTATTGGACTGGGAGGGCCTCCAATGGCAGCGACAGCCCCAACACTTTCTCGGTTGTTAAGAGTAAACCGAACGGCACGACCACCAGCATCAACAACACCACCGTTTACACCAACGAGCAGGTGATCAACAGCACCAACTACACCTTGGTGCTCCAGAGAAATGCGGTGAGCACATTCTATCCTATCTACAATTTCTATGACCACCTCAATAACATCTATTCGTTCAGTCTGACCAACAGCGCTGGGGCTGATAGGCTCACCGTTTCCGTGAACGGTGGAGCTCCTACCAACATCCCTGTAACCTACACAGTTAATGGGGGCACCAATACAGGCACGGCCGTGTTGACCACCCCATATACCATCACCGATGGTACAGCCACGCTGACCATCTCTCAGTTTGTGCGCGACTCAAGGACTGATCGCACTCTTGCTCAGATTCAGACCGCCTCAAATGCCACCGTTCAAGTGACCGGCACCGTACCGTTATTCGCCAATTTCACGAAAAATTTCAACAAACAGGTTGTTAACCTGAAGGGTCCTGGTGATGCGAACTATACAAAGTTCACTGCAGCATCTGATGACATCTACTACCCTACAACAACCGATGGGTTCATGTACTCGGCCTTTGTGGATGTGACCGAGTTTGTCAGGACCCGCGGCTTGGGCAATTATACTGTTGCCGACATTGCTCTAGTGGAAGGTAATGGTGGCGGTACGGGATATTATGGCGGTTGGGGAATGGTAGTGGTGTATGAGAACTACCTTATGAACTGGCGCGACATCACCGTTTTTGACGGGCACTCTTATGTGGCAGGTAGCGTGACGGCCGATTTCACCATTCCGATAAGTGGGATCCAGGCAACCCCGTCAGGGCCTGTGAATCTGAAAGTGGGTATGATGGCCGGTGAGGGCGATCGTGGAATAGCCGGAGACTTTTTCCAGATCCGCGATACCACGAACCACGTGTGGGTCAACCTGGCGCATGGCGGCAATGCAACGAACAACTACTTCAACTCATCCATTTTTACTGGTGGGAACAACCGGATCCCCAATCTCCTGAACAACTCAGGGATGGACGTGAGCACCTACACCATCAGTAATCCGGGCAATACGATTATCAATAACGGTCAGACAGCGACCACTTTCAAATACGGTACGACCCAAGATACCTACATCATCTTTTCCATCGTCATGTCGGTTGACTCGTATGTGCCAGATGCTCAGGGAGTTATAAGTGCTATTTCTGTGAATGGCGGCCCTGTACCCGACCCACTGGCTGTAAACCCGAATGATGAGGTTGAGTTTGCCGTGGATATCCGAAACTTAGGTACTGAGGCCATCAACAATTTCCGGGTTGTTATTCCGATGCCTTACACGGCCACCTATGTGCCAGGTAGCGCAACCAACACGGTGTTTTTTGCACCCTCTCCGACTCCGAACAATATCTTCTTTGATCCAAGCGAGGGCCCGACCGGAAGCCTGATTTGGGATATGGGTACCCTTCCTTTGATTCCGCCATCAAGTTCCATCCTTGCTCATATGACTTTCCGACTGAGAGCAACGGATAACTGCTTCATTCTTTCTCAGGCCTCGTGCGACAATCTGTTCAGCGTTTCCGGTTCCATATCGGGCACTGGTGCGGTGACAGGATTCGCCATGACACCTCGCTCATTGGTATCCGATTTCCTTCCGGCCCCGTGCGAGGGCGAACCGGTGTATGACCCGGTTGTGGCTCAGATCACGACAAATCCGGCCTTCTTTTCAGCCAACTGCAGTGCTGATGAGCTTGCTGGGGTATTCAACCTGTGTCCGGGCACACCTACAATTCCAGTCAGTTCAATCGCATCCTCGTTTCCAACAGGGACCAGGTTCTACAATGAGTACCCGGTCACTGTTTCCTCGACCGAGTTTACCACGACCTTCCCATCAGCGTCAGGAACGAGCGTGACGTATTATGCCATATCACCCTTGACCGATGATGAATGCCATACCGCGTTCACCATTAATATATGTAGGGCGCTCGATGCTGTTAATGATGTTGCAGGTCCTATAAGTGGTTTCACCGGAGCAAGTGGGGTGGTGAATGTGCTGACCAATGACATATATAATGGTGGGGCGGCCACTTTAGGTAATGTGACCCTCAGCCTCGTCACGCCCGACCCGAGCGGGGCGCTGACATTGAATCCAAATGGCACAGTGGATGTGGCTTCGGGAACACCAGCCGGGGTATACACACTTACATATAGAATATGTGAGATCGGGTTTCCAACGAACTGTGATGATGCCATTGTAACCGTAACTGTCGTAGCTCCTCCCATTGACGCTGTGAATGACAGCGGCACCTCGAGTGGCTTTACAGGCGGCACCCCGATCGCGAGCGTCCACACCAACGACCTGTTGAACGGAGCGGCCGTGAACCCGGCCAACATCACCACCACGGTGGTGACCCCGGCCAGCAACCCCGG